>NZ_JBHJWQ010000001.1:0-560608 GCF_042266885.1 Streptomyces sp. NPDC056061 | reverse complement strand
CCGCGGGGGCCGCCCCGCCCCGGCACCTCGCGGGCGGGCTGCTCCGTCCCTTCCGTAGCCGCCCCCCCCCCCCCCGCCGCCCCCCCCCCCACCCCCCCCCGGGACAGCCCTCAGTCCTCGGCGCGGGCGTTCAAGTGCTGAAGCAGACGGGCAAGTTCGGCCACCTCGGCACGGTCCCAGTCGGCGAGCTTGCGCACGTAGCGGTCGCGGCGGGCGTCGCGGACGCTGCGGTAGCGGGCCAGCCCCTCGTCGGTGAGGTGGACCAGGAAGGCCCGCCCGTCGGCCGGATCGGGCTCGCGCGCCACCAGTCCGAGCCCTTCCAGGGCACGAAGTTGACGGCTCATGGTCGCCTTGCCGACGCCGAAGTAGGCCGCCAGATCGGTGGCACGCTGCCGCCCGGCCGATTCCAGCCGTACGAGGAGACCGTATGCGGCGGCTTCGAGTTCGGGGTGGACCTCGCGCGCCATCTCGCCGGAGTTGGCGCGCGCCCGGCGCAGGAAGACGGCCAACTCCCGTTCCAGAGCGAGGAATGCGTGGTCCACACCACTTCCACCGGTCGCGCCGCGTTCACCACCGCTTTCGCTCCCGTGCACGTCAACACCCCTCACGAGCTTTCCTGTCGCTGAAAGTTTCTTCCGCCGCCGGTCATCGCCGCAGCTCCACCAGTATTTCGCAGGCATAGACCAGTGACGGCCCCCCGCCCCTCTTCCGCAGCACGGGTCTACGTGCGTAGCGTCACGCCTGGCATGTTCACACCATTGCATGTCGACAGGGGGTGCGCCCGGCTCCCCCTGGGATCAGCGCGTCCCCCCACCAACGCTTCGGAGGCATTCACATGCCGGTGCTCAGATCCGCATCCGGAACACCCCGCCGCTCGCGCTTCGCCGCGGCCGGAACCCTGCTCGCAGCCCTCTCCCTCCTCCTGGCCCTGCCCGGAGCGGCGAGCGCCTCGGACGCCCACGACGCCGCCGCGGCCAAGAAGCCGGCCCGCGGCACGGCCACGATGGGCATGGGCGTCGCCGCCCACGACGGCCAGGGCGGGCTGCCGCGCGACACCCGCGCCGTCCAGACCGAGGGCGTGGACGTCGCCGGCTATCAGGGCAACGTCGACTGGCCGACGCTCTGGGGCAGCGGCGTGAAGTGGTCCTACGTCAAGGCCACCGAGGGCACCTACTACACGAACCCCTACTTCGCGCAGCAGTACAACGGTTCGTACAACGTGGGCATGATCCGCGGCTCGTACCACTTCGCCACACCGAACACCACGAGCGGCGCCGCCCAGGCCAACTACTTCGTGGACCACGGCGGCGGCTGGTCCAGGGACGGCAAGACGCTGCCGGGCGCGCTCGACATCGAGTGGAACCCGTACGGCGCCCAGTGCTACGGCCTGAGCCAGGCGGCCATGGTCAACTGGATCCGCGACTTCGTGAACACCTACAAGGCGCGCACCGGCCGCGACGCGGTCATCTACACCGCGACCAGCTGGTGGAAGGACTGCACCGGCAACAACGCGAGCTTCGGCGCCACCAACCCGCTGTGGGTGGCCCGCTACGCCGGCGCCGTCGGCGAACTCCCGGCCGGCTGGGGCTTCTACACGATGTGGCAGTACACCGAGTCCGGTCCGTACGTGGGCGACCACAGTCGCTTCAACGGCGCCTACGACCGCCTGCAGGCCCTCGCGAACGGCTGAGCCGGCCCACCGCGTCCGCCGCACGTCCCATCGCTCCACACGTTCCACCGCTCGACACGGCCGAGCCCCCGGCGACCCACCCGTCGCCCGGGGCTCGGCCCGTTTTCGAGCCCGCACCAGGCACTTCACGCCCTCGTTCGATGTCGCCACCCCGCCTTCGGTCCCATCTATACACCATGTGTATAGTCCGCTTCTGCCGCACATCGTGTGCTCGGCCCAGCAGTGGAGGAGTGATCCGCCGTGTCCTTGAAGACGAAGCCGATCGGTACGGGGTTGGCCGCCGCGCTTGTGACGGCACTCACCCTGACGCTGGCCGGCTGCTCCTCGGACACCACCGCGCCGGCCGCGGCGCGGGCCGACGCGGGCTCCGACGCCAAGGGCTCCTTCGGCCCGGTGGACTGCCGCAAGGCGAAGTGCATAGCGCTGACCTTCGACGCGGGTCCGGGCGAGGACACCCCGCACCTGCTGGACGTCCTCAAGGAGAAGAAGGTGCACGCGACCTTCTTCCTGCTGGGCAAGAACCACGTCAAGAAGTACCCGGACACCGTGCGCAGGATCGCCGAGGAGGGCCACGAGGTGGCCAACCACACCTGGACGCACGCGATCCTCACGGACCAAAAGCCTGCCGAGATACGGGCCGAGCTGGAGAAGACCCAGAACGCGATAGCGGAGATAACCGGCAGGAAGCCGCGCCTGATGCGCCCGCCGCAGGGCCGCACCGACGACACCGTCTCGCAGATCAGCAAGGACCTGGGACTTTCGGAGGTGCTGTGGAGCGCCACCGCGAAGGACTACTCCACGACCGACTCGGCGCTCATCGAGAAGCGCATCCTGGACCAGGCGAGCAAGGACGGCATCATCCTGCTGCACGACATCTACAAGGGGACGGTCCCCGCGGTGCCGGGCATCATCGACGCGTTGAAGAAGCAGGGCTACACCTTCGTCACCGTCCCGCAGCTGATGGCCCCCGCCGAGCCCGTCCCGGGCACCGTCTACCACCCCTGATCGCCGCGGCCTGCGGGCCCGGCGCCGACGCGCCGGGCCCGCAGGCACGTTCGATCCCGCCCGACCACCGCGACCCGGCCGGGTCCGGGCAGGTCCGGAAAGGTCCGATTCGACCCGAACCACCGTGACCCGGACAGGTCCGATTCGGCTCGGTCCCGCCCGGTCCGGGCGAAGCACCCTACGCCGCGGCCGGGATCCTCTCCTCGGGCCGACCGGCGGAGGCCGGGGTCAGGGCGATCTCCAGCACCTGGCGGACGTCCGTGACCGGGTGGACGTCCAGGGTGTCCAGCACCTCGGCCGGGACGTCGTCCAGATCGGCCTCGTTCCGCTTGGGGATCACCACGGTGGTGATCCCGGCCCGGTGCGCGGCCAGCAGCTTCTGCTTCAGGCCGCCGATCGGCAGCACCCGCCCGGTCAGCGAGACCTCACCGGTCATCGCCACGTCCGTACGGACCAGCCGACCGGAGAGCAGCGAGGCCAGTGCCGTCGTCATCGTGATGCCCGCGCTCGGACCGTCCTTGGGAACGGCGCCCGCCGGGAAGTGGATGTGCACCCCGCGGTCCCTGAGGTCCGCGACCGGCAGCTCCAGTTCCGCGCCGTGCGACCGCAGGAAGCTCAGCGCGATCTGCGCGGACTCCTTCATCACGTCGCCGAGCTGACCGGTGAGGGTCAGGCCGGAGGCCCCGGTCTCCGGGTCGGCCAGCGACGCCTCCACGAACAGCACGTCCCCGCCGGCGCCCGTCACCGCGAGTCCGGTGGCCACGCCCGGCACCGAGGTGCGGCGCTCGGCCGGGTCCTGGGCGGACTCGGGGACGTGGTGCGGCCGTCCGATCAACGCGCGCAGCTCGCCCTCGGTGACCGTGAACGGCAGCTCCCGGTCGCCGAGTTCGTGCTGGGCGGCGACCTTGCGGAGCAGCCGGGCGACGGCCCGCTCCAGGTTCCGTACGCCCGCCTCGCGGGTGTACTCGCCGGCCAGCCTGCGCAGCGCGGACTCGTCGAGCGTCACCTCGTCCGCCACCAGACCCGCCCGTTCCAGCTGGCGCGGGACCAGGTGGTCGCGGGCGATGACGACCTTCTCGTCCTCGGTATAGCCGTCGAGCCGGACCAGCTCCATGCGGTCGAGCAGGGCCTCCGGGATCGCTTCGAGCACATTGGCGGTGGCCAGGAAGACGACATCGCTGAGGTCGAGCTCCACCTCCAGGTAGTGGTCGCGGAAGGTGTGGTTCTGCGCCGGGTCGAGGACTTCGAGCAGGGCCGCCGCCGGGTCGCCCCGGAAGTCGGAGCCGACCTTGTCGATCTCGTCGAGCAGGACGACCGGGTTCATCGAGCCTGCCTCCTTGATGGCGCGGACGATGCGGCCCGGCAGGGCGCCGACGTAGGTGCGCCGGTGGCCCCGGATCTCCGCCTCGTCGCGCACGCCGCCGAGCGCGACGCGGACGAACTCGCGGCCCATGGCGTGTGCCACGCTCTCGCCGAGCGAGGTCTTGCCGACGCCCGGCGGCCCGACCAGCGCCAGCACGGCGCCGCCGCGCCTGCCGCCGACGACGCCGAGGCCGCGGTCGGAGCGCCGCTTGCGCACGGCGAGGTACTCGGTGATCCGCTCCTTCACGTCCTGCAGCCCCGCGTGCTCGGCGTCCAGGATCTCCTGGGCGCCGCGGATGTCGTAGGCGTCCTCGGTGCGTTCGTTCCACGGCAGTTCGAGAACGGTGTCGAGCCAGGTCCTGATCCAGGAGCCCTCGGGGCTCTGGTCGGAGGCGCGCTCCAGCTTGTCGACCTCCTTGAGCGCCGCCTCGCGGACGTGCTCGGGGAGGTCGGCGGCCTCGACGCGCGCCCGGTAGTCGTCGGACTCGTCCTCCGGGTCGCCGTTGAGCTCGGCGAGCTCCTTGCGCACGGCGTCGAGCTGGCGCCGCAGCAGGAATTCGCGCTGCTGCTTGTCGACGCCCTCCTGGACGTCCTTGGCGATGGACTCGGCGACGTCCTGCTCGGCGAGGTGCTCGCCGAGCCACTGGATGGCGAGCTTCAGCCGGGCGACCGGATCCGTGGTCTCCAGGAGCTGCACCTTCTGCGCGGTGGTGAGGAAGGGCGAGTAGCCGGAGTTGTCGGCGAGCGCGGAGATGTCCTCGATCTGCTGGACCCGGTCCACGACCTGCCAGGCCCCGCGCTTCTTCAGCCAGCTGGTGGCGAGCGCCTTGTACTCCTTGACCAGCTCGGCGGCGGCACCGGGAAGCGGGGCGGGCACGACCGCGTCGACCCGGGTCCCCTCCACCCAGAGCGCACCGCCCGGTCCGCCGGTCCCGGCCCCGATCCGCACCCGGCCCCGGCCGCGGATGAGCGCGCCCGGATCTCCGTCCGACAGCCGCCCGACCTGCTCGACGGTGCCGATGACGCCGGTGCCGGTGTAGGTCCCGTCGATCCGCGGCACGAGCAGCACCTCGGGCTTGCCGCCGCCCTCGCGGGCCGCGGCCTGCGCGGCCTCCACGGCGGCGCGCACCTCGGTGTCGGACAGGTCCAGGGGCACCACCATCCCGGGCAGCACGACCTCGTCGTCGAGCGGCAGCACGGGCAGGGCGAGCGGAGTGACCGCATTGGACTCAGTAGCCATGATCTCCCCTTCGGCAGTCAAGTTGAGCTATGCAGACTCAATGCTCCTGAGCCGCCCATTGTTCCCCGGGCATGTTCGCTGTGAGCGATCAGGCGGACACGTGCGCACGGCCGTCCGTGACACCTCCTCCGACCCGCCGCCCCCACGCAGCCTCCGACCCACCGGCCACCGGCCCGCGCCGGGGACCGCCGGAACGCGCCGCGCGCCGCGTCGGCCCCCTGTCCGTAACCGGCTGGCCGATTGCCCCGTCGACCGGCCAGGATGGCGGGGACCCCGTCCGACAGCCACCGGAGATCCGCGCCATGCCCGACCGCCCCGGAACCGACTCCCCCGCCCCCGTCACCCTCGACCGCCGCGACGGCCCGTACGGCGAGGTGGTGCTGCGGGAGCGGGGGGACGACTTCGAGATCATCGCCAACGGCTGCTTCCTCATGGACACCTCCGACGGCCGGTCCGAGCGGCTGCTCGTCGACGCCGCCCTGGCCGCACTGCCCGCCGACCGGCCGGCCCCGGCGGTGCTCGTCGGGGGGCTCGGGGTCGGCTTCTCGCTCGTCCGGGCCGCCGCCGAGCCGCGGTGGGGGCGGATCGTCGTCGTCGAACGCGAGCAGGCGATCGTGGAGTGGCATCTGCGGGGACCGCTGGACCGGATCTCCGGCGCGGCGCTCGCCGATCCCCGTACGTCGATCCTCACCACGGACCTCGTCTCGTACCTGCGAACGACTACGGACCGTTACGACGCTCTGTGTCTGGACATCGACAACGGACCGGACTGGACGGTCACCGAGGACAACACGAATCTGTACGCACCCGACGGTCTGGCGGCCTGCCGGGAGCGGCTGACCCCGGGCGGCGTCCTCGCGGTCTGGTCCGCCCAGCCCTCCACCGACTTCGAACGAGCATTGCGGAATGCCGGATTCAGTGGAGTAAGGACGGAAGAGGTCGGCGTTGCCCGAGGTGTTCCCGACGTGGTGCATCTCGCAATCCGGATGGTCTGATTCCCTTCGCCGTTCGTTCCCCTTTGCCCCGGACGACCGGGGGCCAAGTGCCACAAGGCCGACACTCCGCCACTTCGGCGAGCCCCGGCCGTTACACCCTGCGTAGCCGAGAGCAGTGAACTGCCTTTACGCTGCTGAACGGGTGACGGGATCACCCACGACATCCACGAGCGAAGACCGTACGTCCCGGGGGAACCGCCCCCGCGAGGACGGGCAGGGGCGGGGCGATGGAACAGACACACACCACCCACAACAACGTCGCGGCCACCCCGGGCGCGCAGCGCCGGGTGCTGGTGGTCGAGGACGACGCCACGATCGTCGATGCCATTTCCGCCCGACTGCGGGCCGAGGGCTTTCTGGTGCAGACCGCACTCGACGGGCCCGCGGCGGTGGACGCGGCCGAGGCGTGGCAGCCGGATCTGATGGTGCTCGACATCATGCTTCCGGGCTTCGACGGCCTGGAGGTCTGCCGCCGGGTGCAGGCCCAGCGGCCCGTGCCGGTGCTGATGCTGACCGCGAGGGACGACGAGACGGACATGCTGGTCGGTCTCGGCGTCGGCGCCGACGACTACATGACCAAGCCGTTCTCCATGCGCGAACTCGCGGCCCGGGTGCACGTCCTGCTGCGCCGGGTCGAGCGGGCGGCGCTGGCCGCGGTCACGCCGCGCAGCGGCATCCTGCGCCTGGGCGAGCTGGAGATCGACCACGCTCAGCGCCGGGTCCGGGTGCGCGCCGAGGACGTCCACCTCACACCGACCGAGTTCGACCTGCTGGTCTGTCTCGCCAACACCCCGCGCGCGGTGCTCTCCCGCGAGCAGTTGCTCGCGGAGGTCTGGGACTGGGCGGACGCCTCCGGCACCCGTACCGTCGACAGCCACATCAAGGCGCTGCGCCGGAAGATCGGCGCGGAGCGGATCCGTACCGTGCACGGCGTCGGCTACGCCCTGGAGACCTCGGCGACATGACCCGGCCCGGCTCCGGACTGCGCCCCTTCTCGGTCAAGGCCAAGCTGGGCGCACTCGTGGTGATCTCGGTCTTCATCACCACCGGGCTGCTGATGGTGGCCCTGCGCACCAGGACCGAGCTGCGGTTCATCACCGTGTTCTCGGTGATCGCGACCCTGCTGATCACCCAGTTCGTGGCACACGGTCTGACGGCGCCGCTGGACGAGATGACGACCGTGGCCCGGTCGATCTCGCACGGCGACTACACCAGGCGGGTGAGCGGCGCCGACCGGCGCGACGAGCTCGGCGACCTGGCGCAGACCATCAATCGCATGGCGGACGACCTGGAGGCGGTGGACCGGCACCGCAAGGAACTGGTGGCCAATGTCTCGCACGAGCTGCGCACCCCCATCGCGGCGCTGAGAGCCGTGCTGGAGAACGTCGTGGACGGGGTGTCCTCGGCCGATCCGGAAACGATGCGCACGGCGCTGAAGCAGACGGAGCGGCTCGGCCGACTGGTGGAGACGCTGCTGGACCTGTCGCGCCTGGACAGCGGTGTGGTCACGCTGAAGGCCGGCCGTTTCGAGGTGTGGCCGTATCTGTCGGGAGTGCTGAAGGAGGCGAATCTCGCCGCCTCGCACCGCCGGCTGGCCTCCGGCTCCGGGAACCACAGCCGCAAGGACGTGCACCTGGCCCTGGACGTGTCGCCGCCGGAGCTGACCGCGTACGCGGACACCGAACGGCTGCACCAGGTCGTGGCCAATCTGATCGACAACGCTGTCAAGCACAGCCCGCCGCACGGCCGGGTGCAGGTGCTGGCGCGGCGCGGCGAGGGGCCGGAGTCGCTGGCCCTGGAGGTGCTGGACGAGGGGCCCGGCATTCCGGAGTCGGAGCGGCACCGGGTCTTCGAGCGCTTCAACCGCGGCGAGGTCCCCTCGCCGCACGGGCCCGGCAGCGACGGCGGTACGGGGCTCGGCCTGGCGATCGCCCGCTGGGCGGTGGATCTGCACGGCGGCCGGATCGGCGTGGCCGAATCCGATCGCGGCTGCCGCATTCGAGTCACTCTTCCGGGGATCTCTCGACCGCGCGGTTGACGTATGGTTCGAACCGGAAGAGCGCCTTCTGCGCGTTCTCTTCCAGGGGTACGGCCCAGGAGGCCGTAGCCCTTGCCGGGCGTTGCCGCGAAGGAGCGGAACCAGGCTTGTTTCCCGCCAATTCCACCGCCGAAACCCGCCTTTCCATGTGACTTGCGCGACGATGGGCGGCCCGGCCTGCGGGGAACGGCCGGGGAGGCGTAGCCTTGATTTCCGCTGTCCATCACCTTGTGAAGCGGAAGAGGGCGGTTGCCGCCGTGTCGTCTCAGTCCCCCAGTAACTCGAGCATCTCGACCGACCAAGCCGGCCCGGGCTCCGACCCGGCTGCCGCCTTCGGCCCCAACGAGTGGCTCGTCGACGAGATCTACCAGCAGTACCTCCAGGATCCCAATTCGGTCGATCGTGCCTGGTGGGACTTCTTCGCCGACTACAAGCCGGGTGCGTCCGGCACGGCGGACAAGCCCGTTCCCGGCGCCGCGGCCCCGACCGCCACCGCGCCGCAGGCCACCCCGGCGCAGGCTCCGGCACCGGCCGCGAAGGCCCCCGCCGCGCCCGCCGCACCCGCCCCGGCGCCCGCACAGGCCGCCCCGGCAGCCCCGGCAGCCCCGGCGAAGGCCGCCCCGGCCCCCGCCGCGAAGGCCCCGGCGAAGGCTGCCCCGGCCACCGAGTCGGCGGAGGGCCCTGAGTACGTGACGCTGCGCGGCCCGTCGGCCGCCGTCGCGAAGAACATGAACGCCTCGCTGGAGCTGCCGACGGCCACGTCCGTCCGCGCCGTCCCGGTGAAGCTGCTGTTCGACAACCGCATCGTCATCAACAACCACCTCAAGCGCGCCCGGGGCGGGAAGATCTCCTTCACCCACCTCATCGGCTACGCGATGGTGCAGGCCCTCAAGGCCATGCCGTCGATGAACCACTCCTTCGCGGTGAAGGACGGCAAGCCGACCCTGGTCAAGCCGGAGCACGTCAACTTCGGTCTGGCCATCGACCTGGTGAAGCCCAACGGCGACCGCCAACTGGTCGTCGCGGGCATCAAGAAGGCCGAGACGCTCAACTTCTTCGAGTTCTGGCAGGCGTACGAGGACATCGTCCGCCGCGCGCGCAGCAACAAGCTGACGATGGACGACTTCACGGGCGTCACCGTCTCGCTGACCAACCCCGGCGGCATCGGCACCGTCCACTCGGTGCCCCGCCTGATGCCCGGACAGGGCCTCATCATGGGTGTCGGCGCGATGGACTACCCGGCCGAGTTCCAGGGCACCTCCCAGGACACCCTGAACAAGCTGGGCATCTCCAAGGTCATGACGCTGACCTCGACGTACGACCACCGGGTCATCCAGGGCGCCGCGTCCGGCGAGTTCCTGCGGATCGTCTCCCAGCTGCTGCTCGGCGAGAACGAGTTCTACGACGAGATCTTCAAGGCGCTGCGCATCCCGTACGAGCCGGTCCGCTGGCTCACGGACATCGACGCCTCGCACGACAACGACGTGACCAAGGCCGCGCGGGTCTTCGAGCTGATCCACTCCTACCGGGTCCGCGGCCACGTCATGGCCGACACCGACCCGCTGGAGTACCGCCAGCGCAAGCACCCCGACCTGGACATCACCGAGCACGGCCTCACCCTGTGGGACCTGGAGCGGGACTTCGCGGTCGGCGGCTTCGCCGGCAAGTCGATGATGAAGCTCCGCGACATCCTCGGTGTGCTGCGCGAGTCGTACTGCCGCACCACCGGCATCGAGTTCATGCACATCCAGGACCCGAAGCAGCGCAAGTGGATCCAGGACCGTGTGGAGCGCACCCGCACCCCGCAGCCGGAGCGCGAGGAGCAGCTGCGCATCCTGCGCCGGCTGAACGCCGCCGAGGCGTTCGAGACGTTCCTGCAGACCAAGTACGTCGGCCAGAAGCGGTTCTCGCTGGAGGGCGGCGAGTCCGTCATCCCGCTGCTCGACGCGGTCATCGACTCCGCCGCCGAGGCCCGCCTCGACGAGGTCGTCATCGGCATGGCCCACCGCGGCCGGCTCAACGTGCTGGCGAACATCGTCGGCAAGTCGTACGCGCAGATCTTCCGCGAGTTCGAGGGCAACCTCGACCCCCGGTCGATGCACGGCTCCGGCGACGTGAAGTACCACCTCGGCGCCGAGGGCACCTTCACCGGTCTGGACGGCGAGCAGATCAAGGTCTCGCTGGCCGCCAACCCCTCGCACCTGGAGGCGGTCGACCCGGTCCTGGAGGGCATCGCCCGCGCCAAGCAGGACATCATCAACAAGGGCGGCACGGACTTCACGGTCCTGCCCATCGCGCTCCACGGCGACGCGGCCTTCGCGGGCCAGGGCGTCGTCGCCGAGACGCTCAACATGTCGCAGCTGCGCGGCTACCGCACCGGCGGCACCGTGCACGTGGTGATCAACAACCAGGTCGGCTTCACCGCCGCCCCGGAGTCCTCGCGCTCCTCGATGTACGCCACCGACGTGGCGCGCATGATCGAGGCGCCGATCATCCACGTGAACGGCGACGACCCGGAGGCCGTCGTCCGGGTCGCCCGGCTGGCCTTCGAGTTCCGGCAGGCGTTCAACAAGGACGTCGTGATCGACCTCATCTGCTACCGCCGCCGCGGTCACAACGAGGGCGACAACCCGGAGTTCACCAACCCGCAGATGTACACGCTGATCGACAAGAAGCGCTCGGTGCGCAAGCTCTACACCGAGTCCCTCATCGGTCGCGGCGACATCACCCTGGAAGAGGCCGAGCAGGCGCTCCAGGACTTCCAGGGCCAGCTGGAGAAGGTCTTCGCGGAGGTCCGCGAAGCCACCTCGCTGCCGGCCCCGGCGCACGCCCCTGAGGTCCAGGCCGAGTTCCCGGTCGCCGTGAACACCGCGGTCTCCCAGGAGGTCGTGAAGGTCATCGCGGAGTCCCAGGTCAACATCCCCGAGCGGATCACCGTCCACCCCCGCCTGATGCCGCAGATGCAGCGCCGCGCGGCCTCGGTGGAGAACGGCACGATCGACTGGGGCATGGGCGAGACCCTGGCCATCGGTTCGCTGCTGATGGAGGGCACCCCGGTCCGGCTCGCCGGCCAGGACACCCGCCGCGGCACCTTCGGCCAGCGCCACGCGGTCCTCGTCGACCAGGTGACCGGCGAGGACTACACCCCGCTGCTCTACCTCACCGACGACCAGGCCCGTTACAACGTCTACGACTCGCTGCTCAGCGAGTACGCGGCGATGGGCTTCGAGTACGGCTACTCGCTGGCCCGCCCGGACGCGCTGGTCGTCTGGGAGGCCCAGTTCGGTGACTTCGTCAACGGCGCGCAGACCGTCGTCGACGAGTTCATCTCCTCGGCCGAGCAGAAGTGGGGCCAGACCTCCGGCGTCACGCTGCTGCTGCCGCACGGCTACGAGGGCCAGGGCCCGGACCACTCGTCCGCCCGCCCGGAGCGCTTCCTCCAGCTGTGCGCGCAGAACAACATGACGGTCGCCATGCCGACGCTGCCGTCGAACTACTTCCACCTCCTGCGGTGGCAGGTGCATAACCCGCACCACAAGCCGCTCGTCGTCTTCACGCCGAAGTCGATGCTCCGCCTCAAGGCGGCGGCGTCGAAGGCGGAGGAGTTCACCACCGGCGGCTTCCGCCCGGTGATCGGCGACGAATCGGTGAACGCGAACGACGTCCGCAAGGTCGTCTTCTGCGCCGGCAAGGTCTACTACGACCTGGAGGCCGAGCGGGTCAAGCGCGGTGTCACTGACACGGCGATCATCCGTCTGGAGCGCCTGTACCCGCTGCCGGGTGCCGAGCTCCAGGCCGAGATCGCCAAGTACCCGAACGCCGAGAAGTACCTGTGGGCCCAGGAGGAGCCGGCCAACCAGGGCGCCTGGCCGTTCATCGCCCTGAACCTGATCGACCACCTGGACCTGGCCGTCGGCGCCGACGTCCCGCACGGCGAGCGCCTGCGCCGCATCTCGCGGCCGCACAGCTCGTCCCCGGCGGTCGGTTCGGCCAAGCGCCACCAGGCCGAGCAGGCCCAGCTGGTCGCCGAGGTCTTCGACGCCTGATCGGACACCGTACGCACACCGGGGCCCGGTCCCGCGACTCGCTCGCGGGACCGGGCCCCGGTCCGTGCGCGAACCGCGGCCGGACCGGTCGGAACGGCGTCCGCAGCGAACCGCGGGGCGGACTCCGGGGCGGGCTGCCGGGCGGACTCCGGAGCCGGGGCCCGGCCGGGTCGCGGTTCCGCGGGCCGCTGCGGCAGTGCCCTCCCGGCCGCCGCACGGCCGTCACCAGGCATTAGGCTTGCCGCATGTATTTCACCGACCGCGGTATCGAGGAGTTGGAGAAGCGGCGCGGCGAGGAGGAAGTCACCTTCGAGTGGCTCGCCGAGCAGCTGCGCACGTTCGTCGACCTCAATCCCGACTTCGAGGTGCCGGTCGAGCGCCTCGCCACCTGGCTGGCCCGCCTCGACGACGAGGACGAGGACGACTGACGTCCTCGCGCCCGGCGCGAGTGCGTCCCCGCGGCCCGGCGAGTGCGTCTCGTGCCCACCGTGCCGTCGAACGCTGCGCCGTCACGCGCCGCGATGCCACGGGATCCCTTCAGGACGCACCGGAAACGGAGCCCGTACGACAGGGCCGCACCCGGCCCCACCGAGCATGGAACCGCGACGTCCTGCGGCCGACGGAACCCGTACGCCGCTCCTCCACCGTGGTCGACCGAAGCAGACCGCGCTGCCGTCGGCAGGGCTGCGGTCGGATATGACGCGGCCTCCACTCGCTCTCGCCCTCATGCGCACGGCCGGGGTTGTCGCACAACGCGGCCGTCCTTCCCATCTCGCCCTGGCCACCGGTGCGTTCCGCGCCTTCCGTGCGGGCCTCGACCACCGGCACATCGCTCGGTCCGTACCGGATTTCGAGGCCGCGGATTCGGCGATCCCACTCACGGTTCCGCTTCGAGCGGCGAGCGCGAGCGCCTGAACCGTCGAACGAGTCGGCATGGCCGGCGGTATCAGCCGCTCCATCCGCGCCCAGGGCGTTTCCGATCGTTCTCATGATGTGCGCAGACCGTCTCGGCGCCCTGCGGGTGCTGCGCCGGTTCCTCGGCCGCCAGAGCCTGGGCCGTTCCGTGTCTTCCGGCGTAGGAGAACGGCGTACGAGAACGGCGTACGCGCTTCTTCGTGGGGCCGCCGCAACATCAACCCGCCCATATCGAGGGCCCGTTACCCGTAACCCGTTCCGAGGGCCCGCCGAGGGCCGGATTCCGGGGCCGTGGCGCGGCCCCGGGCGTCGTTCCCACGCGCCCTCCCTTGACTTCACCCTCCCACGATATATCGTGTCATGGAAGAGACGCGATATGTTGCGTCATTCCGCGTTCCCCTGGAGGCCAGATCCATGCCTGTGTCGACGTGGGCCATCGCCGAGCCCCGAAAGCTCACCTTCGACGCCCCCGTGACGTCGCTCGACGTGCGCATCGTCGGGGGCGCAGTCAACATCGTCGGCACCGACGAGCCGACCGCCCGCCTGGAGGTCTCCGAGATCGAGGGCCCGCCGCTGATCGTGACCCATGAGGCCGGTGTCCTCACGGTGACGTACGAGGGCCTGCAATGGAACGGCCTGCTCGAATGGTTCGACCGCAAGGGCTGGAACCGCAGGGCGGTCGTCTCCCTCGCCGTACCGGCCGGATCTGCCGTGGCGGTCGGCGTGATCGGGGCCGGGGCCGTGGTGTCCGGCATCCGCGGGCGCACGGACGTACGCGGCGCCACCGGTGACACCACACTCGTCGGGCTCTCCGGACCGGTCCGGGCCGAGACGATGTCGGGCAGCGTGGAGGCGCAGTCGGTCACCGGCGAGCTGCGCTTCCAGACGGTCGCGGGCGATCTGACGGTCGTCGAGGGCGCGGGACCGTCGATCCGTGCGGAATCGGTGAGCGGCAACATGGTGCTGGACCTCGGGCCGACCTCGTCCGGGGAGCCGACGGACATCCGACTGACCACCGTGTCCGGCGAGGTCGCCATCCGGCTGCCGCAGCCGACGGACGCGACGGTCGAGGCGAACACCGCGAGCGGCGCCGTGTCCAACGGCTTCGACGATCTGCGGGTGAGCGGCCAGTGGGGCGCGAAGAAGATCTCCGGCACCCTCGGCGCCGGAACCGGAAAGCTGCGGGCGACGACCGTGTCGGGCTCGATCGCCCTGCTCCGCCGTCCCGCGACCGAGGACGATGCGTACGACGCCGAGCCGACCGGAAAGGTGCTCTGACATGCCCCCCGTATTCGCCCACGGCCGCCTCCGCCTCTATCTGCTGAAACTGCTCGACGAGGCCCCGCGCCACGGCTACGAGGTGATCCGTCTCCTGGAGGAGCGCTTCCACGGGCTGTACGCGCCCTCGGCCGGCACGGTCTACCCGCGCCTGGCCAAGCTGGAGGCCGAGGGGCTCGTCACGCATGCCACCGAGGGCGGCCGCAAGGTCTACTCGATCACCGACGCCGGTCGCGCCGAGTTGGCCGGGCGCACCGGTGAACTCGCCGATCTGGAACTGGAGATCAGGGAATCCGTCTCCGAACTCGCCGCCGAGATACGGGACGACGTGCGCGGCGCGGCCGGCAAGCTGCGCAGCGAGATGAGGGCCGCGGCGCACGAGACCCGGCAGCCTCCCGCCGGTTCCACCGACCGCCCGGGGAGCCGGAAGTCCCCCCTCGGCACCTTCCCGGACTTCGCCGACTTCACGGAATTCGGCGACAAGGATGCCTGGCGGGCCGCGAAGGAGGAGCTGCGCAAGGCCAAGCAGGAGTGGAAGGAGCAGGCGCGCCGGGCGAAGGACGAGTCCCGCCGCGCTCGCGAGGACGCCCGGCAGGCCCGGCGCCAGGCCGAGGAGGCCCAGGAGAGGGCGCGTGAGCAGATGCAGAACGCCGCCCGCCAGGTGCAGGAACACTTCGCGCGCGGCGACTGGCCCTCGGGCGTGCGGGAGGGCCTGGCCGAGATCACCGGGCAACTTGGCAACTTCGCCAGGACGGGCGGTTGGGCCCCGTACATCAAGCCGGAACCCGCCGACGCCGACCCGGAATGGGGCCGTGACACCGTCGGCACCGGAGACCCGGCCCGGGACCTGGACCGGTTGCTGGACCGCTTCCGCGACGGCATCCGGGACACCGCGCGGGACCACGGCGTCACCGAGGAGCAGGTGACCGAGGCCCGCCGCCATCTGTCGACGGCGGCGGCCCACATCGACGCACTGTTGCGGCAGGGCGACGACAAGGGCGGGAAGAACGACGAGAAGGAGTGAGCCCCCGGCCCGCCGCCCCTCCGAGCGACGGGCCGAAGGGCCGAAGGGCCGACGGGCCGACAGGCCGAAGGGCCGACAGGCCGAGTGAAGGCCGGACCGGAGGGCCGGGCGAGGGCCCGGCAGGGCGGCTGAGCGACGGGCCGACGGGCCGTCAGGGCGAGTGCGGGCCAGCAGGTCGAGTGGGGGGCCGGCGGGGCGAGTGGGGGCCGACGGGCACAACAGCCCACCCGGCCACCGGATTTCACTCGTCCCTCCCCGGCCCTCCCCATCCCTCACCCGGCCCCTCCCCTCCCGTTCTCCTGCGCCCCCTGCCTCCCTGCCTCCCTGCCCTACCCCCGGCCCTCCCCGTGGCCGTCCCGATGGCCGTCCCCGTCCAGCGCCCTGCTCACCGACTCGTACGTCGTACCGTGGGCGGCGAGGACGTCGGCGACCGCACCGGGGCGGGCGGTGAGCGCCAGCAGGATGTGCTCGTCGCCGATGGCGCGGTCCCTGCGCCCCACGGCGATCCGCAGGGACCTCGTCAGGACGTCCTTCGCCTCGCGGCTGAACGGGCGGCGCCGCATTCCGCGTCGCTCCGGCCGGTCCAGCGCCCCCTCCCCGTGGACCTCCTCGACGCGGGCGACGATCGCGTCGACATCGATGCCGATGTCGGCGAGCGCGTCCGTGTCGGCGCGGGTCAGGCCGCCGCGGCGGCGGGCTGCGGCAAGGTCGGCCTCGACCGCCGCCCGGCCCTCGACGAGCCCCGCCGAGGCGGCGACCGCGGCGGCCCGGCCACCTTCCCGGTCCAGCAGGGCGAGCAGCAGATGCTCCTCCGTGACCGTCGCGGCACCGGCCCGTTCGGCACGGACCACGGCACCGCTCACGACCGACCGGGCATCCGACGTGAATCGTTCGAACATCAACGCCTCCCGTACTTCTTGTGCACGGCCTGTCGACTGACGCCCAGTTCGGCCGCGATCTCCTGCCACGACCAGCCCTTCGCGCGGGCGCGTGCGACCTGCACGGCTTCGAGGTGCTCCAGCAACCGACGCAATGCGGCGACCGCCCGCAACCCCACCCGGGGGTCGTGATCACCGGCGCGTGCGGCGAGATCCGTCGCTTCGCTCATGCCGTCAATGTAGGTTGACATTCACGCATGCGTCAACCCACGTTGACATCCATACGGCGGACCGGCTCAGGCGTGCCGCCGCACCGGGGCCGCCGTGACCGTGACCCGGGCCCCCGCACGGGCCCGGACCCGGACCTCTCCCCCGTTCCTGCGGACCTCGGCGCGACCGTGCACGGAGATGCGCCACCGCCCGGCCGTGGCCGGAAGGGAGATTTCCGTGACACCGCGGCGGCCCGCCGTATAGGTGAGCCGGTAGACGCCCGTGGTGTCGTCGTACGTGTCGGAGTGGACCGTTCCGGCGACGGCGGGCGCGTACGGCGTGGCGGTCCGTTCCTTGTTGGCCGCGAAGGCACCGTTCTCGTCCAGCGCGCAGTAGCCCCCGCCGTAGCACCACACGTAGCCCGCCCAGCCCGAGGTGTAGCGGTTCAGCGAGGCCATCGCGTCCCGGTAGAAGCGGCCCATCATCGGCAGGGCGTTGTTGAGCGGGCCCCATTCGCCGACGACGACCGGAAGGCGGTACCGCGTCGGGTACGCGGTGACGGCGGCCTCGTACGACTCGATCCAGCCGGCCGACGGGTCGTAGTCGGCCCCCGCCTCCATGGCGGTGTTGTAGAAGTGCGGGGCGTAGACGGTCCGGTGGTCCGCGATCGCCCCCAGCCCGGTGGGCAGGCCCTCGCCGACGGCGGGGGTGGGTTCGACGAACAGCCAGTTGGCGCGGTCGACCGAGCGGATCGCGCGGGCGAGCCGGTTGTACATCGGAGTGAGCTGACGGGCCTCGATGCGGCGGGCCGCGGTCGGCAGGTCCTCGCCCTCGGCGATCTCCCCCATCGGCTCGTTGATCAGGTCGTAGCCGAGGACGGCGGGATGGCTCCCGAAGCGCTCGGCGACGACCCGCCACATCCGTGCCTGGGCGCGCCGGAGGTCGGGGTCCTCGTAGAGATGGGTGAAGGCGCGCTGGACGGCGGGCTCGAAGTACTCCGCGAACCAGTCATCGGGGTGCGGGGTGAAGGGAAGTCCGTCGGTCCGGGTCGCCCAGGCTGGAATGCCGCGATGGCCGAACGCCGGGCCGAACACGTCCTGGTGTGCGTCGAGGAGCACCTGGATGCGGTACTTCCGCGCCCAGTCCAGGACGCGTTCGATGCGGCGCAGGTACGCGGTGCTGTAGTGGCCGCGGCGCGGTTCCAGGTCGTCCCAGAAGATGAGCAGCCGGGCGAAGTTGAAGCCCTTGGCGCGCAGGTCGCGGAAGTGCCGCTCGGTGATGGCGGTCAGTGCCTGGTCGCCGCTGTTTGCCTTGTCCTCGACGTTCCAGCCGCGCAGGGTGAGCGTGCGTCCGGCGTCGTCGGTGAGGCGGGGAATGCCGGACCGCTCCGGTGGTAGGGGGCGTGCGTCGGCGGCGGGGGCGAACGCCCCCGCCGCGAGCACGAACGACATGACGATCGAGGTGAGTGCGCTGCCCGTTCGCATCCGCGGCCGTATTCGCATGGCGCAGATCAGAGCAGTTCACCCCGCACACCTCAAGAGCAGGTGAGCACAATCTTTCCGAACTGGTCGCCCGATTCGAGCCGTTCGAAGCCCTCGCGGGCCCGGTCCAGCGGCAGGACCTCGTCGATGACGGGGCGCACCCCGGTCGTCGCGCAGAACGACAGCAGGTCCTTCAGCTCGTCCCTGGATCCCATGGTCGAGCCGACGACCTTCAGCTCCAGGAAGAAGATCCGGGTCAGTTCGGCGTGCGAGGGCCGGTCGCCGCTGGTCGCGCCGGAGATGACGATCGTGCCGCCGGGGCGCAGCGACTTGACCGAGTGCGACCAGGTGGCGGCACCGACCGTCTCGATGACCGCGTCGACGCGCTCCGGCAGCCGTGCGCCGGGCTCGTACGCCGCGACCGCGCCGAGTTCGACGGCGCGTTGCCGCCTCGCCTCGTCCCGGCTGGTGGCGTGGATCCGCAACCCGGCCGCCCTGCCGAGCACGATCGCGGCGGTGGCGACGCCTCCGCCCGCGCCCTGGACGAGGACCGAGTCGCCGGGCCGCACCCCGGCGTTGGTGAAGAGCATCCGGTACGCGGTGAGCCAGGCGGTCGGCAGGCAGGCGGCCTGTTCGAAGGTGAGCTCCTTCGGTTTGGGCAGCACGTTCCAGCTGGGGACGGTGACCTGCTCGGCGAAGGTGCCCTGGTAGCGCTCGGTGAGGATGGAGCGGGGCTCGTCGGGGCCGACGCCGTGACCGCTCTGGCCGATGACGGAGTGCAGGACGACCTCGTTGCCGTCCTCGTCGGTCCCGGCGGCGTCGCAGCCGAGAATCATCGGCAGCCTGTCCTCGGTGAGGCCGACACCACGGAGCGACCAGAGATCGTGGTGGTTGAGCGACGCGGCCCTCACGTTGACGGTGGTCCAGCCGGGGCGCACCTCGGGGGCGGGGCGTTCTCCCAGTTCGAGGCCGGTGAGGGGGCGGTCGCGGTCGATGCGGGATGCGTAGGCGGCGAACATGCACCGACGATAGGCCGGTGGGTGGGCCGGCGATACCGGTCGCCGGTGTGACGCGCGCCGCGCGGGTGCGGCCGTTCGGAGAAGGACGCATGGCCCGGACGGCACATCACGGGGCGCAGGCGCACCACGCGAGGGAAAACGCGCGGGCGTGCGTTCGGGGAGAGCGCGCGGGCGTGCGTTCAGAGAAGGCGCGCTGGCGTGCGTTCAGAGAAAGCGCGCGGGCGTGCCGTCGGGCAGGACCGACGGGGCGACCCGGGCAGGACCCGGCAGAGCAGGGCAAGTGGAGCGGAGCGAACGAGGCGGGGCGAACGAGGCGGGGCGAACGAGGCGGGGCGAACGAGGCGGGGCGAACGGGGCGGGGCGAACGGGGCGGGGCGGCGAGCGGGCCCGCCCCAGACGCACCCCGCATCCGGCACCCCGCTCGCACCCCGCCCCCGGACCTCAGCGCCGAGCGACGCCCTCCGCGCGCGCCGCGGCGGCGACGGCCGCTGTCACCGCGGGCGCCACGCGCTCGTCGAACGGCGACGGGATCACGTAGTCGGCCGCGAGCTCGTCGCCCACGACGTCCGCCAGCGCGTTCGCCGCGGCGATCTTCATGCCCTCGGTGATCCGCGAGGCCCGCACCTGGAGGGCGCCCGCGAAGATGCCGGGGAAGGCCAGCACGTTGTTGATCTGGTTCGGGTAGTCCGACCGCCCGGTCGCCACGACGGACGCGTACTTGTGCGCGATGTCGGGGTGGACCTCGGGGTTCGGGTTGGCCATGGCGAAGACGAACGCGCCGGGCGCCATCGACGCGACGGCCGCCTCCGGCACCGTACCGCCGGAGACGCCGATGAAGACGTCGGCGCCGGCCAGCGCCGTCTCCAGCGAGCCGGAGACGCCGGCCCGGTTGGTCAGCTCGGCCAGCTCGCGCTTGACGTCCGTCAGGTCCTCGCGGTCCCGGCTGACGATGCCCTTGCGGTCGGCCACGGCGACGTCGCCGAGCCCCGCTTCCAGCAGGAACTTGGCGATGGCGACCCCGGCCGCGCCGGCGCCCGAGATGACCGCGCGCAGATCTCCCAGGCTGCGGCCGGACAGCTTCGCGGCGTTGCGCAGGGCCGCGAGCGTCACGACGGCGGTGCCGTGCTGGTCGTCGTGGAACACCGGGATGTCGAGGCGCTCCTGGAGCCTGCGCTCGATCTCGAAGCAGCGCGGCGCCGAGATGTCCTCCAGGTTCACGCCGCCGAACGACGGCGCGAGCCGGACCACGGTCTCGACGATCTCGTCCGCGTCGGTGGTCGCGAGCGCGATCGGCACCGCGTCCACGCCGCCGAACTGCTTGAAGAGGATCGCCTTGCCCTCCATCACGGGGAGGGACGCCTCGGGACCGATGTCACCGAGCCCGAGGACCGCGGTGCCGTCCGTCACGACGGCCACGACCTGGGACTTCCAGGTGTAGTCGTGGACCAGCTCGGGGTTCTCGGCGATGGCGCTGCACACCTTGGCGACGCCGGGCGTGTACGCGAGGGAGAGGTCGTCCTTGTCACGGACGGGAACGGTGGCCCGCACGGCCATCTTTCCCCCGCGGTGCAAGGCGAAGGCCGGGTCGAACGGCTCGTCGGTGGTGCTGTCGGTGCTGCTGTCGCTGCGAGGATTCACGATCTCCGCTGCCATGGTGTTGACCCCTTAAGTCTTTCATCGTTTGAGGGTGGCCACTCCTGGTTGAGGAGGGGTGGGCGGGCACCGCGTACGCGCCCTGCGCCCGGCGGTTGGCCCGCCCCGGCAGGGGGGAAATACGTACGCGCGGGGCGCGCCGCACACGCGCCCTGAGCCCCGGATGAGGGGTGTAAAGGTCTTTCTTACCGGACGGACCGTGTTACGGACGAGTTCATGGCCGCACGGTGATGCGACTCATAGTCGAATATCCGGACAAGTAGGCCGAACGACGAACGGCGCATGGCGTCCGGTTGTCGAGACGCGCCGGAGACGCGCCGGCGCACGGAGGGAGCCGTCGTGGATGGTCCGGCCGCGGTGTACCGGCCGCTGCTGTCAGGGGATCGCCCGTTATCCGAATGTGACATTGCCCGGAACCAGTTCCGTCCGGTTCCGGCCCGTTGCCGTATCCGCCCGACGCGACGGCTTCCGACGTCGTGTGTCGCTCATCGCCCGGCCCCGTACCGCACTTGCCGAAGGAGCCCGATCATGACCGCACACACCACTCCTCGCACGGCAGCGCACTCCGGAATCGCTGCGATCGGCACCCTCGTGGTCGCCGGCGCCCTACTGCTGACCGCCTGCGGCGACCAGACGAAGAACCACCCCCGCCCCGGCGACGCGACGAGACCCGACACCGTCGGCAGCTCCGCGGCGGCCGCCCTCCTGCCGCCGGAGATCAAGGCCCGGGGCGTCATCAGGGTCGGTTCGGACATCGCGTATCCGCCGGTCGAGTTCAAGGACACGTCGGGGAAGACCGTCGGCATCGACCCCGACCTCGGCGCCGCGCTCGGCAAGGAGCTCGGCGTGACGTTCCGGTTCGAGAACGGCACCTTCGACACGCTGATCACGGGGCTGCGCTCCAAGCGCTACGACCTGGCGATGTCGGCGATGACCGACACCAGGAACCGCCAGGAGGGCATCGACCCCGAGACCGGGAAAAAGGTCGGCGAGGGCGTCGACTTCGTCGACTACCTCACCGCCGGTGTCTCGATCTACACCAGGAAGGGCGACGACCAGGGGATCAGGACCTGGGCTGACCTCTGCGGCAAGAAGATCGCCGTCCAGCGCGGCACCGTCTCGCACAACCTCGCCAAGACCGAGTCGAAGAAGTGCACCGGCGGCAGGAGCATCGCCATGGAGACGTTCGACAACGACCTGGAGGCCCGGACCCGGCTGCGCAGCGGGGGCGCGGACGCCGGTTCGTCCGACTTCCCGGTGGCCGCCTGGGCGGTGAAGACCTCCGGCGGCGGCAAGGACTTCCAGCTTGTCGGCGAGCAGGTCCAGGCCGCGCCGTACGGCATCGCCGTCGCCAAGGGCAACGACCGGCTCGCCGAGGCCGTGCGGGCGGCCCTCGACGCGGTCATCAGGAGCGGCGAGTACGGCCGGATCGTCGCCAGGTGGGGCGTGGAGGCCGGCGCGGTGACCGGGGCGAAGCTGAACGGCGGAACCTGACGGCCCGGCACCGAACGAACACCTCGTGTCCCGGCCCGGCACCGAAAGGATTCTTCCGTGACCGACACCCAGAAGACGGGACCGGCCGACCGGCCGCCCCTGCGCCCCACTCCCCCGGCCGTCCCGCAGCCGATCAGGGCCGTTCCGGTCCGGCACTACGGCCGGTACGTCGCCGCCGCCCTCGCGATCGCGGCCCTCGCCGCGATCGTCTACGCCTTCGCCCAGGGCAAGATCAACTGGGGCGCGGTGCCCGACTACTTCTTCGACGACCGCATCCTGACGGGCGTCGGCAAGACCCTGCTGCTGACCGCCCTGTCGATGGTGATCGGCATCGTCGGCGGCGTGCTGCTGGCCGTCATGCGGCTGTCGAAGAATCCGGTGACCTCGTCGATCGCCTGGTTCTACATCTGGTTCTTCCGCGGCACACCGGTCCTGGTCCAGCTGTTCGTCTGGTTCAACCTGGGGCTGGTCTTCGAGTACATCGACCTCGGGCCGATCTACAAGGACTACTGGTCGAGCTTCATGACGCCGCTGCTGACGGCCCTGCTCGGGCTGGGGCTCAACGAGGCCGCCTACATGGCCGAAATCTGCCGGGCGGGTCTGCTCTCGGTCGACGAGGGGCAGACGGAGGCGGCGCACGCGCTGGGGATGAGCCACGGCAGGACCCTGTGGCGGGTGGTGATCCCGCAGGCCATGCGCGTGATCGTGCCGCCGACGGGCAACGAGGTCATCAACATGCTCAAGACGACCTCGCTGGTGGCCGCCGTGCAGTTCTACGAGCTGTTCAAGTACGCCCAGGACATCGGGCAGTCATCCGGTGCCCCGGTCGAGATGTACTTCCTGGCCGCCGCCTGGTACCTGATCATGACGTCGGTGCTGAGCGTCGGCCAGTTCTACCTGGAGCGCCATTACGCGCGCGGCTCGACCCGCAGCCTGCCGCCCACTCCGCTCCAGCGGATCAGGGCCGAACTGCTGTCCCTGGGCCGCCGGAAGGAAGGGGTGGCATGACCGCCATGGTGAAGGCCGAGGGCGTCCACAAGTCCTTCGGCACCGCGCACATCCTCAAGGGCATCGACCTGGAGGTCGCCCCGCGCGAGGTCTTCTGCCTGATCGGCCCGTCCGGTTCCGGCAAGTCGACCTTCCTGCGGTGCATCAACCATCTGGAGCAGATCAACGCGGGCCGGCTGTACGTCGACGGCGAACTGGTGGGCTACCGCCAGAAGGGCGACCGGCTCCACGAGCTCAAGGACAGCGAGGTGGCCCTGAAGCGCCGCGACATCGGGATGGTCTTCCAGCGGTTCAACCTCTTCCCCCACATGACGGCGATCGAGAACGTCATGGAGGCCCCGGTCCAGGTCAGGCGCGAGACGAAGGCCGTGGCGCGGGCCAGGGCCGAACGGCTGCTGGACCGGGTCGGCCTGGCCGACAAGGCGGCGAACTACCCCTCCCAGCTCTCCGGCGGCCAGCAGCAGCGGGTGGCCATCGCCCGCGCCCTGGCCATGGAGCCGAAACTGATGCTCTTCGACGAGCCGACATCCGCGCTCGACCCGGAACTGGTGGGCGACGTCCTGGACGTCATGCGCGGGCTCGCCCAGGACGGCATGACGATGATCGTCGTCACCCACGAGATGGGCTTCGCCCGCGAGGTGGGCGACGCGCTGGTCTTCATGGACGACGGCGTCGTGGTCGAGGCGGGCCACCCGCGCGATGTGCTGACCGATCCGCAGCATGCCC
Source organism: Streptomyces sp. NPDC056061 (assembly GCF_042266885.1). Classification (NCBI taxonomy): domain Bacteria; kingdom Bacillati; phylum Actinomycetota; class Actinomycetes; order Kitasatosporales; family Streptomycetaceae; genus Streptomyces; species Streptomyces sp. NPDC056061. The sequence goes on along the minus strand of NZ_JBHJWQ010000001.1, from coordinate 536,546 downwards.
GGACGCAGGCATTCCTGTCCAAGGTCCTCTGACGGACCATCGGCCCGGCACAAGCCCGGCACAGGCTCTCGGAGGCACGGGAGGGGCGGGGGGCCGCCGGAAACCGCCGGGGCACCCCCGCCCCTCCCGTGTCCGGGCGCGCGGGTCCCGCGCCCCGCGCCGCCCCATCGTCCGCCGCTACTTCACGGCGAGCATCAGGGTGTCCGACGGGGACGCCCAGACCGGCCGCGCCTCGGCGAACCCGGCCGCGCGCAGGGTGTCCGCGTGCCACCGGGCGGAGGGCATGTCGCCGTCGGCGTGCTCGCCGTAGATCCGGTAACGCTCGGCGGTGGGCTCCGCGAGGACCGGGTCCTTCGCCGCCAGTGCCCACCAGTCCGCCCAGTCCAGCGCGCCCGCGGCCTTGGCACGGTCCATGGCGGCGTGCCGGTGCGCGCGCTCGGCCGCGTTGATCCTGGGGGTGTCCGTGTCGATCATGTGGTCGGCGTTCATGAACACCCCGCCGTCCTTGACCAGTCCGCCGACGCACCGGTAGAGCGCGGCGAGCGGTTCGGCGTGCAGCCAGTGCAGGGCCGTGGCGGTAAGGACGGCGTCGTACGACTCGTACGGCAACCGCCCCGCCCAGCCGGGGTCCTTGAGATCGGCGGTGACGAAGGTGACGCGCTCGTCGCCGTCGAAGTGACCGCGGGCGATGGCGAGCAGCGCCGGGTCGAGGTCGACACCCGTACTGGTCGCCTCCGGGAACCGTTTGAACAGCCGGTCCGTAATACTTCCCGTACCGCACGCGAGATCGAGGACTCTCGGCCGGGGCCCCACGAACGCCTCGACCATGTCCAGCATCACCCGGAACCGCTCCTCGCGGTCCGGCATGTACCACTCCTGCTGCCGGTCCCAGCTCTCCTGCCAGGCCGCCCAGTCAGCAGGTGCCGTCAACTCCGTCACGAACCCTCCATGTAATACCCTGGTTCCCAAAACGACCATTACATCGTTCGCGCATCGACTCTAGACCGACGCCGTAAGGACTACAAGTGGAACTGGCCTATTACTCGGACTATGCAGTGAGTCTGGTCAACACCGAGGAGCCGGCCCGCAACAAGGACTCCCTCACCTCCGTCGAGGCGATCCGCGAACTGTTCGGCGCCAACCAGCAGGCGGCCCGCCGCGCCACCGACACGGACGTGACCCGTTTTCGGTCCGTGCGGGCACGGCTGCGCGCGGTCTTCGAGGCCGCCGACGGCGGCGACGAGACCCTCGCCGTCGACCTGCTCAACTCCCTGCTGCTGGAGTTCCCGGTCAGCCCGCAGATCTCCGGCCACGACGTACGCGACGAGGACGGCAAACCGGACTGGCACATGCACCTTGCCGACCACCCGTCCAACGCGACGGCCGGGTACGCGGCCATCGCCGCGATGGGCCTCGCCTTCCACCTCACCTCGTACGGCGTGGACCGACTCGGCCTGTGCCGGGCGTCACCGTGCCGCAACGCCTATCTCGACACCTCGACCAACCGGTCCCGCCGCTACTGCTCGGACCGCTGCGCGACCCGCGCCAACGTGGCCGCCTACCGGGCCCGCAAGCGCCGGGAGACGGAACGCGCCGCCGAGACCGGCCGCACCGCGGAGACCGCCCAGGCCAGCACGTCCCCCACCGACCGCTGACCCTTCTTCGGCGGCCGGTACCGCACCCGCACCGTGGCCAGCACGAAATCTTCGGGCACCGTCCCGTAGTCCGTGCTGTCGCCTCCCGCGAACGCGTTGTCGGCCAATACCCACCAACCGCCCCGGCGACGCTCCGCGGCCCGCTTGACGACCAGCAGGTCCTGCTGGAACGGGTGGCGCAGAATCACCACGTCCCCGGGGCGCACCCGCGCCCCGTAGTGCACGAGCAGCCGGTCCCCGTGATAGAGCGTCGGCACCATCGACGGCCCCGTCACCTCCACCACCTGAAAGGGCATCCGCCCCGCAGGCCCTCGCCCGGGCCGCGCCCCTGTCGGCTCAGGCACCTCCGGCACCTCCCGCATCGTTCCGGCACCTCCCCGTCCGTCCCGTACAGCGTCTTCCGCTTCTTCCACGTCTTCCACAGCGTTCCGCGGATTCAGCCGCCGGGCCCATCCTCACCCCGGACTTTTGGCCTAAGCCCATGGGGGCACCCACGAAAACCGGTCTCTCACGGAGTAATGTCCCACCTGAGAAGACGATCACGAGGAAGGACAGCTCCATGCTTTCCCGCCTGTTTGCCCCCAAGGTGAAGGTCAGCGCGCACTGCGACCTGCCCTGCGGTGTGTACGACCCGGCCCAGGCCCGCATCGAGGCGGAGTCCGTCAAGGCCGTCCAGGAGAAGTACCAGGCCAACGAGGACCCGCACTTCCGGGCCCGCGCGGTGGTCATCAAGGAACAGCGCGCCGAGCTGGCCAAGCACCACATCTCGGTGCTGTGGAGCGACTACTTCAAGCCCCCGCACTTCGAGAAGTACCCGGAGCTGCACCAGCTGGTCAACGAAGCCCTGAAGGCCCTGTCGGCCGCGAAGGCGTCCACGGACCCGGCGACGGGCCAGAAGGCGCTGGACTACATCGCCCAGATCGACAAGATCTTCTGGGAGACCAAGAAGGCCTGATCTCCCCTCGGCTTTCCGACCTGCGGTTTCGCGGGTCGCATCGCCTGTCTTTCCGCACCCGGCCCGTCGGCCGCCGAGAACGGCGTCCATGACGGACCGGGTGTGGTTTTTTTCCAGCACGATGCCAGCGGACAGGTGCCCGAAAGCGGATTGTGACGCGCTCGCTGTTCAGCAATCCGACGGGCGAACTCCGCCGCTCGCACCGCGTCCTGTGCCAGGCGATCACCACGGACACGAAAAGCCTCGGGCGCAGGCGCGGACTGCGCGATCTCGGCCCCGGCACCGCCTTTTCCGTCTCGCCTCCCCTTCCTGACGGCCACGGCTCGATCGAGCAGGCCGACATCGACGTCGAAGACCTGCGCCAGGTATTTCCGAGCACAGGGAAGGGGGATCCGCGCCTCGCGCTCGTACCGCCCGATCTCCTTGCCGGTCTTCGCGGAACGCCCCTCCCGGGTGTTGTGCTCGTCGGCAACCCTCTGCCGGCTCCAACCACGCGCGCTGCGCAGCCGGACGAGCAAGGTGCCGATCCCGGTGCCGCCGGCGTCGGCCGGGGAGGGGTGCGGCGGGTTCGGATCGTCGAACGCCCGTGGGTGGCACGGAAGATGTGATCTGCGGCTCGCGGGGTCGCCCGGCGCGTTGAGCGGTGTCTTGAATGCGATGCCGGTGATGATGGCCGTGCCGACACGATTCCCCATGCCTCCCGCTCGTGACCGTTCAGGTCCGCGGGCGGGATCGGCCGGTATGCGGGGACCTGCGCAGCCGACCGGTATGCGCTCATGACAGGAGACAGGGATGACCACCGAGGGCTTCACCACATGTCTGTGGTTCGACGGGCAGGCCGAGGAGGCGGCGGAGTACTACCTGTCGGTCTTCAGGAAATCCCGTCGTGGCAGGGTCGTGCGCTACACCGAGGCCGGTCCCGGGCCCGCCGGGTCGGTGCTGACGGTCGAGTTCGAGATCAACGGCCAGAGCTTCATCGCGGTGAACGGTGGACCCGAGTTCACGTTCAACGAGGCCGTCTCCTTCCAGATCCGGTGCGGGGACCAGGACGAGGTGGACTACTACTGGGACCGCCTCACGGACGGGGGCGAGGAGGGGCCCTGCGGTTGGCTGAAGGACCGGTACGGGGTCTCCTGGCAGGTCACGCCCGAGATCCTGATCGAGCTCCTCGCCGATCAGGACGCCGAGCGGGCCGCACGGACGACCGCGGCGATGATGACGATGAAGAAACTCGACATCGCGGCACTGCGCGGGGCGCACGACGCGGCCTGAGACGCGAGGGCGGCGCGGAGGGGCGTTCGGAGGGCGTCGGGCCCCGGACGGCACCAGATGTCGTGGACGTGCCGCGGCAGGAGCCCGCCGGGCAGCCGACGGCGCCGGGTGCCCGGCGGGTCGGCACTCCCGGCCCGCCGGGATCCGCTGCGCGGTGAGCTGGTCGCGGCGCGGCAGGAGCACGTCGATGCCGCGGTGCGCCCGGAAGGCGTGGCCCGCGGCGAGTTCGACCGCATGGCCGCCCGAGATCCACCGGGGGGTGCGCAGGGAGGTGAAGAGGCGGGCGGCCTCTTCGAGCGGGGCGAGGTACCCGGGCCCCCGTGACGTACCCGTACGCGTCCCGGCGCGTCCCGGCGTGTCCCCTTCCTGTCGTTCGGCCGCCGTCCCGGCCCGGGTGGGGACGGGCCGAGCCGGGACGGGCCGGGGACTGGCCGGGACGGGCCGGGACGGGCCGGGGACTGGCCGGGTCCGTCAGTCGGTCGTCAGCAGGTGCCGGTAGCTGTCCGGATGTTCCCTCAGGTAGGTGGCCAGGCTCATCGCCGGGTGCCCGGTGAGCTGCGGTACGGCGTCCGAGACCGCGGACATCTCGCCGGTGGCGATGGCCTCGTACGACGTCACCCAGCCGGCGACCTCCCAGTCCTCAGCGCCGTACCGCGCCCGTGAGGCGTATGCCTCCTCGCGGGTCTCCGGTACGTAGGTGATGGTCCGGCCGGTGATCCTGCCGAGTTCCTCGGCGGCCTCGGCGAGGGTGAACGCCTCGGGACCGGTGAGGTCGTAGGTGACTCCGTCGTGGCAGGTCGTGTCCGGCTCGGTGTCGGCGAGCAGTACGGCGGTCGCCGCGTCGGCGATGTCCTCGTGCGCCACCGCCGCCACCCGGCCGTCGCCGCCCGGACCGCGCAGCACGCCGTCGGCGCCGGTCATCGCGGGGAGTCCGGCGAGGTACAGGCTGTCCCGCAGGAAGGTGTGGCGGACCTCGGCGACCCGGATGTGCGCCTCGGTGTGCCAGTGGTCGCGGGCGAAGGTGAACGTGGCGTCCGGCGCCGCGCCGAGGAAGGAGACGTAGACGATCCGCTCGACACCGGCGGCCACCGCCGCGTCCACGGCGGTGGTGTGCTCGCGGACCCGGTAGGGGCTCTCGTGCGCCGAGACGAGGAACAGGGTGTGCGCCCCGGCGAGGGCGCGACGCATGGCCTCGCCGTCGCCGTAGCGGGCGGGCGGCGCCGCGACGGCTCCGGGGAGTTCGGGCAGCCGGGACGGGTCGCGGCCGAGGAGCCGGACGGGCACTCCGGCCCGCGCGAGACGCCGGGCGACCTGTCCGCCGACCGCGCCGCTCGCTCCCGTGACGGCGATGACAGGGGCCTCGGAGGCTTCCGGGCCGGTGGGGTCGGTGCGGTCCTGGGGGGTCATGCCTGTCCGCCCTCCTCGCGCGACCAGGAACGCACCTCCACGACCGCGTCCACCGGGACCGGGCCGTAGACGTGCGGGAACTCCTCGCCGCCGGGTGCGGCGGCTTCGTACCGTACGGGGACCGGGAGCCGGGCCGGGTCGATGACGAGGACCACCAAGTCCTGGTCACTGGCCCCTGCCCGGCTTCCGGCGCCGTACAGCGCCTCGGCCACCCCGTCGAGCTGGTGCGGCAGCGAGCAGTGGATGAAACCTACTTCGTGCAGGGTGCAGCCGCGGGTGGACATCTCGTACGTCCCAAGCCCGCGGGCCGCCTCCCACAGAGGGCCCTCGGTGAGGTGCAGCAGCAGTTCGGCCATGGGCCAACGCTAACCACCTCACCCACAATTTTCAGCGCTGGAGCAGCGCGCGGCGTCGGACACTGTCCGTCACGGGACGAGGCGGCTCGTCGCAGGGCGGCGTGGTCCGCCGTCGGGCGAGGTGCCGCGCGTCAGGGCGAGGTGCTGGTCCACCGCCGGGTGGAGGGGTTCCCCGCACCGAATGTGTGCGGGCGCCCGACAGCATGGCGGGATACGCGCAGCCGCCGTCGGGCGCCCGCCGGGATCACGGACGGCCCTCAACCGCGCCGACGTGTCCTCCGTGCCATCGACACGGCCGCCGATCCGGCGGCGAGCAACACCGCCCCGGTACCGGCCAGCACCCATTTCTCCTGATCGAAGCCTGTGTGCGAGAGCGATCCGCCGGGACCGGGCTGGTCCGGTCCGATGCCGGAGGAGTCACCGGGCATGCCCGGCGTGTACGGCCGGCTCCGGGAGGGAGTGGGCTGCGGACCGGGACTCGTCGGGGTGCCGGTGGGAGCCGGGGTCTCGGTCGGGGCGGGCGTGTCGGTCGACGTCGGGGTGGGGCTCGGAGTGGGTGTGCCGGTCGAACCGGGAGTGGGGGTCGGGGTGGTCGTGGGCGCGTCGCCGCAGGCGGGCAGGTCCCCCTCGAAGGGGTAGGAGTGCAGCTCCTGGCCGCCCGACTGCCCCTCCGATGTGTGGGTCAGCGAACCGGCGGTGTAGAAGCGGCCGTTGGTCCCGCTCATCGTGAGCGTCGTCGTGCTCGACGGGTTGCCGACCAGCACGCTGCCCTGGAACTGGCTGGGTCCCTTGAGCCCGATCCCGGTGGCGTCCGGAACGTTCCACATCAGGCGTTCCCGCAGCCCCGCCCGGGGCAGCGAACCCATCAGGGTGTTGATGGTGCGGCTGCCGCCGTACACGTTGACGAGTACGGTCGCGCCCGCCGGGATGTTCTCGAACCTGATGTCCTGCGCGCCGCCCTGGGCGCTCACCAGGTCGGAGTCCAGGGCGAAGACCTGGAGGGCGGAGGTGCCGTCGCCCGTGAAGACGCTCTCGTGGCCCATGTTCGCGACGGTGCCGGTGGTCGGGCGCCGGTGGTCCTTGCCGTCGTCGTACGCGTAGCACTGGCTGGCCCGGGTCAGCTGGTCGCGCAGGGCGGTGTACGGCGCTGCCGCGTCAGGATCCTTGACCGGGTCCGGGATCACCGTGCCGCTGAGGTCCTGCGCGTACTTCACCACGCCGTGGCTCGTGCCCTCCTCGGCGAGCAGCCGTTCGCCGCTCGCCACGGTCAGGTCCCCGCCCACCGTGAGGTAGTCGGAACCGTCGGGCGGTGGCACCCGGGAGCCGACGCCCACGACACCGACGTTGTAGATCTGCGAAGCGCCCGGACGTTTGTCCATGTCGAAGTCGCCGAGGGTGACGACCTTGCCCTCTGCCTCGGCAGCGGCCTCCCGTACCAGGAAGTCGCCGCCGACGAAGACGCTGATGTTGCTGTCGTGGTGGGTGACGGCGCCGTTGTGCGGATCGGTCCAGTTCGTCGGGCAGTCGCTGCCCAGACACGGGCCGAGCCCTCCGGGCAGCGGGTCGGCCATGGCGGTGGGAGCCAGCACACCGACCATCGCCGATGCCGCCGCCACGGCTACCGCTGCGCGCACGGTTCCGCCGCTGCCGCCTCTCAACTTAGATATCGCCATACTGGGTACTATGCATGGCATTTAATGAATAGTCACCCTGTTGGACTGATAGCGACTCAAAATATCCCGAAACGCCCACGCGAGCCCCCACACTGCCTGCTTCCCGTGCCGGACACGGATCTCACGGGCAAGCGGCCGACGCGAGAGAGCCACACGCCTGGGCGGCTCATACGGGCGAGGGAGCCGGGCAACGGTGACGCGTCCGGTGCGACGACTCCGTCGCCGCGCCCCGGACCGGCGGACGGCGCGGCAGCGGATGTTCAGGGCGCGCAGGCGAACGGGCTGCGATTGCGCACCAGCCACTGGTGGTACCCGGCCGCGCGGCAGGCCGCCTCGCGGTAGGCCGCCTCCAGTTCCGCGTACGCCGTCGCCATGTCCGCGCCCGGCCGGGACACCAGGAGCAGCCGTACCGCGAGGGGGTCGTCGCGCAACGGTCGGATCGCCATGTCGTCGCGGGGCCCGGAGGTGGGCTGGCAGGGGGCGACCGCCTCGCCGAGCACCACCAGGGACGCGGCGGTGAGGTAGTCGCCGTGCAGGACGGTCGGCGCGAGACCGGCCTTCCCGAACACCCGGCGCAGCCCGTCCCACTCGCCATCCACCGTGGGATCGACCATCCAGCGGTCCGCGGCCAGGTCCCCGAGGTCGACGACGGGCCGGGTGGCGGCCGGATGGTCCCGGGCCATGGAGATGAACTGCGGTTCACGGTCCACCAGTACGCGCTGCGTCAGCCCCTCAGGAATGGCCAGCGGGCAGCCCTCGACCTCGTGCACGAACGCGACGTCGAGTCCACCGGCCGCGACCGTGCGCAGCAGCGCGCCCGCCGACACGTCGACGCGCAGCGAGATGTCCGTGTCGGGCAGCCGGAGCCGCAGCCTGCGCAGCCAGCCGCCGATGACCCGGCTCGCGGTGCTGCCGATGCGCAGCCGTGGCCCGGAGGCGCGGACCGCGTCGGCCTCCGCCTTCGCGTCGCTCACCAGGGCGGTCATGCCGTCGACGAGGGGACGGGCCCGGCTCAGGACGGCATGGCCGAGCAGCGTCGGCCGGCAGCCGGTCCGTTCCCGGCAGAAGAGTTCGGCACCGAGGGCGTTCTCGATCCGGCGCAGCTGGGTGGTCAGGGACGGCTGGCTCACGCCCAGTTGGCGGGCCGCTCGGTGCAGGCTGCCCGCGTCCGCAATGGCGCACAGCGCCCTGAGGTGTCTCACCTCAAGCTCCATGCCCTTGAGCCTAGGGCGGCGGACGGCCGTCGCACCAGACGAACGAACCTGTTCAAAGTCCTTGAATTCACCGGGAGTTGATCTGATCTTCGCGACCGGTACCGGCGACGGTGATAGGTCGGTGCTATCGCCGGTTGACATCATCCCCCCGGGCTCCGTCTCCCCGACACTCTCTCCGTACCGCCCCCCGTCCACGTCCGGTCACCGGACGAACTCGTCGGACGGGTTCATCGGATCGGCAATCGGCAGGAGACCCCCCATGAAACACCCCAGGACCGTCATGTCGGCCGTGATCGGCCTCGGCATCGGGCTCGCGGCCGCACTGGGCACCGCACCCGCCATCGCCTCCTCCCCCGCGCCCGCCGCACCGCCCGCCCCCGCCCCGGCGGCGCACGCCGGCTACACCGCCCAGGCCGGTACGTACGAGGACGCCGCCGCCAACAAGGCGTTCTTCGAGGCGGTCGTCAAGTCCGTCGCGAAGAAGAGGAGCGCGCACCCCGGCGCCGAGGCGGTCACCATCGTCTACAGCGCGGCCAACGCGCCGAGCTTCCGGACGCAGATATCCAACAGTGCGCAGATATGGAACAGCTCGGTGTCCAACGTCCGGCTCCAGGAGGGCTCGAACGCCGACTTCACCTACTACGAGGGCAATGACTCGCGCGGTTCGTACGCCAGCACCGACGGGCACGGAAACGGGTACATCTTCCTCGACTACGCGCAGAACCAGCAGTACGACTCGACCCGGGTCACCGCGCACGAGACCGGTCACGTGCTCGGTCTCCCGGACAACTACTCCGCCCCGTGCAGCAAGCTGATGTCCGGCGGCGGCCCCGGCCCGTCCTGCACCAACCCGTACCCCGACGCGGCCGAGCGCAACCAGGTGAACTACCAGTGGCAGTACGGCTTCGCGGCCGCCCTCGCGCGCAACGCCTCCTGACGGCGCTGCCGTACGGCGGCACCGGGGCCGCTCCGCGGGACGGGGCGGCCCCGGTGCCGGGTCCGGGGCCGCCCCGCGCGACACGGTCCGCCGCCGGGCGGGGCGGCGGGCTACCGGGCGTCGAACGCGGCGCGGACCAGGGCCAGCAGTTCGTCCTCCGTCATCCCCAGCTCATGGGCGTCGGCGGCCACTTCCCGTACGCGTTCCAGCAGGCGGGCGCGGTGCGGCGAGGCGCCGCCGGTGACGACCGCGCCGCGCCCCCGGCGCAGTTCGATCAGCCCTTCCTCGCGAAGCTGCTGATAACCGCGCAGCACGGTATGGACGTTCACCCCGAGGGACTCGGCGAGCACCCGGGCGGCGGGCAGCCGCTCGCCCGTGGCGACCGTGCCGTCGGCGACGGCCCGGCGGACCGAGGCCGCGATCTGGTCGCCGAGCGGCACGGTGGACGTGGGGTCGACCCGGAAGAGCATGGTCAGCGCTCCGCCTGTCGCTGGTCGATCAGGGTGTTGAGGAGTGCGGCCCCGGTCGCCGAGTCGTCCACGGTCACCGCGAAGTCCCGGCCGCCGACCAGGGTGGCCACGATGCCCTCGCCGGAACGGATCATCAGGCCGCTCCGGCCGGGACGGATGCGGTAACCCCATCCCCCGTACTCGGCAAGGGGGTTGATGTCGCGGCTGGTCGCGGTCTCGATCCGGTCGAGCGGCACCCTGAGGCGCGGCCAGGGCAGGAGCCCCGAGATGGTGATGCCGCGGCGGTCGACCACCACATAGGGCCGGGCGAAGACGGTCAGCAGCGCGCCGAGGACCAGCGGCGGGACTCCGGCCGCCCAGCCCGAGGTGAACAGCAGCACCGCCCCGACGGCCACGAGCCCGAGCGCGAGCAGCGGCATCCACCAGCCCCCGGCGCCGCGGGCCCATCCGGCGACCTCCCCGTCGGCGAGGTCGATCCGCGCGCCGTCCCTCGTCGGCGCGGCTCCGGCCGGTGGCGCGGGTACGGGCGTGAGCCCGGCAAGTGCCGCGCCGATCCCGAAGGCGACCGCGGCGGCGGCCAGGGCCGCGGCGATCTGCCACATGGGGAGCGACACGCCCTGTGCCTGCCCCCGCGCATCCTCGGCGGCGTCCACATTGGCGAGCAGCACGGCGGTCAGCAGCCAGCCCATGAAACCGACGAAGGCGTATCCGGCGGCGACCAGCAGGCGGTGGGACCGCCCGTAGAACTTCCCCTTCACGACCATGACGGTCCACAGCACCCCGGTCACGGCGAACAGCAGGGCGCCGGACACGGCATGCCAGATCGCCCCCATGTGCCCGTCCGCCTCGCCGTCGACGCCGAAGTGCCCGGAGATCCGCTCGGGGAGCCGGTCGCGGAAGACCGCGAAGAGCGCCAGACCGACTACGAGCGCGATCAGGAACGGCAGCGCCACGACTGCCACGCCGCCCAGTTTCTTACGCTTCATGAATACCTCCATTGTTCGCATGCTAGTAGAACAACTTGGCGGCGGCAAGGTTTTGGCAAGCGCCGGGCAAGCCTTCGCAGCACGGCCCGGGCAACCCTCGGAGTGGGAAGCGTCCGAAGCGAACACGGGGGATTCGATGCCTGCTGCGAAACGGCCCTCGGGCCTCACGACCGTGCCCACGTCCGTCCCGGTACCGGCGGCTCCGCCGGTACCGCTGCCCGCCCCGGTGGCGCCTGCGGGGCCCGCCCGGACGGGGCCCACCGCGCCGGTCCGGCGCGACCGCGACCAGTGGCTGACCCTGCCCGGGTGCCGGAAGGTCCTGATGGTCGTGCACACCGAGGTGTACGGCCAACGGCTGCGCGACCTGCTGCCGTTGCTGGCCGGGGACCTTCGCGTCCAGGTGGCCTTCACCATCGCGCCGCACGCGTTCAACGACGGCGCGGCCCGCTCGCTCCCCGACCTCGGGGCCACCCTCGTCCCGTGGGAGGAAGCGGTGCGCACCCCGTTCGACCTGGCGGTGGCCGCCGGTTCCCAGGGCGTGGAACAACTCCGCGCCCCACTGCTCCGCATGCCGCACGGCATCGGTCACATGAAACTGTCCCGGACGGCGGACGCCCACCGAGGAGCGCCCCGCACGGTCGGCGGGCTGGGGGCCTCGTACCTGATGTGGGACGGGCGGGTGGTCCCGCGGGCCTACGCCCTCTCCCACCGCGAGGACCTCGTCGCGCTGGAGCGGTGGTGCCCCCAGGCACTGCCGATCGCGGAGGTGGTCGGCGACGCGAGCCACGACCGGATCACGGCATGCCTGCCGTCGCGCGACCACTACCGCGCCGCTCTGGGGCTGCGCCCCGGCCAGAAACTGGTGCTGGTCTCCTCGACCTGGGGGCTGGGCTCGTCCTTCAACCGGCTGGAGGCCCTGCTGCCGAGGCTGCTGACCGAGCTGCCCGGGGACGAGTTCCGCATCGCGCTGCTGGTGCATCCCAATGTCTGGTCCGGCCACGGTCGTTGGCAGGTACGGGCATGGCTCGACGCCTTCCGGCGGCGCGGCGTGGCGGTCATCCCGCCGGAGGACGACTGGCGTCCGACGCTGATCGCGGCGGACTTCCTCATCGGCGACCACGGATCCGTCACGCTGTACGGCACGCTGGCCGGTCTGCCGATCCTCCTCGCACGTTTCCCGGAGGCTGACGTCAATCCGATGTCGCCGGGGGCCGAACTCGCCCGGATCGCCCCGATGCTCTCGCCCGCGCATCCACTCACCGAGCAACTCGCCTATGCCGCGGCCGAGTACGCGGTGGAGGAGCACCGGCGCGTCGCGGCACGCATCTCCTCCGAACCGGGCCGGTTCAACCAGCGGATGCGACGGCTCCTGTACCGGATGCTGGGGCTCGGCCAGCCGGCCCACGCCCCGGTGACCGACCCCCTTCCGCTGCCCGCGCCACTGCATTGGCGGACGGGCTCCGACGGGGCGGAGGTGTCGGCGTGACGGGGCACGGCCGGGGCGGGACCCGGCAGGCACCCGCGGCCGTGACCGGCGTGGTGGCCGCGGACGGGGCGGTGTGCGTCGACCTCGACGGCCCGGCCGGCGAGGCGTGGCGCCAGTGCGCCGACGTGCTGTACGGCAGCCGGCCGCGTCCGGGCGCCGAAGCGGAAGCCCTCGCCCTGCGGACGCTCGGGCGCTACCCCGGGTGCCGGCTGGCCGTGATCCGGCGCGACGACGGCTGCTGCGTCACCGCCTCCGATTCCGCCCGCGATTCCGTCACCGTCACCACCTGCGCCCGCGATTCCGCCTCCGGCACCGAATCCGTCACCGCCGCCGCGTCCGTCACCGGCCCCTTCTCCACCTCCACCTCCACTGCCACCACCGCCTCCGTCGCCCTCGGCCGCCCGGTGGTTCCGGGGGCGCCGCCGCCCGGGTCCGTGTCCGGCCCGCACGATGTCCCGGCCCCGCTCGTCGGGTCTCCCGCGCCGTCGCCCGAAGTCACTCCTCGTGAGGGCCGTCGAGTCGGCGCAGGCAGTCCACCAGGCGCCGCGCGTCCGTCTCGCTGACCGGTGTGTAACGGGCCAGGGACTGCTCGTACCAGTCCCTGGCCGCCGGGACGTCCCCGCTCTCGGCGGCCGTGTCGCCGAGCATTTCCAGCACCTTGGCCTGCCAGTGCACGGAACCGGTCTCCTCGAACTCCCCGAGTGCCCGGCGCAGTTCCTGCTCGGCGGCGGTACGCCCGGCTGCCGAGGTGCCGGCCCGCGCCCGCCCGAGAAGGGCGAGGGCGCGCGCCGCGTCGTACGGATCGTCCACACCGAGCAGCTCGTCGCGCGCCGACGCGAGGAGGGCGGTGGCCTCCTCGGGACGGCGGTCGACGAGTGCCACCTCGCCGAGACAGAGTCGGGTGAGGGCTGCTCCGCGGACGTGGCCGATGTGCTCGCGCAGCTCCAGCGCCCGGCGGAAGAAGTCCGTCGCCGCGGACAGCCGGCCCGCCAGCCGGTGCGACTGGCCGAGTCCGTGCAGGGCCTGCGCCTCGGCCTTCGGGTCCCCGTCCCGCCGGGCGGCGTCCCGGGCCAGGGTGAACCAGGTGATGGCGTCGTCGTGGCGGCCCGCGTTGCGCAGTCCCGTGCCGCCGGAGGTGAGCATCCGGCTCTCGCCCTCGCGATCCCCGTCGCGCCGGGCCGCGGCACGTCCGATCTCGTGGGCCTCGATCCACAGGTCGTAGGGGCGCAGCCGGAGAAAGAGCGGCCACATGGCGTCGGCGAGTTGCCAGGCCGTGGCGTGCCAGCCGTGTTCGGCTGCCGTACGCAGCGCGGCCATGAGGTGGAACCGTTCGGCGTCCAGCCACTCAAGGGCGCCGGTCGCGTCGTCGAACGGCGGCGGCTGCCCGGGCTCGAAGGCGTAGTCCCGGGCCAGGGTGCGGTGGCTCGGGGACAGCAGCGCCTCGGCCTCGGTGGCGGTGAACAGGTAGAGATCGACGACCCGGCGCACGGCCTCCTGCCGTTCGGTCGCCCCGTCGGTGCGGGCGGCGAGGCCGCTCGCGTGCATGCGCACCAGATCGTGGAAGCGGTAGCGGTCCGGGCCGGACACTCCGTCCGGACCCAGGTCCTCCAACAGGTTCACCTCGGCGAGTCCGTCCAGCAGGCGGTCGGCCCGTACGGGATCGATCGCGCAGGCCGCGGCGGCGGTCGAGGCGTTGAGCACGGCGACGGGCGCGACTCCCAGCCGCCGGTACCCCCGGGCCTGTTCGGGCGAGAGGTCCTGGTAGGACGCGTCGAGGGCGGCGCGCACCACATGTTCCCCCTCGACGCTCAGCGCCTCCAGTCCGCCCACCCCTTCCCGGCCGAGCGTCCCCGCCATGGCGGCGATCGGCTGCCGGGGCCGTACGGCCATCCGGGCCGCCACCACGCACACGGCGAGCGGCAGTCCCGCGCACAGTGACACCACCCGGCGCGCCGCCTCGGGCTCGCGTCGGACCCGCCCGGCTCCTATCCTCCGGCTGAGCAGCTCCACCGCGTCGCCGGACGCCAGCATGCCGAGCGGCTGGAAGGCCGCACCGTCGATCCCCAGTCCGGTCAGACGCCGCCTGCTGGTGACCGCGACCAGACTGTCCGTGCCGCCCGGCAGGAGTGGGCGCACCTGGGCCGCGCTCAGCGCGTTGTCGAGCATGACGGCTATCCGGAGCGCGGATGTCCTGGAGCGCCACAGCGCCGCGAGCTCCGCGAAGTCCAGCGGGGTCCGGTCCACCCCGAGGGCTCTGAGGAACTGTCCGAGCACCTCGGCCGGAGCGGCCGGGTCCCCGGTGGTCGTGTGTCCGCGGAGGTCCGCGTAGAGCTGCCCGTCGGGGAACTCGCCGGAGAGTTCATGGAGCCACCGGGAGGCGAGTGCGGTCTTGCCCACCCCGGCCGGGCCGCTGATCACGGCGATGACGGGTGAGTCCGATGCCTGACGCGCCAGGTCGCGCAGCGCCGCGAGTTCCTCCTCGCGGCTGATGAAGTGGGCTGGCGCGGGCGGGAGTTGACGTACTGCGAGGGTGTCGGCCGCGGCGGGTGCGGGCAACGCGGGCGCGGCGTGGAAGTGGACGTCTCCGTGGATGCCCCGGGCCTGGATGACGGAGCCGTTGACGACGGCGCCGCCGCCGACGGCGTTGTGCGTGGGCGGGGCGGCATCCGCCCCCGACCCGGGCGAGCCGGATCCGCCCCGCGTCGGACCGCGGCCGTCGCCGCTCGGAACGGTGCGCCGTGCTGCGTCGCGGGCCCGGACGGGGTTCCCGGCGGCGATCCAGCGCCGCAAATCCCCGGCCAGCGAGTCGTTCCGGACCGCCCCTCGCGCCAATGCCTCGGCCATGGGCCCGATTCCGGCCGGGTCACGGCCGGATGCCTCCATGGCCTCCCAGGCGCGGCGTAACTCCTCCTCGCCGGGCTCGTCCCGTCTCGTCCCGGCGTGCACGACATCGGCGAGGGCCCGCCAGCGTTCCGGCCGGGCGCGCGCCGCCTCCAGTGCCTCTCCGAGCTCGGTAGCCGTAACCGGTTCCATACCTGCCGCCTTCCCCCAGGGCCCAGAGCGGCGCCGATACCGTGTTTTTCCCGGACGGCGGAAGATCTACCCCCGACGCCGCTCCCCCACGACCTGCACTAACTCCAAACCGATCATTTGAGCGTAGTCATTGATCAAAGAGTGCCATCTTTTGAACGATGCTGACATCGTGTCATCCTCGGGCGTGCACTGAATTCCCTGGCCCCCGACGTGTGGTCGGAGGCCGGGGCCGACGAAAGCCGACCGGCGATTGGGGCGCTGGTGGAATTCGAGATCGTGCTGCTCGGGCCGGTCGAATTGAGGGTGAACGGGCACGGGGAAGCTCTCGGCACGCCCAAGGCGAGAACGATGGCCGCCGCGCTGGCCGTCGACGCGGGGCGCCCGCTCTCCATCGACACCCTGATCCACCGCCTGTGGGACGACAACCCGCCGGGAAAGCCACGGGCGAGCCTGCACGCGTACGCCACCAGGATCCGGCAGCGGCTGCGCGGACCCGAAGGCGACGGGCCGGACCCCCTCCCCCAGCAGGCCCACAGCTACACCCTCGCGATCGACCCGGAACAGGTGGACAGCCACCGTTTCCAGCGGCTCTGCACCGAGGCCCGCGCCCTGTCGGACAACGGCGACGACACCGGCGCGCTCGCACTGTTCCACCGGGCCGAACGGCTCTGGCGGGGCGATCCGCTCACCGGGCTCACCGGCCTCTGGGCGGAGAGCGTCCGCGCCAACCTGCGCGAGAAGCACCTGGCCGCCACCCTGGCCCGGGCGGACATCGAACTGCGGCTGGGGCACTACGCGGAGCTCGTCCCGGACCTGTCCACGCTCTTCGAGCAGCATCCGACGGACGAGACGGTCGCACGGCAGCTCATGGTCGCGACATACGGCTGCGGCAGGCTCGCCGACGCGCTGCGCACGTACGACATCGTCCGCCGTCGGCTGAGCGAACACCTGGGCTCGGACCCCGGCGAGGAACTGACCAGGCTCTACCGGCGCATCCTGGACCGGGCCCCGCTCTCGGCGCTGCTGAGCGGACCCGAATCCGCCCGGGTGGTACCGGTCACGCTTCCCAGCCACGGTGATCTGGTGGGCCGGGAGGAGGAGATGCGCGCGCTGGAGGCCGCACCGAGGACCGGCGCCGTGATCGCGTTGCAGACGATCACCGGAATGGGCGGGGTCGGCAAGACCCACGTCGCCCTCCATGCGGCCCGCCGGCTCGCCGACCGGTACCCGGACGGACAGATCCACATCGACCTCGGCGCACACGCCCAGGGCCGGCGTCCGTTGTCGCCCGAATCGGCCCTGACCACCCTGTTGCGGGCCTTCGGTGTCTCCGCCGGGGAACTCCCCGACGACCTCGACGAGCTCGTCTCGCACTGGCGCACCCTGCTCAGCACCCGGCGCGCGGTGATCGTTCTCGACGACGCGGCCGACGCGGACCAGGTGCGCCCCCTGCTCCCCGGCTCCTCCGCCTCGCTGATCATCATCACCAGCCGCCACCGGCTGGCCGGCCTTCCCGGTGTCCGGTCACTCTTCCTGGACGTCATGCCAGAGGACGACGCCGGCCGGCTGTTCCGGCGGCTGGCGGGCGAGGAACGCACCCCGGACGCGGCCGATGTCGCAAGGATCGTCCACCTGTGCGGCTACCTGCCGCTCGCAGTGGAGATCGCGGCGGGACGCCTGGTGTCCCGCCCGTCCTGGACCACGTCCCACTTGATCAAAAAACTCTCCCGCGCGCCCGGCAGACTCGACGAAATAAGGGACGGATATCGCGAGATCGCCGGGGTGTTCGACATGTCCTACGCCACCCTGTCTCCCGATCAGCGCACCGCTTTTCGCATGCTCGGTCGACATCTCGGCCACGATTTCGATCTGTATGCGGCCTCGGCCCTCACCTCCCTGCCGCTCGATTCCGCGGAACGCGTCCTGGAGGCGCTGCTCGACGCGCATCTCGTCCAGGAGCCCTCGCCGGACCGCTACC
This sequence comes from Streptomyces sp. NPDC056061, assembly GCF_042266885.1. Classification (NCBI taxonomy): domain Bacteria; kingdom Bacillati; phylum Actinomycetota; class Actinomycetes; order Kitasatosporales; family Streptomycetaceae; genus Streptomyces; species Streptomyces sp. NPDC056061. Next base: position 519,124 of record NZ_JBHJWQ010000001.1, on the reverse strand, counting down.
GATTCCACGATCTGATCGGCGAGTTCGCACGGACCCTCGATTCCGGCGGGAAGCAGGAAGAAGATCACCGCCTCGCCGTGGAGAGACTGATCGATTTCTACGTACGGGCGGCCGAGCGGGCCGACGAGATGATCCACCCCGACCACTCACCGGGGAAAACACCGCCCGCGCCCGCCTTTCCGCTTCCGGAATGGCCCGACGCGGCCGCCGCCACCGGCTGGCTGTCCCAGGAGCTCACGGCCCTGCTCGCCGCGGAGCAGTACGCCCGCACCCGGGGGCATGCCCACCTGGCGGCCCGGCTCGCCCGCGCACTTGCACGCTTCCTCGACAAGGCCGGGTACTGGGCGGCGGCCAGGGACATGCACGAGCCCGCCGCGCGGTACTGGCTCGAAGCGGGAGACCGGCAGGCCGCGGTGCGCGCCCTGATCGATCTCGGCACGACGCTCACGCGCTCCGGCGACTACGAGCCCTCGCTCGCCGCGGGCCACTCGGCGCTGGAGGTCGCCGACGCGCTCGACGACCCGGAGGCCGAGGCGGAGGCCCGGCATCTGCTGGGTGTCGTCCACTGGCATCTCGGCAACCACGAGGCGGCCCTCTCCTTCCAGACCCAGGCACTGGAACGGAGGCTCAAAGTCGGGGACGATCTCCAGCTCTCGAAGACCCGCAACAACATGGGAATCACCCACCTCTTTCTGAAGAATTATGCCGCGGCCCTGGAGTGCTTCGCCTCCGCACTCAGCGGATTCCGCCGCGCCGGAGATGTCCAGGAGGAGCTGAAGGCCCTCAACAATATGGCCGACCTCCATTCGATAACCGGCGACCAGGAATCATCGCGCCGTCTTCTCGATAAAGTTCTCGGGAGCCCACACGCGGCAGCCAATCCATTGACGCGGGCAACCAGCCAGGTAAATCTGGCGAATACCATGAAAATGCCCGAGGAATTGAACGAGGCATTGAGTCTCTACCGTGACGCCCTGCTGACTCTGCATCGCCTCGGCGACCGCAGGAACAGTTCGATCACCTTGCACCACATGGGCCTCGCGTTCGAAGCGGCCGGGGACGACGACCGGGCGGCCGCGCACCACGAGCACGCACTCGAACTCGCCACTGGCATAGGCGCAGCGCACGACCGCCTACAGGCGCTCTGCCGACTCGGTGCGACCGAGCGCAGGCTCGGTCGCACCCGCGCCGCGATCGGGCATCTGGAGGAGGCCGTCGACCTCGCCGACCGCATCGGGGCGACGGACGAAGCGGCCCAGGCGCAATACGAACTCTCCGCACTGCGCGCGTAATTCAACCGCGCGAAAACGGGCACACCTGTCGCGGGAGAGCCGCCCACCACTCATATTTCGTGATCGCAACGGATCATGAAGAGGCTATGCTCACCGGAGTTACACGCACCATTCGCACGAGCACGGAGCAAGACCCACATGAACACCAGCAAGTTGGCATATGCCACCGGCATTATCGCCTTTATCTTCGTCGCGCTGATTTGCCTTCCGTCTTTCCTCGCGACGACAGGAAAGACGGCTCCCGCCACCGCAGGAAACCCACTCCCGGAAGAGATAGGCCGGTCCATCACGCTGTAAACCCGCCCGCAGTCCCAGCGGGATCATCCGTGCCGGAAGCACTCCGGCACGGAGCCCATTCACACCCCTCGCCCGTGCCGGATGGTCAGGCCAGTTCCAGCGGGAAAGCGCCCCGATGACCGGTGCCCGCTCCGCTCTCCGGGCGGGACTCGTACTCCCGGCAGCTCCAGATCTCCTGGACGAACCCCGTCCGCCGCTCCCAGAGTTCGCGGACATCCCCCTCGTCGGCGACTCCGCGGTAGGCGTCCTTGGCGCCCCGGAAACACGCGAGGCCGCCGGAGAGCCCCCGGCCGGGGGCCGGGAAGTAGTCCGAGAACGCGCAGGCGATGCACGTCTGGAGGCGCACACCCGGCGGCAGGGAGCGCTGGATCGTGGCGAGGGCGGACGCGAAGTCGCTCTCGGCCCGGTGCGATCCGTACGCCGCACCGCCGAACTGCAACTCCAGGTGGAGATACGGATCGGGGCGGCGCAACGACAACAGGCAGCTGAGCGTGGCCTGGTGGACGGCATCGTCCCAGAGGACCGGGAGCGGCAGGTCCCACTCCAGGACGCAGTCGCCCAACGCCCCGTCGACCAGGGCGAACAGGCCGTCGGGCGGCGGAGTACCGGCCACCGGCGCGAGGCCGTCGAAGCTCTCGCCCTCGAAGTCGACGCCCCTGATCCGGAGGCGGAGTTGCTGTCCGTCGGTGGTGAGGACGACGGCGTCGGAACCCTGTCGGTCCCGGTACCACCCTGCCCATGACTCGTCTGTCATGGGCAGGGACTGTAGCCCGTGCCCATGACAGATGCCCTGCCGCCCTCCGCCTCACCTCACGGGCCCGGTGACCGCCGTGTCCTTCCGGCCCCTGCTCGCGGCACGGCACGTCCGGGCCGTCGCGTGCGGCTCAGTGCGTGCGCCGGGTGACGAACTCCGCCAGGGTCAGGAGGTCACCGGCCCCGGCCAGGTCGGGGACCGCCCCGGAGAGGTGGTGGACCGCACGGGCCATCCGGTCCGCCGCGCTCATCTGGGCCCAGTCCCGGCCACCGGCCCGCTCCACGGCATCGGCCGCACGGCGCACCTCGTCGGGAGTGCTCATGGACCCCCGGTAGAGCGCGGCGAGTTCGGCGGCGGCGGGCCTGCCGGACACCAGTGCGGCCACCACGGGCAGCGACTTCTTGTGGGCGGCGAGATCCGCGCCGACCGGCTTCCCGGTCCGTGCCGGATCCCCCCAGATACCGATCAGGTCGTCGATCAGCTGGAAGGCGAGGCCCGCCTCCCGGCCGAACCCGTCCATCGCCTCGACGGCCCGCTCCTCGGCACCGGCGTACAGCGCTCCCAGCGCGCACGCGCAGCCGAGCAGGGCGCCGGTCTTGGCGGTGGCCATGGTCAGGCACTCGTCCAGGGAGACGTCCTGCGGCCCGCGGTCCGCGAAGGCGCAGTCGGCCTGCTGGCCCGCGCAGAGCTCGATGACGCAGTTCGAGAGCCTGGCCGAGGCACGGGCCCCGGCCGGGCCGACGTCCTCCGCGAGCAGTCGCTGAGCCAGGGCGAGCACGGCGTCGCCCGCGACGATCGCGTCCGGGACGCCGAACACCGCCCAGGCCGTGGGGCGGTGCCGACGGGTCCGGTCCTCGTCGATGACGTCGTCGTGCAGCAGCGTGAAGTTGTGGACCAACTCGACGGCGACGGCCGCCCGTACCGCCTGCCGCGGATCGCCGCCCAGCGCCCGGGCGGCGGCGAGGACGAGCGCGGGCCTGATCGCCTTGCCCGCCCGCCCCTCGGACGGGGTGCCGTTCGGCTGCTGCCAGCCGAAGTGGTACATCGCGACGCGGCGGATCGGTCCGGGCAACGACTCGACGGCCGCGCGCAGTTCGGGATCGACAAGAACCCGGGCCCGTTCCAGAAGGACTGCGGCCTCCTGGCCGGGAGCCACGGCGTCCTGGAGCGGCATCGCGGTCTCCGGCGGCGTCGTGTCCTCCCGGCGCGGCGTCATGGGGGCGGCCGGACGGTCGCCGCCGGGATGCCTGCGGGTGGGTGGTTGGGGTACGTGATGGGTCTTCACCGGGGCGTCCTTACGACCTGGGTGGGGAGCAATGGGGAGTGGACCAGTGAGCGGCGCCATGCGGCTTCGCGTCCGAGGCGGAGAAGTGCGCGAGGGCGAAGGGGGCCTCCCCCGTTCGAGCCGAGCCGGCAACGTGGGGAGGCTCGCGACCGACGACGACGCGGGAGGCGGAGTCGCGGGGCGTCAGGAGCCCGCCCCCTCTTGCTCCCCAGGTCGTTGGATGCCGCCCCGGGCCCGATCGCCCGGGGCGGGGGTTGTCCGGGCCCGGACACTGCCGTCCGGGCCCCAAGGGCTACCGCCAGCGGCTGACCTCGACGTTTTCCAGAACACCGAGGGCGTCCGGGACGAGGATGGCCGCGGAGTAGTAGGCCGTCACCAGGTAGGAGATGATGGCCTGTTCGTCGATGCCCATGAAGCGGACCGACAGGCTGGGCTCGATCTCGTCGGGAATGCCGGTCTGCTGGAGGCCGATGACACCCTGCTCGGCCTCGCCCGTCCTCATGCAGATGATCGACGTGGTCCGGGCCTCGGTGACCGGGATCTTGTTGCACGGGAAGATCGGCACGCCCCGCCAGGCCGGCACGTGGTGCCCGCCGACGTCCACGCTCTCCGGCACCAGGCCGCGCTTGTTGCATTCGCGCCCGAACGCCGCGATGGCCCGGGGGTGGGCGAGGAAGAGCTTCGAGCCGCGGCGGCGCGAGAGCAGTTCGTCCATGTCGTCGGGGCTGGGCACGCCGTCGTGCGGCTGGAGGCGCTGCCCGTAGTCGCAGTTGTTCAGCAGGCCGAACTCGCGGTGGTTGATCAGCTCGTGCTCCTGGCGCTCGCGCAGCGCCTCGACCGTGAGCCGCAACTGCTGCTCGGTCTGGTTCATCGGCTGGTTGTAGAGGTCGGCGACCCGGCTGTGGACCTTCAGGACGGTCTGCGCGACGCTCAGTTCGTACTCACGCGGTGCGGCCTCGTAGTCGACGTACGTGTGCGGGACGACGGCTTCGCCGACGTGGCCCGCGGAGAGGTCGATCGCCGCCTCCCCGTACTTGTTGGTGCGCTGCTGCGGGACGCCGAGCAGGCCGGCGAGATGGGCGCGGAGCGAATCCGCGCGCTCGGCGAGGTTCAGCACATCGGCCCGGCTCAGCGTCAGCACGGTGCACGCGGTGACGGCGCGGGCCGTGTAGTCCCAGGTGGCATCGCCGTCGACCAGGGCCTGGTCGCCGAAGTAGGCCCCGTCGGCGTGGACCCCGAGCACCATCTCGTCCCCGTACGGGCCGGTGCCGACCTTCTCGACCTTGCCGTGCGCCAGGAGGAAGACACGGTCCGCCGCGTCCCCCGAACCGGCGAGCACCTGCCCTGCCGCGATCTCCCGCTGCTCGCACCGCCGGGCCAGTTCGCCGAGCACCTCCTCGTCGCCGAAGTCCCGGAGGGCGGGCAGCTCTCCGAGCTCGGCGGGAATGACCGCCACCCGGTCGCCGGTCTGCACGAAGGTCACCCGGCCGTCCCCGACCGCGTAGCTCAGCCTCCGGTTCACCCGGTACGTACCGCCCTGCACCTGCACCCACGGCAGCATCTTCAGCAGCCACCGGGAGGTGATCTCCTGCATCTGCGGTGCGGACTTGGTGGTTGTCGCGAGGTTCCGCGCGGCCGCCGTCCCCAGACTCTGCTGCGGCGGCAGCGACGCGTACTGAACCTCTTCACCCACGGACATCTGTGGTCCTCTCGAAACGCTCGACTTGCCTGCGCGAAGAAGCCTTTCAGCGCGCAGAGTCGCGGCGCCATTACACAAAAGAGTGTGATTATCCCGGCATTGGGCTGGGCACTGCGCCGAGTCGGGCATCTTAAGTTGCATCCACGATGCAACTTATCTACCGTGACGGTCATGCGGCTGACGAGATTCACCGACGTGGCGCTGCGCGTACTGATGCGCCTCGCCGTCGTGAAGGGCGAGGATCCACCGACCACGCGGGAGGTGGCGGCGACCATGCAGGTGCCGTACACCCACGCCGCGAAGGTCGTCGCCCGGCTCCAGCACCTCGGCCTGGTCGAGGCGCGCCGGGGCCGCGGCGGAGGAATCGGCCTCACCGAGGCGGGTCGGTCCGCCTCGATCGGCGGGATCGTCCGAGAGCTGGAGGGTCCGGGCGACGTCGTGGACTGCGAGGGCACCACCCCCTGTCCACTGCGCTCCGCCTGCCGTCTGCGCGTGGCCCTGCGCCAGGCGGAGGAGGCCTTCTACGCCTCGCTCGACCCGATGACCATCGAGGAACTCGTCGCCGCACCCACCGGTCCGCTGCTGATCGGCATCACCGGCCGCCCCGGCACCGGCTGAACAACCCCGCACCCCCTTCCCTCCGCATCCGGGCACCCCGCCCGGATGCACTCCGCCCAAAAATACGAATCTGATATACCAATTCAGGGATCCCAGAGATCAAGGAGTCAACGATGCTCTCCGAGACGTCGACCGCCACCGTCCGCGCCACCCTCCCCGCCGTGGGAGCGGCCATCGGAGACATCGCCGATCTCTTCTACCGCAAGCTCTTCGACGCCCACCCGGAGCTGCTGCGCGACCTCTTCAACCGCGGCAACCAGGCGTCCGGCGCCCAGCGCCAGGCCCTCGCCGGCTCCATAGCCGCGTTCGCGACCCACCTGGTCCGGCACCCGGACACCCGCCCCGACGTGATGCTCGGCCGCATAGCCCACAAGCACGCCTCGCTCGGTGTCACCGCCGACCAGTACGAGATCGTCCACACCCATCTGTTCGCCGCCATCGCCGAGGTGCTCGGCGACGCGGTGACGCCGGAGGTCGCCGCCGCCTGGGACGAGGTCTACTGGCTGATGGCCGGAGCCCTGATCTCGATCGAGGAACGGCTGTACGCGCAGCAGGGCGTCGTCGCCGGCGACGTGTGGCGCGAATGGGATGTGGTCTCCCGGGTCGAGGAGACGGCGGACGTCGCGACCTTCCGGCTGCGCCCGGCCGACGGCGCCCCCGCCCCCGCCTTCCGTCCCGGCCAGTACGTCTCCGTTCAGGTCGAACTCCCCGACGGGGCCCGCCAGATACGCCAGTACAGCCTCTCCGGCGCCCCGGGGTCCCCGCTGCGCTCGATCACCGTCAAGCGGGTGCACGGCGGCGGCTCGCCGGACGGCGAGGTCTCCCGTCACCTGCACGCCGAGGTCCGGACGGGCGACCGGCTGCGCGTCTCCGCCCCGTACGGCGACCTCGTGCTCGACTCCGCCGACGCCCCGCTGCTGCTCGCCTCCGCGGGCATCGGCTGCACCCCGATGCTCTCGATGCTGGAACACCTCGCCACGACCGGCCACCGCGCCCCGGTCACCGTCGTGCACGGCGACCGCTCCCCCGCCGACCACGCGATGTGCACCGACCACGCGGCGCTCACCGACAAGCTGCCCGACGCGAGCGCCCACTTCTGGTACGAGCAGCCGGGGCCCGGCCACCCGGCCGACCGCACCGGCCTCGTCGACCTCACCGACCTCCCGGTCGCCCCCGGCACCCACGCCTACCTCTGCGGCCCGCTGCCCTTCATGCGCGCCGTGCGCACCCAGCTGCTGGCCAAGGGGGTCCCGGCCGCCGCCGTCCACTACGAGGTGTTCGGCCCCGACCTCTGGCTCGCCCAGGACTGAAAACCGCCCCCCCCCACCCGCGGAGTCGGCCGTGCCCGGGTCGAGCCCGATCCGGGCACGGCCCCGCGCGAGCCCGAGGACCGTCCTTCCGGTACGGGCTGGTCAAATGGACGGGTGAACCGGCCCCCGTCCCCCGAAGCGCTGCTCCGGCCCCGACTGCCCTCCCCGCTGGAGGAGGTGCGGGACGAGCGGTTCGGCCGCCACGGGGTGCGGCTCCTGCTGAAGCGGGACGACCTGATCCACCCCGACATCCCGGGCAACAAATGGCGGAAACTCGCCCCCAATCTGCGGGCCGCCGCCGGGCGCACCGTGCTGACCTTCGGCGGCGCGTACTCCAACCACCTGCGGGCCACCGCCGCCGCCGGCCGGCTGCTCGGCTTCCGCACCATCGGGGTGGTCCGGGGCGACGAACTCGCCGGCCGCCCCCTCAACCCCTCGCTCGCGCAGTGCGCCGCCGACGGGATGACCCTGCACTTCGTGGACCGTACGACGTACCGTGCGAAGGCCGAACCGGCGGTGCTGGCGGACCTGATGAGCCTCTTCGGGGAGTGCTGGGTCGTCCCGGAGGGCGGCAGCGACGCCATGGCCGTACGGGGCTGCACGGAGCTGGGCCGCGAGCTGCGCGACCGGGCCGACGTGGCCGCGGTGGCCTGCGGGACCGGCGGCACCCTCGCCGGTCTCGCCGCCGGTCTGACGCCGGGGCAGCGGGCGCTCGGAGTCCCGGTGCTGCGCGGCGGCTTCCTCGGCGACGCGGTGCGGGAGCTGCAACGGGAGGCGTTCGGCGGACCCGCCGGATCCTGGTCGCTGGACGAGCGCTTCCACTTCGGCGGCTACGCCCGTACCACCCCGGAGCTGCACACCTTCGCGGACGACTTCGAGCAGCGGCACGGGCTGCCCATCGAGCGGCTCTATGTGGCCAAGCTCCTGTTCGCGCTCACCGCGCTCGCCGGGCAGGGCGCGTTCCCGGCCGGCACCGCCGTCGCAGCCGTCGTCACGGGCCGCCCCATGGCCGGTCCCGCTCACGGCGCGTCCGACTCCTCGCGGTAGGCGGCCGCCTCCTCCAGGTCGAGGCGTCTGAGCAGGGTGCGCAGCATCTCGTCGTCGATCCGCCGCTCGTCGCGGAGCCGCACGAAGACCTCGCGCTCGGCTTCGATCATCTCCCCGGCCAGACGCCGGTAGGTGTCGTCCACCGACTCCCCGGTCACCGGGTTGGCCGCGCCGAGCCGCTCCCACACGGCGTTGCGACGACGTTCCAGGACCGTGCGCAGGCGGTCGGTGAGCGGCCCCGGCAGCGTGTTGCGGGGGTCTGCGAGCAGTCCCTCCAGGCGCGCCTCGGCGGCCGCGGACGCCTCGCTCTGCGCCTGGGCCTCGGCCAGGGTCTGCGATGTCGCGTCGCGTCCCGGGAACTTCAGCACGCGCACCAGCGGCGGCAGGCTGAGCCCCTGGACGACAAGGGTGCCGATGACAGTGGTGAAGGTCAGGAACAGCACGAGGTTGCGGGCCGGGAACGGTCGGCCGTCGGTGGTGAGCAGGGGGATGGAGAACGCGATGGCGAGCGAGACGACGCCGCGCATGCCGGCCCAGCCGACGATCAGCGGCGCCCGCCAGCCGGTGTCCGGCTCACGCTCCCTGACCCGTGCCGAGAGCCATCGGGGCAGGTACGTCGCCGGGAAGACCCAGACGAAGCGGACCACGACGACGGCGAGGAACACCGCCACCGCGTACCACAGGGCGTCCGCCACCGCGTACGCGCCGAGCCCCCTCAGCACGAAGGGCAGCTGGAGTCCGATCAGCGCGAACACCGCGGACTCCAGGACGAACGCGACCATCCGCCAGACGGCCGCCTCCTGGAGCCGGGTCGCGAAGTCGACCTGCCAGGCACGGTGGCCCAGGTAGAGCCCGACGACGACCACGGCGAGCACCCCCGAGGCATGGACGCGTTCGGCCGCCGCGTACGCCACGAAGGGGATCAGCAGCGACAGCGTGTTCTGCAGCAGGGGCTCCCTCAGGTGCGTGCGGAGCCAGTGCAGCGGCACCATCAGCACCAGTCCGACCACGACCCCGCCGACCGCGGCCAGCAGGAACTCGCCGACCCCGGCGCCCCAGCTCATGCCCTCGCCCACGGCGGCGGCGAGCGCCACCTTGTAGGCGGTGATCGCGGTGGCGTCGTTCACCAGGGACTCGCCCTGGAGGATCGTCGTGATGCGGCCGGGCAGCCCGACCCGGCGGGCGATCGCGGCGGCCGTGACCGCGTCCGGCGGGGCGACGACGGCCCCGAGCACCAGCGCGGCGGTGAGCGGCAGACCGGGCACCAGGTGGTACGCCAGCCAGCCGACCGTCACCGTCGCGAAGAGGGTGTAGCCGACGGAGAGCAGCGCGACCGGCCGGAGATTGGCCCGGAGGTCGAGGTACGAACTGTCGACGGCCGCCGTGTGCAACAGGGGCGGCAGCAGCAACGGCAGCACGATGTGCGCGTCCAGGGTGTACGTCGGCACCCCGGGCAGGTACGAGGCGATCAGCCCCGCCGCGACCAGCAGCAGCGGAGCCGGCACCGGCGTGCGGCGGGCGACGCCCGCGACGGCCGCACTGGCCGCGACCAGTCCCACCAGCGGCAACGCGTCCATCTCACCGTCCTCGCATCCGTCGTAACCTGACCATCATGAGTGAATGCGCGCATGTGATCGCGCTGCCGCGCCCCGAACCGGAGCCGCTCAGCGGAACCTGCCTCGGGTGCGTCGCGGCGGGTGTGCAGCCGGTGCATCTGCGGCTGTGCCTGGAATGCGGCCACGTCGGCTGCTGCGATTCATCGCCGCTGCGGCATGCCACCACGCACTTCGAGGAGACCCGGCACCCGGTGATGCGCAGCTTCGAACCGGGCGAGAGCTGGCGATGGTGCTACGAGGACGGTTCGATCGTCTGACACCTGGGTACGTCAACCCGGCGCCCGTTGTCCGTAATTGATCGACGCAGACCCCTAGCCACCGTGTGTGGTCACTGACTTACCATGAGTGACAGTCATGGGCTGGGACCTGCCCGACCTTGATCCGTCGGCAGGCCCCGGACGCCCGGCGACACGGCATCATGGATCGCGATAGCGTCGCCGGACCAGAACCGAAGACGTACCACATGGCTCCGGGGTGCCCTTCCCGGATCCTCGGAAGAGTTTGTGCCACCTTGGAGGTGAGGGTGTCCCAGATCGCAGGCGAGCCCGGGAATCAGGACTTCGTAGAGGTCCGGCTGCCGGCTGCGGGTGCCTACCTGTCGGTGCTGCGTACGGCCACGGCCGGTCTCGCGGCACGCTTGGACTTCACGCTCGACGAGATCGAGGATCTTCGCATCGCGGTCGACGAGGCATGCGCGATCCTGCTCCAGCAGGCCGTGCCCGGCTCCGTCCTCAGCTGCGTCTTCCGGCTCATCGACGATTCTCTCGAAGTGACCGTGTCGGCCCCGACGACGGACGGCCGGGCACCGGAGCGCGACACCTTCGCCTGGACGGTGCTCTCCGCACTGGCCGGGAAGGTCGACTCCTCGGTGGCCGACGACCGAACGGTCAGCATCAGCCTCTACAAGCAGCGCGGCGCGGGACCCGGGCCGGCGTGAGCGACGGAAACGGGGACGGTCCGGTGCGGGACGAGACGATCCGACCCGGGGTGGTGCGCGCGGCAGGCATCCCGGAGCAGCAGGCCCTGCCCCATCCTGAGGACGGGGCGGAAGGGCCTGCGGGCCGTACGGCCGCGAGGGAGCAGTCGCAGGCGGAGCGGGCAGGCCAGATGAGCGAGCACGGGCACCACGATCCACACGACCGCAGCGGCGCGCGGGCGCTCTTCATCGAGCTGCGCGGCCTCCCCGACGGGTCGCCCGAGCGGGCGGAGCTGCGCAACCGGCTGGTGCGGATGCACCTGCCGCTGGTGGAGCATCTGGCCCGCCGGTTCCGCAACCGCGGCGAACCGCTGGACGATCTGACCCAGGTCGCCACGATCGGCCTGATCAAGTCGGTCGACCGGTTCGACCCGGACCGCGGTGTCGAGTTCTCGACGTACGCGACCCCCACGGTCGTCGGCGAGATCAAGCGCCACTTCCGCGACAAGGGCTGGGCGGTCCGGGTGCCGCGCCGGCTCCAGGAGCTGAGGCTGTCGCTCACCACGGCGACCGCCGAGCTCTCCCAGCTGCACGGGCGCTCGCCCACGGTGCACGAACTCGCGGAGCGCCTGGGCATCTCCGAGGAGGAGGTGCTGGAGGGCCTGGAGTCGGCAAATGCCTACAGCACGCTCTCGCTGGACGTGCCGGACACGGACGACGAGTCCCCGGCGGTCGCGGACACGCTGGGCTCCGAGGACGAGGCACTGGAGGGGGTCGAGTACCGGGAGTCCCTCAAGCCCCTGCTGGAGGACCTCCCGCCGCGCGAGAAGCGGATTCTGCTGCTGCGCTTCTTCGGCAACATGACCCAGTCGCAGATCGCGCAGGAGGTCGGCATCTCGCAGATGCACGTCTCGCGGCTGCTGGCCCGCACCCTGGCCCAGCTGCGCGAACGGCTGCTCGTCGAGGAGTAGGCCGTCCGGCCCGCGCCGAGCGACGGGACCGGGGAACGCCGCCCGGAACCGGCCCGGAGCGGGCCCTGCGGCGACCGGAACCCGGTGACGCCCCGCGGTGTCACCGGGTTCCGGGCCGGAGCCCGTCAGGCGTCGGGGGTCGTGGTGCCGGGCCGGCGGATGCCGAGCTCCTCGATCGTCGTCGGCCTGACCAGCTGGTAGAACGCGGTGATGACCACCGCAGCCAGCACGATCCCGGTAGGGATCAGCACACCGTGGGACCTCAGCAGCGTCCAGGCCACCGGAAGCGCGATGATCTGCGTGATGAGCGCGGGGCCGCGGCTCCAGCTGCGCCGCAGCAGCAGCCCCCGCGCGGCGATCAGCGGGATCAGGCCCAGCGCGATCAGCGTGAGGCCGCCCATCTCCGCCTGTTGCGGGCTCTCGGGGCGCCCGAGCAGCCCCATCACCAGCATGTAGAGCCCCCCGACGACGAGCGCCACCCCCTCCAGGGCGGTGAGTCCCGCCACCAGGGTGATCCTGCTCGGCTTCGCCGGTCCGGCCGACGGCGAGGGCGACGGCGAGGCCGACGAGTCGGGCGCGTTCTGCTGAGTACTCACCCCTGCAGGTTGGCATCCCCGCCCCGCGAAAGCGAAGCCGGGGTGGCGAACGACACGGGGGCGCGGGACCGCATCCGCCCCACCGCACCCGCACCGTCACTCAACGTGAAGGCCATGGGGAGAGACTTCTTGGCAATACCGTCGGGTAGGTACTCTGACGGTCATGCGCGCACTTCTCGTGGTCAATCCAGCTGCTACCACCACCAGTGCGCGGACCCGTGATGTGCTCATCCACGCCCTGGCCAGCGAGATGAAGCTGGAGGCCGTGACCACGGAGTACCGAGGGCACGCCCGGGACCTCGGGCGGCAGGCCGCGGAGTCCGGGACGATCGATCTCGTGGTGTCCCTGGGCGGCGACGGAACGGTCAACGAGATCGTGAACGGCCTCCTCCACAACGGCCCGGACCTGGACGTCCTGCCCCGGCTCGCAGTGGTCCCCGGCGGCTCCACCAATGTCTTCGCCCGCGCCCTCGGCCTGCCGAACGACGCGGTCGAGGCGACCGGCGCGATCCTGGACGCGCTCGCCAACCGCACCGAACGCACCGTCGGCCTCGGCCTCGCCTCGGGCACCCCGGGCACCGAGGACGAATCGGCCCCGGGGCGCTGGTTCACGTTCTGCGCCGGGCTCGGCTTCGACGCGAGCGTGATCGGCCGGGTCGAGCAGAAACGCGAACGCGGCAAGCGGTCGACGCACGCGCTGTACGTGCGCCAGGTGGTCCGGCAATTCCTGGAGGAGCCGCACCGGCGGCACGGCACGATCACCCTGGAGACGCCCGGCCACGAGCCGGTCACCGATCTCGCGCTGTCCATAATCTCCAACACCGCCCCCTGGACGTATCTGGGAAATCGCCCGGTGTACGCCTCGCCCGCCGCCTCCTTCGACACCGGCCTGGACGTGCTCGGTCTGAAGCGGCTCTCCACCTCGGCGGTCGCGCGGTACGGCACCCAGCTGCTCACGTCGAGCCCCGAAAAGGGCCCTCGCGGCAAGCACGCCGTGTCGCTCCACGACCTCACGGACTTCACCTTGCATTCAAAGGCGCCGCTGCCTTTCCAGATGGACGGCGACCATCTGGGAGTGCGCACCAGTGTGACGTTCACAGGCGTACGCCGTGCACTGCGTGTGATTGTGTGAGTAGAAGAGTCCAAAGTCCTTTAACTCGAACGTTTGGGCTGCGATCCACCCCATAGAAGTACGGCTGTGACCTAGTCGACACCGAGGAATCAAAAAAAACTTTCCAGAAGGGGTTGTATCCGCCGCTGAGGTTTGCGAATCTCTACATGGCGATCGGGACGGCAGCAACAACAGCCTCCACTGAGAGCCAGAACCCCTCCTCACTTCACAGGACCACAACCAGTTCATCTGGGAGTCGGCCCGTTTACCTGCGGGGGGATTCGTGAAAGCGTTCACATTCACAAGCACTGTATGCAATACCAAGGAGAGGTAGCAGCCATGGACTGGCGTCACAACGCCGTTTGTCGTGAGGAAGACCCCGAGCTGTTCTTCCCCATCGGCAACACCGGTCCTGCGCTGCTGCAGATCGAGGAAGCCAAGGCCGTCTGCCGTCGCTGCCCCGTCATGGAGCAGTGCCTGCAGTGGGCGCTCGAGTCCGGTCAGGACTCCGGTGTCTGGGGTGGCCTCAGCGAGGACGAGCGCCGCGCGATGAAGCGCCGCGCCGCTCGCAACCGGGCGCGCAACGCCAGCGCCTGATCCGACGCCACCGCTACGAGCCTCAGCCCGGCGGCGCGTACAGCGCGTACGCATCACCCCGCCCCCCGAGTCGCAGCGCGCAGTACCCCCCAAGCGCATGCATGAACAGTGAGCCCGGACCGTTTCGCACGGTCCGGGCTCATTGCTGTGCGGTGCCGGACCCGGGCCGGCTTTCGCGCTACTTCTCCGCCCGGACCGGGATGTCGAGGACTACCTGCGTGCCGCGCTCGGGGGCCGGGACCATGCCGAACGTACCGCCGAGCTCGCCCTCCACCAGCGTTCGCACGATCTGGAGTCCCAGGTTTCCGGCGCTCTGCGGGTCGAATCCCTCGGGCAGACCGCATCCGTCGTCCTGCACCGTGATCAGCAGCCGCTGCTCGACGGAGGTGCCGCCGCGCACCGCCGACACGTCCACGGTGCCGTGCTCGGCGAGGGTGAAGGCGTGTTCCAGCGCGTTCTGCAGAACCTCGGTGAGGACCATCGCCAGCGGGGTGGCCACCTCGGCGTCGAGAATGCCGAAGCGTCCCGTGCGGCGGCAGCTGACCTTGCCCGGGGAGATCTCGGCGACCATCGCGATGACCCGGTCGGCGATCTCGTCGAACTCCACCCGCTCGTCCAGATTCTGGGACAGCGTCTCATGGACGATGGCGATCGAGCCGACGCGCCGCACTGCCTCGTTGAGGGCCTCACGGCCCCGCACCGAATCCATCCGGCGGGCCTGGAGCCGCAACAGGGCGGCCACGGTCTGGAGGTTGTTCTTCACCCGGTGGTGGATCTCCCGGATGGTGGCGTCCTTGGTGATCAACTCCCGCTCACGGCGTCGCAGTTCGGTGACGTCCCGGAGGAGGACCAGGGAGCCGATCCGGACCCCCTTGGGCTTGAGCGGAATCGCCCGGAGCTGGATCACCCCGCCCGCGCACTCGACCTCGAACTCGCGCGGCGCGTACCCGCTGGCCAGCTTGACCAGGGCCTCGTCCACCGGCCCTCGGGACGGGGCGAGTTCGGCGGTGATCGAACCCAGGTGCTGGCCGACCAGGTCGGAGGCGAGACCGAGGCGGTGGTACGCGGAGAGACCGTTGGGGCTGGCGTACTGGACGACTCCGTCGGCGTCGAGCCGCAGCAGCCCGTCGCCGACCCGGGGCGAGGCGTCCATGTCGACCTGCTGCCCGGGGAACGGGAAGGCTCCGGCGGCGATCATCTGGGCCAGGTCGGAGGCCGACTGCAGGTAGGTGAGCTCCAGCCGGGACGGCGTGCGGACGGTCAGCAGGTTGGTGTTCCGGGCGATCACGCCGAGGACCCGGCCCTCCCGGCGCACCGGGATCGACTCCACCCGGACCGGCACCTCCTCGCGCCACTCCGGGTCGCCCTCGCGGACGATCCGGCCCTCGTCCAGTGCCACGTCGAGCATCGGACGGCGGCCGCGCGGCACCAGGTGGCCCACCATGTCGTCCTGGTAGGACGTCGGGCCGGTGTTGGGTCGCATCTGGGCCACGGACACGTAGCGGGTGCCGTCGCGGGTGGGCACCCACAGCACGAGATCGGCGAAGGACAGGTCGGAGAGCAACTGCCACTCCGAAACCAGCAGATGCAGCCACTCCAGGTCGGTGTCACCGAGGGCTGTGTGCTGGCGGACGAGGTCGTTCATGGAGGGCACGTGTGCGAGCGTACCCGCGTACGGGCCACGGCTTCGAACCGGACGACCGCGTCGTACGCGAGAGGGGACGGGCCCCCGGAATTGCGGTGCTCCGACGGATGGACACGGCGAATGGTCTAGTCCACAATGCTGAGGAAAGAACTTCCGCCCTCCCCGCACAGGAGAGCGGATCGAGGCGTCGGCACTCTCTGCCCTGACCGCGCGGGCGCCTCACCCGGCCGGGGGCACCGCACACCGTCGGCCGGACGGACCGTCCGTTGGGCCGGTCTCATTCCGGGCTGCGGTGCCGGACGGGCCGAGGGTCCCGTCCCGGCGCCGCGGCCCGCGGGTGTTTCCGGGCCCCGGGGCGACAGCCGCCCCGCCCCGCCCCGCCCCGCCCGTGCCACATCCGAGCCCCGCCCACCGCCCGCGATCCCGGCGGTCCCGTCCCGGCGGTGGGGGCTGCGGGACAAGGGCGGACGCCGTGTCCGCGTCACCCGTTTCTGCTAGATTGGACTTCGAATGGTCTATACCACCTGATTCAACTCTTCAGATCGGCAGGCCCCGCGTGGAAGTTGTCATCGTCCCGGACGCCAAGGCAGGCGGCGAACTCATCGCAGAGGCCATCGCCGCTCTGCTGCGCCGCAAGCCCGACGCCCTTCTCGGCGTTGCCACCGGCTCTACCCCGCTGCCCATCTACCGGGCGCTGGCGGACAAGGTCCGCTCCGGCGCCGTGGACGCCTCGCGCGCCCGCATCTGCCAGCTCGACGAGTACGTCGGACTGCCCGCGGGCCACCCCGAGTCCTACCGCTCCGTGGTGCTGCGCGAGGTCGTCGAACCGCTCGGCCTGTCCGAGTCCTCCTTCATGGGCCCGGACGGCTCCGCCGAGGACATCCCGGCCGCCTGCGAGGCGTACGACAGGGCGCTCGCGGAGGCGGGGGGCGTCGACCTCCAGCTCCTCGGCATCGGCACCGACGGACACATCGGCTTCAACGAGCCGTGCTCCTCGCTCGCGTCCCGCACCCGGATCAAGACGCTCACCGAGCAGACCCGGATCGACAACGCGCGCTTCTTCGACGACGACATCTCGCAGGTGCCGCACCACGTCATCACCCAGGGCATCGGCACCATCCTGGATTCCCGCCACCCGATCCTGCTCGCCACCGGCGAGGGCAAGGCGGACGCCGTGGCGCAGACGGTCGAGGGGCCGGTGGCCTCGGTCGTGCCCGCCTCGGCACTCCAGCTGCATCCGCACGCGACGGTGGTCGTCGACGAGGCCGCGGCGTCCAAGCTGAAGCTGGCGGACTACTTCCGCGCCACGTACGCGGCGAAGCCGTCGTGGCAGGGCCTGTAGAACGTCCCCGAAGCCCGGACACGCCAGGAGGCCCGGAGCACCCGAGGTGGGTGCTCCGGGCCTCCCGCGCGTCGTGGTCGCGCGCCCGGCCGGACGGACGACGCCCGGTGACCGTCCCCGCGGACGGTCACCGGGCGTCGGGGCGGGTGGCGGTGCGGCCCCTTCTCGTTCCGCACCACCGCGCCGCTCAGCCCTGCCGGTCGGGCGTCCCCTTCACGATGAGCTCCGCGGCCGCCAGACCGCAGACGCGGGCGGCGCCGTGGGTGGCGATGTGCAGACCGCCCCGGGCCGGAGCCTGCGGAACGCCCATCTCGACGACGACCGAGCCGGGGCGCCGGGCGACGAGGGCGTCGAGCGCCTTGGCCATCCAGGCGTGACGGTGGGCGTCGCGGACGACCACGACGACGCGCCGCTCCCCCGCCGCCGCCAGCACGGCGTCCACGGGTGCCTCGGTCTCGTCGCCGTAGGTGTCGCCCTCCGTCCCCGGAACCAGCCGGGCCAGCTCCGCGAGCACGCCCCACGGGGTCTCGTTGCCGACCGCGATGTTCGACGCGGAGGTGAACGTGGCGACGTACGCCGGCGCGGTCAGCGGTTCGGCGGAGCCGGTCGGTTCCACCGCGCGGCGGGCGGCGACCAGACCGATGTCGGAACCGATTCCGGTGCCGGACGCGGTCCCCTCCTGCGCTGCCGCGCCCGGCTCCGAACCGGTTCCCCCGGCCCTCTGCGCCCACGACGCGAGGGCACGCACCCGGGCGGCCGCGTCCGCGAGCCGCTCCTCGGCGAGTTCACCGCTGCGCACCGCCGAGACCAGCGCGTCGCGCAGCCGCAGCACGGTGCCGTCGTCCTCCAGGCCGCCGCCGACGCACAGGGCGTCGGCACCCGCGGCGATGGCGAGGACGGAACCGTGCTCGATGCCGTACGTACCGGCGATGGCCTGCATCTCGACGGCGTCGGTGATGATCAGGCCGTCGTAGCCCAGCTCCTCGCGGAGCAGGCCGGTGAGGATGCGGGGGCTCACCGTTCCCGGACGGTCCGGGTCGAGCGCGGGCAGCAGGATGTGCGCGCTCATCACGCACTTGGAGCCCGCCGCGACGGCCGCGCGGAACGGCACCAGCTCGCGGGCGTGCAGGGTCTCCAGGTCCACGTCGATGCGCGGCATCGCGTGGTGCGAGTCGATCGCGGTGTCGCCGTGCCCCGGGAAGTGCTTGGTGCAGGCGGCGACCCCGGAGTTCTGCATGCCCTCGATGTACGCGGCGGTGTGCCGGGCCACCAGCCCGGTGTCGGCACCGAAGGCGCGTACGCCGATGATCGGGTTGTCCGGGTTGGAGTTGACGTCGGCGGACGGCGCCCAGTTGAGGTTGACGCCGCACTCGGCGAGCCGGCGGCCCAGCTCCTGGGCGACGGCGCGGGTCAGCCCGACATCGTCGACGTGCCCGAGCGCGAGGTTGCCGGGGAAGGAGGAACCGGTGCGGACCTCCAGCCGGGTGACGTCGCCGCCCTCCTCGTCGATGGCCACGAGGAGGTCGTCGCGCTCGGCCCTGAGCTGGGCGGTGAGTGCGGTGACCTGCTCGGCCGTCCGGATGTTGCGGCCGAACAGCGCGACGGAGGCGAGTCCCTCGTCGAGCCGGCGCAGCACCCAGTCCGGGGCGGTGGTGCCGGTGAAGCCGGGCTGCAGGACGGCGAGCGCGTCGCGGGTGATGGTGTCCGTGGCGGATATCAGTGTGGTCATGAGGCTGCGTTATCCCTTCACGGCGCCCGAGGTGAGGCCCGCGGCCATCTTCTTCTGGATGAACATGAAGAACACGACAACCGGAAGCGCGATCATCGTCGACGCCGCCATGAGCGCGCCGTAGTCGGTACCCCGCTCGGTGGTGAACGTCATCAGCCACACGTTGAGCGTGTACTTGGAGTTGTCGTTGATCAGGATGTACGCGAAGAGGTACTCGTTCCAGGCGTTGACCAGCGCGAAGATCGACGCGGCGGCGAGCCCGGGGGCGAGCAGCGGGAAGATCACGCGGCGGAAGGCGCCGAACCGGGTGCAGCCGTCCACCATGGCCGACTCCTCCAGCTCCACCGGGATGTTCACCACGAAGCCGCGGATCATGATGGTCGCGAACGGCAGGGTGGAGACCAGGTAGACGACGATCAGGCCCCAGTACTCGTCGATCCCGCCCATGGCGTTGAGCTGCGCGTAGATCGGGATGAGCATCGCCGTCGGCGGCAGCATCTGCACCAGGATCATGATCAGGAGCAGCGGCTTGCGGCCGAAGAAACGGAAACGGCCGATGGCCAGCGCGGCAAGGGTGGCGATGATCATGCCGCCGACCACGGCGGTGATGGAGACGATCAGGCTGGACTGGATCGCGGTGTCGAAGTTGGGCTGCTTGATCGCCCGGGCGAAGTTGTCGAAGGTGATCGACGTGGGCCACAGGCTCTGGTCATAGGACCGTATCTCCCGGTTGGGGCGCAGGGAGCTGATCACCAGCCAGTAGACCGGGAAGATCATGACGAGCGCGATGCCCAGGCCGAGGACGTCGAAGCCCAGTCGGCTCTTCTTGCGGTCCGGCCGCAGGACCTGTGTGTCGGTCGTGGTGCTCATTCGACCTCTCCCGTCTTCATGAGCTGGCGCAGGTAGTACACGGCCACGCCGGACAGCAGGATCACCGTGATCAGGGCGATCGCGGTTCCCTGGCTGAAGGAGGTGGACGTGAATGCCTTGGAGTAGGAGTAGAGGCCGAGGGTCTCGTACTCCGGCTCGGGCTTGTTGCCACGCAGCAGCCAGATCTGGCCGAAGACGTTGAAGTCCCAGATGACCGAGAGCGTGGCCACCATGGTGAAGACCGGCTTGATGACCGGCCAGGTGACGTACTTGTAGACGCCGTAGCTGCTGGCGCCGTCGAGGGAGGCGGCCTCCTCCAGTTCCTTGGGGACCTGGGTGAGTGCCGCGTAGAGGGTGACGACGACGAAGGGGATGGCGCCCCAGACCACGAGCAGGGTGATGATCGAGAAGCCCTGGATCGGATCGAGGTACCAGTTGTGGCCGAGCCAGTCCTCGCCCACGACCTTGGCGATCAGGGTGTTGATCAGGCCGTAGTCGGAGTCCGCCATGAAGCGGAAGACCGAGGCCGCCACCATCAGCGGCATCGACCAGGCCGCGATCAGGGCGAACGTCAGCACCAGCCGGACCCACGTGGTCAGACGGCGCATCAGCAGGGATATCAGCAGCCCGATGCCCATCGTGAGCGTCACGCAGACGGCCATGAAGACGACCGTGCGGAGCGTGACCCACCAGAATTCGGAGTCGCCGAGGATGTTGGTGAACTGGTCCAGTCCGACCCACGGTGCGGATTCGCCGGTCCAGAGCTCGCGCCGGCCCATGTCCTGGAAGGACATGATGACGGTCTTGCCGAGCGGGTAGAGGTAGACGGCGGCGATCGCCACGATCGCCGGGAGTATCAGGAGATAGGGGAGCAGTTCCCCCTTCTTCCGCTGCCTCTTCTGCTTGCGTGGTCCGGTGCCGGCCTCGACGGACGACGGGGTTGCGGACACTTGGGGATCACGTGGTGCGGGGACCGGTGGTCCGGCAGCCTTGGTATCAGCGGCAGTCACGTGGCTGACCTTCCATCGCGGGATCCGAGGCGCGCCCCGGAAATCACAGCAGTCTCTAGCTGAAGAAGTGGGGACCCGGCGCAGTGCCGGGCCCCCACCTGGCAGTTCGGAAGGCTCAGGCCTTCTTGTTGATCAGACCGTTGATCTCGGCGTCGGCCTTCTTGGTGGCGTCGGCGACGGAGGTGCCCTTGAGGATCTCCAGGAGCATCTTCTCCAGGGTCTCCTCCTTCTCGATCGAGGCCCAGCCCGGCGCGATCGGCGTGAACCAGGCGTCCGGCACCGCGTTGGCGATGGGGGCCGTCTCCGGCTTGCTCTTCAGCGGCTCAAGCTGCTTCTCGTTGTTCGGAAGGATGTTCTTCGCCGCGAGGACCTCCATGGACTTCGCGTTGGTGAAGAGCGAGATCCACTCCTCGCCGAGGTCCTGGACCTTGGACTTGGAGATGGTCGCCAGGTCGGAGCCGCCGATGAAGGACGGGAGTGCCTTGCCGTTCGGGCCGGGCATACCGGCCGTCGCGATCTTGCCGTCCAGCTTCGGGTTGCCGTTCTCTCCCGTGGTGACGCTGCCGGCCTCCCACGCCTGGCCGTAGATGACCGCGGCCTTCTCGTTGGCCATGACGTTGGCATGGTCCTGCTCGTCCTTCGTCTGGTCGGCCTTGTTGTACTTCTTGACCAGGTCGACGAAGTGGGTGATGCCCTGCTGGGCCTCGGGCGTCGAGAGAGCGGCCTTCCACTCCTTGCCGCCCTCGTCGTACTTGGCGATCTGGCCGCCGTAGGCAGCGACGTAGGACATCGCGGCGTACCAGTAACGGCCCGGGTAGTACAGGGAGGAGGCGCGCTTGTCCTTCTTGGCGAGCTCGGCCGAGACCTTGTCCATGCCCTTGAGGAATTCGTCCTCGTTCTGCGGGAGGGCGTCGCTGCCGGTGCCGGCCTTCAGCATGTCCTTGTTGTAGACGGCGACGCGGGCGCTCGCGTAGTAGGGAACGCAGTAGAGCTTGCCCTCGTAGGAGCAGGTGTCCTTGAGCCCCTTGATCCAGGTGTCGGAGTTCTCGTACTTCTTGGAGTCGATCTCGCCGAGCGCACCATTGAGGATGTACTGCATGGTCTCGGTGTTGCCGAGCTCGACAACGTCAGGGAACTTGTCACCGCCGAGCGCGGTGTCAAGCTTCTTGACCTTGTCACCCCACTGCTGGTACTGAACACTGACCTTGACGTTGGGGTACTTCTTGTTGAACTCGGCATTGACGTCCTTGACCAGCTCCGGCCAGGTCGACTGGGCTTCACCCATGAGCCAGACGGTCAGGTTGTCCTTGCGGTCCTTGGGGTCCTTCGACGATGCCTTGTCGTCCGAACCGCACGCCGCGATCGACACCAACATGCCCGCGACGCCGATCGCCGCGATGAGCTTGCGCTTCACGCCAAACCCTCCTCAGGGATGCTGCAACCCCGCCCACCGCGAAGACATTCGACGAGTACTGCTGGGGCTGGACCTGGTCTTTAATGGTTTAGACCAGTACCGGGAGCTTGGCCTAGACCTTTAGGGGTGTCAAGGGTGTATAAGAAGTGCACTCGCGTCCGTTATAGGACCGACACCTAAGGGAGGGCGACGAGCCGTGACCGGACCGTGCCACCATGTGAGCCGCGACAGACGGAGGAGCCGGTGACGGCAGCAACGCAGCAGTCGGGAAGGCGGGCCATGAGTGCCGACGGGGGCAGTTCGGAGAACGAGACGAGCGCGGCCACACGCACCGCGCGCGTCCCGAAGTACTACCGGCTGAAGCGACATCTCCTCGACATGACGGACACCATGCCGCCGGGCACCCCCGTACCGCCGGAACGGACCCTGGCCGCCGAGTTCGACACCTCGCGCACGACCGTGCGCCAGGCCCTCCAGGAACTCGTCGTCGAGGGCCGGCTGGAACGCATCCAGGGCAAGGGCACCTTCGTCGCCAAGCCGAAGGTCTCCCAGGCGCTCCAGCTCACCTCGTACACCGAGGACATGCGCGCCCAGGGACTGGAACCGACGTCCCAACTACTGGACATCGGCTATGTCACTGCCGACGACACGCTCGCCGGACTGCTCGACATCTCGTCCGGCGGCCGGGTGCTGCGGATCGAGCGGCTGCGGCTCGCCAGCGGCGAGCCCATGGCGATCGAGACCACGCACCTTTCGGCCAAACGCTTTCCGGCGCTGCGCCGTTCACTGGTGAAGTACACCTCGCTCTACACCGCACTGTCCGAGGTGTACGACGTGCGGCTGGCCGAGGCCGAGGAGACCATCGAGACCTCGCTCGCCACCCCGCGCGAGGCCGGGCTGCTCGGCACGGACGTGGGCCTGCCGATGCTGATGCTCTCCCGTCACTCGCTGGACGGGCGGGGGGAGCCCGTGGAGTGGGTGCGCTCGGTCTACCGCGGCGACCGGTACAAGTTCGTGGCGCGCCTGAAGCGGCCGACCGACTGACCTCCGACACGGGCGGGCCGCCGGACCCGCGTCGCGCACCCCGGCCCCCGGATCCCGGCCGGACGCCCCAGCGAGCCCCGGCAGGGCGTCCGGACGATCGATTCCGGCCACCGCCCACCCCGCCGCACCACCACCCCGTCCGCCCCCGTGGAACGCCGTTCCCCACGGGGGCGGACCGCATGCCGGGGACGGATGAACTCCCGTACGCCCGACCGGATTTCGCATGTGTGCACCCGTTCACGGAACTGTTTCCGGACCGCGATGCGGCCGGGGGGTGACGCTGACCGGAAACCTCCCCTAGATTTCCTGCGCACCACAGCAGGTGATCAGCGAGGGGACGGAGTCGCCGCATGTCTGCAAGCCCGGAAGGAAAGCCACCCGCCATCACACCCGTGAGGGTGGTCATCGCCCTGTGCCTCGTCGCGCCGTTCGTCGCGATGCTCTGGGTGAGTTCGTACGCGAAGGTGGACCCCACCTTCATCGGTATCCCGTTCTTCTACTGGTACCAGATGCTCTGGGTCCTGATCTCCACCGCGCTCACCGCGACCGCGTACAAGCTGTGGCAGCGTGACCAGCGCTCCCGCAAGGGGGGTGCATCGGCATGAAGGACGGCGTGAACGGCGTCGCGCTCGGCGTCTTCGTCTTCTTCTTCCTGGCCGTCACGGTCATGGGCTTCCTGGCGGCACGCTGGCGCAAGGCCGAGAACGAGGCGAGCCTCGACGAATGGGGCCTGGGCGGAAGGTCGTTCGGAACCTGGGTCACCTGGTTCCTGCTCGGCGGCGACCTCTACACGGCGTACACCTTCGTCGCCGTACCCGCGGCGATCTACGCGGCGGGCGCGGCGGGCTTCTTCGCCGTGCCGTACACCATCCTGGTGTACCCGCTGATCTTCACCTTCCTGCCCCGGCTGTGGTCGGTCTCGCACAAGCACGGGTACGTGACCACCTCGGACTTCGTGCGCGGGCGGTTCGGTTCGAAGGGCCTGTCGCTGGCGGTCGCCGTCACCGGCATCCTCGCCACGATGCCGTACATCGCGCTGCAACTCGTCGGCATCCAGGCGGTGCTGGACGTGATGGGCGTCGGCGGCGGCGAGAACACCCACTGGTTCGTCAAGGACCTGCCGCTGCTGATCGCGTTCGCGGTGCTCGCCGCCTACACCTACTCCTCCGGCCTGCGGGCACCCGCACTGATCGCCTTCGTCAAGGACGGCCTGATCTACCTGGTCATCGCGGTGGCGATCATCTACATCCCGATCAAACTCGGCGGTTTCCACGACATCTTCGCCGCCGCGCAGGAGAAGTTCGCCGGTCCGCCCGGAGGGAAGCCCACCGGTTCCCTGGCGCCCGGCGAGGCGGGCCAATGGGGCTACGCCACCCTGGCGTTGGGCTCGGCGCTGGCGCTCTTCATGTACCCGCACTCGATCACGGCGACGCTCTCCAGCCGCAGTCGGAACGTGATCCGGCGCAACACCACGATCCTGCCGCTGTACTCGCTGATGCTGGGTCTGCTGGCACTGCTCGGCTTCATGGCGATCGCCGCCGGGATCGATGTGGAGAACGGACAGCTGGCCATTCCGCAGCTGTTCGAGAACATGTTCCCCGACTGGTTCGCGGGGGTGGCCTTCGCCGCCATCGGCATCGGCGCGCTGGTGCCCGCGGCGATCATGTCGATCGCCGCGGCGAACCTCTTCACCCGCAACATCTACAAGGACTTCCTCAGGCCCGACGCGACCCCCGAGCAGGAGACCAAGGTCTCCAAGCTGGTGTCGCTGCTGGTGAAGGTCGGGGCGCTGGCCTTCGTCCTCACCATGGACAAGACGGTCGCGATCAACTTCCAGCTGCTCGGCGGGATCTGGATCCTCCAGACGATGCCGGCCCTGGTCGGCGGTCTGTTCACCCGTTGGTTCCACCGCTGGGCGCTGCTCGCGGGCTGGGCGGTCGGCATGGTGTACGGCACGGTGGCCGCGTACGGGGTGCAGTCGTCCACGCAGAAGCACTTCGGCGGTTCGTCCGCTCAGATCCCGGGCATCGGTGAGATCGGTTACATCGGCCTCACCGCGTTCGTGCTGAACGTGGTCGTGACGGTGGTGCTGACGTTCGTCCTGAACGCGGCGAAGGCGCCCGCCGGCACCGACGAGACGTCCCCGGCCGACTACACGGCCGACGCGGGCGACCCTGGCGTCCAGGTGGAACTGCCCCCGGTCACCGCAGGAGCGCCGGCCATCCGCTGACCGCCCTCCCGGGCCCCGGACGGCCCGCCCCTGCCGGAAGGGGGCGGGTGGCGGGCCGTCCGGCGTCCGGGGAGAGGCCCGCAGGGCGCCTCCTGCGGGCCCGACACACGGAGGCCGACACAACATCTGGGGGCTGCCTCATCGAGCGGCCCCCACATGTATGCTCATCCTCGCTGTCGTCGCAGGGGAATCCGGTGCGAATCCGGAACTGTCCCGCAACGGTGTGTTCAGTGCGCTTTTGCGCACACCCGACCAAGTCCGACGACCTGCCGACAGCGCACCCGGCTCGACCGATCCGGGTGCCAGACGTCCGGGCCTCGCGGATGGGCCGGTGGACGCCGTACGCAGTGCCGCCCGCCCAGGGCTCCGTGCTGCCCGGCTGCCCCGTTCCCCCGCCGGCCCCGAGCCGAGCGAGGGAGAGCACCACGTGACCATCGCGCCAGCCGATCCGGCCTCAGTCGCCGCGTCCGTAGCGGCCGAGTCCGAGGGAACCGCACACGACGGGCCGGGCACCGCACTGCTGCGGACCCTGACCGACCTCACCGTCGACCTTCCCGACGCCGATCCCGGACGGGTGGCCGCCGCCGCGCTGCGGGGCCGCAGCGCACGGGCCGACGAGGCCGAGCTGCGGTCGCTGGCCACCGAGGCCGCCGCGGGACTCATCTCCGAGGACCCCGCCTACTCCCGGCTCGCCGCCCGGCTGCTCACCCGCACCATCGCGGACGAGGCGGCGGGCCAGGGCGCGGTCTCCTTCTCCGCCTCCGTCGCCGTCGGCCACCGCGAGGGCCTGATCGCCGACCGCACCGCCGCGTTCGTCGCGGCCCACGCGGCGGCCCTGGACGCCCTGGTCGAGCGCGCCCTCCTCGACGGCGCCGACGACCGCTTCGGCTACTTCGGCCTGCGGACCCTGCACAGCCGCTACCTGCTGCGCCACCCGCACACCCGCCAGGTCATCGAGACCCCGCAGCACTTCATGCTGCGGGTGGCGTCCGGTCTCGCCGAGGACGAATCGCCTCAGGCCGTGGACGAGGTCGCGGCGCTGTACGGGCTGATGAGCCGGCTCGACTACCTGCCGTCGTCGCCGACGCTGTTCAACTCCGGCACCCGGCACCCGCAGATGTCCTCCTGCTACCTGCTGGACTCCCCGCTCGACGAGCTCGACTCGATCTACGACCGCTACCACCAGGTGGCGCGGCTCTCGAAGCACGCGGGCGGCATCGGTCTGCCGTACTCCCGCATCCGGGCCCGCGGTTCGCTGATCCGCGGCACCAACGGGCACTCCAACGGCATCGTGCCGTTCCTGAAGACGCTCGACGCGTCCGTCGCCGCCGTCAACCAGGGCGGCCGCCGCAAGGGTGCCGCCGCGGTCTACCTGGAGACCTGGCACGCGGACATCGAGGAGTTCCTGGAGCTGCGCGACAACACGGGCGAGGACCAGCGGCGCACGCACAACCTCAACCTGGCGCACTGGATCCCGGACGAGTTCATGCGCCGGGTCGACGCGGACGGCGACTGGTCGCTGTTCTCCCCCTCCGACGTGCCCGAACTCGTCGACCTGTGGGGCGACGCGTTCGACACGGCGTACCGGGCCGCCGAGGCGAAGGGCCTGGCCCGCAAGACGATGCCGGCCCGCGAGCTGTACGGCCGGATGATGCGCACCCTCGCGCAGACCGGCCAGGGCTGGATGACGTTCAAGGACGCCGCCAACCGGACCGCGAACCAGACCGCCGAGCCGGGCCGTGTCGTCCACTCGTCGAACCTGTGCACCGAGATCCTCGAAGTCACCGACGACGGCGAGACGGCCGTCTGCAACCTGGGGTCGGTCAACCTCGGCGCGTTCGTCGCCGACGGCGGCATCGACTGGGAGCGGCTGGACGCCGCCGTCCGCACCGCGGTGACGTTCCTGGACCGGGTCGTCGACATCAACTTCTACCCGACCGAGCAGGCCGGGCGCTCCAACGCCAAGTGGCGCCCGGTGGGCCTGGGCGCCATGGGTCTCCAGGACGTCTTCTTCCAGCTGCGGCTGCCGTTCGACTCCCCCGAGGCCCGCGCGCTGTCCACGAAGATCTCCGAGCGGATCATGCTCGCCGCGTACGAGGCGTCCTGCGACCTCGCCGAGCGGTCCGGCCCGCTGCCCGCCTGGGAGCAGACGCGCGCCGCGCGCGGGGTGCTGCACCCCGACCACTACGGCATCGAACCGAACTGGCCCGAGCGCTGGGACGCGCTGCGTGCCCGCGTCGCGCGGACCGGGATGCGCAACTCGCTGCTGCTGGCCATCGCGCCGACGGCGACGATCGCCTCGATCGCGGGCGTGTACGAGTGCATCGAGCCGCAGGTCTCCAACCTCTTCAAGCGCGAGACGCTCAGCGGTGAGTTCCTCCAGGTCAACGCCTACCTGGTGGAGGAGCTGAAGCGGCTCGGCGTGTGGGACGCGCGGACTCGCGAGGCGCTGCGCGAGGCGAGCGGCTCCGTGCAGGGCTTCGCCTGGATCCCCGAGGACGTGCGGGCGCTGTACCGCACGGCGTGGGAGATCCCGCAGCGCGGCCTGATCGACATGGCGGCGGCGCGTACGCCGTTCCTCGACCAGAGCCAGTCGCTGAACCTCTTCATGGAGACGCCGACCATCGGCAAGCTCTCCTCGATGTACGCGTACGCCTGGAAGAAGGGGCTGAAGA
Organism: Streptomyces sp. NPDC056061; assembly: GCF_042266885.1. Lineage (NCBI taxonomy): Bacteria > Bacillati > Actinomycetota > Actinomycetes > Kitasatosporales > Streptomycetaceae > Streptomyces > Streptomyces sp. NPDC056061. Next base: position 491,056 of record NZ_JBHJWQ010000001.1, on the reverse strand, counting down.
CGACGTACTACCTGCGGTCCCGCCCCGCCACCCGGATCGCCCGCGCGGCCTCCGGCACGGCCGCCGCCACCGCCGCCGTTCCCGCCCAGCAGGCGCCGGCCCCCGACGCGGACGCGATCGCCTGCTCCCTCGAAAACCCCGAGTCCTGCGAGGCCTGCCAGTAATGACCGACACCAACCCCACGAAGAACCTGCTCGACCCGGGCTTCGAACTGACCCTGCGCCCCATGCGCTACCCGGACTTCTACGAGCGCTACCGGGACGCGATCAAGAACACCTGGACCGTCGAGGAGGTCGACCTCCACTCGGACGTGGCCGACCTCGCGAAGCTGTCGCCGGGCGAGCAGCACATGATCGGCCGGCTCGTCGCGTTCTTCGCGACGGGCGACTCGATCGTCGCCAACAACCTCGTGCTGACGCTCTACAAGCACATCAACTCCCCCGAGGCGCGGCTGTACCTGAGCCGTCAGCTGTTCGAGGAGGCCGTGCACGTCCAGTTCTACCTGACGCTGCTCGACACCTATCTGCCCGACCCGGACGACCGGGCGGCGGCGTTCGCGGCCGTCGAGAACATCCCGTCGATCCGCGAGAAGGCCGAGTTCTGCTTCAAGTGGATGGACTCGGTCGAGACGATCGACCGGCTGGAGAGCCGGGCCGACCGCCGCCGTTTCCTCCTCAACCTCATCTGTTTCGCGGCGTGCATCGAGGGGCTGTTCTTCTACGGCGCATTCGCGTACGTCTACTGGTTCCGCTCGCGCGGCCTGCTGCACGGTCTCGCCACGGGCACCAACTGGGTGTTCCGCGACGAGACGATGCACATGAACTTCGCGTTCGAGGTCGTGGACACCGTCCGCAAGGAGGAGCCGGACCTCTTCGACGACGAGCTCCAGCAGCAGGTCACCGACATGCTGAAGGAGGCCGTGGCGGCGGAGCTGCAGTTCGGCCGCGACCTGTGCGGCGACGGACTGCCCGGCATGAACACGGAGTCGATGCGGCAGTACCTGGAGTGCGTGGCCGACCAGCGCCTGACCCGGCTCGGCTTCCCGGCGGTCTACGGCTCCGAGAACCCGTTCTCGTTCATGGAGCTCCAGGGCGTGCAGGAGCTGACGAACTTCTTCGAGCGCCGGCCGTCCGCCTACCAGGTGGCGGTGGAGGGCTCGGTCGATCTGGACGAGGACTTCTGACCTCCCGCCCCGGCCCGGTCCTCAGATCCGGGCCCAGCTCCTGATGTACGGGCGCCGCTCGGCCGTGACCGGCCGGGCGGCGCCCGCCGTTTCCGGCGGTGCGTCGTTCCTCATGTGTTGCGCCGCCAGCAGTTCGCGGGAGATGCGGCGCTCCCGGGCGAGACCGAGGAGGGCGGGCAGCAGGGAGAGGATGATGAACGCGGACATGCCCAGGACATTCAGGAAGGTGTTCATGGCTTCACTCTCGTCCGCGCCCGCACGGCGCGGCAGTGGCAGGACTGCCACACAGCATCGATTTACTGCCACACTGGTCCGATGCTGAACAATGTCGCCGCCCTGCTGCTGGACGAGGTCCACCCCTTCGAACTGGGTGTGCTGTGCGAGGTCTTCGGACTCGACCGCAGCGCGGAGGGCCTGCCGGTCCACGATTTCGCCGTGGTCTCCGCCGAGGGCCCTACGCTGCGGACCCACGCCGGGTTCACCATCGGCTCGCCGCACGGCCTCGAACGTCTGGAGGAGGCCGATCTCATCGCCGTGCCGGCCGGTGGGCACTACGTCGAGCGGGAGTATCCCGAGGAGGTCCTCGACGCGCTGCGCCGGGCCGTGGACCGGGGCGCGCGCGTGCTGAGCGTCTGCTCCGGCGCGTACGTCCTCGGCGCGGCCGGGCTGCTGGACGGCCGCCGCTGCACCACCCACTGGCGCCACACCGACGAGCTGGCCCGCCGCTACCCGCGGGCCGTCGTCGAGCCCGACGTGCTGTACGTGGACGACGGACCGGTGGTCACCTCGGCGGGCACCGCGGCCGGCATCGACGCCTGCCTGCACCTGGTCCGGCAGGCGTACGGCACCGACACCGCCAACGCGATCGCGCGCCGGATGGTGGTGCCGCCGCACCGGGACGGCGGCCAGGCCCAGTACATCGAGCGGCCGCTGCCGCGCACCCGGTGCGACACGGTCGGCGGGACGCTGGTGTGGATGGAGCGCCACCTCGACCGGGAGATGACCGTCGAGCAGCTCGCGGCGCAGGCGCACATGTCGCCGCGCACCTTCGCCCGCCGCTTCCAGCAGGAGACGGGCACCACGCCGTACCGCTGGCTGCTGCGTCAGCGGGTGCTCCTGGCACAGCACCTGCTGGAGACGTCCGACGAGACGGTGGACACGATCGCCGGACGCACCGGGTTCGGGACCGCCGCCGCGCTGCGCCACCAGTTCGTGCGATCTCTGGGCACCACCCCGCACGCCTACCGGCGCACCTTCCGCGGCCCGGAAGCGGCGGCCGACGTCGCCTGACCTCGGCGGACCAGCCGCCCGGCCCGACGCGCATCCGGCCTCGGGCCGGGCGTCCGAACGGTCGCCGCGGCTGCCCAGGGACCACCCGGAGCCCGGGTCGCCCGCCCGGCGACCGGGGCTCCTGGCCCCGGCGCGCGTCAGATGCCGCAGCTCGACGCGGACCAGAAGTGGCTGGGGCCCTGGTTCACGTGGACGTGGTCGCCGTGGCCCGGGTATCCCGGACCGAGAATCCCGTTGAAGCCGTGGTTGCGGGCCTGCTTGGCGAGGGTGCACAGGGAATGCGGCCCGGCACCCAGGTCCGCGGCGTCCCCGTACATGTGACGGCTGTTTGCCGCGCCGCCGACCGCGCTGTTGCAACTCTTGGAGCGGAAGCCGCTGGTGACCCGGATGGACTGGTCGCCGAGCGCGTGCCGCAGCGCCTCCAGCTTCCACATGGTGCTCAGGGCGTTGGCCTTCGCGGTGCCCGCCGCCACGGCCCCGCCCGCCCAGGTGGAGTTGCACCGGTTGTGCTCGGCGTAGGTGAAGTGCGCCGGGGTGCAGTCGTTGTCCTGGAGGGCGTACAGCTTGGCCTGGGTCGCCGGGCCCGCGATGCCGTCGGCGGCGAGCCCGTAGGCGGCCTGGAAGCGCTTGACCGCGGCGGTGGTCGCGGGCCCGTAGGAGCCGTCGATGGCGAGTACGGAGTTGTAGCCGGGGTACCCGGCCACCCGGATCTGGAGCTGGACGACGTCGTTCCCGGTGGCGCCGGGGGACAGCGTGCGGGTCCAGGTGTAGCAGCCGTCGGCCTGCGCGGTCCCGGCGGTGGCGACGGCACCCCCCGAGGCGAAGGCCATGGTCATGACAAGGCCGAGCAGGAGTCGTGCGGTGCGTCTGAGCATGAAGGACCTCCCTGTCGCGACGGAGGCGGGGCGAAGATGTGATGAGAGAGCCTGTCGGACGAGTTGACGCGCGTCAACTGTCCACAGGGAAAAGACAGTTGACGATCAGGTGAGCAAGAGGGAGGCCCGGCACTCCGTGCGGAGATGCCGGGCCCGTCGACGGCCGTCCGGTGCGCGCTCAGTCGTTCGGCACGACCTCGTAGCGAGGCGTGTTCTCCGCCATCTGCCGCAGTGCGTCCTTGCGGTCGCGCTTGGAGAGGCGGTCGATGTAGAGGTACCCGTACAGGTGGTCCGTCTCGTGCTGGAGGCAGCGGGCGAAGTAACCGGTCCCCCGGACCCTGATCGGGTTGCCCTCGGCGTCCTGGCCGCGCACCACCGCGTAGTCGGGCCGGGCCAGCGAGGCGTACGCCGTCGGCACGGAGAGACAGCCCTCGTTGGAGTCGTCGAGGACCCGCTCCTCGGGCGCCAGTTCCTCCAGCACCGGGTTGCAGACCGCACCGACATGCCGCACGCCGTCGTCGTCCGGGCAGTCGTAGACGAAGACCTTGAGGTCGACGCCGATCTGGTTCGCGGCGAGACCGACGCCCTCCGCCGTCCGCTGGCTGGCGAACATGTCGTCGATCAGCCGGGCCAGATCGTCGTCGAAAGCGGTGACGTCCTTGCACTCCTTGTGCAGCACCGGGTTGCCCACGACCGTGATCGGACGCGAGGTGCCGCGCTCGCGATGCGCCGTCTCGCGCGCCTCGCAGTCCTCGGTGTCCACGACGAAGCCCTCGTCGTCGACGCTGATCTGCTCGTCCGTCTCCTGCTGCGCCATGTCCGCCGTACGCCTTCCTCAAAACCTGAAACCCGGGCGTCAAAACCTGAGACCCGGGCGTCCGAAGCGGTCGGGGCCCGAGCACCCGAGCACCGCGACCGGTGCCCGTACAGCCTACGGGCACCCGCACCGCTCGTGTGGTCGGACCGGACAGCGGGCGGACGCCGCGCCCGACGGCGACGCGGTACGGCGCCGCCCCGGGCCCACGGGGTCCACGAGACGGGCGCCGGTCAGCAGACCTCTTCGAGATCCCGCCACTCACGGCTGTCCGGGCTGTCCGCGACCCAGCCGTCCAGCAGCCCGCGCACCAGTCCGGCCGGCGCCGCTATCCCGCACTCCCGCTCCGGCACCCACAGCTCGCCCGCGGTGCGATGGCCCAGCGGCCCCGGATGCCCCGGCTCGCTGTGGTCGTGCGGGTCCAGGTGCTCGCCGTCGCCCTCGTCGCTCTCCATCCGGCTCTCCGAACAGGCCCGGCAGAGCAGCCGCACGGACGACGACCAGTCCTCGGCGGCGAACCCGGCATCGGACGCCAGCCGCTCCAGCGCGTCCCTGTCCGCCTCGGTGGCCGCCTCCAGCAGCACGACCCAGGTGGGGACGGGCGACGGCGCCCACAGCTCGATCTCGTCGAAGACGGGATACGAGGGACCGGCCGCGGTGACCCGCTCGCCGTGCGGCACACCGTCGTGCAGGACGACCTCGCCCCAGCGGCGGCCGGACGACGGCAGCGGGATGGACAACACCTCCATGCGGGCCGGGTCGAGCCTGCGGCCCCACACCACCTCGGCCTCGCCCTCCGGCGACAGCCGTACCGCGGCACTGCCCAGCTCCATGCCGACGGGCTCGCTGCCCGCCGCCGAGGTGTGCTGGCCGGCGCCCGGCACCTTCAGGCCGTACGCCTGCCAGGCCCGGCGGGCCAGCGGCCAGTCCTGCAACGCCGTGGCGGCGATCCCGACGTTCCACCAGTCGGGGGCGCCGGATTCCTTGTCGAGCAGTGCGACGGCCCGCAGACCGGCGGCTCTCGCCTGTTCCCAGTCGTGCCGGAACTTGTGCAGCAGCGCCAGGTTGAACCACGACTCCGAGAGCCAGGGCTCCAGGTCCGCCGCGCGTGTCAGCAGCGCGCCCGCGTCCTCGTACCGGCCGTCGCCGATCAGCGTGAACGCGCGGTCCGTGGCCTGCCGCCAAGAGGCGGAAGGCCGATGCCGTACCTTCCCGAAGATCCTCACGATTCCCGCCCGTTCCGACTAGGAGCGTCCGGCAGTGGGCTCCGCGGTGTCGCGGGCCCGGGGCATGCGCCGCGCGGCGTCGTCGTCCCTCACCAACGCTCCGCGTCGCCTCAGTCCTCCGCCTTGCGATGCACGCACCCCAGCCCCGCTCCTTCACCCGCGCTGCCTGCTGCCGGACGCTCTGGACACCCTCGATTTCCGCTCTTCTTCGCATCCAACCATGCCGGGCCGGACGCCCGCTCATTACCCATGGGTTACCCGTGCGGGACGGGCGCCGGACCGCCCCGGGCCAGAACCCGGGCCAGGGTGTCGACGACCTCGGGCTGGTAGTCCCGGCCGGTGCCGAACCTGAGGTGTTCCAGTGCGTCGAGCGGCCCGATGAGCCCTTCCCCGGACAGGTCGTCGTATGCGTTGACCGCCCTGACGATCCTGGCGGGCAGCGGCTGCTCGCGATACGGGTCGGCCTGCCGTTCCACCACGACCGCGACCTCGGCGTCCACCCCCGTCTGCCGGACGACCGCCCCGCCGAGCAGTGCGATGCGGCGCTGCTCGGCGGCGGGCAGGACGGCCGTCGCACCGTCCGGGACCGGATCGACGAGGGAGAGCTGACCGATGTCGTGCATGAGCGCCGCGTACTCCAGCACGGTCAGCCGTCTCCCGGCCAGGCCCAGTTCCCGGCCGACGGCCACGCAGAGCGCCGCGACCCTGCGGGCATGCCCCGGAGGGGTGTATCCGGCGATCTCCGTGGAGCGGGCGAGCGAGGCGATCGTCTGCCGGCAGGTACCGCGCACGGCGACGAACCTGCGGAACGAGACCTGGGTCAGCAGCAGCGGTACGCACAGCACGGGCAGCGCCCACAGCCCGGCCACCGCGACGCCGAGGGCCATCACGACCCCCGTCGCGCAGACCGCCGGACCGATGCCGACGAGGCCGGACAGCTCGTCGCGGAGCAGCGGCCCGTACGGCACGGGGCTGCCGACCGCGCCCCGGGGCCCGCGGCGGACGGACCGCGAGCGTGCCAGCAGGGCCGCGAGCACGGCGTCGCACCACGCGGTCACACCGAGGAGCAGCAGCGGGAGGAGCACGTGGTACGGGCCCCCGCCGAACCGGTCGCCGGTGCCGACGCCGCCGTACAGCGGCTGGAAGCACACGGCGGTGAAGGTGACGGTCAGGACGCGGCGGGCCGCCCGGTCGACTGTCGGCCCGCCCCCGCGCACCGCACGGGGCAGGCAGGCGGCGAGCTGCGCCACGACGAGCACGGCGATCACCTGGTGGACGCCGTGGGTGGCCGGTTCGCCGCCGACCCGGCCGAGGAGTGCGTACGCGAGCGCCCCGGCGGCCCCGAGGGGGGCGGGCTCGCGCTCGCCTGGCAGCGCACGCCATCGGGCCAGCTCGCCCACGACGATGAGCAGGCCGAAGGCGAGCGCGGTACCGGGTTCCCGAACGCCGTCGTGAAGGGTGCGGCCGAGCCCGGCGAGCGCGAGCACGGCGGCGACGCCCCGGACCGCGAGGACCGCGGGCGGCGACGTCCCGCGCCGGATCCGGGCACCGGCGACGGCGCGGGGGCGGCGGGCGCTGCCCGGGGTCATCGCGGTCGGTCCGCGGCCGGTCGCGGACCGGACACGGCATGCCGCCCGCCGGTCCGGGGCGGCGGGGCCGGTGCCGGTACCCCGTCCGCGGTGACCGCGGCGGACGACGGCCAGCCGTCCCGGTTCACGGCCCGCACCAGGGCCCGGACCATCCGCGGATCGAACTGCGTGCCCGCGCACCGCTCCAGCTCCGCCAGCGCCGCGGGCACCGGCCGGCCGCGGCGGTAGGACCGGGTCGAGGTCATCGCGTCGAAGGCGTCGGCCACCGCGACGACCCTGGCGAACTCGGGAATCTCCCGCCCGCTGAGCCCGCACGGATAGCCGCTGCCGTCGAGGCGTTCGTGGTGGTGCAGGATCGCGGAGCGCGCCTCGCCGAGGAAGCCGATGCCGCGCACGATCTCGTCCCCGTACCCCGGGTGCAGTTCGATCACCCGCCGTTCCTCCGGGGTGAGCGGTCCGTCCTTGCGGAGCACTCGGGTCGGGACGCAGAGCTTGCCGATGTCGTGCAGGATGCCGGCGAACCGGAGGACTTCCAGTCGGTTCCGCTCCATGCCCAGCTCGCGGGCGATGAGCACGGAGGCGTGCCCGACCCGTTCGCTGTGGCCGCGGGTGTACGCGTCCTTGATGTCGACGGCCTGCACGAGCGCCCTGATGGTGGCGCGGTGCGCGGCGTGCTCCCGCTCGGACTGGGCGAAGACCCAGCACGAGATGTAGATCGGCAGCAGCACGACGAGTGCGGAGAGCGGCCCGTACGGGCCGCGCCACAGCACGGCCGTCATCAGCCCGGCGAGCCCGTGCACCAGATGCGGGGCAAGCGCGCGCGACAGCAGTCCGTTCCAGGCACGACGGACGGGCAGCCGTTCGGCGACGACCAGGATCGAGCCGTCCAGGGCGGTCAGGACGAGGCTGAGGACCAGCGTGGCGGCACCGGCCGGCAGCAGGGCGTACGGGAGGTCGGGGAGCCGTCCGTCACCGGTGCCGCCCAGTGTGGCGGCGCCCCCGAGCAGGCCGTACGCGGCCGAGGCCGTCCAGACCGCGAGGGCGAGCCGGGCGGCCCGCCAGACGCGCCGGGTGGCGGCGGGCGGGCTCTCCACCCGGCCGGCCGACGCCCCGGAGACGGCGACCAGGGCGGCCGCGGCCGGCGGCAGCAGAAAGGCACCCGCCAGCAGCAGCGGAAAGAACGATCCGGGACCGATCGGCACGGAGCCGCCGAGGAACGGGCGGCGCCCGGGAAGTTCACAGACCAGACAGAGCCCGGCGAGCAGTCCGACGGTGCTCCACGGCGTCCCGGCGCCGGTGCGCAGCGCGGGCAGCACGCACAGCAGGGCGGCGGCCGCGACCGCCGAGGTGTACGCGCGCACCGCCCCGCCCGTGGCTCCCACCTGCTCCGCCCGCCCCCCACATGGTCGATGGAGGCGCCACGCTAGCGAGTTGTCCGTGTGGTGGAGCGGCAATGAAGCCGATTAACACATACGGGTGATGTGTACGGATCTCTGCGGATCGAGGGCGGCGTGGCCGGGCGCCGACGGCGCCATCGGGACGGCCCCGGACACCCGTCCGCGGCCGAGTCCTGAGGGCACGGCGACCCGCCGCGTCGCCGGGGACGTGTTGTCGGACCCGACGGCGGTCGTCATGCCCGGACGGCTGCCCTCAGGCCCGGACGGCGGTCGTCATTCCTGGACGGCGGTCGGCCGGTCCGGTTCGGGCGCCGTCAGATCCTGCTCCGGGACCACCTGCCCCGAGCGGATCAGATCGATCCGTCCCATCACCTTGGACCGCAGATCGCTCGGTACGTCGTCCTGGCCGCAGCAGCGCTTCACCAGCTTCTTCACGGCCTGCTCCAGGCCGTACTTCTCCAGGCACGGGGAGCACTCCTCGAAGTGCGTCTCGAACTTGGTGCAGTCGCTGTCGGGCATCTCGTGGTCGAGGAACTCGTAGAGGTGGTCGAGGACCTCCGAGCAGTCCGTCTCGTGCGGCTCTCCGCAGCTCATGAGCCCGAGCCTTTCCGATCGTCCGACTCTCCGGCACCGGCCGGGACGAGCCCGCGCTCGCGGGCGTAGTCCTCCAGCATGCCGCGCAGCTGGCGGCGGCCCCGGTGCAGTCGGGACATCACCGTACCGATGGGAGTCCCCATGATGTCCGCGATCTCCTTGTAGGCAAAGCCCTCCACATCGGCGAGATACACGGCGATGCGGAACTCTTCGGGTATCGCCTGCAGGGCGGCCTTCACGTCCGAGTCGGGAAGGTGGTCGAGTGCCTGGGACTCGGCCGAGCGCAGCCCCGTCGACATGTGCGACTCCGCGCGCGCCAGCTGCCAGTCCTCGATCTCCTCGGCGGCACTGCGCTGGGGTTCGCGCTGCTTCTTGCGGTACGAGTTGATGAACGTGTTGGTGAGGATGCGGTACATCCACGCCTTGAGGTTGGTGCCCTCACGGAACTGGTGGAAGGAGCCGTACGCCTTGGCATACGTCTCCTGGACCAGGTCCTCGGCGTCCGCGGGGTTGCGCGTCATGCGCAGTGCGGCCGAGTACATCTGGTCGAGGTAACCGAGGGCGTCCCGCTCGAAACGCGCGTTGCGCTCGGCAGCCGTCTCCTGCGCGCGGCCGTCGTCGGTCCCTGTGCCGGTACCGGTGACCGGACCCACCTCCTCCAACGCTGTGGCGGAGCCGAAACCGGACCCGCTCGAATCGGAGAATAGTCGACCTTGCCCGGGGACGGGCTGTCGTTCCGGGGCGCCCGGGGCGTGCCCGGGAGCGGTGCTTGCCGCATGCAGGACCGTCCACTCCAGGTCAGCGGCGTTCGAGCGACGCGGGCAGATGGTCGAACCCATGCGACGGACTCCCTCTCCACATACGACGTGATGTACCGATGTCACCGACAACAGCGGCCCCCGGCGCAACATTCCCTCGCGGCGTCCGCCACCGCAGGGCGAACGACGCGCAACGGGCCGGGCAGCTCACGGCACCGCAGGACGCCCGGCCCGCAGGACGAGCACCGCGGGACTCACGGCTCGCGGGCCGGGGCGGGCGAGCTCACAGCAGGGCGGGCAGCCAGGCGGTCACGGCGTCGGTCAGGATCCCCATCGCCCGTTCCTCCGTCGAACCGGACTTCTTCGGGACGGCGAAGCCGTGGTCCCCGTGCGGCACCTCGGTGAGCTCGTACTCCCCCGGCGGGAACTCGGCGGGCCGCCCGAACGGGTCGTTACCGCCCTGGACGACAAGCGTGGGCACGCCGGTCCCTAGGAGTTCCTCCGCACGGGACTTCTCCGGCCTGCCCGGGGGGTGCAGCGGGAAACCGAGCGCGAGAACGGCGCGGGCGCCGAGCTCCGCCGCCGTCCGGCAGGCCACCCGGGCCCCGGCGCTGCGCCCGCCCGCGACGACGGGCAGTCCGGGTGCGACGAGCGTGGGCCACACTCCCCGCCATCCGGTGTCCAGCGTCCTCGGGGCGGGTGCGACCTTCTTCCCGGCGACCCGCCAGGGTTGCTCCACCAGGGCGACGGTCACCCCGTGCGCGGGCAGTGCGGCGGCCAGGGCCCGCAGATCACGGCTGTCGATGCCGCCGCCCGCCCCGTGGCCGAGGGCGAGCACCAGTCGGGCCCCCTCCCTCGCGCGCTCCGCGGGCACCCAGGTGATCCGGGCGGGCCCGGCCCCGGTGTCCACCGTCTCGACCCTGCGGTCCGTCTTCGTGGCAGTCACGGTCCCCATACTGCCCGCTCCCGTGTCAGAAGAGCGTGCCGAGCTCCGGCGCGGCAAGTTCCGCCAGCAGTTCGGGGCCGTTGTTGCGGACGTTGCTGACGGCGGTGGCCACCGGGTAGGCGCGCATCAGCCCGCCCGGCGGCGGCGCGAGCAGCGCCCGCAGTTCCGCGACATCGGTGCACGACGGGTCGAGCCAGGCGTCCCACCGGTCCGGAGTGAGCATCAGCGGCATCCGGGGGTGAATGTCGGCGAGCGTGGCCGGGCCGTCGGCGGGGGCGACGGCGAGCGGGGTGGTCTCCGCCTCGGTGGTGATCACCGTGCAGGTCGCCCACCAGGCCATGGGGTGGTCGTCCGGCAGGGTCCGGTCGCGCCAGAACTCGTACAGTCCGGCCATTGCGAAGACCGACCCGTCGGCGGGCGTCACGAAGTAGGGCTGCTTGCGCGGGCGCTTCTTCCTCCCCTGCTCCTCCAACTGGCGCTCCTCCACGCCGGTGACCCACTCGTAGTAGCCGTCGGCGGGCAGGATGCAGCGCCGGGAGACGAACGGGCGGCGGAAGGACGGCTTCTCGTGGACGGTCTCCGCCCGCGCGTTGATCATGCGTGCGGCGCCCTCGGGGGACTTCGCCCAGGACGGCACGAGTCCCCATTTCAGGGCGCGCATCTGGCGAACCGGACGCCGGTCCGCTGCGTCCTTCAAAGGGCGCTCCACTATGGCGTGGACCTCCTTGGTCGGGGCCACGTTCCAGTCGGGCGCCAGCGTCTCCGCCGGTTCCCACTTCTCGACGTGGAAGAGCCCGGTCAGGTCCTCCGGCCGCCGACTCGCTGCAAACCGTCCGCACATGAGTGCCAGACTGCCACGACCGACCGGGCGACCGGACGCGTACACCGCAAGCCACTACCACGAGGAGCCGCCCGCACCATGGACAGCACCGATCTGGGAAACCTGTGGGACCGCGTCGTCGGCACCCAGCCGGCGCCGGAGCAATGGCTGGTGGTGGTGACCGGCACGCTCGCGATGATCGCCGTCGTGCCGAACCCGATATGGCGGCTGAGCCGCAACGCGATCACCATCGCGCACGAGGGCGGGCACGGGCTGGTGGCGCTGCTCACCGGTAGGCAGCTGTCGGGAATCCGGCTGCATTCGGACACCAGCGGGCTGACGGTCAGCCGCGGCAGGCCGACCGGCATCGGCATGATCCTCACCGCGGCGGCCGGCTACACCGCGCCGCCGTTGCTGGGACTCGGCGGGGCGTGGCTGCTGGTCGACGGCAGGATCACGCTGCTGCTGTGGCTGGCCACCGCGTTGCTGGCGGCGATGCTGGTGATGATCCGCAACGCGTACGGGGCACTGGCCGTGATCCTCACCGGGTCGGCGTTCCTGCTGGTCTCCTGGCTGGCCCCGCCCGCCGTGCAGTCGTTCTTCGCGTACGCGGTGGTCTGGTTCCTGCTGTTCGGCGGGGTGCGTCCGGCCTTCGAGCTCCAGTCGAAGCGACGGCACCGAGGCGCGCCCGATTCGGACGCGGACCAGTTGTCGCGGCTGACGAACGTACCGGCCGCGCTCTGGCTGTTCCTCTTCCACGCGGTGTCGCTCTGCTCACTGATCGGCGGCGGCCGCTGGCTGCTCGGCATGTGACGCCCCGGGGAGCAGGACCCGGCGGTGCGCGCGGAGGCACGAGGACGTCCCCGGTGTCTACCACAGTTTGATTACGTACGGGTTTCGGCCCATTTGATCGAGATTCTGGTTCCCGGTGAACCACTAAAGTGAGGTTCATGACCGAAACCCCCGTGCACCCCGCCCTCTGGCCCGCTCCGCACGCGAGCGGAGCCGTCGACGCCACCGTCACCGTGCCCGGTTCGAAATCGGTCACCAACCGCGCGCTCGTCCTGGCCTCCCTCGCCGCCGAGCCGGGCTGGCTGCGCCGTCCGCTGCGCTCCCGCGACACCCTGCTGATGGCCGAGGCGCTGCGCGCGATGGGCGTCGGCATCGAGGAGACGGTGTCGTCGAGTTCGGCCGCCGCCGGTACGCCGGACGTCTCCGGCGAGGCGTGGCGGGTCATCCCTGCCGGGCTGCACGGCCCGGCCACGATCGATGTCGGCAACGCCGGCACGGTCATGCGCTTCCTGCCCCCGGTCGCGGCCCTCGCCGACGGCCCGATCCGCTTCGACGGCGACCCGCGGTCGTACGAGCGCCCGCTGAACGGCGTGATCGACGCGCTGCGAGCGCTCGGCGCCCGGATCGACGACGACGGACGCGGCGCGCTGCCGATGACCGTGCACGGCGGGGGCGCGCTGGACGGCGGGGCGGTGGAGATCGACGCCTCCTCGTCCTCGCAGTTCGTCTCGGCGCTGCTGCTGTCGGCGCCGCGCTTCAACCAGGGGGTGGAGGTCCGCCACACCGGCGCCCGGCTCCCCTCCATGCCGCACATCCGGATGACCGTCGACATGCTGCGGGCCGTCGGCGCCCAGGTCGACGAGCCGGAGACGGGCGGCGAGCCGAACCTCTGGCGGGTCACCCACTCCGCGCTGCTCGGCCGCGACCTGACCATCGAGCCCGACCTCTCCAACGCCCAGCCGTTCCTGGCCGCCGCGCTGGTCACCGGCGGCCGGGTCACCATCCCCGACTGGCCCGAGCACACCACCCAGCCGGGCGACGCGCTGCGCGAGATCTTCACCGCGATGGGAGGCAGCTGCGAGCTGACCGAGCACGGCCTCACGTTCACCGGCTCGGGCCGGGTCCGCGGCATCGACGTCGACCTCGGCGAGGTCGGGGAGCTCACCCCGGGCATCGCGGCGGTCGCGGCCCTGGCCGACGGCCCGTCCACGCTGAGCGGGGTCGCCCATCTGCGGCTGCACGAGACGGACCGGCTGGCCGCGCTCACCAAGGAGATCAACGAACTCGGCGGCGACGTCACCGAGACCGCCGACGGTCTCCACATCCGGCCGCGCCCGCTGCGCGGTGGTGTCTTCCACACCTACGACGACCACCGGATGGCGACGGCGGGGGCGGTCATCGGACTCGCCGTCCCCGGAGTGGAGATCGAGAACGTGGCGACGACCGCCAAGACCCTGCCGGACTTCCCGCAGATGTGGACCGGAATGCTCGGGGCCTGAGAGATGCGCCGCTACGGCAAGAACCCCGACGAGGACGACGTCCGGATCCGCCCCAACCGCAAGGGCAACCGGCCCCGCACCCACATCCGTCCCAAGCACGAGGACGCCGAGGACGGCATGGTCCTCACCGTGGACCGGGGCCGTCTCACCTGTCTCGTCGACGGCCGCACGGTCGTGGCGATGAAGGCCCGTGAGCTGGGCCGGAAGGCCGCCGTGGTGGGTGACACCGTCTCCCTGGTCGGCGATCTGTCCGGCGACAAGGACACCCTCGCCCGCATCGTGCGCATCGGTGAGCGCCGCTCCGTGCTGCGCCGGACCGCGGACGACGACGATCCGTACGAGCGGGTGGTCGTCGCCAACGCCGACCAGTTGGCGATCGTCACCGCGCTGGCCGATCCGGAACCCCGCCCTCGGATGATCGACCGCTGTCTGGTCGCCGCGTACGACGGCGGGCTGTCCCCGCTCCTGGTCCTCACCAAGTCGGACCTGGCCTCCCCGGACAAGCTGCTGGAGGCGTACACGCCGCTGGGCGTCCCGTTCGTGGTCACCAGTCGCGAGGAACTGGAGAACGGCGACGCCGCCGAGCGGGTCCGCGAGCAGCTGAACGACCGGGTCACCGCCTTCGTCGGGCATTCCGGCGTCGGAAAGACGACGCTGGTCAACGCGCTCGTGCCGAAGGACCGGCGGCGCACGACGGGCGTCGTCAACGCGGTCACCGGCCGCGGCCGGCACACCACCACGTCGGCACTGGCACTGCCGCTGCCCGACTACCGGGGCTGGGTGATCGACACTCCGGGCGTGCGTTCCTTCGGGCTCAACCACATCGACCCGTCCCGAGTGATCCACGCGTTCCCGGACCTGGAGCCCGCCGCCGAGGACTGCCCGCGCGGCTGCACCCACGAGAACGGCGTGCCGGAGTGCGCACTGGACGCCTGGGTGGCGGAGGGACACGCGGACCCGGCGCGGCTGGACTCGCTGCGGCGGCTGCTGTCCACCCGGGAACGGCGCGAGGGCGACTGATCCGGTCCCGTGCGCGGGAAACCCGATCGGGGCAGGTCCACGAGCGGTCGGGGCCGGTAGGTGCATAATCACACTCACCGTGGCAAGACGGTCACCGACGTGGGAGGGCACTGACGATGGCGTGGCTGCTGGTCGTGGTCGCAGGGCTTCTGGAAACCGGCTTCGCCGTCTGCCTGAAGCTGTCGCACGGATTCACCCGGCTCTGGCCGACCATCGCGTTCTGCGTCTTCGCGCTCGGCAGCTTCGGCCTGCTGACGCTGTCGCTGAAGAAGCTCGACGTGGGTCCCGCGTACGCCGTGTGGACCGGCATCGGCGCCGCGGGCACCGCGATCTACGGCATGGTTTTCCTCAACGACGTGGTTTCCACGCTCAAGCTGGTCTCGATCTCCCTCGTGATCATCGGCGTGATCGGGCTCCAGCTCTCCGGCTCGTCCCACTGACCGGGCCTCCGCGCCCGCGCCGGGACGGCCGGGCGGGCGTGTGGATCTGTTCACCCGCGGTCGATACGGTGACGACATGCCCGATTACCACGATGATCTGCGCCTCGCCCATGTGCTGGCGGACGCCGCCGACGCGGCGACGATGGACCGGTTCAAGGCCCTGGACCTCAAGGTCGAGACCAAGCCGGACATGACGCCGGTGAGCGAGGCCGACAAGGCCGCCGAGGAGCTGATCCGCGGTCACCTCCATCGGGCCCGCCCGCGCGACGCGATCCTGGGCGAGGAGTACGGCCTGGAGGGGACCGGCCCCCGGCGCTGGGTCGTCGACCCGATCGACGGCACCAAGAACTACGTCCGCGGTGTGCCGGTCTGGGCGACGCTGATCTCGCTGATGGAGGACGGGGACGACGGCTTCCAGCCGGTGGTCGGCGTGGTCTCGGCGCCGGCGCTGAACCGGCGCTGGTGGGCGGCGAAGGGTTCCGGGGCGTTCACCGGCCGTTCCCTGGCCTCCGCGACCCGCATCCAGGTGTCGAAGGTCGAACGGATCGCGGACTCCTCGTTCGCCTACGCCTCGCTGGGCGGCTGGGAGGAGCAGGGCCGGCTCGACGGGTTCCTGGACCTGACCAGGGCCTGCTGGCGCACCCGGGGCTACGGGGACTTCTGGCCGTACATGATGGTCGCCGAGGGCTCGGTGGACATCTGCGCGGAACCGGAACTCTCGCTCTGGGACATGGCCGCGAACGCGATCGTCGTCCAGGAGGCGGGCGGCAGGTTCACCAGCCTGGACGGCGTTCCCGGTCCCGGCGGCGGCAACGCGGCGGCCTCGAACGGACTGCTCCACAGCGATTTGCTCAGCTACCTCAACCCGCGCCCCTGACCCCTGCCGCGCCCCCCGAGGGGCGTCACGCACCACCGTGCGCCCCTCGGACGGCCCCATTCCCCCCTTGCTGCCGTCCCACGTGAATGCAACGCTGAGAGCCCGCCCGTCTTGTGAACTTGTGAATCAAGTCACGCAATCGCTTCGCGAAGGAGGTGGCTCCCTTCATGCTCGTCCGTGACGCCATGAGCACACTGGTCCTCACCATCGGGCCCGCCCATACGCTCCGCGATGCCGCCCGGCTCATGTCGGTCCGGCACGTCGGAGCCGCAGTCGTCCTCGACCAGGACACCAGCGGGCTCGGCATCATCACCGAGCGCGACATCCTCAACGCGGTCGGCTCGGGCCGAAATCCCGATGTCGAGACCGCCTCCGCACACACCACCACCGACGTGGTCTTCGCCGCGCCCACCTGGACCCTGGAAGAGGCAGCGGAGGCCATGACCCACGGCGGGTTCCGTCATCTGATCGTGCTGGACGATCACGGGCCCGTCGGCATCGTCTCCGTCCGCGACATCCTGCGCTGCTGGGCGCCCCACAGGCGCCGCCGCCACGTGGCACTGGTCGGCTGAGCCCCCGCGACGACCGGCGGGCCGGTTCCCCGTCCGACATCGGAAGGGGAACCGGCCCGCTGTCGACGACAGGCGTCCGCGTCAGCCGCGCAGTGCCTGGACCGCGGCCTCCAGACGCTTGCCGAAGTCGCCGTCCGCCCGGCGGAAGTTGTTGATCGCGCGCTCGGCGATGTCGTCGCGCGACACCTTGGCGATGAACCCCGCGAGGTTGTCGACCAACCGGGCCTTCTCGTCCTCGGAGAACAGCCGGTAGAGGTTCCCCGCCTGCACGAACTCGTTGTCCTCGGCGTGGACGGCCGCCGCGTGCGTGCCGATCTCACCGGTGACCGGGGTGGCCTCCCACAACGGCCGGTCCGTCTGGACCGGTCCGCCGAAGCTGTTCGGCTCGTAGTTCTTCGCGCCCTTGTGGCGGCCGTCGTACAGGTAGCCGTCGCGGCTGTTGGTACGGGCCTCGGTGGCGTGCGGGCGGTTCACCGGCAGGTGGTCGGCGTTGATGCCGACGCGGTAGCGGTGGGCGTCGCCGTAGGCGAAGAGCCGGCCCTGGAGCATCTTGTCCGGGGACGGACCGATGCCCGGCACGAAGTGCGCGGGGCTGAAGATCGACTGCTCGACCTCCGCGAAGATGTTCTCCGGGTTGCGGTTGAGCTCCAGCTTCCCGATCTCGATCGGCGGGTAGTCCTCGTGCGGCCACACCTTGGTGAGGTCGAACGGGTTGAAGCGGTACCCGGCCGCCTCGGCCGCCGGCATGATCTGGATCTGCACCGTCCAGGACGGGAAGTCCCCGCGCTCGATCGCCTCGCGCAGGTCGCGCTGGTGGCTGTCGGGGTCCTCACCGGCGAGCGTGTTGGCCTCGGCCTGGGTGAGGTTCTTGATGCCCTGGTCGGTCTTGAAGTGGTACTTGACCCAGAAGACCTCGCCCGCCTCGTTGCTCCACTGGTACGTGTGCGAGCCGTAGCCGTTCATGTGACGGTACGAGGCCGGGATGCCGCGGTCGCCGAAGAGCCAGGTCACCTGGTGGGTCGACTCGGGTGACAGACCCCAGAAGTCCCAGACGTTGTCCGCCTCCTGCGAGCCGGTGTACGGGTCGCGCTTCTGGGTGTGGATGAAGTCGGGGAACTTGATGGCATCCTTGATGAAGAACACCGGGGTGTTGTTGCCGACGAGGTCGTAGTTGCCCTCCTCGGTGTAGAACTTCAGCGCGAAGCCCCGGGGGTCACGCACCGCGTCGGCAGCGCCGAGGTTGCCCGCCACGGTCGAGAAGCGGAGGAAGGTCTCCGTCTGCTTGCCGACCTCGGAGAGGAACTTCGCCCGCGTCCACTGCGAGACGTCGCGGGTGAGCGTGAACGTGCCGTACGCACCGGCGCCGCGGGCGTGCACGATGCGCTCCGGAATCCGCTCACGGTTGAAGTGCGCGAGCTTCTCCAGCAACGACTGATCCTGCACCAGCACCGGACCGCCGACCCCTGCGGTCTGGCTGTTCTGGTTGTCGGCGACCGGCGCCCCGGCCTCCGTGGTGAGCGGTCCCTGCGTCACGTGCGCCTCCTGCGTCGTTCCTGCACATTCGTCATGTCCTGCACAGCCTGTCCCTTGGCGTATGCCGTTGCCGATCCTACAATGGACTTAGTCCAAGTCAAGGGAACATCCAAAGTCACACCCGTTCGGGACTCGGTCCCCTCACTGTTAGGCTTGTACGCATGAGCGACCTGTTGGAACGACTGCGCGGACGCGGCTGGCGCATGACCGCCCAGCGGCGTGTCGTGGCCGAGGTCCTCGACGGGGACCACGTGCACCTGACGGCCGACGAGGTCCACGCACGGGCCGTGGCGAGGCTGCCGGAGATCTCCCGCGCCACCGTCTACAACACCCTGGGCGAGATGGTGACGCTCGGCGAGGTCATCGAGGTGTCCACCGACCGCCGCGCCAAGCGCTACGACCCGAACGCGCACCGCCCCCACCACCACCTGGTCTGCGCGCGCTGCGGCACCATCCGCGACGTGCACCCGGCCGGCAACCCGCTGGCGGACCTGCCGCAGGACGAGCGGTTCGGCTTCACGGTCTCCGACGTCGAGGTGACCTACCGCGGCGTCTGCCCGAGCTGCGCCGCCGCGGCCTGAGCCCCCGAGCGCCCCTGACGCACGCGTGGCACGGCGCGCCGGGGGCTCTGCGCATGCACGGGGCACACACGCCCCGGCCCCACCGCGAACCATGAACCGAGAACCGAAAAAACACCGAAGGCCGGATCCTCGAAAAGGATCCGGCCTTCGATTTTCAGTAGCGGGGACAGGATTTGAACCTGCGACCTCTGGGTTATGAGCCCAGCGAGCTACCGAGCTGCTCCACCCCGCGTCGTTGTGTGCACAACCTTACGTCACCGCTTCGGACCTGTGCAAATCGGTTCCGGGGTGCCCGTGCGGGCACCCCGGACGTCAGCCCTCGGGTCCGCCCGGATACGTGACCCGGGCGGACCGTCTCACGCGGTGAGTTCCTGGTGCAGCGCGTCGCGCAGCCGGGCGGCCCGCTCGGCCACCTCCGCCGGCCCCAGCTCGACCGCCCTCGCACACCAGCGCTGCCCCTCCGTGAGTTCGCCCCGGCGGGCGGCCAGCAGGGCGAGCCGTAGGGCCGCCCGCCCGTGACCGTCGTTCGCGGCCCGGGTCCACCACAGGGCGGCCTCGCGCTCGCTTCCCTCCCGCGCGAGCAGCAGTCCGAGGTTGAAGGCCCCGTTGCGGCTGCCCGACTCGGCGGCCTCCCGGTACCAGTGGGCCGCGCTCCGCACGTCGCCCCGCGCCGCCGCCAGCATCCCGACCCGCACCTGGGCGCGGCGGTGCCCCTGCTCGGCGGCCCGCTCGTACCACTCCTCGCACTCGGTCTTCGCCGGCGTCGGCTCACCGAGCGCGGGGGCACCGGGCGGCGGCTGCCGCGAGTCCAGCACCCCGGCCAGTCGGAAGGCAGCCTCCGCGCTGCCGCCGCCCGCCGCGCAGCGCAGATGCCGTTCGGCCTCCTGGTCCTCGCCCTGGTGCAGCAGGGCCATACCGACCTGGAGCGCGGCCTCGGTGTGGCCCGCCGCCGCGGCGCGCTCGTACCAGACCAGCGCCATGCGGTCCTCGTCGCGCCCGGCGTACAGGATGCCGAGGTTGAAGGCCGCGTCGACGCTGCCGGCCTCGGCCGCCTTGGAGAACCAGGGTTCGGCGCCGCTCGCGTCGCCCGCCTGGAGCAGGAGTACGGCCAGCGCGTTGGCGGCCTCGCGGTGTCCCGCGTACGCGGCCCGGCGGTACCACTGCTCGGCCTGCGGGGTGCGGTCCTGGGCCGTGCAGAGCAGCGCCAGGTTGTAGGCGCCGTTGACATCGCCCGCGTCCATGGCGGCCCGGTACCAGCGTTCGGCGGTCTGCTGCTCGCCGCGGGCGGCATGCAGGGCGCCCAGGGCGTTGGCGGCGTTCCCGTCGCCGTCCTGGGCCGCGCGCAGCCACCACACGGCGGCGCTCTCCTCGTCGCCCGCGTCACGCAGCAGGAACCCGAGGGCGCAGGCGGCCCGCGGCTCGCCGGCCTTGGCCGAGATGAGGTACCAGCGGCCCGCCTCCTTGGGCTCACCGCGCTGTTCGAGGATGGCGCCGAGGCGCAGGGCGGCGCGCTGGTGGCCGCGTGCGGCGGCCTGCCGGTACCACTGCTCCGCCTCACCCACGCGCCCGGTCGTGGGACCCGCCACCGGGCCGTCGTCGCTGAGCACCGCGAAGCTGCCCGTGGCGGTGGGACGGCCGATGCCGTGGCGCGGCCCCTGGCGGCCGAACGCGTCCTGCGGGTCGGCGGCATCGCGGTCCAGCATCCGCGCGAGACGGTATGCGGCCTCGCGGTGTCCCTGCTCGGCGGCGGCGCGCAGCCAGCGCTCGGCTCCGACGTCGCTGCGGTGCTCCAGCAGATCGGCGAGGGCGTACGCGCCCAGCGCGTGCCCCTGCTCGGCGGACTGGCGCAGCCAGTACTCGGCGCCCGGTTCGTCCCCGCGCTCGCGGTAGTGGCGGCCGAGGGCGTGCGCCGCGGCGGCGGACCCGGCGACGGCCGCGATGCGCCACCAGCCCGCGGCGTCGTCGGTGTACCCGCGCTGATGGAGGAGGACCCCCAGGTTGTTCGCGGCGGCGCGGTCGCCGTCGGCGGTCGCCGCACGCAGGTAGGACTCGGCCTCGTCCAGATCCCCGCGGCGCAGCAGCAGTGCCCCGAGGATGCTCATCGAGGTGGTGTCGCCCGCGTCGGCGGCCCGACGGTGGCGTGCCTCGTTCTCGTCGCTCTCCGGGGTCTCCGAGGGGTCCTGCTCCGCCTGGGCCCCTCGGCGCCCCGGAGCCCCAAGGCCCTCTGCGGCGTTCGCGTTCTCCGACCGCGCCTCGTCCTCGGCGTTCGCTGTACCTGTGCTCTCGACGGTCGCGGCACACCCCGCAGTCTCGGCAGTCCCAGGCGCCCTAGTGGCCCCAGTCGTTCCGCTGGCCTCAGTCGCCCCGGTGGTCCCGGTCGTTCTACTGGTCTCAGTCGTCCCGGTGGTCTCAGTGTTCTCAGTGATCGCGCTGTTCTCAGCGTTCTCGGCGTTCCCCGTGGCGGCAACACCAAAAGCCGCATTCACCACGCTATCCGGCCGATGAACACGGCGCTGAACAAACCGCCCTGTCTCCAACAGAGTTGCCCTGTCCCCCATAAATATCATCGTCGCACCACCCGCAACCCGTGCACAGCCGGTATATCGCAGCCAGCAAGGTCACTTCAGCGTTTTGTCGACATGCCCACAGAGAGATAAGTCAAACACGTTCGGCTCAACTCGTGCTCCGCGAACCGCCCTTCGGATCGACTGCCCAAGAAAGCCGTCGCAACACGACGAAGGCCCGGATCCTCGAAAGGATCCGGGCCTTCGTCTTCCAGTAGCGGGGACAGGATTTGAACCTGCGACCTCTGGGTTATGAGCCCAGCGAGCTACCGAGCTGCTCCACCCCGCGTCGTTGTGTGGAAACAGTACCACGACGCGGGAGGGAGCCCTTGCCGAGCCGCCTGGTCACCGAGCTGCCCGACCGCTGCCGGGCGGCTCAGCCGCCTTCCGTGCTCGCGGGTTTCGTCGTGCCTCCCGAATCACCCGATGCGTCGGCTCCGCTCTTGCCGTCCGGGGCCTTCCCGTCCGATGTCTTCCCGTCCGGGGCCTTCCCGTCCGACTTGGGCTGGGCCGCCGCCGCACGCTGCAGGGCGTCCTGCAGATCGGCCTGGGCCTTGCCATAGGCGTCCCAGTCCGGCTTCTTCAGAGCCGCCTCGCTCTCCGCGTAAGCCTTCTGCGCGTCGGCGATCGCCTGCTTCAGCGCCGCGTCGCCGGTGGCCGGCGGCCGGGTCTCGCCCGGTGGCCGGGTGGTTCCCTCGGGTGGCTCGGCGCCCGTCACTCCGAAGACCTCGTTGAGCGCCTCGCCGAGGCTGTTCTTGAAGACGGTCTTCGACCCGTACGAAGCGGCGACCTTGCGCAGCAGCGGATAGTTCTGCGTGCCACCGCGGGTGTACACCGGCTCGATGTAGAGGAATCCGCCTTCGAGCGGCACGGTCAGCAGGTTGCCGTACTCGATGTCGGAGTCGGTGCCCTTGAGGTTCCTCACGAACTCGGCGACGTCGTCGTTGCCGTTGAGTTCGCTCTGCACCTGGCCGGGGCCCTTCACCGTGCTGGTGACTCTCAGCAGCCTTATCGTGCCGTAGTCCTTGCTCGCCGCGTCCGCGTCCACGGCCATGAACGCCCCGAGGTCGGGACGCCCCTTCGGCGTGAACGTGGTGGTCAACGAGAACTTCTGAGCCGTCTGGTCCGGCATCTTTATGCTCAGGTAGTACGGCGGGACGGAGCCGGACTCCTTGTTGGTCGGGTCGTCCGGGACCTGCCACGCGTCACTGCCGCTGTAGAACTGGGCGGGGTTGGTGACGTGGTAGCGGGTGAGCAGCTCGCGCTGCACCTTGAACAGGTCCTGCGGGTATCGCAGGTGGTCCATGAGCTCCTGCGGGATGTCCGACCGGGACTGCACCGTTCCGGGGAAGGCCTTGCGCCAGGTCTTGAGGACCGGGTCCTTGGTGTCCCACTCGTAGAGCGTGACCTTGCCGTCGTAGGCGTCGACAGTGGCCTTCACGGAGTTGCGGATGTAGTTGACCTGGTTCTGCTGGGCGACGACCGCGCGCTGGTTGGTGGTCAGCGAGTCGGCCGTGGTGTCACCGAGCGTCGTCCGCGAGGCGTACGGGTAGCCGTTGGTGGTGGTGTAGGCGTCGACGACCCACTGGATCCGCTTGTTCACCACGGCCGGGTAGGCGTCGCCGTCGATGGTCAGCCACGGGGCGACCGCCTCGACGCGCTCCTTGGGCGTGCGGTTGTAGAGGATCCGCGAGCCGTCGCCGATGGCCCCCGAGTAGAGGATCTGCGGCTCGCTGAACGCCACCGCGTACGCGGCGCGGTTGAAGGTGTTGGAGAGACTGACCCCGCTGTCGCCCTTGTAGCTCGTGGTCTTCTCGCCGTCCTCCTCGTAGTCGAGCTCCTTCTGGGGCCCGCCGACGATGGAGTACTGCTCGGTCTTCTCGCCGTAGTAGATCCGCTGCTCGTACGAACCGAGGTCACCCGTCGTCGGCAGGCCGGCCTCGGTGAAGTCCGGGGAGCCCTTCGGGTTCTTGCCCGTCGTCGTGCCCCGGGCGGCGATGGCGCCGTAGCCGTGGGTGTAGGTGAAGTGGTCGTTGATCCAGTTGCGCTTGGGGATGCCGTTGATGTTCAGCTCGCGCAGACCGATGACCGTGTCCTGGTCCTTGCCGTCGGCGTCCTTGTAGCGGTCCACGTCCAGCGTCTTGGGGAACTGGTAGTAGTTCCTCTTCTGCTGGAGCTGCTGGAAGGCCGGGGAGACGACGTTGGGGTCCATCACCCGGTAGCTGGCGGCGTCGTCCGCGCTCGCGCGCAGCTTGGCGTCGTCGTCCGTCGTGCTCTTGCCGGAGTAGTCCTGGACCTGCGCCCGGTCGATGTCGTACGCGTCGCGCGTGGCTTCGATGTTCTTCCGGATGAACGGGGCTTCCTTGGCCTGCTCGTTCGGCTGGACCTGGAACTTCTGCACGATCGCCGGGTACAGCCCGCCGATCAGGATCGCCGAGAGCACCATCAGGCCGAAGCCGATCACCGGGAGCTGCCAGGTGCGCCGCCAGAGCGTCGCGAAGAACAGCACGGCGCAGATCGCGGCGATGCAGAACAGGATGGTCTTGGCCGGCAGGTAGGCGTTGGCGTCGACGTACCTGAGGCCGGTCCAGTTGTCCGTGGCCTTGAAGTCGCTGGACTTCACGGCGAGGCCGTACCGGTCGAGCCAGTACGCCACGGCCTTCAGCGAGACGAAGACGCCGAGCAGCACCGACAGGTGGCCGGTGGCGGCACCGGTCGCCCGCGCGCCGGGGCTGGTGACGCGCAGCCCGCCGTAGAGGTAGTGGGTCAGCGCGGCGGCGATCAGCGAGAGCACCGTGGCCGCGAAGCCGAAGCCCAGCAGGAAGCGGTACCAGGGCAGGTCGAAGGCGTAGAAGGAGACGTCCAGATGGAACTGGGGGTCCTTCTGGCCGAAGGCCACGCCGTTGACGTACATCAGCCAGGTGCGCCACTGCCCGGAGGCGGACGCGCCGGCGATCAGTCCGACGAGCGCGGCGATCGCGAGCAGCACCCACTTCTTGTACGGGGCGAGGCTCATGCGGTAGCGGTCCAGGCTCTGCTGCTCCAGCGACATCGCGCTCAGCGGCGGCCGGAGCCGGTGCGCGAGCCAGATGTTCAGCCCGACGACGACCGCCATCAGCAGTCCGAAGACGAGGAACAGCCCGATCTTGGTCCACAGTGTGGTGGTGAAGACGGACGAGTACGAGACCGACCGGTACCAGAGCCAGTCGGTCCAGAACCCGGCGAACATGACGAAGGCCATGGCGAGAACCGCCAGGACGCCCAGTGTCATGAGCAGGGTACGGGCGCGCCGGGACGGGCGGCCGACTCTGATCCGTGGCCCGGTCGGGCCTCCGCCGCGGTCCGGCATCTGGAAAGCCAACGTGCGCACCTCGTAGTTCGCGGGTCGTATGAATCGGGCCCAGCGATCGTAGAGCCCATCTATGCAACTTACTGAAGCTTTACCTAGTTCCCGATACCGGGGCGGAAGGAGGCAGGATGTTGGCCATGCCCAACGTTTCCCCCTCAGGTCCCCCGATGGCCGCGAGCCCGCTCACGGTCGCCGTGCTCGAAATCGACACGTACGTCTCCGGTCTCGGCTGGGATCAGCCCGCGCGGCTGTTCGCTCTCGTCGACACGCAGCGGCTGCGCGCCCAGGAGCCCGGCCTCGCCGCCCAGCTCGGGCTGGACTCCCCCGACTCCCCTGCATCCTCACTCACCCCCATCGAGCAGGAGGAACTGGCACCGGGCACCGCCCTGGACGAGTTCCTCGCGACGATCGCCTGGCCCGACGCCGTGATCGGCTGCGCGCTGACGGTGGAGCGGCTGATGCTGCCGCCGTCCGCCGAGGCGTCCGTGCCCGAGGGGCTCGACGAGGCCCAGCTCGCCAAGTGGGTCGCGAAACATCCGGAGCGTCAGGAGGTGCGGATGACCGTGGCCGCCCTTCGGGACGGATCGCGCGAGTGTGCCGTGCGTCTCCGGGAGAAGGACTCCCCGAACGAGGTGCGGACCGGTGCGGGCCTGGTGCCGGGTCTTGCCGACGCGCTGGCCGCGACCTTCGAGGCCTGACCGGCCGGCAGGGGGCGCGGTCAGCCCGCCGAGCAGCTCGGCAGGCCGGCCGTGTCCCCCGTGCGGATCTTCTCCAGCGACTTCTTCGCGTCGCCGATCGCCTTCACCTTGACCAGCGTGAGCCCGTCGGGGGTGTCGGCGGCCGCGGCCTTGCAGTTCTCGGCCGGCGTCAGGAAGTAGCGTGCGCCCGCGTCGCGCGCGCCGACGAGCTTCATGGTGATGCCGCCGATCGGGCCGACCTTGCCCTCGTCGTCGATGGTGCCGGTGCCCGCGATGAACTTTCCGCCGGTCAGATCGGCCGGTGTCAGTTTGTCGATGATGCCCAGGGAGAACATCAGCCCGGCGCTCGGCCCGCCGACATCGGCGAGCTTGATGTCGATCTTGAACGGGAACGTGTGGTCCGCCCCGGCCTGGATACCGACGATCGCACGGTCCTCCCCGGGCGCCTTCGCGGTGGTGATGACGATCTTCCGGCTGCCCTCGGGCTCCTTGCCCGCCTTCTCCGCCGCCTGGGCCGTCTTCGCCGGGACGATCGTGAACGTGACGTCCTCGCCCGGCTTGTGGCGGGTGACGAACCTGGCGACGTCCGCGGGCTGCTCGACGGTCTCTCCGTCGACCTGCCGGATCACATCGCCGGCGTGCAGCCTGCCCTGGGCGGGGCTGTCCTTGACGACGGTGGAGACCACGACCCGCGACGACACCGGGATGCCCAGTTCGGTCAGGGCGGCGACCTTGGCGCTCTCCTGCGACTGACTGAACTCCTCGGCGTTCTCCTGCGTGGACTGCTGCTCCGTCTTGCCGTCGGGGTAGAGCGTGTCGTGCGGCACGACCACGCTGTCGTGCGACAGCCAGCCGTACACGGCCCCGACGAGATTCATCCGGTAGTCGGCGCCGGTGACCCTGACGGTGGTCATGTTGAGATTGCCGGACGTCGGGTACGTCTTGTGCCCGGAAATCTGCAGGACCGGCTCGCCCTTGGCCTTGCCGAGAGTGTTCACGGTCGGACCGGGCGACATCTCCGAGTAAGGCACCTTGATCAGCAGTCCCGCGCAGAGCAGCGCGATGAGGATCAGGGTCGAGGCGAGCATCGTCGCGGTGCGGCGTGGCATGGAACGACAGTACGGGAACTGCCTGTGAGTGCGCCGTCCGGGCCGATCCGCGCGCAGCGGGTACGGGGGCGCAGCGCGGCCCCGGAGGCGTCGGCATGTGGCAGCGCCGTGCGGATTGGCGACTGCACATGTGCGGCGAGGTGTCAGACGATGTCGGAACCGGAGTGCGACTTTTCCATTGCCTCACGGAAACGCGCATAGCCGGCCAGCTCCGAAACATCACCGGCTGTGCGATTACGGGTGGCCCAGCTCCCCCATATCGCAGCGCCGAACGCAGCGAAAAGCGGAATCAACAGCCAGGCAAGTGCTGCCATGACGACCTCCCTACCCCATGAGCGACCGCAACCGACCGATCAGCAGATTATCCATCTGCAGGACCAACGCTCACGTCCGGGGGACGATTACGCAAATCGGGGCGAATGACCACCCGAACAGCTTGCGCTCAGCAGGCGCCGACCCATTCCTCGGTACCGTCCGAGAACCGCTGGTGCTTCCAGATCGGGACCTCGTGTTTGAGGTCGTCGATCAGCCTGCGGCACGCCTCGAACGCCTCCGCACGGTGCGGGCAGGAGACGGCGACGACGACTGCGATGTCGCCCACCCCGAGGTCACCCACACGGTGGACGGCGGCGAGCGCCCGAACGGGGAAGTCCGCCACGACCTTCTCGGCCACCCGGCGCAGTTCGACCTGCGCCGACGGGTGGCAGGAGTATCCGAGCGCGTCGACGTCCTGGCCGCCGTCGTGGTTGCGCACCGTGCCGACGAAGAACGCCGTACCGCCCGCGGCGTCGTCCTCGACGGCCCGGACGACCTCGTCGACCGACAGCGGTGTGTCGCGAATCGCCAGCAGTCGGATCGGGGCAGCTGCCGCCCACTCGCCGGGATGGTCGTGCATGGGAGCCATGAGGCCCATGGTGCCGCACCGCACCGACAATGACGAAGAGCGGTTCCACCGGCTGGGCCGCGTCCGCTCCTGGAGCCTGCGACGAGCCCCGGAGTCCGCCACCGGCCCCGCGCGGGCCGCCGCATGCCGTGCGGAACCATCGACGGCGCCCCGCCCGCGTCGGCCGGTCGTTGCGGGCAGTGCGGCCCCGGCCCTGCCGTCCGCGCGGACGGCAGCCGGTCAGAGGCGGCGACGGGCCCTGCGGGCGCGACGGACCAGGGCGGCGGTGCCGAGCAGTGCCACGGTCGCGCCGGCGGCACCCGCCGCGGTCGCGTCCTTGCGGCCGAGACGACGTCCGGCGACGGTGTGCCGCCCCTCCACCTCTTCGAGGAGCGCGGCGAGCACTTCCTCGTTGGTCCAGCGCGGGCGCCAGCCGACGTCGTGCAGCCGGCTCACACTGACCACCCAGGGATGCATCGTGTAGGCGAGGTCTCCGGCCGGGGAGGGGGTGAGGCCGATCCGGTGCAGCCGGGCGGCGGCGCCCAGGGCGACCGCGGAGGGCAGCTCCATCCGGCGGACACCGCTCAGCTCCTCGACCTCCTCCTGCTCCAGCCAGCCGTCGCAACCGACCGCGAACTCGCCGTCGATCTTCTCCAGAGCGGCGTACTCCAGGGCCGTGACCAGGTCCTCGACGTGGCAGAACTGCCAGGCCGGACGCGATCCGGCCACGACCAGGAGGCGCGGCGACTCGAAGTAGCGGGTCAGCGCGGTGTCCGTGCCGCCGACCAGGACGGTGGGCCGGACCACGGTCACGTTGAGTCCGGGGTGGGCGCGCGGCGCGCGGCGGCCGAGCCGTTCGATCTCCAGGAGGTCGCCGACACCGGTGGCCTCCGCCGTGGCGCGCAGTTCGGCGTCCTCGGCGAGCGGGAGGTCGTTGTCGGGCAGCGCCCCGTAGACCATGGCCGAGGTGCACAGCACGACCCGGTGGACGCCCACGGCCGCGGCGGCCGTGAGCACGGTCTGGGTGCCGCGCACGTTGTACGCGGTGCGGGCGGCGGGGTCGGTCTCCAGGTCGAGGTCGAGTGCCAGGTGCACCACGACATCCGCACCGCGGAGCTTCTCGGCGATGGCGGGGTCCCGGACGTCGAGGATGTGCCAGGTCGCCTCGGAGACCTCGCCGCGGCGCTCGTCGATGGCGACGACCTGCTTGATCGCCTCGGATGCCGCGAGGCGTGCGGTGAGCAGCTCACCGACGCCGCGCGCGGCTCCGGTGACGGCGACGACGGGGCCACGGCTCCCTGAGCGGCTCTTCGCGGGATTGTTCTCGGTCGAGGGGTCGGGCAGGTTTCGCGCTGCGCGAACCTGAGGATCTGGGGAACTCACCGGGCGTCTCCAGCGGTTGTCTTCAGTACGTACCCGAATGACGCGTACGTACCAGGTGGCGTCCATCCTGCCGCAGGCCGGGAGCCGAGGAGCACCGAGGCCCCGCACGGGCTTTTGGTGTCTACGCTGGATGGTGATGTCGGGCAGTCGCCGTCGGTTCGCGCCGACGGCCCTAGGAGCCGAGGAAACCCGTGAGTGACACCCCATTCGGATTCGGCCTTCCGCCGGAGGAGCCGGAGAACGGCGACGAGGGCAAGAAGAAGGACCCCACCGGAGGCGGGCAGGGTTCGGGCGGGCCCGCGAACCCGTTCGGCTTCGGGCCCGGCGCGGGCGGGGAAAACCCGTTCGCGGCGATGTTCGGCACGATGAACCCCAACGACCTCGGTGCGGCCTTCCAGCAGCTCGGCCAGATGCTGAGCTACGAGGGTGGTCCCGTGAACTGGGACATGGCCAAGCAGATCGCCCGCCAGACGGTCTCGCAGGGCACCTCCGACGGCTCCAAGGACGCCAGCGTCGGCCCGTCCGAGCGGTCCGCCGTCGACGAGGCACTGCGCCTGGCCGACCTGTGGCTGGACGGTGCGACGTCGCTCCCCTCCGGTTCGGTCTCGACGGTCGCGTGGAGCCGTGCGGAGTGGGTCGAGGCATCCCTCCCCGCGTGGCAGAAGCTCGTCGACCCGGTGGCCGAGCGCGTCGGTCTCGCGATGGGCGACGTGCTGCCCGAGGAGATGCAGGCGATGGCGGGCCCGCTGATCGGCATGATGCGGTCGATGGGCGGCGCGATGTTCGGCCAGCAGATCGGGCAGGCCGTCGGGGTGCTGGCGGGCGAGGTCGTCGGCTCGACCGACATCGGGCTGCCGCTGGGCCCGGCGGGCAAGGCCGCGCTCCTTCCGCTGAACGTCGAACGGTTCGGCAAGGACCTCGGCGTGCCGCAGGACGAGGTGCGGCTCTACCTCGCCCTGCGCGAGGCCGCCCACCAGCGGCTCTTCGCCCACGTCCCGTGGCTGCGCTCGCACCTGTTCGGGGCCGTGGAGGGGTACGCCCGCGGCATCAAGGTCGACACCAGCAAGCTGGAGGACGTGGTCGGCCAATTCGACCCGTCGCAGCCCGAGCAGTTGCAGGACGCGCTTCAGCAGGGCATGTTCCAGCCTGAGGACACGCCGGAGCAGAAGGCCGCCCTGGCCCGGCTGGAGACGGCGCTCGCGCTGGTCGAGGGCTGGGTGGACGCCGTGGTCCACGAGGCGGCGAAGTCCCGCCTGACCTCTGCGGACGCGCTGCGCGAGACCATGCGCCGACGCCGTGCGTCCGGCGGGCCCGCAGAGCAGACCTTCGCCACGCTCATCGGCCTCCAGCTGCGTCCGCGGCGGCTGCGCGATGCCTCGCGCCTGTGGGCATCGCTCACCGACGCACGCGGCATGGACGGGCGGGACGCCCTCTGGGAGCACCCCGACATGCTGCCGACGGCGCAGGACCTGGACGACCCGGACGGGTTCGTCCACCACGAGCAGCTGGACTTCTCCGAGCTGGACAAGATGCTCGGGGAGGCGGCGAAGGGACCCCGGCCGTCCGGGACCGAGCCGGGCGGGACGAGCTCCGGCGGGACCGACGCCCCGGGCGACGACGGCAAGGACGAGACCGACCGGTGAGCCTGCACGACGACGCCATTCTCGTACTGAAGGGGTACGAGAACGGGACGGACCAGGTCCAGCAGGGGCTGCGGCAGGTCTATCTGGATCATCTGGCCCAGCATCCCGACGGCATGTGGAAGGCGTGCGGGGACGGGCATCTGACGGCGAGCGCGCTGGTCGTCGATCCGGAGCGCGGCCGGGTTCTGCTCACCCTGCACCGCAAGCTGCGGATGTGGTTGCAGATGGGCGGCCACTGCGAGCCGCAGGACGCCACACTGGCCGCCGCGGCACTGCGCGAGGCCACCGAGGAGTCCGGGATCGGCGGCCTGGCGCTGCTTCCGGGCGGGCCGGTGACGCTGGACCGCCACCGGATCCCCGCCCCCTGCCACTGGCACCTCGACGTGCAGTACGCCGCGCTGGCGCCGCTGGGTGCCACGGAGCAGATCAGCGACGAGTCACTCGATCTGCGCTGGTTCACGTACGACGAGGTGCCCTCGGTGGCGGACGCCTCGGTCGTACGCCTGGTCACGCGGGTTCGCGCCGCGCTGAAGCAGCGCTGACCACCGTTCCCGCAGGGACGACAGGGGGCGGTCTCCGCGGAGACCGCCCCCTGTCGTCGGTACCCGGCGGGCCCGCTCCCGCGTCCGCCGCGCCCGAGGCCCACCGGCGAACCGCACGGGCCCGCCGCGGAAGCCCCCGCTCAGTTCCAGGCGTTGTTCTGGTTCTGGCCGTGGGCGCCGTGCTGGCCCATGCCGTACTGCGCGCGGATGCCCTGGCCGAGTTGCGCGTTCTGCGGCGGCAGCACCTCGCTCGGCTGGACCAGCGCATAGCCCTGGCCGAGGAAGCTGAGCTCCCAGCCCTCGCCGGTGTTCCCGCGGCGTCGCCAGACACCCGAGGAGTGTGTCTGGGCCTGCATCTGCACCCGCAGCGAGCTGGACCAGGCGACGATCGCGTCGGCGTCGGCATTGACGTACTTGTCCGGCGTGACCTGCATCATCAACGGCTGGCCCGAGGTCATCAGCGCGACCTGGCCGGTGCCGGTGATGTTGAGCTGGTACTTCCCGGTGCCGGAGATTCCGTACTGGCTGTCCACGGCGATGACCTCGTGGTGCAGCCCGGAGTCCAGGGCGAGGACGTAGGCACTGTCCACGGTCAGCCCGTCGTGGTCGACATCCACCACGTGGACGTACTGCGCGAGGTTGGCGAGGAACACGGTGCCCTGGCCGGAGCACCGCATGAGGTCGAGCCCCTCGCCCGTGTGGGAGCGCGACCGGTTCTGGCCGTGTGACTGGTATTCCCCGTCGAACTCGACGAGACCCTGGTACGCGACCATGCTGCCCTTGCGGGCGAGGATGTCGTCGTGGCCGCTGAGCGTCACCCGGAGCATCTGCGGGTTCTGCCGGGTGTAGCGGTCCGCGGACTGCTGTTCGGTGTGCTGGAAAAGCGGGCTCTGCATGATGTCCTCTCGCTCCCCTCAGCCCCGGGCCCGCAGGCGGTCGGTGCTGTCCTCGCTGGGCTGTACGACGACGACGCCCTGGCCGGAGAAGGCCATCTGGAAGGCCTCACCACTGCCGCGGCCGATCAGGGAGGCCGCCTTGAAGCTGCGCTTGCCCTTCACCTTGAGGTTCGGGGACCAGGCGACGAGCGCGTCGGGATCGACATAGGTCTCGTCCTCGCCACTGCCGCAGTTGACGACGACGGGGACGCCGCGGGAGGTCAGCGCGACCCAGCCGGTGCCGGAGATGGACACGTTCCACAGGCCCTGCCCGGTGAACTTGGCGAGCCCCTTGACCCGCTCGACGCCCCACTGGAGCTGGGCGTCGAAGGCGAGGACGTTGGTCCCGTTCACCGACAACGCCTCGTTGTCGAGGTGCACCACGACGACGTTCGCACCGTAGTCGGCGAGGTAGAGCAGTCCGTCCCCGCTGCACTTCATGAGCGGGGCGCCCTCGCCGGTGATCCAGTCGCGGGCGATCTGGCGGACGGCGGACGGGTTCGGCTCGTACTGGATGAACCCCTCGTACGCGACCATCGAGCCCACCCGTGCGAACAGGTCCTGCCCGGTGGTCATCGCCACCTTCAGCATGGCGCTGCCGTGATTCTCCATCCGGGCGGTGACCGGTGCGGGGGCGTACCCCGCGAGCTGCTGGTTCATACTTCGGCTTCCTCAGACCTCGTACGGCTGGACGACGATGAAGTTGCCCGGTGCGCCCCGGAACTGAAGGTTCACCGACTCCCCGCTGTGTCCCGGGTAGGCGTTGTAGCGCAGCCGCACCTGGCTGGAGACGATCACCTGCGAGGCGGCGGACCAGGCCACGATCGCGTCGCTGTCGGCAAAGGTCGTCGGCGTGACGGGGAGGACCACCGGGGTGCCGTGCGTCATCACGACCACCGTGCCGGTTCCCTGGAAGAGCATCGTGAACAGTGCCCCGCCGGGAATTCCGTGCCCCTCGATCCGCCGTACCTCGTACCGGAGGGATTCGTCGAAGGCGAGGACCCGCTCGGCGGAGACGCAGATGCTGTCCCCCTGCAGTTCGATGGGGTGCAGATGGGCGCTGTTCTCGGCGAGGAAGACCTGGCCCCGGCCGGTGCAGCGCATCAGCTGCATTTCCTGGCCGGTGGCGTTGCCCACGATCCGGCCCGCGAAGCCGGCGCCCTTGTAACTGAAGTCGACCTTGCCCTGGTACATGACCATGCTGCCCTGGCGGGCGAGGACGGGGGCGCCGTCCTGGCCGAGGTCCACCCGGACCAGTTGCTTGTTCTGGGAGGTCCAGCGCTGCCCGGTCGCCACCTCCTTGTAGAGGTTGACGGCCGCCTGGAGCCCGCCACCGGACTGCGGCACGCTCTGGGGCATGCCCGGAACCATGCCCGGCGTGGGCTGACCGTACGGGGCCGGGGGGTGTTGGCCGTACGGGGCGGTGAAC
The DNA here is from genome assembly GCF_042266885.1 of Streptomyces sp. NPDC056061. Lineage (NCBI taxonomy): Bacteria > Bacillati > Actinomycetota > Actinomycetes > Kitasatosporales > Streptomycetaceae > Streptomyces > Streptomyces sp. NPDC056061. Next base: position 457,715 of record NZ_JBHJWQ010000001.1, on the reverse strand, counting down.
TGTTGTCCGGGCGGCGCCGGGGGCGCGGGATGGCCCGGGACCTGGCCGAACTGCGGTGGCTGGCCCGGCTGGGCGTAGGGGGCGGGCGCCGGTCCGGGCGGCGGGACGGTGCCGCCCGGCGGCGCCATGGGCGCCATCGGTGCCACCATCGTCGGCGCGTTGTGGATCTGCTGCTGCGGCGAGGCGGGGGTGCCGAAGGAGGGAGGGGGCTGCGGTGCGTGCGGCGCCGGGGCCCCGAACGACGGGGCCGGAGCAGGAGCCTGAGGGGCTTGCGGAGCCTGAGGCGCCTGCGGCGCGGCCGGGACTCCGAACGACGGGGCGGGAGGTGCCGGTGCGGCCGCCTGCGCGGGCGGGGCGAACGGCGGTGCGGCTGCCTGCGGCTGGGGAGCGGCGGGCTCCTCCTCCGCGACCTCGCCGCCGAAATTCTTCAGCAACGCTTCGAGACCGCCGTCGAAGCCCTGGCCGACGGCGGCGAACCGCCAGACGTCCTTCAGGTAGAAGTCACCCAGCATCACCGCGCGCTCGGTGGTGAACTCCGAACCGTTGAAGGCGTACCTGGCGACTTCCTCGCCACCCGCGACGATGCGGATGTAACCGGGGCCGACCTGGGACATCTGACCGGCACCGTCGACGGTCGCGGTGAACGACAACTTGCGGATGTGGGCCGGAATACGGTCCAGAGTGACGCGGAACGACTCGGTGTCACCGGCCTGGGCACCAAGAAGCTGAATGGACTCCTCGGGCGATTTGGGCTGATTGAAGAAGACGAAATACCGGTCGTCGGAGAGCTGTTCGTCGGCATCGAGACCGAAGCAGCTGATGTCGAAGGTCAGCCCCGGACCACCGATCTGCACCCCTACGTACAGGTCCGTCCCCGGTGTGAGATCGCCGATCCTGGCCTTGTGGCCGCGTTGGAATTCCCTGGCCATGCGTAACGACCGTCCCCCATCCCGAATGTGAATGCGTCGCGTCAGGCTAACCGCAATCTCCGACATTGGGCCAAGCCGGTACACATCCGGTACAGAATCACCGATCGCCGCTCACCACAGGCAACGGACGGGTCCCGACCAGCACTCAACGCGGGCGGCGGGCAGGTCCCGACGGTCACTCACCGCGGGCGGCGGGCAGGTGCGGCAGCCGATCCGCCGCCACCACGCCCTCCAGGTAACCGCGGGCCCGCTCGGTACGGGAATACGACTCCAGCAACTGCCAGAACCGCGGTCCGTGACCGGGGACGAGCAAGTGGGCCAGCTCGTGCAGCAGCACATAGTCGACGACGTACTCGGGCATGCCCTGCAACCGGTGCGAGAGCCGGATGCTCCCCTCCGCAGGGGTGCAGGAACCCCACCGGGTGTTCTGGTTGGTCACCCATCGCACCGACACGGGCCTGGCCCGACCGCCGAGGAACTGGGCGGACAGCCGTTGCGCCCGCTCGGCGAGTTCGCTGTCGCCGAGAACGTGTCTGTTCTCCTGGGCCGCGAGCTTGTCGAGCATCACGTTCACCCAGCGCTGCTCCTCGGCCTTCGACATCCGGGCCGGGATGAGCACGATCGTGCGATCCCCCTCCCGGTACGCGGAAACCGTTCTGCTGCGGCGGTTGCTCCTGCGGACCTCGACGGCGCTCGTCGCCGACGCGCGGGGCGGACGATCCGTCGCGGTGCGCCGACCGGTTCGGGCGCTGCGCACAGGGGTCTCCCCGGCGATTTCGGGTGGCGGGTCGACGGGCACGCCCCGACGTTACCCGGTAGCCGTGGGAGAAGTCCCGCCTCCGAACGGTTCGCGCTTGATCCACTTCGCGACGTGCGCCCATTTGAACGACTAATACACCGCACCTGTGGATAACTTTCCGCAAGATTTGGCGCTCTCCCGCATTCTGGCAAAACGCCTCACGGGGATCCGGGACGTCACCGACGAACGCGACCACTGCCAGCACCGCGTTCGCCCGAAACAGCCTCCAATGCCCGGGGCAGGAGATCACCGAACAGAGACCACCATCAGAGATCGCCTCACAGAGCTCAAGGAACACAGACCGGGGGAAATCGTGTATCCAATGTTGAAACCCGCACTGCGCCGCGCCTGGCGTGGCCGAGGCACCGTGCAGTTCGGGGTGACTTCCGCCCACGCGGTCATGCTCGGGCCGGTGGACATCGCCACGGGCAGTTTCCTGGAGTTGCTCGACGGCACGCGTGGCCTGTCGTTGCTGCGCGAGGAAGCGCGGGCTCTCGACCTGTCCAACCATCAAGTGGACACCTTGATCCGACGGTTGACCGACGCCGGTCTCGTCGACGACGTGCGGTCCATCGGAGCGGAGGCCGATGCGCTGCACAACCGTCCCCATGCCCTGGAGAGACATCGTCCTGATCTGGCATCGCTTTCGGTCGTCCATCCCGAGCCGGGCGGCAGTATGCGCCGGTTGGCCGCCCGTCGGGCGATGCGGGTCCAGGTGCGAGGGGCGGGCCGGGTGGGCGCCGCGATCGCGGCCGTGCTGTCCGGGTCCGGGGTGGGTCACGTGGAGGTGCTGGACGGCGGGCACACCGAGCCCTGGGACGTCTCGCCCGCCGGGCTGCCGCCGACAGCGGTCGGCGAGCGCAGGGACACCGCGGCACGGCAGTTGGTGCGCAGGTCCGCGGCGGGGGCGGCGCCCAGGGCGGCGGAGACGTCCGGCTCCTCGGAGAGCGGGGCTCCGGGGCTCTCGCTGATCGTGGTGGCCCCTCGTGACGGCCTCACCGTGCACGCCCCGGACCCGCGGTCGGCGGAGCCATGGATCACCTCCGGCACTCCTCATCTCTATGCCGGAGTGGTGGAGGCCACGGGGGTCGTAGGGCCTCTGGTGCTGCCCGGGGGGACTGCCTGTGCGGGGTGTCTGGCGCTCAACCGCGAGGAGGGGGACGAGGAGTGGACCAGGCTGCTGTCCCAGTGGCGGTCCGGTCGGCGGAACGCCGTGCAGGCCTGCGACCTGGGGTTGGCGACGGCAGTGGCCGGACTCGCGGCGGCACATGCTCTGTCCTTCCTGGACGGTGACCTGCCCGCCAGTACGGGTACCCGCTGGGAGACCGCGCTGCCGCTGTTGGACTGGCGCTCCGAACGGATCACGGCGCATCAAGACTGCTACTGCGGGGCTTCTGGGCACACTGTCAGGGAGCGCGCCTCCGGAGCCGACACGGCACACGACACAATGGCCGGGTAGCCGCCGCGCGCGGTACGCCAGTCTGGGATTTGGAGGGGCTCATGTCTGATCTACCCCGGAAAGCGGTCACGCGTACCGCCAAATTGGCCGCCCTGCCCTTGGGCTTCGCCGGCCGCGCCACCTGGGGGCTGGGCAAGCGGATCGGCGGGAAGCCCGCGGAACTGGTCGCCCGGGAGGTTCAGCAACGCACAGCCGATCAGCTCTTCAAGGTTCTGGGGGAATTGAAGGGCGGGGCGATGAAGCTGGGCCAGGCCCTGTCCGTCTTCGAATCGGCGCTGCCCGACGAGATCGCGGGACCGTACCGGGCCGCACTCACCAAACTGCAGGATGCCGCGCCGCCCATGCCCAGCAGCACGGTGCACGACGTGCTGGCCCAGCGACTCGGTGAGGACTGGCGGGAGTTGTTCCGCGAATTCGAGGACAAGCCGTCGGCCGCCGCGTCGATCGGCCAAGTGCACCGAGCGGTGTGGCACGACGGGCGGGACGTCGCCGTGAAGGTGCAGTACCCGGGCGCCGGAGAGGCATTGCTCTCGGATCTGACCCAGCTCAGCAGGTTCGCCAGGCTTCTCGGCCCGCTGATTCCCGGCATGGACATCAAGCCGCTCATCACGGAGCTGCGAGATCGGGTCTCGGAGGAGTTGGACTACGAGCAGGAGGCGCGATCGCAGCAGGATCACGCCGAGGAGTTCGCGGCCGATCCGGATGTCGTGATCCCGGGCGTGGTACATCAGTCCGACCAGGTTCTGGTGACGGAGTGGATGGACGGTGTCCCCCTGGCCGACGTGATCGCGCACGGCACCACCGAGCAGCGTGATCGTGCCGGTCAGCTGCTGGCTCGGTTCCTCTTCTCGGGGCCGGCGCGGACGGGGCTGTTGCACGCGGACCCGCATCCGGGCAACTTCCGGCTGCTGCCGCCGCCCGGAACGGCCGACGAGGCAGACGAGGCAGACGAGGAGGGGAACGGTACGGCCGGTCAGTGGCGGCTCGGAGTGCTGGACTTCGGAACGGTGGACCGGCTGCCGGGCGGTCTGCCGCAGACGATCGGGGACTCCTTGCGGCTGGCGCTTGCCGACGATGCGCGGTCGGTGTACGAGCACCTGTGCGAGGAGGGGTTCGTCAAGGATTCGATCGATCTCGACCCGGACGCGGTGCTCGACTATCTCCTGCCGATCATCGAACCCGCACAGGTGGAGGAATTCACCTTCACCCGCGGCTGGATGCGCAATCAGGCAGCACGGCTCGCAGACCCCCGCTCCCCCGCCCATCAGCTGGGCAAGCAACTGAATCTGCCGCCTTCCTATCTGCTGATACATCGGGTGACCCTGAGCACGATCGGGGTGCTGTGCCAGCTGGGGGCGACGGTGCGACTGCGCGACGAGCTCGAATCCTGGTTGCCGGGTTTCCTGGCGGAGTACGAGGAGGATTCCCGTATCCAGGAGACGCCGGCGAAGGAGAAGGAGTTGACGGAGGAGAAGGAGTTGACGGGCGAGGAGGAGCCGATGGGCGAGCCCGTCGTCGGGGGATAGCCGGCAGTCGTGTCCGGGCACGAGGTTCTCCCCGGTCCGTTCGCGGCGCTGGGCCCTCTCCCGGCCGCCGCCCATGGCGCTGGGCGCTGCCCGCCGAGCCGATTTCGGGCTGGGCGAGCGCGGGTGGGGCATGGTGGGGCGGCGTCGAACGACCGCGGGGCCGGTCCGTTCGGACCGGCCCCGCGGAAGGGGTACTGAACTGGCTGTGAGTGTCGCCGACGGGCGGAGCGGGTGCCCGTCGGCGGGAGTGTGCACGGGGGAAGTGCTAGTGCATGACCGCCATGGCCAGCGCACGGCGGGCACGCATCGATACGCGCTCTGCCCTGCGCTGCATCCGGCGCGCATTGACCAGGCGCACGGCCCGGCGTTGCGTGTCGGCCTCCCTCAGGCGGTCGTGCATATGAGCACGCGCCAGGGCTTCTGGGATGAGTTGCATCTCGCGGGTCCTGTTCTGGCGCGAATCGTTCGCACCGATGATCGTGACGTTCGGTGTTGCGGAGCCGACGGGCTCGTGGGTGGGGACGGACATTGGTGCCTGATTTCGGGGATCGTGGGTGTGGGGACGGTCGATGGTGCCGATGCGCTTCATGGGTTTGAGGGCCGTGCCCCCGAGTCCGGCGGTCACGCCGCGACCGGGTTCTTGCGCGGGCGGCCCCGAGGCCGCTTGCGGGCGACGACAACGCCCTGGATGAAGAGCTCACCGCCCCAGACGCCCCACGGCTCGCGACGCTCCTTGGCGCCCGCGAGGCATGCCTCGACGAGCGGGCAGGTGCGGCAGAGGGACTTGGCGTACTCGACGTCGGCCGGCGACTCGGCGAAGAAGACCTCCGGGTCGTAGGAGCGGCAGGGAACGGGTACGCCGAGGTTCTCGATGGCGTCGTCGAGCGCGGTGAGCGCAGTGAGGGGGGTCAAGGCGGGGTCCTCCGTGAGGCCGGGCGGCGGGATCGTGTCGGAAGGCGGTACGGACGGGGCGTGCGCTTCGAGTTGCACGGTGGGTGGTGTCCTCGTCTGGTCGTTCCGGCCTGTTGGCCGGGGGCGGCTGGTACCGGATGCTGCTTGTCCCGAGGCCCCTTCGCGGTGTCCTGCCCGTTTGGGCAAAACAAAAGGGCCGCGGATCCCGAGTGGGGTTCCGCGGCCCTGAAGGCGCCGACCTGATGCTGAATCAGGCTGGATCACTCCAGGGTTCAGGCCCACGGAAGGCCCACATCGTGTGGTGGTGCGTCGTCTGCTTCTTGGCGCCGGCTTCCACTCCTGCACCGACGGCGGCAAAGGCATAGGCCTGGGCCTGTCCCTTCACTACTGCTGCTGCCGGTGCCTGAGCCGGTCGCTCATTGCGCTCCCGCACGGGGAAGCTCGCCGGGGACAGCGGGCTGACGACAGAAATGCCGGACAGACCGGTGCCACGGAGCGAGGACTCGGAGGAGCACGCGAGGCCGAGCGAGCAGGCGGAGACGACCGAGAGATCGGTCATTTTCTTGGTCTCGATGATGCTGATCACTTCAATCGCCTCCTCTCGGCGTCTCGGGGGACCGGCGGGCCGGTCCTGCGTATTCGGATAAGTACAGCACAGAACCCGGGCTTCGGAGAAGCCGCTGTTCCTGTGGTTAAGAACCTATGGTGATGACTGGGGCGGGCGCAAACTATTTTTCCGACGAGTTTTTCTCACGCCTCGTCGGCACCGCCTCCGCCCTCTTCCTCCCCCGCCCCACCTGCACAAATGGCGAGAACCGCGGTCCCGAACCGGTCCAGCTTCCGCGCGCCGACGCCAGAGATCACCGCGAGCTCACCCGCGCTGCCCGGTACCGCCTCGGCGATCGCCATCAGCGTCCGGTCCGTGAACACGCAGTAGGCGGGCTGGCCGATCTCCTGGGCGCGGACCGCCCGCCAGTCGCGCAACCGCTCGTAGAGCCCCTCGTCCATGTCGGACGGGCAGTCGTCGCAGCGCATCAACTTCATTTCACCCGGGTCGGTGAGGGTCTTGCCGCAGACCCGGCATCGCGCCGGCCCGCGGCGGCCGCGCCTGGTGACCGCGGCGGGGCGCCGTTCGGCACCGTCTCCCCGGACGCTGACCGAGCCGCGAGCGCCGTGCGCCGCCGTTCCCGGACGCAGTCCGGTCAGGAACCGGCTCGGCCGCCGTCCGGCGCGTCCGCCCGGAGACCGGGAGAGCGACCACGACAGCGAGAGATGGACGCGCGCCCGGGTGATGCCGACGTACAGCAGTCGGCGCTCCTCCTCGATCTGCTCGTCGGTCTTGGCGTAGGTGATGGGCATCATGCCTTCGGTCAGCCCGACCAGGAACACCGCGTCCCACTCCAGGCCCTTCGCCGAGTGCAGCGAGGCGAGCGTGACGCCCTGGACCGTGGGGGCGTGCTGGGCGGCGGCCCGTTCGTCGAGCTCCGCCACCAGGTCGGCGAGTGTCGCCCCCGGCCTGGCCAGCTCGAAGTCCTCGGCGAGCCGGGCGAGCGCGGCGAGGGACTCCCAGCGGTCGCGCACCGCTCCGGAGCCCGCGGGGGGCTCCGGGGTCCAGCCCTTGGTGGAGAGCACCGCACGCACCTGTGCGGGGAGCCCCTCCGCGTCGTCGAGCAGGGAATCGTTGCCCCCGGCGCGGGCCGCACCGCGCAGGGCCACACCCGCCTCACGCACCTCCGCCCGTTCGAAGAAACGCTCCGCGCCGCGCAGCTGGTAGGGCACGCCCGCGTCGGCCAGGGCCTGTTCGTAGACCTCGGACTGCGAGTTGACCCGGTAGAGCACGGCGATCTCGCCCGCCGGAACACCCGCGGCGATCAGTTCGCGGAGGCGGCGGGCGGTGCCCTCCGCCTCCGCGGGTTCGTCCGCGTACTCGGTGTGGACGGGCTCGGGGCCCGGATCGCGCTGCGAGACCAGTTCGAGGCGGTGCTCGGCGGCGCGACCGCGGGCCTGGCCGAGCAGTCCGTTGGCCAGGTGGACGACCTGAGGGGTGGAGCGGTAGTCCCGGACCAGCTTGACCACGGTCGCGCCGGGGTGACGGGTACGGAAGTTCAGCAGGTGGTCGGGGGTGGCCCCGGTGAAGGAGTAGATCGTCTGGCCGGCGTCGCCGACGACGCACAGGTTGTCCCGCTCGCCGAGCCAGAGGTCGAGCAGTCGCTGCTGGAGCGGGCTCACGTCCTGGTACTCGTCGACCACGAAGTGCTGGTACTGGCGGCGGACGTGGTCGGCGATGTCGTGGCGGTCCTGGAGGATGGCGACGGTCAGCAGCAGCACGTCCTCGAAGTCGATCACCGAGCGGTCGCGCTTCAGCTGCTCGTACGTGGCGTAGATCTGGGAGATCTCGGCAGGGTCGCGCGGGGCGTCCCGATGGGTCTTGGCGACCACGGCCGGGTAGTCGGCGGGCACCGTCTGGGTGACCTTGGACCACTCGATCTCGCTGGTGACGTCGCGCAGCTCGTTGCGGTCCAGCCGGATGCGGCAGCGGGCCGCGGCCTCCGCGACCAGCTGGACCTTGCGTTCCAACAGCCTCGGCAGCTCGCCGCCGACCGCCTTCGGCCAGAAGTACTGGAGCTGGCGCAGGGCGGCGGAGTGGAACGTGCGCGCCTGGACCCCGCCGGCGCCGAGCTGGCGCAGCCGTCCGCGCATCTCGCCCGCGGCCCGGTTGGTGAAGGTGACGGCGAGCACGCTCGTCGGCTGGAGTATCCCGGCACGCACTCCGTAGGCGATGCGATGGGTGATCGCACGCGTCTTGCCCGTACCGGCTCCGGCCAGCACACACACCGGGCCGTGCAGGGCCGTGGCGACCGCACGCTGCTCGGGGTCGAGCCCGTCGAGCACCGCGTCGGCCGACTCGGGGACCTGCGGGAAGAGGGAGGAATGCGTTGCTGCTGTCACCCCGCCATGCTGCCAGGTCGCCCGGGGCCGGTGCAGAGGTTGTCCACAGGGGTGCCCTGTCCGTCGTATTAATGCGCGCCGCCCACGACGGCGCGACCGCGGGACGGCCCGGTGGCACGGGACGGGGACGGGACGAGGGCGGGGCGGGGGCGGGGGCGGGGCGGGGAATGGTGCTCGGCTCGCGTACGTTGCCTATCCGTGCGGCGACGCACCTTTCCGTGCGGCGACGCACCTTCCGGGTTCTGCGTGTGGCACACGTGACGGACGCGAGAGGGACGGGACCGACCGGACCGATGAGACGAACGAAGCAGAGGAGAGGGAAGAAATGCCGGGCACTGTGACGATGTACAGCACCACCTGGTGCGGCTACTGCCGTCGGCTCAAGAGCCAGATGGACCGCGAGGGCATCGCGTACAACGAGATCAACATCGAGCAGGACCCGGAGTCCGCGGCGTTCGTCGAGAAGGCCAACGGGGGCAACCAGACCGTTCCCACGGTCCTGGTGGTCGGCTCCACGGGTGTCGAGGCCGTCATGACGAACCCGTCCCTGGCCCAGGTGAAGCAGGCGCTGGCCGCCTGATCCGCCGCTCCCGCGGTCTCGGCGCGACGGATCGCCCCTCGCCTGCACCGGTGAGGGGCGGTTCCTCGTCCGCCGACGACTCCGGCGGCGGTTGGCGGGGCTGCCGGACCGTGCCGGGCGCGGTCCGGCGCACGGTGGTCAGCCGATGCTGCCCGGCTTCGGGAGCGGCTTGCCGTACCAGAGCTCGATCAGACGGGCCGCGATCGAGATGCCGTACGGGGGCATGACCTCGCCCGATTCGAAGGCCGCGGTAAGTTCCTCGCGGGAGAACCAGCGGGCCTCCTCGATCTCCTCGCCGTCGACGTTGATCTCGGAGGAGGCCGCCCGCGCCATGAAGCCGAGCATCAGGCTGGACGGGAACGGCCAGGGCTGGCTGGCGACGTACTCGACCTCGTCGATCGTGACGCCCGCCTCCTCGAAGACCTCGCGGGCCACGGACTGCTCGATGGACTCCCCCGGCTCGACGAAGCCCGCGAGCGTCGAGAAGCGGCCCTCGGGCCAGTGCACCTGGCGCCCCAGCAGGGCGCGGTCCTGGTCGTCCGTCACCAGCATGATGACCGCGGGGTCGGTACGCGGGTAGTGCTCGGCGCCGCACGCCGGGCAGCGCCGGATGTGGCCGGCGGCCGCGATGACGGTGCGCTCCCCGCAGCGCGAGCAGAAGCGGTGCAGACGCTGCCAGTTCTCCAGGGCCACCGCGTGCACCAGCAGACCCGCGTCGCGGGGGCCGAGCAGCAATCCGGCCTCGCGCAGCCCGGCCGGGCGGGCCGGCTGGTCCATGCGGCCGGGCAGGGAATCCTTCTGCAGCGCGAAGTAGCGGACGCCGTCCGCGTCGGTGCCCAGGAAGTAGCGGTGGGTTTCGGTGACCGGGGCCTCGAAGGCCGGTGTCATGACGATCTCCGTGCCGCCGTCGGCCGTGTCGTCGATCAGCACCTGTCCGCCGGAGACGACGAACACACGCGTGGTCGGGTGGCTCCACGCGGCGGCCAGCCATGCCTCGTCGAGGCGGTGGTGTGCCGCGCGATCGATGCCGCTGGGCGCCGTGAGACCGATGGGCCGGTCCGTGATGACGTTGTCGAAGGTGCTCACAGGTGCTTCCTACTCCCCCGGATGGTTCGGGTGTTCTGAGGATTCAGCGGAGTGCGGCGGCCAGCTCGCCCCAGAGGTGGGCGGTCGTCTCCACGCCCTTGAACAGCAGGTCCAGTTCGACCTTCTCGTCGGGGGCGTGCCAGCCGTCGGAGGGTACGGAGATGCCCAGGAAGAGAACGGGGGCGCCGAGCACGTCCTGCAGGTCGGCGGCGGGCCCCGAGCCTCCCTCGCGGGTGAAGAGGATCTTCTTGCCGAAGGCGCGACCCATGGCCCGGGCGACGGCCCGGAGCGCGGGGTGGTCCAGTGGGGTGAGGCAGGGGCGGGTGGCCGGCGAGAAGGTGATCCGGTGTCGGATTCCGGCCGGGACCTGCTCCTCGGCCCAGGCCCGGACGGTCTGCTGAATGTGGTCGGGGTCCTGGCCGGCGACCAGCCGGAAGCTGATCTTCACCAGCGCGGAGGACGGGATGATCGTCTTGCTTCCGGCGCCCTGGTAGCCGCCGCCGATGCCGTTGACCTCGGCGGTGGGGCGGGCCCAGACGCGTTCCAGCGTGGAGTAGCCGGTCTCGCCGGACGCGGCCCGGGACTTGGCGGTGCGCAGCCAGGTCGCCTCGTCGAAGGGCAGCTCGGCGAAGAGGGCGCGCTCGGCATCGGTGAGTTCGGTCACGCCGTCGTAGAACCCGGGGATCGCGATCCGGCCGTCCGCGTCGTGCAGCGCGGCGACGAGCCGGGCGACGGCGGTCGCGGGGTTGGGGACCGCGCCGCCGAAGGACCCGGAGTGGATGTCCTGCTCGGGGCCGTGCAGCTCGATCTCGCACTCGGCGAGGCCGCGCATGCCGGTGCAGACCGTGGGGGTCGTCTCGCTCCACATGCCGGTGTCGGAGACGATCACGGCGTCGGCGGCGAGCCGGTCGGCTCGCTCCTCGACCAGCGCGCGGAAGTGCGGCGAACCGGATTCCTCCTCGCCCTCGATCAGCAGCTTGAGGTTGACGGCGGGGGCGGTGCGGCCGGTGAGGGCGAGGTGGGCCCGGACGCCGAGGGTGTGGAAGAAGACCTGCCCCTTGTCGTCGGCGGCGCCCCGTCCGTACAGGCGGCCGTCCCGGATCACGGGCTCGAAGGGTTCGGTGTCCCAGCCGTCCTCGCGGGCGGCGGGCTGCACGTCGTGGTGTCCGTAGACGAGGACGGTCGGAGCGTCCGGCTCGCCGGACGGCCATTCGGCGAACACCGCGGGGGCACCCGGGGTGTCCCAGATCTCGGTGACCGGGAAGCCGGTCCTCCCGAGCTCGGCGGACAGCCACTCGGCACTGCGCCGTACGTCCCCGGCGTGCTCCGGCTGGGCGGACACGGACGGGATGCGCAGCCAGGCGGCGAGGTCGTCGAGGAAGGCTGTGCGGTGCTGCTCGATGTACGTACGGACGGCGCTGTCCGGGGTGTCGCTCATGCCGTCGAGCCTATCGGCCCGCGGGAGGTGGCTCGTCCAGCAGGATCCGCTCCAGCTCCGCCCGGCCCGGGAGGCGGGTGGGGCGGACGGTCTCCCCGCTGCGCACGTACAGGAACGTGGCGGTGACGGCGGTGAGCGGCAGGCCGTGCAGTTCTGCCCAGGCCAGGCGGTAGACCGCGAGCTGGAGCGGGTCGGCGGTGTGCGTGCGGGCGGTCTTCCAGTCGACGATCTCGTAGCCGTCCTCGGTGCGGTACACCGCGTCGATACGGCCTCGGATCACCCGGCCGGCGAGGGTGATCTGGAACGGCGTCTCCACCCGGTACGGGGTACGGCGGGCGTACGGGGTGCGCTCGAACGCCTCCTTGAGCGCGGCGAGGTCCCGCTCGTCGGCGATCTCGGCGTCGCTCGCGTCGCCGCCGGGCAGCTCGTCCGGGCCGAGCATGGGCAGCGGGATCTCCTCGAAGCGGGACTCCACCCAGGCGTGGAAGCGGGTGCCCCGGCGGGCGGCGGGCTGCGGCGGTTGCGGCATCGGACGGGCCAGCTCCCGGGCGAAACCGTCGGGGTCGTCGGCGAGCTTCAGCAGTTGGGTGGCGGAGAGCGCCGGAGGGACGAGGACGTCGCGCACGGTGGCGCGGGCGCGGCGCAGTTCACCGGTGAGGGCGTCGAGGTCACGGTCCCAGGAGGCGAGGGTGCGGGCGTCCTCGGGGGTCAACGGGGCAAGGCCGTGTCGCCCGGCGTGCTCCGACGTCCGGGCCGCCGGAACGTGAGGCGCCGCCGGGTGGGGGGCGGAAGGGGGCCGGGGCCCGGGGGGGTGCGGGGCCGGGGTTGCTGCGGACCGGGGCCGGGTCGGTGGCGCCTCCCGGCCGATGGTGGACTTCTCGGCCTCGCGGTCGCCCCGCTCGCCGGCCCCGTCCTCGAACAGGTCCTCGTGCCGGTGCTCGATCAGGCTCTCGCGCCGGTTCTCGGCCCGGTCCCGGTTCTCGGCCCGGTCCTCGTGCTCGGTCCGGTCCTCGGCATCGTCGGGGTACGCGTCGTCGGGGAAGGGGTCCTGGTCGGCGCACTCGGCGCCCTCGGGGAACAGGTCGTCGTACGCGGTGTCGTCGTACGCGGTGTCGTCGTACGCGGTGTCGTCGTACGCGGTGTCGTCGGGGCCGTCGTGCGGGCCGGGGCTGTCGTACGGCTCCGGGGGGACGGGCGGTGCCTCGTACGCGTCCGGCACGCCTCCCGCCGCGGCCAGGGCCTCCAGATGCGCCATCACCGTGTCCGCGGCGGCCCTGCGGCGGGTCAGCGCGGTGTCGTCGAGGGGAAGCGGCCACGCCTGGTCGGCCTGCCGCTCCGCGAGCGCCGGGTTCTCCTCGTCCTCGGCCGGTTCGGCAGCCCATGCCTCGATCTCGCCGTGTCCGGCGGCGCAGTGCTCGTACAACGCGTGCAGGAAGGCGGACGGGCCGCGCGGCCTCTTCTGCGTCGGGCCCCACCAGTGGCCGGAGCCGAGCAGCAGACTGCGCGGTCTGGTGAAGGTGACGTATCCCAGGCGCAGTTCCTCGGTGTGCTGGTGCTCCTTCATCGCCTCCTTGAACGCCTTGAGTCCCTTGGCGTCCCAGGAGTCGGGGTCGGGGAGGGTGACCGCGTCCCCGCGCAGGGCGTGCGGGAGGACCTGCGGCTGGGACGTCCAGGCATCGCGGGACTGGGTACTGGGGAACTGGCCGGTGATCAGGCCAGGTACCGCGACGACGTCCCATTCCAGGCCCTTCGACTTGTGGGCGGTGAGGACCTTGACGGTGTTCTCGCCGCCGGGGAGGGCGTTGTCCAGGCCCTTCTCGTACTGAACGGCGGTGCGCAGGAAGCCCAGGAAGGCGAGGAGGGTGGCCTCGCCGTCGACACCGGCGAAGCGGGCCGCCACATCGAGGAAGTTGGCGAGGGTCTCGCGGCGGCGCGCCGCCAGCGCGTGGGGTGACGCGGAGAGCTCGACCTCCAGGCCGGTGGTGGCGAGGACGCGGTGCAGCACGTCCATCAGGGGGTCGGCCAACGAGCGGCGCAGGTCGCGCAACTCGGCCGCCAGACGGGCGAAGCGGACGCGGGCCTCGGTGGAGAACGGCAGTCCGTCGTCCGCTCCACCGCCCGATTCGAGGAAGGTGTCCAGCGCGTCGGCGAGCGAGACCACCTCGGCCGGGTCGGTGCCTTCGACTGCCTCGGCCAGACGCCGGTCGGGGTCCTGGCCGTCCTCGTCGGCGTGGGTCGCACGGTGCACGAGGAGGCGGGCGCGGCGGCCGAGGAGGGCCAGGTCCCGGGGGCCGATCCGCCAGCGGGGGCCGGTGAGCAGCCGGACCAGGGAGGCGTTGGCCCCGGGGTCCTGGAGCACCGAGCAGACCGCGACCAGGTCGGCGACCTCGGGCAGGTGCAGCAGCCCGGACAGGCCGACGACCTCGACGGGGATGTCGCGGGCCACCAGCGCGGCCTGGATCTCCGGGAAGTCACCCGCGGTGCGGCACAGGACGGCGATCTCGCGGGGTTCCTTGTCGGTCCGCAGCACCAGGTGGGCGATCGAGTCGGCGAGCCAGTCGATCTCCTCGGCATGGGTGCGGAGCAGGGCGCATCGGACGGTGCCGTCCCGCTCGGCGCCCGGGGCGGGACGCAGGGCCTCGACGCCCTCGTGCATGGCCCGCAGGGGCGCGGCGAGACCGTTGGCGAGGTGGAGGAGCCGGCCGCCGCTGCGCCGGTTCTCGCTGAGCGAGTATCGGGTGGCGGGGGTGCCGTCGGCGTGCGGGAAGTGGAGCGGGAAGTCGTCGAGGTTGGCCACGGAGGCTCCGCGCCAGCCGTAGATCGCCTGGCACGGGTCGCCGACGGCGGTGACCGCGTGTCCGGTCGGCGCCGCCGCCCGCGCCTCCGATTCCAGGCCCTGCCCGGTCGTCGCCCCGTCGTCCGGTCCGTTCGGATCCTGTCCCCGCCCGGTCGGCGCCCCGGCGTCGTCGGGGCCGCGGCCGAAGAGGGCGGACAGCAGGAGGCGCTGGGCGACCGAGGTGTCCTGGTACTCGTCGAGCAGCACGACCCGGAATTCGTCGCGCAGGATCGCGCCGACCTCCGGCCGGGTGAGCGCCAGCTCGGCGGAGAGGGCGATCTGGTCGCCGAAGTCGAGGAGGTCGCGGTTCCTCTTGGCCTCGCGGTAGCGCCGGGTCAGGTCCAGCAGTTCGCGTCGGGCTCCGGAAGTCTCGGGGATCTTGCGCAGTTCGGCGTTGCTGAGCCGGGCCGATTCGAGCGTGCGGAGCAGGTCGGTGTCGTACTCCGCAAGCGCCTCAGGGCGTACGAGGTGCTCGGCCAGCTCCGCGTCGAGAGCCAGAAGATCGCTGACCAATGTGGGAAACGACCTGGTCAGGGCCGGGTACGGGCCGGGTGCCTCGCGCAGCACACGAGCGGCGAGCTGGTAGCGGGTGGCGTCGGCGAGGAGCCGGGTGGTGGGTTCCAGGCCGATGCGCAGCCCGTGTTCGGTGAGGAGCCGGCCGGCAAACGCGTGGTACGTCGAGATGCTGGGCTCGCCCGGCGGATTGTCCTGGTCGATGGCGTCCGGGTCGGTGACCCCGGCCGCGATCAGGGCCTTGCGGACGCGCTCCGCGAGTTCACCCGCCGCCTTGTTGGTGAAGGTGAGTCCGAGGACCTGCTCGGGGGCCACCTGTCCCGTCCCCACCAGCCACACCACGCGCGCCGCCATCACCGTGGTCTTTCCCGACCCGGCTCCGGCGACGATCACCTGCGGAGCGGGCGGGGCCGTGATGCAGGCCATCTGCTCCGGGGTGAACGGGATCCCGAGGAGTTCCTTCAGCTGCTCGGGATCGGTGATTCGTGAGGACACCCGATCGAGGCTAACCGCCCGGACCGACAGGGGCGCGGTTGCCGGGGTCCGCACCTCGGCCGTAACCGGAGGTCGCTCCGGCCTCGGAGGTCACTCCAGGATGTGGCGGCCCTCCGGCCGGGCGCTGCACGAGGCGTGGAAGGCGCAGTGCGTGCAGTGCCCGCCCGTGGTGGGGGTGAAGCGTTCGTCCAGGACGCGGCCGGCGGCCGTGGCCAGCAGGTCGGACACCCACGCGCCGGAGAGCGGTTCCTGTGCCTGCACCTTGGGAAGGGCGTCACCGCCCTCCTTCTTGGGGGCGGGCTGGCGCAGCTGGACGAGTTCGGCGCCACCGGGCTCGGGGCGCCGTCCGTCGAAGACCTCGTCGACCGCTCCTTCGCGCACGGCCAGCTGGTACACGGCGAGCTGGGCGTGGTGGGCGACCTCGTCCCTGGTGGGGGACTGCTTGCCGGTCTTGAAGTCGACGACGTATGCCCGGCCCCCGGCGTCCTGCTCGACCCGGTCCATGGATCCCCGGATGCGGACCCGGTACTCCCCCGCCTCCAACGTCACGTCGAATTCGTGCTCGGTCGCGGTGGCCGCGCGGCCGGTGCGGTCCATGACGTGCCAGCGCAGGAAGCGTTCGAGAGCGATCCGTGCCTGTTCCTTCTCCTGCCGGGACTTCCAGGGGGCGTCGAAGGCGAGTCCGTCCCAGACCGAGTCCAACCGCTCCATCAGGACGGCGAGGTCGGCAGGGGTGCGGCCGGAGGCCACCTCGTCGGCGAGTACGTGGACGACGTTGCCGAAGCCCTGCGCGGCGGTCGCCGGGGCGTCCGCCTTGACCTCGCGGCCGAGGAACCACTGGAGCGCGCAGGTGTTGGCGAGCTGGTCCAGGGCACTTCCCGAGAGGACCACGGGCCGGTCCCGGTCGCGGAGCGGGACGGCGGAACGGGTCGGTTCGTGCAGGCCCCACCAGCGGTGCGGATGGGCCGACGGCACGAGCGGCTGGCCCTCGTCGTCGGTGAGCGCGGCGAGGCGGGCGAGGCGGTGGGCGGCCTCCTCGCGCAGGGCGTCGGAGGCGTCGGGGTCGACGGTGGTGGCACGGAGCTCGGCGACGAGGGCCGCAACGGCGAGCGGGCGGCGCGGGCGGCCGGTGACGTCGTGCGGTTCGACGCCGAGTTCGGTGAGGAAGCGGGACGGCTGGTCGCCGTCGTCGGCGGGTGCCTTGACCGCGGTGACGACCAGACGCTCGCGGGCACGGGTCGCCGCGACGTAGAAGAGGCGGCGCTCCTCGGCGAGCAGCGCGCCGGGGCTGAGGGGTTCGGCGAGTCCGTCGCGGCCGATCCGGTCCGCCTCCAGCAGCGAACCGCGACGGCGCAGGTCCGGCCAGAGCCCCTCCTGCACACCCGCGACGACGACGAGGCGCCACTCCAGTCCCTTCGACCGGTGCGCGGTCATCAGCCGTACGGCGTCGGGGCGCAGCGCGCGCCGGGAGAGGGTGTCGGCGGCGATGTCCTGGGCGTCGACCTCCTCCAGGAAGTTGAGCGCGCCGCGCCCGCCGGTGCGTTCCTCGGCGCGGGCCGCGGTGTCGAAGAGGGCGCAGACGGCGTCGAGGTCGCGGTCGGCGTTGCGACCGGCCGCTCCCCCGCGCAGCGCGGCACGCTCCAGCCGTCCCGGCCAGGAGGTGCCGGCCCACAGCTCCCACAGGGCCTCCTCCGCGGTGCCGCCCCCTTCGAGGAGCTCGCGCGCCTTGCGCAGCAGCGCGCCGAGACGCTGGGCGCCGCGGGCGTACGCCGGATCGTGCGTGACGAGCCGCTCCGGCTCGGCGAGTGCGCGGGCCAGCAGGTCGCCGGAGGGGGGAGGTACGCGATTCCCCGCAGCCCGCTCCTCGTCGCGCAGGGCGCGGCCGAGCCTGCGCAGGTCCGCGGCGTCCATGGAGCCGAGGGGGGAGGCGAGCAGGGCCAGGGCGGTCTCGGTGTCCATCCAGGAGGTGACTGCCGCCGCTTCGGCCTCCGATACCACAGGATCCGACTCCGGAACCTCTGGTACCTCTGGGATCTCCAGGGCTTGCGGGGCTTGCGGGGCTTGCGGGGCTTGCGGGGAAGGCGATTCCGCTCCCGGCGTGCCCCGGCGCAGGGCCGCCATGGCGACCGCGCGGAGCGCCGTCAGGAGTGGTGCCACCGCCGGCTCGTGGCGCAGCGGGAGGTCGTCGCCGTCGATCTCCAGAGGGACACCCGCCGAGGTCAGGGCCCGGCGCACGGAAGGGATCGTCCGCCCACCGGCGCGTACCAGCACCGCCATCTCGTTCCACGGGACGCCGTCCTCCAGATGCGCCCGGCGCAGCAGGTCGGCGATGTTCTCGAGTTCGGCGGAGGCGGTCGGATAGGTGTACGCCTCCACGCTGCCGCCCTCGTGGACCGCGGCGAGCTCCCGGTGGGCGCGGACCTTCGCCCCGGGCAGCCGGTTCAGGGGCATGCGGCGGGTGAGCAGCCGGGTGGCGTCGAGCAGCAGCCCGGCGGAACGGCGTGAGGTGGTGAGGACGCCGACCGGGGCCGGGGCGCCGTCGGCCCGGCGGAACGTCTCCGGGAAGTCGAGGATGCCGTTCACGTCGGCGCCCCGGAACGCGTAGATCGACTGGTCGGGGTCGCCGAAGGCGATCAGGTCCCGGCCGCCCCCGGCGCCCGGGGCGGATCCCCGGTTGCCGGCCAGGGCGCGCAGCAGCCGCACCTGAGCCGGGTCGGTGTCCTGGTACTCGTCCACGAACACCGC
The DNA here is from genome assembly GCF_042266885.1 of Streptomyces sp. NPDC056061. NCBI lineage: Bacteria > Bacillati > Actinomycetota > Actinomycetes > Kitasatosporales > Streptomycetaceae > Streptomyces > Streptomyces sp. NPDC056061. The sequence goes on along the minus strand of NZ_JBHJWQ010000001.1, from coordinate 439,448 downwards.
GTCGTACTGCCCGGCAAGCTGTGCCGACACCTCCGGGCGCTCCGCGAGCAGCACCGCCCGGTGGACCAGCTCCGCGTAGTCCAGCACCCCCTGCGCGTCCAGCACGTCCAGGTACTCGGCGAGGAACCCGGCCGCGGCGCCCCAGTCCGGCCGGCCGGTGCGGCGGGCGAAGGCGGCAAGGGCGTCCGCGCCGAGGCCCAGCTCGCGACTGCGGGCGAGCACCGCCCGCACCTCGTCCGCGAAGCCGCGCGTGGTCAGGCAGGCCCGCAGCTCGTCGGGCCAGCGGATGTGGGGGAAGCCGTCCCGTTCCAGTTCGAGCTGGCCGGCGAGCAGCTCGCGGACCGTGACGTCCTGCTCCGGTCCGGAGAGCAGCCGCATCGGCTCGGCGAAGAGGTCGGCGTCCTGGTGGGCGCGGACCAGTGCGTAACAGAAGGAGTGGAAGGTGGTGGCCTGCGGCCCGCGGGCGGCGCCGAGCCGGACCGCCATCCGATCGCGCAGCTCCACGGCGGCCTTGCGGCTGAAGGTGAGAACCAGGATGCGGGCCGGGTCGGCGCCGCGTGCCACCCGCGCCGCCACCGCCTCGACGAGCGTGGTCGTCTTGCCGGTGCCGGGCCCGGCGAGCACCAGGAGCGGACCGCCGGGGTGCTCAACCACGGCACGCTGCGCCGCGTCCAGAAGAGGGGGTTCCACGGAGCCCGGCGGCGTGCGTACCAGCCGGTACGCGCCCGCGGTCCGCGACCGTGGCTGACGGTGCGGACTATGCCGGGTGGTGGTGGAGCTCACGTGGATCGCCGGTCCTGGTGGGTGTACGGGTGAGGCTGGATGTGCGGCCGTGTGGGTGTACGGGTGAGGTTGGATGTAGAGGTTGGTGAATGTACGGGTTTGTGGGTGTACGGGTGAGAGGGGTGCGGTGCGTGCCGCGAACTGACGACGCTACGCCAGTGGGAGCACTGCGCGGGGCGAGTCCGCTGCGTGACGCGTCACGTTCGGTGCCCGGCTTCCCGTCGTGCTCCGGGCCCCGGGCCGTATGCCCCGTGTGCCGGGTGGCATCGCGTACCGCGCCGGGCGCTCCGGCGCACCCGCATCCGGCCTCGCCGTCGGATCCAACGCCCGAGACGACCTCGCCCGCCACGCCGCCCGCCGACCCGCCCGTTCCTCCGTGTCGTACATCACGCGCAGCGTCGTACACGGGGGCGCATCCCGTGCGTCCCGGGTTCCCCCGGGCCTCGGCACGGGTCCCCTACCGGATTCCGAGCACGTCGTACGGGCCCGGCGCCGCCCGCCGCGCCCCCGGATGGCGGAAGCTGTCAGGTGTGAGCACCTCCGTCCGCGTCCCGGTCCGCATCGGCGTCGCCATCGGCATCGCCGACGGCGCCGTTCCACCGTGCCCGCTTCATGTCGAGGCGCGGCAGATGGCCCGCCGCGCCCCGCGACGCCTCGCGCAACGGGGTGCTCTCGGCCCGGTAGTGGTCCAGCGCCCGCAGTTCGTGGCCGGGCAGCAGCGTGCCGTCGGCACGCACCACGCGCCACCACGGAACGGCGGCCCCGTACAGCGCCATGACCCGGCCCACCTGGCGCGGGCCGCCGTCGCCCAGCCACTCCGCGACGTCGCCGTACGTCATGACACGGCCGGGCGGAATCAGTTCGGCGACGTCGAGGACCCGCTCCGCGTATTCCGGCAGCGCGTCGGCCTCCCCGCCGCCGTCGTACGTTCCGGCACCGTCCGTCACGTCACCGTTCCCGTCGTCGTCATGCGCTCCGGCGCCGTCCGTCCCGCCGTCGTGCGTCCCGCTCGTCGCGTCGTCACGGATCGCCCCCGTGCCCGCGTCCTCGGCACCCGTCCGGTATTGGCTCATCCCGCCCATCCTGCCGTACGCCACCGACAGCCCGGCCCGATCCACGAGCACCGCTCAGTGAGGCGTGCGTGCGGGGGCAAAGGAGCGTATGTTGCGCTTCGCGTATCCGCGCGGTACGTCCTCATGCCCTTCCCCGTCGCCGGACCGTGCCACCATCGTGCAGGCGGTGACCGGTGATACGAGAACACGAAGACCATTCCGAGGCGACGAAGGAGCAGGGCGTGCAGCCACCGAAGGCGGCGGACGCCCCTGATGCCGAGTCGTCCCCGGAGACGTCGGACGGCCCCGTCGATCCGGCACCTGCCGACCCGCCTCCCGTCGGTCCGTCCCCCGACGACCGGACGACGCCCGGCCGCGAACCCGCGGAGGCAGCCGGACGCCCCGAGCCCGCCGGACATCCCGAGCACCCGGAGCCGCTCGGCCACCCGGGAGGGGCGACGCTGTCGACCGCGGCGGCGGAACGGGCCGAACGCGTCTCCGGCGACGAGCCGCTGCTCCCCGCCCGGGTACACCGCCCCTCCGACCTCATGCGACTGCTCATCGGTGTGCTGGCGGTCGCCGTCCTGTTCGCGATCGCGGCGTTCGCCCACGGCATGACCGCCGGTCTCGAACAGGACATCAACAAGGGCACCGGCCAGGCGCCCGACGTCCTGATCAAGCTCGCCGGTCTGGTCTCCAGCATCGCCGTACTCCTCGTACCGGTCGTCTTCGCCATCGAGCGGCTGATCAAACGCGACGGGTTGAGGATCGCGGACGGCGTGCTCGCCGCCGTCCTGGCGCACGGCGTCTCGCTCGCCGCCGACCTCTGGGTCGCCGAATCGGCACCCGGCACCATCAAGGACGCGCTGACCCAGCCGCAGCCCGGGGACGCGCTCACCGACCCCGTGCACGGCTACCTCGCCCCCGTGATCGCCTATATGACGGCGGTCGGGATGGCGAGACGGCCGCGCTGGCGCGTCGTGCTGTGGGTGGTGCTGCTGCTCGACGCGTTCGCCATGCTGGTCGGCGGCTTCACCACACCGTTCTCGATCATCCTCACCGTGCTGATCGGCTGGTCCGTGGCGTACGGCACGCTGTACGCGGTCGGCTCGCCCAACGTACGGCCGACCGGGCAGCACCTGATGGCCGGTCTGCGCCGGGTCGGCTTCCGGCCCGTCACCGCGATGCGCGCCGAGGACGCCCCCGACTCCGGCGACCAGGGCGACCGGGGACGCCGCTATGTGGTCACCCTGGAGAACGGGCCGCCGCTGGACGTGACGGTCGTCGACCGCGAGCAGCAGGCCCAGGGCTTCTTCTATCGGGTGTGGCGCAGGCTCACCCTGCGCGGCATCACCGAGCGCCGCTCGATCCAGTCGCTGCGCCAGGCACTGGAACAGGAAGCACTGCTCGCGTACGCGGCCATCGCCGCCGGGGCCAACGCGCCCAAGCTGATCGCCACCTCCGAGCTCGGGCCGGACGCCGTGATGCTGGTCTACGAGCGGATCGGCGGGCGTTCCCTCGACTCGCTGGAGGACGCGGAGATCACCGACGAGCTGTTGCACGACGCCTGGCGTCAGGTGAGGGCACTCCAGTCCCGACGGATCGCGCACCGCAGGCTCACCGGCGACGCCATCCTGGTGGATCATTCGGGCACGGTGTTCGTCACCGATCTGCGCGGCGGCGAGATCGCGGCCGGTGATCTGGTGCTGCGGATGGATGTGGCACAGCTGCTGACCACCGCGGGGCTGCGGGTGGGTGCCGAGCGGGCCGTCGCCGGTGCGCTGGAGGTGCTCGGCCCGGACGCCGTCGCGGACTGCCTGCCACTGCTCCAGCCGATCGCGCTGAGCCGCTCGACCCGGGCCGCGCTGCGGCGCCTCGCCCGTGAGCGTTCGCAGCGCGAGCGCGAGGCGGTGCTGGCGGCGTCGGACGCGGCCAAACGGGCCAGGGCGTCGGAACACGGCGCGGACCGGGGTGCGGCCTCCGACACCGCCGCCGACCGCAAGGCCGCCCGGAAGTCGCTGCGAGTCCAGAAACAGGCCGAGAAGCGGGCCATGGACGAGGCCCTGGAAGGGGCCCGCGAGGAGGACCTGCTCTCGCAGATGCGCCAACAGGTGCTGCGCATCCGGCCACAGGCACCGGTCGAACCGGTCCGGCTGGAACGCATCAAGCCACGCACCCTGGTCAGCTGCATCGCCGGTGCGATCGCCGCGTACTTCCTCATCTCGCAGGTGACCCAGCCCGATTTCGGCGCGGTCGCCGAGCAGGCGGAATGGGGCTGGGTGGCGGCCGCGGTCGGCTTCTCGGCCCTCAGCTACGTCGCGGCGGCGATGAGCCTGCTGGGCTTCGTGCCGGAACGGGTGCCGTTCGGGAAGACCGTGCTGGCGCAGGTCGCCGGATCCTTCGTGAAGATCGTCGCCCCGGCGGCGGTCGGCGGTGTGGCGCTGAACACCCGCTTCCTGCAACGGGCCGGGGTGCGTCCGGGACTCGCCGTGGCGAGTGTCGGTGCCTCCCAGCTGTTCGGTCTCGGCTGCCACATCCTGCTGCTCGCCGCGTTCGGCTATCTGACCGGCACGGAGAAGACTCCGTCCTCGCTCACCCCGTCCCGGACCGTGATCGCCGGGCTGCTGACGGTCGCCGTGCTGGTGCTGGTGGTGACGGCGGTCCCGTTCCTGCGGAAGTTCGTGGTGACGCGGGTGCGGTCCCTGTTCGCCGGGGTCGTTCCGCGCATGCTCGACGTGGTGCAGCGCCCGCAGAAGCTGCTCACCGGCATCGGCGGGATGCTGCTGCTGACCGGCCTGTTCGTGATGTGCCTGGACGCGTCGATCCGGGCGTTCAGCGGACCGGACGTGCCGCACCTCAGCTACGCCAGTGTCGCGGTGGTCTTCCTCGCGGGCAACGCGCTGGGGTCGGCGGCGCCCACCCCGGGCGGGATGGGCGCGGTCGAGGGCGCACTGACGCTGGGACTGATCGCGGTCGGGCTGCCGAAGGAGGTCGCGGCACCGGCCGTGCTGCTGTACCGGCTGCTGACGCTGTGGCTGCCGGTGCTGCCGGGCTGGATCTGCTTCAACCATCTGACGCGCAAGGGCGAACTCTGACCCACGCGAACTCTGACCCACGCGAACTCTGACCCACGCGAACCCCGACCCACGCGGGCGCGATCCCGAATCGCAGGAACAATCTCCGCGCGGACGCAAGCCCGCCCACGCGGACACGCCCCGAATCACCGGGGCGACGGCTCCGAACCGCAGGACCGAAAGCCCCGAGCCGCGAGGCCGGCGCCGACGGGCACCGGCGCCGACGGCCCCTCATGTTCCCGTACGTTCCCGTCGCCGCGTCCACGCGTCCGGTCGGGCGACCGGTGCCGCTCCCGCCACCCGCTTGGACCGGTGCCCCGTGCACGGGCCCGGTCCGCCCCGCACGATGGGCACCATGAGGACCTCCCCCGCCCTGCGTGCCGCCGCTCTCGCCGCCACCGCCACCGTGCTCCTTCCCCTCACCGCCTGCTCGGGGAGCGGCGACGACACCGGCCCGGAGGGTCCCCGCAGTTCCCCGCTCGCGGCGAATGCCGCCGAGGCGAGCAGCGGCCCCGGCGGCCTCGCGTCCCAGAAGCTGACGTGGAAACCCTGTCCCGCGCCGACCCCGGCCCAGGGCGGCGGAAAGGCCCCCACGCCCCTGCCCGGCGGCGCCCGGTGGGAATGCTCGTTCATGAAGGCCCCGCTCGACTACGCGAGGCCCAACAGCGGCACGATCGACCTGGCGCTCATCCGGGCCAGGGCCAAGGACCCGGCCCGGCGGATCGGTTCCCTGATCTTCAACTTCGGCGGTCCCGGCGCCTCCGGCGTCGCCACCCTGCCCGCGTTCGGCACCGACTACGACAAGCTCCGCGCCCGCTACGACCTGGTCAGCTTCGACCCGCGCGGAGTCGGCAGCAGCGCCGGCGTGAAGTGCGAGTCGGACCGGCAGCTCGACGCCCGTTACGAAACCGACGGCACCCCGGACACCGCCGCCGAGGTGAACGCCGTCGTCGAGGACGCCAAGGCGTTCGCCGCGGCCTGCGAGAGGAACTCCGGTCGGGTGCTCCCCTACGTCGGCACCACCGAGGCCGCCCGCGACATGGACCTGATGCGCCAGGTGCTCGGCGACCGGAAGCTGTACTACTTCGGCATCTCGTACGGCACCGCACTGGGCGGCGTCTACGCCCACCTCTTCCCGCGGAACGTCGGCAGGTCGGTGCTGGACGCGGTGATCGACCCGACCCTGAACTCCGAACAGGCATCGCTCGGCCAGGCCAAGGGGTTCCAGCTCGCACTGGACAGCTTCACCAAGGACTGCGCGGAACGCGGCGAGGCATGCAAGCTGCCCGGCTCCACCGGCAAGGAGGTCGAGCAGGGGATCTCCGATCTGCTCACCCGGCTGGAGAAGAAGCCCGTCGCGGGGCTCGGCGACCGGCAGCTGACCCAGACCCTCGCCACCACCGGCATCGCGGCGGCCCTCTACTCCAAGGAGACCTGGCCCCTGCTGGAGGAAGGGGTGGACGAGGCCGACGGCGGCAGCGGCGCGCTGCTCCTCGCCCTGGCCGATTCCCTCAACGGCCGTTCCCAGGACGGCCGTTACAACAACTCGATGGCCGCCAACACCGCCATCAACTGCGCGGACTCCAAGGAGCGGTTCACCGCGGAGCAGACCGAGGCGAAGCTCCCCCAGTTCCGGTCCGCCTCGCCGGTCTTCGGCGACTACCTGGGCTGGGGCCTGATGTCCTGCACCGGCTGGCCGGTGGCGGGCGCCTGGGAGACCCCGGACGTCAGCGCCCCGGGCTCGGCCCCGATCCTGGTCGTCGGCAACACCGGCGACCCGGCCACCCCGTACGCGGGCGCGAGGGCGATGGCCGATGCGCTGGGCAAGGGCGTCGGCGTGCAGATGACGTACCGGGGCCAGGGGCACGGCGCGTACAACAGCGGCAACGCCTGCGTGCAGAAGGCCGTGGGCGACTACCTGATGGACGGAAAGGTCCCGGCGGCCGGGACGGTCTGCGCATGACCCCGGTCGGCACCGTCCGCCCATAGCCCCGGCCGGTCGGCACCGTCCGCCCACAACCCCGGCCGGGGCGGTCCGCGCGTGGCCCCGGACCGTCACTGCTCGTCGGCGGCCGGTATCCGTCTCGTTAGCATGGGCGCACCTTCCGTACGTACCCGGCGCTTCGGGGCGTACGTCGCACGGAGGGCGTGCCCGCGCACGGGCCGGGCGGACATGGACGGGCGGGGCCCGTCGGGGAGGACGTACAACGTGGCCGGACACGCACGCGCCGGAGCACTTACGGGTGCCGCGCTGCTGCTGACGGGACTGCTCGCCGGATGTGGCGGGGGCGAGGACGACAAGCCGGCCGATCGGGCGGACCGCGTCGCGGCATCCGCGCCCGGGGCGCCGGGCGCCACCCCGGCCGAGCCGTCGGGGCCCCCTCCGCTGCCCGCCGCCCTCACCTCCCAGCGGCCGGACTGGAAGCGCTGCAAGGCCCCCGAGGGCGGCAGCGCACCCGGCGGCGCCTGGCGGTGTGCGACCGTCGACGTACCCCTGGACTACGCGAAGCCGGACGGCGACACGATCGGGATCGCGCTGATCCGCAAGGAGGCCCGGGACAAGGGCCGACGCCTCGGCTCGATGCTCTTCAACTTCGGCGGCCCCGGCGGTTCCGGGGTCTCGACGCTGCCGCGCGCCGCCGAGGCGCTGTCCTACGAGAAGCTCAACACCCGCTACGACCTGGTGAGTTTCGACCCGCGCGGGGTCGCGCTCAGCGAAGGCGTCAACTGCCGCACCGACGAGGAGCAGGAGGAGGCCGTCCGGAAGGTCGACATGACCCCGGACACGGCGGCGGAGGAGGCGGTGTTCATGAAGGACGCCGCGGACTTCGGCGCCGGCTGCGCACGCCGCTCCGGCACGATCCTGCCGCACGTCGGCACGAGCAACGCCGCCCGCGACATGGACCTGATCCGCGAGGTGCTCGGCGACGAGAAGCTCACCTACTTCGGCATCTCGTACGGCACCGAGCTGGGCGGCACCTATGCCCACCTCTTCCCCACGAAGGTCGGACGCACCGTGCTGGACGCCGTCGTCGACCCGACCGCCGACGCCATCGGACACGCCCGCAATCAGACGGCCGGGTTCCAGCGGGCGCTGGAGAACTACCTCAAGGACCGCGGCCAGGACCCGAAGGCCGGTACCCGGCGCATCGCCCGGCTGCTGGAGCGGATCGACAAGAAGCCGCTGCCGACCGCCTCCGGCCGGAAGCTCAACGAGTCGATGGCCGTCACCGGCATCGTCATGCCGCTGTACTCGAAGAGCAGCTGGCCCTACCTGACGCAGGCGCTGGACGAGGCGGAGAACCGCGGCACCGGCACCATGCTGCTCCAGCTGGCCGACTCGTACAACGGCCGTGACGAGAAGGGGCACTACGACAACCAGAGCCATGCGCAGCGCGCCATCTCCTGCGCGGACAGCAGGCTCCGGCCGACGGCGGCCGAGGCGAGGGCGCTGGTGCCCGAATTCCGGAAGCTGTCCCCGGTGTTCGGCCCGTTCCTGGCCTGGGACACGGCAGGCTGGTGCGCCCAGTGGCCGGTGGCGGGCGAGCGCGACCACCCGGAGGCGAGCGCTCCCGGCGCCGGTCCGGTCCTGGTCGTCGGCACGACCGGCGACCCGGCCACGCCCTACGAAGGGGCGCGGAGGATGGCGGACGCGCTCGGCAAGGGCGTCGGCGTCCTGCTCACCAACAAGGGCGAGGGACACGGCTCGTACGGCGAGAGCGCGTGCGTGACGTCGACCGTGGACGCGTACTTCCTCGACGGCAAGGTCCCGGCGGACGGAAAGACCTGCTCCTGACGGAACGGAGCGCACGGCGAGGGGGCCGGTCCGCAACGCGCGGACCGGCCCCCTCGAAGCTCTCCCACTCGCACTCGGCGCGTGCGCAGCACACGGCTGCCCGGTGCGTACGCACCACACCGGCTGCCCGGTGCGTACTCAGTACACCGGCTTCTCGGGCTCGATCTGGTTGACCCAGCCGATCACGCCGCCCCCCACGTGCACCGCATCGGCGAAGCCCGCCGACTTGAGGACCGCGAGGACCTCGGCGCTGCGGACACCGGTCTTGCAGTGCAGGACGATGCGCCTGTCCTGCGGGAGGTCCTGGAGAGCGTTGCCCATCAGGAACTCGTTCTTCGGGATCAGCTTGGCGCCCGGGATGGACACGATCTCGAACTCGTTCGGCTCGCGGACATCGATGATCTCGATCTTCTCGTCCGCGTCGATCCACTCCTTGAGCTGCTTGGGAGTGATCGTGGAGCCGGCCGCCGCCTCCTGGGCCTCCTCGGACACGACGCCGCAGAATGCCTCGTAGTCGATGAGCTCGGTGACGGTCGGGTTCTGGCCGCAGACCGCGCAGTCGGGGTCCTTGCGGACCTTGACCTGACGGTACTGCATCTCCAGGGCGTCGTAGATCATCAGTCGGCCGACCAGCGGGTCACCGATACCGGCGATCAGCTTGATGGCCTCGTTGACCTGGATGGAACCGATCGAGGCGCAGAGCACCCCGAGCACGCCGCCCTCGGCGCACGACGGAACCATGCCCGGCGGGGGCGGCTCCGGGTAGAGGCAGCGGTAGCAGGGGCCGTGCTCGGACCAGAAGACGGACGCCTGCCCGTCGAACCGGTAGATCGAGCCCCAGATGTACGGCTTGTTCAGCAGGACCGCCGCGTCGTTGACCAGGTAGCGAGTGGCGAAGTTGTCCGTGCCGTCCACGATCAGGTCGTACTGCGCGAAGATGTCCATCACGTTGTCGGCCTCGAGCCGGCCCTCGTGAAGGACCACGTTCACGTACGGGTTGATGCCCAGCACCGAATCCTTGGCGGACTCGGCCTTGGAGCGGCCGATGTCGGCCTGGCTGTGGATGATCTGGCGCTGCAGGTTCGACTCGTCGACCTCGTCGAACTCCACGATGCCGAGCGTGCCGACACCGGCGGCGGCCAGGTACATCAGGGCCGGCGAGCCGAGACCGCCTGCGCCGACACAGAGCACCTTCGCGTTCTTCAGCCGCTTCTGTCCGTCCATCCCGACATCCGGGATGATCAGGTGGCGGGAGTACCTGCGGACCTCGTCGACGGTGAGCTCAGCAGCTGGCTCGACCAGGGGTGGCAGCGACACAGGAACCTCAACAATGCAGGTGGTCGGTTTTTACGTACTTCATCTGCGTACGGTTGTTCTTCCCGTAACACTGCCACGCCCCTTCTCATTCCGAGATACCAGGTCCGATCCGCGAGACGATTTCGTCCCAGTAGCTGGGCAGCGCCGCGAATGGGTCGGTCTGCCCGTGTTGGCCGTCCCGGTCCGTGAAGAAGATGGTGCCCGCGCCCTGCCAACGGGCGATGCGCATGGCCTCGTCGAGGTGGGTGCGCGGCACGCCGTGCACGAAGTGCGCGAACCGTTCCGGCGGATAACCGGCGGTCCACTCCGCCACCTGCGACCAGCGGTAGTCCGTCCACGGGCCGCAGAACGTGACCAGTTGGTCGGCGGCCTCGGCGTAGCCGGGGTGCGGGTGCTTGCCCAGCCCCAGCACCAACGGCCCGATCGCTTCACCCCGACCGGCCCGGCCGTCGTGACCGCCCTGACCGTCGTGGCTGTCGTAACCGGCGTGGCCGCCGTGCCGACCGTGCTCGCCGTGTTCGAGGACGGTGGCGAGGGTGCTGGTGAGGCGCCGGACCGCCGGGAGGTGGGCCCGTTCGGAGGGGCACCGGCCGAGGTAGAAGCCGTCGACGCGGTACCAGTCCAGGAAGGACTGCGCGTCGGCCATCAGCTCCCCGAAGGGGCGGCTGCCGAAGGCCAGGTCGAGGTGGCCGAGCAGTCGGCCGCCCGCCGCGCGGACCGTGTCGTACGGGGCGTCGCCGTGCAGCGCCCGCTCCCGCGCGTTGCGGAGCCGGCCCGCGGCCTCCAGGCAGTGCGGGTCGGGACGTGCGCCGGGACCGTCGTCGATGTTGAGAACGGCCCAGTGCAGCGGCGTGCCGGGGCGGGTGAGCTCGGCCCACTCCGTGGGCGCGAGCAGGGGGTGCGCGTACCCGGGGACCCCGAAGCCGAACTGTCCGGCGCCGTCGGTCCGGCGGGTGGTGCCGGTGGAGGTCAGATACGGCACGCCGCCTCCATCCAGATGTCGGCGAGGGATTCCTCCAGATTGATCCGGGGGCGCCAGCCGAGCCGGTCCCTCGCCGTGCGCACATCGGCCTGCTGCCAGGCACCGCAGCCGTCCGGGTACGGGGACGGGGTGGCCGAGAGGTGCTCGATGACCGATTCGTTCGAGGTGCGCGGGGCGCCGATGGGCAGCCGGGGCGGGGGCGCGTCCAGCTCGTGGAGCGCGCCCGCGTATCCGGCGACCCTGGCGAGGACCGAGGCGGCGTCCCGGAGGCGCACGGCGCGGCCGGTACCGATGTTGACGACGCCCTGCGCCGCGGAGAGCGAGGCGGCGTGCACGGCGCGCGCGACATCGCGCACGTCGACGAAGTCGCGCTGCACGCCGAGGCCGCTGAGCTTCAGCTCGCCGTCGCCGGACTGCATGGCCCGGCGCATCGCCTCCGCGAGCCTGCCGAGCGGTGAACCGGCCGGGGTGCCGGGGCCGACCGGGGAGAAGACCCGCAGCACGACCGCGTCGAGGCCGGAGCCGAGGACGAGCTCGGTGGCGGCGAGTTTGCTGACGCCGTACGGACCCCCGGGGCGCGGCAGCGCGTCCTCGGCGGTCGACGAACCGGGCTGCGAGGGCCCGTACTCCGATGCACAGCCGACCTGGACGAGCCGGGCCGTGCAGCCGCTGCGCCGCATCGCCTCGCAGACGGTGGCGACGGCGACGGTGTTGTGCCGGGTGAGGTCACGGGCCCCGCCGCGGGTGGCGCCCGCGCAGTTGACGACGACTCCGGGGTGGACGGCGTCGAGGAATCGGGTCAGCGCACCGGGGCTGCCGGTGGCGAGGTCGAACCGTACGTCGGCGTCGTCGCCGCGGCCGAGCGCCGTGAGGTGCACGGCCGGGTCGGCGAGCAACCGGTCGGCGACGAATCGGCCGAGGAATCCATTGGCTCCGAGCAGCAGCACCCTCATCGCGCGCCCCCTCGGTGCCGACGGCCGGCTGCCGGTGCGGGGGATTGGGGGGTCATGTCCGATGTCTCCTTCGGGAAGTGGAATGTGATGGGCGCAGGACCCGCGGCGTCGGCTCCGCGGGGCATGCGGTGGTTCGTGTGGGGGATGGTTCGGTGGCCCGGCTCCCCGTGGGGGCCGGGAGTCTCGGTCGCGTGGGTCACGCGGTGGGATGGGCCTCGTCTCCCGGTCGGCCCGGGGCGTGGGCGGACGCCCGGGAGAGGGTGTGATGGGCGTTGATCAGCAACCCGAACGCGGAGGCTCCGCAGGCGAGGACGGGTACGGCCCCGGTGCCCGCCGCCGCGACCAGGAGGTCGACGGGGCGGGCGAGGGCGTGCAGGCCGGGCAGCCGACCGGCCAGGACGAGGGCAGGTGCCAGCGCCTCGACGGCGCAGGCGGCGGCCAGCGCGACGGTGGCGGGTCCGGGGAATCCGCGCACCGTCGACAGCCTGGCCAGCAGGAGCAGCACGCCGAGCACGGCGGCCCCCGCGAGGCTCCCGCCACCGCCGTGGACCAGGCGCGCGAGGTACAACAGCGCGGCGAGGGCGCCGAGGTGGACGGCGACGGCTCCGAACAGCAGGGGGCGCACGCGCGCGGTGAACTCCTCCAGCGTGCGGCTGCCGATGAGCGCGCGGTGCGCCCGCAGGGAGACGAGGTGCACGCACCAGGCGGCGGGGGCGACGGAGAGCGCCAGCCCCAGCAGAGGTGCGGGGGTGAGGGCCCAGGGGCCCTCGGGCCCGCCGCTGAGCACCTGGTCGAGCAGGGCGTCACCGTACAGGACGTAACCCAGCAGCCAGCAGCCGTACACGTGGGCAGCAGCCGTGGGGCCGCCGACCGCGTGCAGGGGCCCGCTGCGCAGGCAGAGGGCGAGGCCGAGCAGCCCGAGCAGCGTTCCGGCGAGGCCGATCGCAAGTCTCGTCTGCCCGCCGAGCGACCCTTCGGTGAGCCTCAGCACGCCGAGGGTGGCGAGGCAGGCGGCTCCCGGTGCGAGCGCGCGGAGCGACCAGGCGGCGCGTGTCGTCGTGTCACGCTCCGGCGTGCGGTGTGCGGCTGCGGAATCCTCCGCGGCGGGCACCCGGGCGAAGAGTTCCTCCGCGAGCGAGAAGACGTCGCGGTGCCGGTAGCGGGCGGCCGCACGGTCGGTCATGCCGTGGTTCTCCAGTCCGGCGGCGATCTCCAGCGGGTCCACGGCCCGTCGGCACAGCTCGCGGTGCCGGGCCATCAGTGATGTCACCGGGTCCGCGGGGCCGCGGCGCGCGAGCGTACGTGTGCACGCCGGGACGGGGTGGGCGATCTCGGGGGCACGGAGTGCGGCGGCATCGCGCCCCGCGGTGTCCCCGGCGGCAGCGCCCGGTGCGGTGGCGTTCGCGGGCTGCGAGGCTGCGGGCGCACCGTCTCGCGGACCCCCACCACGTACCCCCTCGGCGGCGCCCCGGTGGGCGGAGCCCTCCGCCACGGAACCCTTTGCCACGGCATTCTCCGTCGCGGAGCCCTCCGCCACGGAGCCTTCCGTCGCGGCGGCCGGTCGCCCGCCGGGGCCGGAGGCCGGGGCGGGCGGGTGCGGGTCCCGGCCGCCGCCCGGGGTGGGCGTGGCGGGTGCGCCGGACACCTCGTTCGGGCGTCCCATCGTCTCTCCTCCCTGTTCGTCGCCCACCGCGTCGGTCCGTCCGGTCCGGCCGCCGCGGGCCCGCCGGTCCGTCTCCCGGTCACACATCGCCGCCACCCGCTCCCCCAGCTCCGGCGCGGACGGGCCCGGCCCCGACGGCCCAGCTCGGGGTGCGCCCGGCCGGTCCCGGCGAGGTGTCCCCGAAGGCCGTCCACAGGCCCGGGACATGGGCCTCGGGCGGGGTGGCGAACGGGCGCGGTCCACCGTCGGCGTCCACCGTGCCGGCCTCCCTGCGCACCGGAACCCGTGAGATCAGCTCCAGGTAGATGCCGCGGAAGGCCGCGACGTTCTGTTCCACGGTGAAGAGTTCGAGTGCGCGGGCGCGCGCTGCGGCACCGAGCCGTGCGCGGCGCTCGGGGTCGCGCAACAGCGCGAGGCAGGCATCGGCGAGCGCCTCGGGATTGCGCGGGGGGACGACGAGCCCGGTGCCGCCGATGACGTCGACCACCGCGCCGACATCCGCCGACACCGTGGCGCGTCCGCAGAACATCGCCTCGACGAGACCGGCGGGGAAGTGCTCGCCGGTGCCGGGCGGGACGACGACCCCGGCCGCGGCGTACGCCTCCACGACGTCCGCCGCCCCGGTTCCGCCGATGCCCTCGAAAGAGACCGGGCTGCCGCCGCCGTCGTGCGGGGCGTCGGCGGCTTCGGGGAACAACCGGGCGGCCAGTGCCCGGCAGCGCGCGAGGTGTCCGGCGCCCTCCGGCCCCGGCTCGGCCGTGCCGATGATCCGCAGCCGGACGGCCGGTTCGGCCCGGTGCACCTGCGCGAAGGCGTGCAGCAGTGTGATCAGGCCCTTGGCCGGCTCGATCCGGCCGACCCAGACGACCGTGTCGTCGGGACCGCTGTCACCGCTCTCCCCGAGCACCACGAACCGACCCGCGTCCAGACCGGGGTGAACGGTGCGCAGCTTCTCCCGTCCGGCACCGCACCGTTCCTGCCACCGGCGGGCGTCGGCGTCGCCGGGCGTGATGAGCGCGGCCTGCCGGTACACCTCGGCGGCGAGCCGTCGGTGGAATGCGGCGAGCACGGCGCGCACCGGCGCGCGCAGGGGCGTGCCGGCCGTGTCGAGATAGTGGGTCCGCACGTGTGCGCTGTGCTCGGTGACCAGCAGCGGCACTCCGAAGAAGCGTTTGGCCAGCAGTCCCGGTACCGCCACCGCTCCGCCGGACGCGGCATGGCAGAGGTCGACGGCGCCGAGGCTCCGTTCGTCGTACCAGTCGAACGAGAGGGGGCGCAGCAACTCCTCGATCCCGTGGGCGAGATGGAGGAGATCGGCGACACCGGCGGTCCGGGCCGCGCCGGTACTGCCCGGCGCGCGGCAGGCGGCTTCCAGTACGCGCACCGCGGTTTCCGAGCGGAGTGCCGCGCTCAGTCCTCCGCACTCCCGGGCGAGGTCGGCGAGTCCGTACAGCCCCTCGGCGAACCGCGCGTCGGCGGTCCCGACAACGGTGTGCCCCGCGCCGGCCCCTCCGGCGCCGCCGGTGTACTCCCGCTCGTCCATCCCGGTCACGCCGTTCGTTCCGGCCGCGTCGTTCACTCCGTTCACACCGTTCACACCGGTCACGCTCCCGCGCGTGCGCCCGGCGGCCGCGCCGTCATCCGGCGTGCCCGCCGCGCAGATCGACGTCGCGAGCGCCGTGAAGTGCGCCATGAAGCGCTGCCGTTCGCGCCGTCCGTACGCGCGTGGGCGCCGGCCCGTCGCCCTTCGGACGCGCGGCCTCCCGGGAGCCCGGGTGCCCGGGACGTGCCCGTCGGCCGTCCACAGCGGTGCCGTCCGTACCCGGCCGACGTGCGCCGGGAGCGGGACCGAGCCGCGTTCCTCCTGATCTGCGGAGCGGCTGAGCACGAAGAGATCGAACTCGTGCCGGTCGAGGCCGCGCACCAGGCGGTCGCACCAGAGCCCGGACTCACCGGACGCATAGGGATAGTCACCATCGGTGACGAATCCGATCCGCACGAGTGCACCCCCGATCTCCTCATGGACGGCCGCCGTCGATCCGGCGGCTCACAGCGGCACGACCGTAAGCGGATACGCCGGTGGTGCGACGGACGGTTGTCCGTCGCACCACCGAAAGGGGTGAACCGTCGTAACTTTCCCTTTACGACAGCGCTCTGTCGCGCTAAGGGAGGAGTCGGCTACTCGGAGTCAAGAAGCGGCCAGCTCCTTGCGGGCCGCGCGCCGCACCGCGGCGAGCGCCGGATCGAGGGCCGGGACGGCCGCCAGGAGCTGCTTGGTGTACGGGGCGCGCGGGTCGGTGTACACCCGGTCCGCGTCCCCCTCCTCGACGATCCGGCCCCGCCGCATGACGGCGACCCGGTCGCTGACCTGCCGCACGACGGCGAGATCGTGCGCGATGAAGACCAGCGCCAGTCCCAGTTCGCGCTGGAGCCGCGCCAGCAGGTCGGTCACCTGGGCCCGGGTCGTCACGTCGAGGGCGGAGACCGCCTCGTCGCAGACGATCAGCTCCGGTTCGGCGGCGAGCGCCCGCGCGATCCCGACGCGCTGCCGCTGCCCGCCGCTGAACTCGTGCGGGTAGCGGTCGTACTGCTCGGGGTCGAGCCCGACCCGCTCCAGCAGGTCCCGGACCCGTGCCCGGATCGCCGCCTCGTCGCGCACGCCCGAGGCACGCAGCGGGTCGGCGACCGATTCGCCCACCGAACGGCGCGGGTTGAGGGAGGAGACGGGGTCCTGGAACACCATCTGCACCCGGGCCCGGCGGTCGATCCGCCCGGAGGTGGGGTCCAGCAGCCCGACGAGCATCCGTCCGAGGGTGGTCTTGCCGCTGCCGCTCTCGCCGACGATGCCGAGGGTCTCGCCGCGGCGGACGGCGAGTGAGACACCGTCGACGGCGGCGAGCGCGGCAGCACCCCTGCCGAAGACCTGCCGGACGTCGGCGGCCTCGACGAGCGGCGGCCCGTCGGATGCCGCCGCGGTCCGGGCCGCCGCCGCGGGCCGGGCATCGGCAGCGCCGCCCCGCCCGGCCTCCCGGACCACGCCCGCCATGCCCGCCGCGCCGGCCGGAATGCGCGGCACCGCCGCCAGCAGAGCCCGGGTGTACGGCTCGCGCGGCGCGACCAGCACCTCGCCCACCGGTCCCCGTTCGACCGCCCGTCCCGCCCGCATCACCAGCACCTCGTCGACCGATTCGGCCGCCACCCCCACATCGTGGGTGACCAGCAGCAGCCCCATGCCCGTCTCCCGCCGCAGGTCGTGCAGCAGGTCCAGGATCTGGGCCTGGACGGTGACGTCCAGCGCGGTCGTCGGCTCGTCGGCGATCAGCAGCTGGGGTTCGCAGGCCAGGGCCATCGCGATCAGCGCCCGCTGCCGCATTCCGCCGGAGAACTCGTGCGGCCTCGACCGGGAGCGCCGCACCGCGTCCGGGATTCCGACCCGGTCCAGCACCTGGGCGGCCCGGTCCCGCGCCGCCCGCCGGGAGACCCGGTGGTGCGCCCGGTACACCTCGGCGATCTGGTCGCCCACCGCGTAGTACGGGTCCAGCGAGGAGAGCGGGTCCTGGAAGACCATGGCGGCCTTCGCGCCGCGCAGCGCCCGCAGTTCCGCGTCGTCCGCCGCGTTCACGTCCACCCCGGCGACCCGGACCGAGCCGCCGACCCGGGCCCCGGTCCCCCGGTGCAGCCCGAGCAGGGCGTACGCCGAGGCGCTCTTGCCGGAGCCGGACTCGCCGACCACGCCGAGCGCGCCGCCCGGCTCCAGCGAGAACGACAGGTCCTCCACCGCGCGCACCTCGCCGAACGCGATCGACAGTCCGGAGACTTCCACCAGGCTCATGCCGGCACCACCCGTCGGTCGGCCATCGCCTGGAGAACGTCCGCGACGGCGTTGGCGAGGACGACGAAGAATCCGGTGACGAGGACCAGCCCCACGACCACCGGTAGGTCAACGTGTTTGACGGCGTCGACGAGTTCGCGTCCGACGCCCGGAATTCCGAAGAGCGACTCGGTGAGCACGGCGCCGCCGAACATCGAGCCGATGTCCAGTGCGCCGAGCGCGATCACCGGCGCCAGCGCGCCGCGCAGCGCGTGCCGGCCGACGAGCGCCCGCTCGCCGACCCCGTACGCCCGGAAGGTCCGGATGTGGTCCTCGGCCAGCGTCTCCAGCATCGACGCCCGGGTCATCCGGGCGTACGGGGCCGCGGACACCAGCGCCAGCGAGACCCACGGCAGCAGCAGGTTCCACGCCCACTGCTCCGGGTCCTCGGTGAGCGGCACGTAATCCGGGAAGGGCAGGATCTGGAGCGCCGTGACCAGGATGATGATCAGCAGCAGTCCGATGACGAACACCGGGGTGGCCATGCCGGCCAGGGTGATCCCGGTGAGCACGCGCTCGGTGAACCGGCCGCGCCGCCACACCGAGAGCAGCCCGGTGCCGACGCCGAGCAGCATCCACAGCACGAAGGCCCCGACGGCGAGCGAGACGGTGGCCGGGAGCTTGGCCAGGATCAGCTCGGTGACCTGCTGGTCGCTCTGGTACGAGAGCCCGAGGCAGGGCGCCTGGCAGTGCAGCACCCCGGTCCCGGTCGAGTAGTCGCGGCCGACGAAGATGCCCTGGAGAAAGTGCGCGTACTGCGTGGTCAACGGGTCCCCCAGGTGCAGTTGCTCGCTGACCTGTGCCACCTGCGCGGGCGAGCAGCGCGGGCCGCAGGCGATCTGCGCGACATCGCCGGGGGCGACATAGAAGGCCGCGTAGACGACGACGCTGAGCGCGAACAGCACGAAGACCGCCCCGCCGAGGCGTCTGAGCAGGAACGATGTCATGCCCCGGCCTCCCTCTTCCGGCCGGTGCCGATCCGCAGCCGGGACGCGGCGCGCGGGTCCAGCGCGGTGCGCACGCCCTCGCCGAGGACGGTCAGCGCCAGCACGGTGACGAACAGCAGCAGGGCGGGGATCAGCAGATACGTGGGCGCCGCCTGGTACCAGGTGTCGGCGTCGCTGAGCATCTGTCCCCAGGACGGGGTGGGCGGCTTGATGCCGACGCCGAGGAAGGACAGGGCAGCCTCGACGACGATGTTGCCGGGGAACAGCAGTACGGCGTAGGTGATGACGGGCGCGGCGAGCGCGGGCAGCAGTTCGCGCCGGGCGATCTGCCAGGAACCCCAGCCGCTCAGCCGGGCGGCGGCGACGTGGTCGAGCGACTTCAGCGCGAGCGTCCGGGCGCGCACGATCTTCGAGATGCCGGACCAGCCGACCAGGCCGATGATCACGGCGATCAGGACCGGGCGCGGGAAGCCCGCGGGCACGACGGCGAGCGCGCCGAGCGCGATCACCATGACGGGCAGCGCGACCACGACGTCGGTGACCCGGCTGAGCGCCTGGTCGACGAAGCGGTTGCCGAGCCCCGCCGCGAGGCCGACGACGACCCCGATGGCGACCTGGAGCAGGGTCGCGGCGAGCGCGACGCCGAGGGAGACCCGGGCGCCGTACACGACGCGGGCGAACAGGTCGCGGCCGGTGAGGGGCTCCACGCCGAGCCAGTGCTCGGCGCCGATCCCGCCCAAGGAGCCGATCGGCACGCCGCCGGTGGCGGAGTCGACGAGGTCCGGGTGGTAGGTGGTGGGGTCCTGGCCCTCGATGCCCGCGAGCAGCGGTGCGGCGAGCGCGACGAGGACCAGCAGGGCGACAACGGCGCCCGCCACCAGGGCGGCGCGCCGCTCGCGCAGCCGCCGCCAGAACGGATGGGCCCCGGGGGCGCGGACCGTGACGGTCCCCGCCCCCTCGGCCGGAAGTGCTTCGGCCATGGCTACTTGACCGCGACCTGGGACACGTCGAGCACGCCGGTCCAGTCGCTGATCACGACGTTCTTGACGGCCTCGCCGTACAGGCGCTTGTAGACGGGGTGGAACAGCGGCACGGTCAGCGCCTGCTCGCCGACCTTCTTGTCGAGCGCGCCCCAGCGCTCGGCGGCGGCCTCCAGGTCGGTCAGCTTGTTGATCTCGTCGATCTCCTTGTTGACCGCAGGGTCGTTCAGTTGGCCGGAGTTGAAGTTGTAGCCGGCGGTGACGATCTGGCGCCCGTCGAAGATCGGCGCGAAGAACGGGCCGCCGGACGGCCAGTCGGCGCCCCAGCCGCCGAGGAAGAAGCCGGGCTCGCTCTTCACGTCGTAGACGGTGTCGGAGTAGTCGTTGCTCTCCAGGCCCTTGAGCCGGACGGTGATGCCCGCCTTCCGCAGCGCCTCCTGGAGCGCGGTGGCGATCTCCGGGCCGGTCGCGAAGTCCTTGTCGTTGGAGTGCGTCAGGGTGACGGTCAGCCCGTCGGCGTAGCCGGCCTCCTTGAGCAGTTCCCTGGCCTTGGCCGGGTTGCCGGACTTCCCGGCCGGGAAGTGGTCGTACGGCGTGTGCCCGAAGGCCGCCTGCTCGGGCAGGAAGGTGGTGGCGGGCTCGGCGAGCGAGGAGCCGCCGGCCGCGTTGACCACGGAGGAGCGGTCGACGGCGTAGGCGATCGCCCGGCGCACCTTCGGGTTGTCGAACGGCTTCGCCTTCGGGTTGAAGGCGATGTAGTTGGTGTAGCCGAAGTGGCCGGTGCCGACGCGGGCGGCGAGCTTCTTGTCGCCCGTGACCTTGGCGAGTTCGGCCGGGCCGAGGTTGGTGTCGGTGGTGACGGCGGCGGCATCGGCGCCCCGCGAGGCGGACAGGCGCTGGTTGATGACCGCGGGGTCGAGCCCGGACCGCACGTCGATCCGGTCGGGGTACGCCTTGCGCTGCTCGTCGGTGTCGGCCGACCAGTGCGGGTTTCGCTCCAGGACGAGGCGTTCGCCGTCGCCCTCGTTCTTCACGACCTTGTACGGCCCCGAGGAGACCGGGTGCTCCTCGTACTTCGTGCCGGTGTCCTTGGCCTTCGGGACCGGGGTGGTCTGGGTCTGGGTGGCCAGGAAGGGGAATTCGCCCTCCGGCTTGTTGAGGTGGAAGACGATGGTCCTCGCGTCGGGCGTCTCGATCGAGTCGAGCCCCTTCTCGTCCTTGTACGGGCCCTGGTAGTCGGCTCCGCCGATGAGCCAGTCGCGCAGGTACGGGGCGCCGCCGGAGAGTTCGGCGGCGAAGGAGCGCTCGATGCCGTACTTGATGTCGGCGCTCGTGATCGCGGTGCCGTCCTCGTACTTCACGCCGTCCTTGAGCGTGTACGTCCACACGGTGGCGTTCTTGCTCGGCGTGCCGAGGTCGGTCGCCAGGTCGGGGACGACCTTCGCGCCCGCCGCACCGTCCGCGCGGTTGCGGGTGGTCAGGGTGCGGAAGACGAGGGACGGGACGTTGCCGCCGCCGGAGGTGTAGAGCCGGGCGGGGTCGAAGTCCGACTGCGGCTTGCTGTTGAGGACGGTGAGCGTGCCGCCCTTCATGGGCTTCCCCGACGCGCCGGAGCCGCCGTCACCGGCCTCCTTCTTCTCGGGCCCGCAGGCCGCGGCACCCGCGACCACGACGAGTACTGCGGTGGCCGCTGCCGCGCGGCGCGATATGACGGACGGTTGACGCATCGGAAGGTGACCTCTCGGTGTGCTGCCTGGAGCAGGGGACGGGGAGACGTCCGCGCGATCGGCAACGGGGAGCGGGTGCACACAACCGGTCCGCACGAGGAAATCCGCACAGACGTACGGGTCGTACGGGTCGTACGGGTCGTACGGGAAATCCGTACGGGAGATCCATTCGGGAGAAATGACCGGAGAAATGACCGGAGCACACTGCCACCGCCGCGTCCGCGGACGGAATGCGCCCGGGTGCGGCGGTCGAAGAGGCGGAACGAGCCGGTTCGGGGCTCGGACGGCGGGCGGACGCGCACTCGGGCAGGCGTCAGCAACAGTGGATGTCGGCGACGCTGTGCCCGGTCACGCCGATGAGCGCCAGCTCGATGGCGGCGCGCTCGACGGTGACGGGGCTGCGTGACATGTCGAGAAATATGGATCACTGCCCAGGGGATGTCAACGCGATTCGAGACGCCGATCTCACCATGCGGACGAACATGGGGCGCGAATGTGACGGCCGGTCGGCGACCGGCGAACCCCGCCACGCACGAGGTAGCGGCCCGGCACCCCGCCGGTCGCCACCTTCACGTCTCAACTGCTGGGATACATCCAGGGGTTGGGGCGGCAACTGATGTCGTCGATGTCCAGGGACTTGGTCTGCTGCTGCATCACCGGTGCGAGCTCCCCCGGCGTGCGGCAACTCACATGGTTGTGTCCCAGCCGGTGACCGACCTCATGGTTGATCAGCATCTGGCGGTAGGCGAAGAGTTTGTCCGGTCCGAACGTCGACGACCCCTGCGCCCAACGGTAGGCATTGATCATCACGCGCTCGGTCGCGGCGGAGTCGCACGAGACGTTGTCCTCGGTCGTGTCCAGGCCCGACTTGCGGCACCAGACGGCGGTGGTCCCGGGGCTGGCGAGGGTGATCACGAAATCGGCATCACCGGAGGAGACCCGCTCGAAGGTCATCGCCCCGTCGTGCGCCCAGCTGCGGTCGTCGTTGAGCGTCTCCTGGACGGCCCGGGCGAACAGCTCCGCGTCGAGCCCGAGGCCCTGCTCGACATCGATCCGGTAGCGGTACTTGTGCCCGCGTCC
The DNA here is from genome assembly GCF_042266885.1 of Streptomyces sp. NPDC056061. Classification (NCBI taxonomy): domain Bacteria; kingdom Bacillati; phylum Actinomycetota; class Actinomycetes; order Kitasatosporales; family Streptomycetaceae; genus Streptomyces; species Streptomyces sp. NPDC056061. The sequence continues at coordinate 417,223 of NZ_JBHJWQ010000001.1, read as the reverse complement.
CGGCGCCTTCGCCGTTCCCGGAACGGCGTCGAACTTCCCCGAGCCGCGCAGTTTCGCGGCGAGCGGATATGCCTTGGCCATCTTCTGCTCGTACGAAAGGGGCCTGACCGGGGCCGCCTTCGGGGTCGCCCGGTCGTCCGAACGGGAGGCGTCGCGGCTCCGGTCCCGGTCGACACCCGCCGCCCGCGTGGTGCCGTTCGCACCACCGTCGTCCTGGGCGACCTGCCCGGCGACGATCACCGCGAGCACGGTGGTCACCGCGACGGCCGCGATACCGGTGAAGGTACGGCCCTTGTTCCCCCCGGCGTCGCCGCCCCCGGCCTCCGTGCCGGGGGCCGGTTCGCCGCCGGTCCGCCCCTCGTCGGGACCCTTCGCCCCCTTCGGGTCGCTCGCCGCGGCCGGCGGACCCGCCGGGGCTACGGGTCCCCGTGGGGCGGGAGGGGCGGAAGGAACGTCGAATGCCTCGACGAACTCGCGCCGCGGGCCCGGTATCAGCGGCCCGGACAGTGTGGCCTGCCCGCCGCGTCGCGCCGTCCGCACCCCGTCCGCCGACTGCCGCGGGGCGGGGCGTCCGCCGTCGGCGGGAGGTCCGGCCTGCGGCCCCGCCCCCCAGCCGCCGCCGGGTTCCCGCTGTTCGGGGTGACCGCTGCGGACGTGTCCGGCCGGTTCGAACGCGGCGTGTCCGTCCGCACCGGCCGGGGCCTCGGCCGACCTGCGACGGCGCCCGCTGCCGGGCCCGGGACGAACGTCCTCCCCGGCGATTCCCGCGCCGACGGACTCGGTTCCGGGCTCCGCCGGTTTGGGGCCCTTTCGGCTGTGTCGTCCCACGCCCCGGATCAGCTCCCGCCGAGTTCGTCGAGCAGATCCCGGAACGCCTGGGCGACCGCCTCCGGGTATTCCATCATCGCCACGTGCCCGGCGTCGGGCAGCGTCAACAAGCGCGAATCGCGGAAGGCCGCGGACGCCCTGCGGGCCATTCGGTACGAGACGAGCTGGTCCCGTCCGCCGTACACGAGCTGGGTCGGGGCGAGCACCCGCTCGGCCTGGCGCCACAGTCCGTGCTGCCCGCCGAGCGTGTACGCGTCGACGATGCCGCGCGCCGAGCGAGCCATCGCGTCCCAGAAGTACGGCAGCTCCTGCCGGTGCTCCATTTCGGCCACCGCGGCACGGAAACCCGCCTCGGAGACCCGCGACGGATCGCCGTAGCAGAGCGCCATGACGCCCCGGGTGCGGTCCTCCGCACTCCAGTCCCTGGTCATCCGGGCGAACAGCGTCACCACGCCGGGCACGGCGAGCAGTCCGGTGGGCACGGCCGTGCGCTGCACCCGGATCTCGGGCAGCGCGGGCGAGACGAGGGTCAGGGTGCGCACCAGATCGGGGCGGACCGCGGCGACCCGGGTGGCGATGGCACCGCCCAGCGAGTTCCCGAAGAGGTGGACCGGTCCGCGCTCCGCCGCGTCCAGGAAGCGGATCACGGCGCGGGCGTGCCCGGTGACCGAGTAGTTGCCGTCGTCCGGCGGCGACGAGTCGCCGAAGCCCGGCAGGTCGAGCGCCTCGCCGTCCACCACGTCCTGGAGCAGCGGCATCAGCGCCGACCAGTTCTGCGAGGAACCGCCGAGCCCGTGCACGAACAGCGCGGGCGGCAACCCGGTCCGCTCCGGCGGCCGGGATCTGACGGTCAGCGTCAGTCCGGGCAGCGCGACGGAGCGCAGCTCCTCCCCCTCCGCGGCCCTGACGGCGCTCACCGCGGGGGCCGCCGCGGCGGCGGTACGGACTCCCGGCAGCTCGGTCGAAGACATGCGGCAATGTTACGAGACGATCACACCCCGATTCATGTGTTCGCGGTCACAGACCGTGTAGCGGCTTCGGGGGTCGGCTCCTAGGCTTTGAGCGAGGAAGGGAGTCACCATGACGGTCGACCCCAGCGACCCCGAGACCTTCGAGGACATCCAGCCGGACGAGCCGGGTCAGGAGACGCCCCGCGCGGACGCCGCCGAGCAACGGGCCGATCTCCAGCAGCGGCGCGACGCACCGCTCACGGACATCGACCGGGAGAAGGTCAACGAGGCGGACGCGGCCGAGCAGGCCCGTGTTGTGACACAGGATGAGGAAGATTACCGCTAGTACGCCCGGTTTTGCCCGGACCGCCGGGGAACCTGCGGCTACCGCAGCCGTCCGGTACGTGAAATTCTGCGTCCGCGCCGCGCATGCCCGCGTTACCCAAAAGTACGATGGCCGTGTGGCGCGACGTGCACGGAAGGGCCGTGTCCGAACACGATTTTGGGAGGCGGCGTGACAGCCATCGAGCAGACCGAGGCGGCGCGTCCACGAGGCACCCGACTGCCTCGCCGCGCCCGACGCAACCAGCTGCTGGGCGCCGCGCAGGAGGTGTTCGTGGCGCAGGGGTACCACTCCGCCGCCATGGACGACATCGCGGAACGCGCCGGGGTCAGCAAGCCGGTGCTCTACCAGCACTTCCCGGGCAAGCTGGAGCTCTATCTGGCCTTGCTCGACCAGCACTGCGAGTCGCTGCTCCAGGCGGTCCGCACGGCGCTGGCGTCGACGACCGACAACAAACAGCGCGTCGCCGCCACGATGGACGCGTACTTCGCGTACGTCGAGGACGAGGGCGGCGCCTTCCGGCTGGTCTTCGAGTCGGACCTGACCAACGAGCCCGCCGTGCGCGAGCGCGTGGACCGGGTCTCGTTGCAGTGCGCGGAGGCGATCTCCGACGTCATCGCGGGTGACACCGGGCTGTCCAAGGACGAGTCCATGCTGCTCGCGGTCGGTCTGGGCGGGGTCTCCCAGGTGGTCGCCCGCTACTGGCTCTCCAGCCAGTCGTCCATCCCGCGGGACACGGCGGTGCAGTTGCTGACGTCGCTGGCCTGGCGGGGCATCGCGGGCTTCCCGCTGCACGGCATCGAACAGCACTGAGCGCGGTGCCGGGGCTCTCCCGGCGCCCGTGTTCGCTGCGGGCGTGGCCCATCGGCCGCTGAAGGTTCCCCTCACCGGGCTAATGTGTGGTGCGTACGGCGCGGCTGACCGCGCAGGGACTGACCGTCGGAGGGACATAGCCGTGGAGGTCAAGATCGGGGTGCAGCACACGCCCCGGGAGATCGTTCTGGAGAGCGGGCTTTCCGCCGAAGAGGTCGAGAGCACGGTCGCCGAGGCTCTCACCGGTAAGGCGCAGCTGCTCAGCCTCACGGACGAGAAGGGCCGCAAGGTCCTGGTGCCGGCCGACCGGATCGCGTACGTGGAGATCGGCGAGCCCAGCACGCGCCGCGTGGGCTTCGGCGCGCTGTAGACACCCCGCCCGGTGCGGATGTGACGGCGGCCCGGTGGGTTCTTCCCACCGGGCCGCCGTCCGTTCTCTTCTTCGGATGTGCGGCGGAGGTGTGCCCATCGGCGCATGCGTGCCCACCGGCGGGTTCCGGTCGCGGCCCCGCCGAGGAGGGTGCGGCCGGGGAGGGTTGTGATCACTTTGCTTCGGGTAGTACGGCCCATGACCGTTCTACCCGCCCCGCAACTCCGCGAGGTGATCAGTTGTGATCCTGGAACCCCTCGGCTCCGTCGTGCTCGGACTCGCCCTTGCCTGGGCGGCACTCCGCGCGTTTCCGGCCCGGCTCCCGTCCCGCCGCACCGTGTTCACCACTGGTGCGCTGGGGGCCCTGTTCGGTGTGTTCCTCATGCAGTCGGTGCTGGGTCCGGGACATGCCGCCGCCGCGTTGATCGGTGCGGCGCTGATCGGGACCGTCACGCTCTCGTTGCTGGTCCGTCCGCGGAGCCACCGCGGGCTGAGCCGCTCGGCGGCGGTCTGAGGGCCGCCCGGCCCCCGCGGACGGGAACCGGACGGCAATGGTGGACCGACCCGGGCCTGCTGCGGCACCCCGGCCGCGTCGCCGGAACGCCCGCATGCGTCCGGCATGCGGGCACCCCTCCGCCCCGCGATCCGCCACGGATCACGGGACAGCCCTCAGGCGGCGAGCCCCAGCGCGGCCATCCGCTTGGTGTGCGCCTCGGTGATCCGGGAGAACATCCGCCCGACCTCGGCGAGGTCGAAGCCGTCCGCCACACCGCCCACCAGCATCGTCGACAGTGCGTCGCGGTCGGCCACGACCCGCTGCGCCTGCGAGAGGGCCTCCCCCATCAGGCGGCGCGCCCACAGCGCGAGCCGACCGCCGACCCGGGGGTCGGCCTCGATCGCGGCGCGGACCTTCTCCACGGCGAAGTTGCCGTGGCCCGTGTCGTCGAGGACGGCCAGGACGAGGGAGCGGGTGTCCGAGTCGAGCCGGGCGGCGACCTCGCGGTAGAAGTCACTGGCGATCGAATCGCCGACGTACGCCTTGACCAGGCCCTCCAGCCAGTCGGACGGGGCGGTCTGGCGGTGGAATTCGTCGAGCGCCCTGGCGAACGGCTCCATCGCGCCCGTGGGCTCCACCTCGATCGCGGTCAGCCGCTCCGTCAGGCGCTCGAAGTGCTGGAATTCCGCGGAGGCCATCTTCGCCAGCTCCGCCTTGTCGGCGAGTGTCGGCGCGAGTTTGGCGTCCTCGGCGAGCCGCTCGAAGGCCGCCAGCTCCCCGTACGCCAGTGCTCCCAGCAGATCCACGACCGCCGCTCGGTACTGCGGCTCCGCGGACGCGGTGGCCCAGTCCTGGGCGGCGATTTTGGTGGGAACGGGGGCTTCGTTGGCGTTGTCAGGCGTCTCCATGAAGCGCAGAATAGCCCGCCCGGCGGAGTGCGGAAGGGCCTGGCCGACCGGTGACATCCCACCGTTCCGACGAATTCGCCCAACACACATGCGCGAATCCGGGGTACAGTGGTATTGCGCCTAGTGAGTATTTTGGACGTACTTACGGTGCAGACCTCGGTGAAAGCCTTGGTGAAATTGAATGAGGATGCCCGGTCGGTGGCCCGATCGGCTCCGACCCGACAGCCCTCCGCGCGAGGCGTACGACACGTACGACCGCAGATGAGGGGCCCCCTCAGCGGCACGAGCGCTCGAGCGACGGCAGTGGTCCCGCGCCACCCGGCCCATCCGCGGCCGGATGACCAACCCCGGCACGGTACGACCCCCATCGTTCGCCTCGGGCCGCGTCTCACAGAAGAGGCAGCACCCTGACTACGTTCCGAGAACTCGGGATTCTTCCCGAGACCGCCGAGGCCCTTGAGTCCGTCGGCATCGTGTCCCCGTTCCCCATCCAGGAGATGACGCTCCCCGTCGCGCTCTCCGGTTCCGACGTCATCGGCCAGGCCAAGACCGGCACCGGCAAGACCCTCGGTTTCGGCCTTCCGCTGCTGGAGCGCGTCACCGTCCCCGCGGACGTCGAGGCCGGCCGTGCCGCGCCCGAGCAGCTGACCGACACGCCGCAGGCGCTGGTCGTCGTCCCCACCCGTGAGCTCTGCCAGCAGGTCACCAACGATCTGCTCACCGCCGGCAAGGTGCGCAACGTCCGCGTGCTCGCGATCTACGGCGGCCGCGCCTACGAGCCGCAGGTCGAGGCACTGAAGAAGGGCGTCGACGTGATCGTCGGCACCCCGGGCCGCCTGCTCGACCTGGCCGGCCAGCGCAAGCTCGACCTCTCGCACGTCCGCGCCCTGGTGCTCGACGAGGCCGACGAGATGCTCGACCTGGGCTTCCTGCCCGACGTCGAGAAGATCATCACCATGCTTCCGCAGAAGCGGCAGACGATGCTGTTCTCGGCGACCATGCCGGGCGCCGTCATCGGTCTGGCGCGGCGCTACATGTCGCAGCCGACGCACATCCGCGCCACCTCGCCGGACGGCGAGGGCGCGACCGTCGCGAACATCTCGCAGCACGTCTTCCGGGCCCACTCGATGGACAAGCCGGAGATGGTCGCCCGCATCCTGCAGGCCAATGGCCGCGGGCTGGCGATGATCTTCTGCCGGACCAAGCGCACGGCCGCCGACATCGCCGAGCAGCTGGAGCGGCGCGGTTTCGCCTCCGGCGCGGTCCACGGCGACCTCGGCCAGGGCGCCCGCGAGCAGGCGCTGCGCGCGTTCCGCAACGGCAAGGTGGACGTGCTCGTCTGCACCGACGTGGCGGCCCGCGGTATCGATGTCGAGGGTGTGACCCACGTCATCAACTACCAGTCGCCGGAGGACGAGAAGACCTACCTGCACCGCATCGGACGGACGGGGCGCGCCGGTGCCAAGGGCATCGCGATCACGCTGGTCGACTGGGACGACATCCCGCGCTGGCAGTTGATCAACAAGGCGCTCGAACTGGACTTCAACGACCCCGTCGAGACGTACTCCACCTCGCCGCACCTCTACGAGGAGCTCGACATCCCGGTCGGCACCAAGGGTGTCCTGCCGCGCGCCGAGCGGACCCGCGCGGGCCTCGGCGCCGAGGAGATCGAGGACCTCGGCGAGACGGGCGGCCGCGGTCGCCGCGCGCCCGCCGCGCGTGAGGAGCGTGCGCCGCGCACGCCGCGTCAGCGTCGTCGCACCCGGGGCGGTGCCGCCGTCCGCGACACGCAGGACGCCGCGGCCGCGGTGCCGACGCCGACCGGTGAGTCCGGCGGGACGGAGGCCGCCGAGACCCCCGCGCAGCCGCGCACCCCGCGCCGCCGTCGCCGGACCCGTGTCGGTGCCCCGGACACGGCGGTCGACGCCTCGGTGAACACGACCCCGGCCCCGGCCGTCGAGGCCCCGGCCGCGCCGCGCCGCCGTACCCGGGCCGCGCGCCCGGTGACGGAGGAGGTGGACTTCCAGATCGCCCCGATCTCCGAGCCGGTGCCCGCGCAGACGGTGACCAAGCCGCGCCGCCGTGTCCGCGTCGCCAAGCCTGCCGAGGACGAGGTCGACTTCCAGATCGCCCCGATCTCCGAGCCCGTTCCGGAGAGCAGGCCCCGCCGCCGCACCCGTGCCGCCGCGAAGCCGAAGGCGGAGGCCGTGGCGGAGACGCCGGCCGCCGAGGGCGAGGCGAAGCCGCGCAGGCGGCGGGCCTCGCGTGCCGCCGCCACCGGCACCGAGGGCTGAGCCCCACGATGTCGCCCGGTCCGGGGCACTCCCCCGGACCGGGCCCCGACCACCGCGGGACGTCCCGGACGGGTGCGGGGCCGATTAGGCCCGGCACCCGCGCGGGGCGTCCCGCGTCCGTTGTCCGGCCGGTGAGGACGCCGGGGCCGGGAGGACGTCCGGACCGGTGAGAGCGTCGGAACCGGGAGACGTCAGGACCGGCGAAAGCACCGGGGCCGGGAGGGCGTTCGCGCCGGTCCTTCTGCCCGTTCGGCACCCCAGGACATAACCTCGTCCCATGAGTCGGCCGCCCACGTTCACCCCGCCCCCCTGCGCCCGTGCCCATCGGCTCGGCACCGCCCGCGGCGACTTCGCCGTCCTGGACGCCTCGCCGCACGGTGCGACGCGCGGCACCGCCCTTCTGCTGCCAGGTTTCACCGGCAGCAAGGAGGACTTCATCGCGCTCCTCGAACCGCTCACCGACGCCGGGTACCGGATCGTCGCCGTGGACGGCCGGGGGCAGTACGAGACCGACGGGACGGACCGTCCGGAGACGTACGCGCAGCACGAGCTGGCCCGTGACGTGCTGGCCCAGGCGGCCGCGCTCGATGCCGGTGACGAGGGCGGGGTGCATCTGGTCGGTCACTCGCTGGGCGGGCAGATCGCCCGCGCCGCCGTTCTGCTCGACGCCTCGCCGTTCCGTTCGCTGACCCTGATGTCGTCGGGGCCGGCGCAGGTCACCGAGGCCCAGCAGGCCAAGGTGAAGCTGCTCGGCGACGCGCTCGCGAAGCTGACCATGGCCGAGGTGTGGGAGGCGATGCGCGCCCTCGACCCGCCCGAGGACGCCACCACGGACGGCGAGGCCCTGCGTCGCCGCTGGCTGCGCCACCGGCCGGCCCAGCTGATCGCCACCGGACGCCAGCTGACCGTCGAGCCGGACCGGGTGGCCGAACTCGCGGCCACGGCGTTGCCGGTCCATGTGCTCTCCGGTGTGCGGGACGACACCTGGCCGGTGCCTCTGCTCGACGACATGGCCCGGCGGCTGGGCGCGCACCGCACCCGGATCGACGGCGCCGAGCACTCGCCCAACACGGACCGTCCGGAGCCGACGGCCCGCGCGCTCGCCTCCTTCTGGGAGGACCTCCGGACGGCACCGCGTCCCTGAGGCGCGGCGGAGCCCATGGGGCCGTACGGACGCAGGGCGCCGCGCAGCCCGTCCGCTCCGCTCAGTACTGCGCCTGGATGTGCTGCCAGAAGCCGTCGCGCAGCGCCCGCCGCAGCTGGGCGTGGCCGCGCAGCGAGTGCTGAAGCAGCCGTTCGGCCTCGACCAGCAGGTCCTGGTCGACGGAGCCCGGGAGATACGGGTGACCGGGCAGCAGGTCGGCGAGGGACTCGCGGCCCCGGGCGGCCAGCCAGGCCGCCGCGATCTGCGCGCCGACGAAGCGGACGTCCTCCCGCGAGGGCGCGGGGGCGTCGTCCTCGTAGGTCGTGACGGGGCGTCTGGTGACGTACGGGCGACAGAAGTCCAGGTCGAAGGTGCGCTGGCTGTCGACTTCCCAGAGCAGCGGTTCGGCCTGGTTGCGTCCCTCCCCGGCCTCGATGCCCCACAGGTGCACCCGGGCCCCGTACCCCTGGGCCGCCTCGACCGCGGAGACCAGGTCCTCGTCGCCGCCGACCAGGGCCGCGTCGCTGATGGCGCGGTGCCGGGCCAGCGATTCGAGGTCGCTGCGGATGAGGGAGTCGACGCCCTTCTGCTGGTTGTTGGCGTTGAGGTTGCCGAGTCTCACCTTGACGTCGGGGAGTTCGGCGATGGACTGCTGTTCCGCGGTGTGGATGCGGCGCCTCGCGCCGTCGTACCAGTACACGCGCAACAGGCGGCTGTCCGCGAAGATCGTGCGTGCCTTGTCGATGAACGCCTCGATCAGCCCTTCCGCGTCGAGGTCGAAGGAGCGACGGTCCTCGGTCCCGGTGACGAGCAGTCCGGCCGCGGCGTAGACGTAACCCGCGTCGACGAAGATCGCGTGGGTCGAGGGGGTCTTCGACACCTCGGCGAGAACGCGCTGGAGCAACTCGTTGGTCCGGTCCAGCCGGTCGCACATCTCTGCCTCGTTCATGCGGTCCTCGTCACAGCCCTCGTCATGCGTCGCGTCGCGGGCTCCGGTACCCGTGCACACCCGATGACCTGTCGATGCTTAGACATCCAAAAAATTTCCTTAGCGTAGGGAATGTTTGTAGTGGGCAATTCGTTGTTCCTGTGGTGGAGCGCAGGACACCGATGCCCGGCGCTCCCATCCTTGCGGACGGGTCCCCGTCCTCCCAGCAGTTCTCCATCAGGAGGATCAGACGAAGGGAAGCCTCATGCGCTTCGAGATCATGCGCCTCGACGATGTCGACGGTACCGCCGTGGACAGCACCGTCGTGGACGCCGCCTCCGTCAAACGGATCGTGCAGCAGGCCGCGGCAACGGGCCAGCGCATCTACATCCGCCCGGCAGAATCCTCGGCTTCGTAACGCACGACGCCGCACAAAGACGAAGCGCCCCCGTACGGACGGTCCGTACGGGGGCGCCGTGGTGTCCGCACCGCGGTCAGGCGTTCTGGACGACCTGGGTGACACCGTTGATGATCTGCTGCACGGCAATGGCCGAGAGCATCATTCCGGCGAGCCTGGTCACCAGTACGACGCCGCCGTCCTTGATGACGCGGATGATCAGCAGCGAGTAGCGCATGGTCAGCCAGAGCACGACGTGCATGGCGACGATGGCCGACCATACCGAGATCTGGCCCCCCACGGTGTCGGCGTGCTGCACCGCGAGGATCACCGACACGATCGCGCCGGGACCGGCGAGCAGCGGCATGCCCAGGGGCACGAGCGCGACGTTGACGTCCTTGGTCTGTGTCGGCTCGTCGGTCTTGCCGGTCAGCAGGTCGAGCGCGATGAGCAGCAGGAGCAGTCCGCCCGCGATCATCAGGGCGGGGACGGAGACGTGCAGGTAGTCGAGGATCTGCTGGCCCAGCACGCCGAAGACGGCGATCACGCCGAAGGCGACGGTCACCGCCTGGAGGGCCATCCTGCGCTGCGTCTTGGCGGGGCGGCCCGCGGTGAGGGCCAGGAAGATCGGGGTGATGCCCGGGGGATCCATAATCACAAAAAGGGTGAGAAAAAGGGATCCGAAGACAGCTATGTCGAACACGGTGAGCCTTGCGCGAGAAGAGAGGGGGTGGGGACGGGGGGGAACGGACCGGTGGCGCACACCCGGTGGGCGTGCGGCGGTCCGGCGGCCGGGAGGGCGCAGCGGAACGGGACGGGGCTTGGCGGGAGCGGCGCGGTATCGGCGCCGGTGGCGGGGCTTCGGGCCCCGGATGTCGTGCGTACCGTCAGGCGGAGCGAAGTCCACCGGCGCCGGGCACCGGGAAGGCCCCGGTGGCGCGCCGGGTGATCTCGCCGTAGATCTCGGGGTCGGTGGCGCACTCGCCGAGCCGGACGGTCTTGCGGCTGCCGTGGTAGTCGCTGGAGCCGGTCGTCAGCAGTCCCAGCTCCCGGGCGAGCCCGCGCAGCCTGGCCCTGGTCGGCTCGTCGTGGTCGGTGTGATCGACTTCCACGCCGTCGAGACCGGCGGCGGCGAGCCGCGCGATCGACGATTCGGGCACCACCTCACCGCGTTTGACGGCGAGCGGGTGCGCGAAGACGATGACACCACCGGCGGCCTTGACCAGCCGGATCGCGTCGAAGGGGTCGAGTTCGTGCTTCTCGGCGTACGCGCGGCCGCCGTTGGCGAGCCAGTCCGGGGTGAAGGCGTCGGAGACGGTCTCGACGACGCCGAGTTCGACGAGTGCGGTGGCGATGTGCGGACGGCCGACCGATCCGTCTCCGGCGATCGCCGCGACGCGCTCCCACTCGATCGGGACCCCGAGCGCCCGGAGCTTGGCCACCATGGTCCGCGCACGCGGCACCCGGTCGTCGCGCACCAGCTCGCGCTCGCGCGCCAGCTCGGGCTCGTCGGGGTCGAAGAGGTACGCCAGCATGTGCAGGCTCACCCCGTCGAGCCGGCAGGAGAGCTCGGCGCCGGTGACGAGGGTGAGCCCCTCGGGGAGGGCGGCGATCGCCTCGGCGTGACCGCGCACGGTGTCGTGGTCGGTGAGCGCGACGACGTCGAGACCCGCGGCGGCGGCGTTGCGCACCAGCTCGGCGGGGCTGTCCGTACCGTCCGACGCGGTGGAGTGGGTGTGCAGGTCGATGCGCACGACGCGTACTCCAGTGCTCGGGGCCGGACGGTGGGGACGCTCAAGGATAACCGGCATTCGAACAGGCTTCGGCCGCTCCGGGACAATCCGGACCATCCGGCACCCGGGCCGCACGAACCGCCGACCGCACCCCGGGAGCACCCCGGAACGGGCCCTCAGTCGAGCAGTCGGGGCGTGAGCGCCCCGCAGGGCACGAGGTCCATCTCGCCGCCGGCCTCGCGCAGATCGGCGAGCACCAGCTCGTCGTACATCAGCAGTCCGGACTGCTCGGGCCAGACGATCGCCCAGAGCCAGAGCCCGCGCGCCTCGCCCGCGAAGACCGCACGGTCCTCGGGGGCGCCCTTGACGTGCCAGAGCGGGGTGGGGCGGCCGGCGGCGAGCATCTTGACGTCGGGCGGGCCGTCGACGTCGAGATACGGACCCGGGTCGGGGCCGTCGATTCCGGCGTACCGCGCCCCGAGACCCACGCCGAGTTCCTCGGTGACGAGCAGCAGCTCGCCGATGCCGCCGACGGGGCCGGGGCCGGAGCAGGCGACGGCGGTGGCCCGGCCCCCGCTGCGTTCGTCGCCCGCGCTCGCCACCCCGGTGAACAGCCAGCCCACGGGCAGCGGCCACGGCATCCACACCGGCACCCGGGCCCGGCGCACGACCGCGCCCAGAGCCTCGACGCCGGGCGGGACGACCGGCTGCAGCGGCTGCACGGCGCCGTGCACGGAACACTGCCAGGTATCGGCGAAAAGACCGGGCGCCCTGACCCGGCCTCCGCACTTCGGGCAACTGGGTTCGCCCCTCATAGCGACCAACGGTCCTCCAGGACCGGCGCTGCGTCAAGGATGATCACCCGTCCGCAGCGTGGCCCTCACCTGCGGATTTAGATGTAGCTTGCACTTATTAGACTCTCTAACTTATTCTGTGCATGCCGCACCGACCTAGTGGAGAGCGAGAGGGCCCATGCAGGAAGAGGATCCGTTCGATCAGGGTGCGGGCAGCATCCTGCGTCAGCCGAAGGCCGTCTGGGCCACGGCGGGGGCGTCCGTCGTGGCGTTCATGGGGATCGGCCTGGTGGACCCGATCCTGCCGTCCATCGCCAAGGGCCTGGAGGCGACGCCGAGCCAGGTGTCCCTCCTGTTCACCTCGTACTTCCTGATCACCGCCGTGGCCATGCTCGTCACCGGTTTCGTCTCCAGCCGGATCGGCGGTCGCAAGACGCTGCTGGCCGGTCTGGCGCTCGTCGTCGTCTTCGCCGCGCTCTCCGGCACCTCCACGTCGGTCGGTGAGCTCGTCGGCTTCCGGGCAGGCTGGGGCCTGGGCAACGCCCTCTTCGTGTCGACCTCGCTCGCCGTGATCGTCGGGGCCGCGGCCGGCGGCAGCGCGGCGGCGATCCTGCTGTACGAGTCGGCGCTCGGCCTCGGCATGGCGTGCGGGCCGCTGCTCGGCGCGCTGCTCGGCGACGCCAGCTGGCGTTACCCGTTCTTCGGCACGGCGGCGCTGATGGCGATCGGCTTCGTCTGCATCACGGCGTTCCTGAGGGAACAGCCCCGCCCCGCCCGGAAGACCTCGTTGCTCGACCCGGTCAAGGCGCTCGGCCACGGCGGCCTGGCCTCCGTCGCGACCTCGGCGTTCTTCTACAACTACGCGTTCTTCACGATCCTGGCCTTCACGCCGTTCGTGCTGGACATGACGCCGTACAAGTCGGGCGCGGTCTTCTTCGCCTGGGGTCTGCTGCTCGCGGTCTTCTCGGTGCTCGTCGCCCCGCGGCTCCAGGAACGCTTCGGCTCGCTGAGGGTGCTCGGCGCCTCGCTGGTGCTGCTCGCCGTCGACCTGCTGGTCCTGGGGTACGGGAACCACACCGCGGCCATCGTCTGCACCATCGCCTCCGGCGCCTTCATCGGCATGAACAACACCGTCTACACGGAGCTGGCGCTCGGCGTCTCGGACGCACCGCGCCCGGTGGCGAGCGCCGGTTACAACTTCGTCCGCTGGTTCGCCGCGGCCGCCGCCCCGTATCTGGCTCCGAAGATCGAGGAGTGGAGCGACGTCCACATGCCGTTCGTGGTCGCCGCGGTCACGGCCGTGATCGGCGCGGTCGTCGTCGGGGTCCGGCGCTCGGCGCTGACCCGGGAGGCGGCGGAGCTGAGGGCCGAGCACGCCGCCGAGGACGGCGTCACCATCTTCGCGGAGTGAACCGGACGCCCCTGTTCCGCCCCGCCCGCGGCTCCCCCCTCCGGCCGCGCGGCGGGGCCCCGCGCACGGGCGGCCCCGGGGCCGCCCGCTCCCCCGGCCGTCCCGTACCGGCTCAGTCCAGCGGCACGGCAGCACGCAGCGGATCCCGCAGGTCCGTACCGTGCGAGAGCCACCGCTCCTGGAGCTCCTGCGCGCCGTGGACCCGCTTCCACGCCGCCTCGTTGGGCGTCATCGGCAGCAGCGGGAGGAAGCGCACCGGATCCGGTGCCGCGCCCGCGGGCCCGTCGCCGTGCGGCGCGGGCCCGTCGAGCTCCAGGTCCTCGACCAGCCCTCCCGGCTCGGCGACCAGCACCGAGCTGAACGGCGCCCCGGGCCAGAGCGGCCCGCCCACGTCCAGCGAGGCACCGGGCGCCACGATCACCCCCTCGACCTGCGGGGACGCCGCCAGCACCGCCAGCGGGCGCAACACCTTGTCGGTGTCGGCGAGCCCGGCACGCACCGAGAGCAGCAGCTCGGCGCGAGGGCCCTTCGAGGGGTCCACGACGGAGGCGGTCGGGTCGGTCATCGGCTGCGCGGACATGCCGAGCGTGACGTAGCGCACCACGTCGCCGTCGATGAAGCGGAGCACTTCGATCCGGTCGGCGCCGAGGAACGTCACCGACGCGCGCGCGTCCGGTTCGCCGAGGGCCGTGAGCAACCGGGCCTCGACCAGAGCAAGAATTTCTCCCATCCCGCGAGCATAGGACGCGTATGGAATGGGCAAAGTAAGGGATTGACCCTCGGTCGGCTGATAGTCTTGGCCGCTGGTCGGGGCAGCACGCAGAAGCGTCGCTCTCGGTCCCGACGACACGTCATCCCCCACGGGGGACCGGCTGGAGGAGGTGGGGCTGCAGTGGATCGAAGTCGATCGTGCAGTACGACCGCTCTCCCGCCCCACACCACCTTCCCGGTGGTCTGACGCCGCCTTCCCGGCCAGGGTTCAAGGCATCGCGCACGACGGAAGAGCACCCCTTTTCTGCCTGTCCGTAGCGACCGCCGTCCTCGCGTCGCCCTGGTGCCGCCCGCTTTGCGGACGTGAGTCACGTCCTCGTTCCGGGCTGTTCCGCGCGCCCGACGACGGCCCTCCGTGAAGGAGCCAGCCATGTCGATGATCCGCGACCTGCGCGCCGCCGTGCGCCCGTCCCTGCGCAGGAACAACACCATCCACAACACCTACGACGCGACCCGTGACCCGTCCGCGTCCACCGCGGTCGTCGACTGCGCGGTCTACCGCGACGGGCGCCGGGTGGAGAGCAGCAGCTGCCGCACCCCGCACGAGGCGATGCTCCAGGTGCGGGAGGAGGGCGGCTTCGCCTGGATCGGGCTGCACGAGCCGACCGAGGAGGAATTCGCCGGGATCGCCCGGGAGTTCGGCCTGCACCCGCTGGCCGTCGAGGACGCGGTCCACGCCCACCAGCGACCGAAGCTGGAGCGGTACGACGACACCCTGTTCACGGTCTTCAAGACCATCCACTACGTCGAGCACGCCGAACTCACCGCCACCAGCGAGGTCGTCGAGACCGGCGAGGTGATGTGCTTCACCGGCCGGGACTTCGTCATCACGGTCCGGCACGGCGGTCACGGTTCGCTGCGCGCGCTGCGCCACCGGCTCCAGGACGACCCCGAACTGCTCGCCAAGGGCCCCTCAGCGGTCCTGCACTCCATCGCCGACCATGTCGTCGACGGCTACATCGCCGTGGCGGGTGCCGTACAGGAGGACATCGACGAGGTGGAGATCGAGGTCTTCTCGACCCCCGTGAAAGGCAGCCCGCGCGGCTCCGAAGCGGGCCGGATCTACCAGCTCAAGCGCGAGGTCCTGGAGTTCAAGCGGGCCGTCTCACCGCTGCTGCGGCCGATGCAGCTGCTGAGCGAGCGGCCGATGCGGCTGATCGACCCGGACATCCAGAACTACTTCCGTGACGTCGCCGACCACCTGGCCCGGGTGCACGAGGAGGTCATCGGCTTCGACGAACTGCTGAACTCGATCCTGCAGGCCAGCCTGGCGCAGGCGACGGTCGCGCAGAACGAGGACATGCGCAAGATCACCTCCTGGGCGGCCATCGTGGCCGTGCCGACGATGATCTGCGGCGTCTACGGCATGAACTTCAAGCACATGCCCGAGACGGACTGGAAGTACGGCTATCCGATCGTGCTGGCCGCCATCGGGCTGGTCTGTTTCTCCATCCACCGCACCCTCAAGCGCAACGGCTGGCTCTGAGTCCGGCCGTCGTACCGGGTCCGGGCGCTCGAATAGAGTGCGGGCATGACTGCTGCTGCCGCCGACGCGCCGCTGGGACGGGCCCTGGTCGAGGAGGCCACCAAGAAGTCCGGTCTCGTCTGGGTACGGGGCACCGGCCCCGCCCGGGCCCTGTGGCACGTGTGGCACGAGGGTGCCGCCCACCTGGTCGGTGACGGCCCCGGCGAGCAGCCGTTCCCGCCCGGTCTCACCGACGGATCCGTCGCCGAGGTGACCGTGCGCAGCAAGGACAAGGGCGGGCGGCTGATTTCCTGGACGGCCGCCGTGACCGAGCTTTCACCGCACTCCGAGGAGTGGGAGGCCGCGGTCGCCGAACTCAAGGGCAAGCGGCTGAACGCGCCGGACGCCGAGCGGATGCCGGAGCGATGGGCGCGCGAGTGCCGGGTGCTGCGCCTGACCCCGGGCGAGTTCAGTACCCGACTGCCGGACGGCTCCCTGGCGGCCGCGCCGCTGCCGTCGCCCGCGATCACCCGGCGCCCGGTTCCCGCCGGGCTGCCGCGGCTGCTGAAGCGCGGGCGCAAGGGCTGACCGGGGCGCCGAGGCGGCCCGCCCGGGGCCGTGCGCCGTCACGCACGCCGCACGGCGGCAGGGCCCGCACTGCGACAGGCCCGCGCGGCGCACGGCGGCGGGGCCGTCCGGCCCCTCGCACCACGGCCGGCACCGCACCACTGCCGGCAGGTCCCCCCGCCGGTGAATCCCCGTTGTCGGTGGGTTCCCGCTGCCGGTGCCGTCCCGGCTCAGGACGACGTCCTGGGCAGCTGCTTCCCGTAGTCGACGGTGTCCTCCTCGGCGGGCGGCTCCAGCGTGAAGTCCTCGCCCCACTCCGAGAACCGCACGGTCCCGCCGCCACCGCCGCGCGCGAACCGCAGCGGGAACGGCTTTCCCTCCAGCGAGACGTCGAGCGTGCCGCCCTCCCCCTCGCCGCCGGTGATCTGGACGGTCCGGGTCGGACCGACCTTCGTCCGGTCGCCCTTGTTGACGGTGCCGTGCAGGGCGAGCAGGCCGCCGAGCAGGGTCTCCTTGTCCGTGAAGCCGCGCAGCTGTTTGTACGTGGGGTCGTCCTCCGGCACCTTGACGTACTTGTCCTGGAGCTTTTCGGCGGCCGCGTCGCCCGCGTCACCGCTCTCGCCCGGCTTCTCCTCGTGGCTCCAGAACCGGGCGTCCGCCTTGAGGTAGAGCTCGTCACCGACGCGCAGCAGCTCGAAGGTGCTGTTCCGCGACGCGACGGAGCCGGTGCCGCCGTCGTCCGTGAGCCGCATGTCGAGCGTGTAGGTGCCGCCCTTGCTGACCAGTTTCCCGGCCAGGCGTACCGCGTCGGCGGTGTCCGCGGCGGCCTGGGTCTTCTTCTCGATCTGCTCGGCGGTGAGCTTGCCGACGCCGTTGGTCCCCTCGTCCGGGTCCTCGCCCGCGCATGCCGTGAGGGCGACGGCCAGCCCCGCGCAGAGCACGGCGGCGAGGGCGGTCCGGCTACGGGCACGGACGGGCGGGACGGACGAGCTCACTTGGCGCACTGCCTCTCATCTGCGTGGCGGGGGTGGCAGACCGCAGCGTACCCGTGCCGATCACGCCGTCCGGCGGGGAGTCGCACGGCCTCCCCCGCCGGGGCGGGCGGGAGCGGTACGGGCTAGCCTGATCACGTCATAACGGTTCATTGGCGACCAAACGACCCGAACGGCGAAGTCGTACACGGACGAGTCCATGCGCGAGGACGCCCGCGCGCAGCGACCGCAGGGGCGCAGGAGATGCGCGGGGCGGTCCGTGTGCGGGGCGGTCCGCGCTTGGCGGCATCCGCGCGGAGGAGGAGGTGCACCCATGGCGGCAGGCGCTCCCCGGGTCTTCGTCTCGCACCTCGCGGGCGTGCCGGTCTTCGACCCGAACGGCGACCAGGTGGGCCGGGTCCGCGACCTCGTCGCGATGCTTCGGCTCGGCGGTCGCCCACCCCGGCTGCTCGGTCTCGTCGTCGAAGTGCTCACCCGCCGCCGGATCTTCCTTCCGATGACCCGGGTCACCGGCATCGAGTCGGGCCAGGTCATCACCACCGGCGTGGTCAACATGCGGCGCTTCGAACGCCGTCCGACCGAACGCCTGGTGCTCGGCGAGTTCCTGGACCGGCGCGTCCGGCTCGTGGAGACCGGCGAGGAGGTCACCGTCCTGGACGTCGCCATCCAGCAGCTGCCGGCCCGTCGCGACTGGGAGATCGACAAGTACTTCGTACGCAAGGGAAAGGGCGGGGCGCTGCGTCGCAAGGGCGAGACGCTGACAGTGGAGTGGTCGGCCGTCAGCGGGTTCTCGCTGGAGGAGGACGACCAGGGCGCCGAGTCCCTGGTCGCCACGTTCGAGCGGCTGCGCCCCACCGACGTGGCCAACGCCCTGCACCACCTGTCGCCGAAACGGCGGGCCGAGGTGGCCGCCGCGCTCGACGACGACCGGCTCGCCGACGTCCTGGAGGAACTGCCCGGGGACGACCAGGTGGAGATCATCGGCAAGCTGGCGGAGGAACGCGCCGCCGACGTCCTGGAGGCCATGGACCCGGACGACGCCGCCGACCTGCTGTCCGAACTGCCCGAGGAGGACAAGGAACGGCTGCTGACCCTGATGCGTCCGGGCGACGCCGCCGACATGCGGCGGCTGATGTCGTACGAGGAACGGACCGCGGGCGGTCTGATGACCACCGAGCCGATCATCCTGCGGCCGGACGCGACGGTAGCCGACGCGCTCGCGCGGGTCCGGCAGGCCGATCTGTCGCCGGCGCTCGCGGCCCAGGTGTACGTGTGCCGCTCGCCGGACGAGACCCCCACCGGCAAGTACCTCGGCACCGTCCACTTCCAGCGGCTGTTGCGGGACCCGCCGTACGCGCTGGTCAGTTCGATCGTCGACAGCGACCTCGTCCCGCTGACGCCGAACACCCCGCTGCCGGCCGTGACGAGCTATCTGGCCGCGTACAACCTGGTCTCGGCGCCGGTCGTGGACGAGAGCGGATCGCTGCTCGGCGCGGTGACCGTCGACGACGTGCTCGACCACCTGCTGCCAGAGGACTGGCGGGAGACCGACTTCCGCGGCGAGGAGGAGGCCGCCCATGGCCAATGAGGATCGGGCGAGGGCGGCGTCGACGGGCGCCTCGGGCATCGTGCGCCCGCCCCGCTTCCGACTGGACCAGCCGAAGCCCCCCAGACGGCGGCTGGTTCCGGACTACGATCCCGAGGCGTTCGGCCGACTGTCCGAGCGGATCGCCCGCTTCCTGGGCACCGGACGGTTCATCGTCTGGATGACGCTGGTCATCATCGTCTGGCTGGTGTGGAACGTCTTCGCGCCCGCGGCCTGGCGGTTCGACCCGTACCCGTTCATCTTCCTGACCCTGATGCTCTCCCTCCAGGCCTCGTACGCGGCCCCGCTGATCCTGCTCGCGCAGAACCGCCAGGACGACCGCGACCGCGTCACCCACGAGCAGGACCGCAAGCAGAACGAGCGGTCCATCGCGGACACCGAGTTCCTCACCCGGGAGATCGCGGCCCTGCGGATGGGCCTCGGCGAGGTCGCCACCCGCGACTGGATCCGCTCCGAACTGGAGGACCTCGTCCGGGACCTGGACGACCGCCGCACGCTCCTCCCGGCCGAGAGCGAAGAAGACCGCTGACGGAGGCTACTCGCGCGTAGCACCGGGCGCCGTACACCCTCCCGTCGCCCACCACCACCCCGAAGGAGCGCTGCGCGCACCCGTACTATCGATGTATGGCTACGGAAGACGCGGTGCGCGAGGCACTGGCGACAGTGAACGACCCGGAGATCCACCGTCCGATCACCGAACTCGGCATGGTGAAGTCGGTCGAGATCGACGCTGACGGTGCGGTCGCTGTCACGGTGTATCTCACGGTCTCGGGATGCCCGATGCGCGAGACGATCACCAGGAGCGTGACCGAGGCGGTCTCCCGCGTCGAGGGCGTCTCGCGGGTCGACGTCACGCTCGACGTGATGAGCGACGAGCAGCGCAAGGAACTCACGGCCTCGCTGCGCGGCGGCACGGCGGAGCGCGAGGTGCCGTTCGCCAGGCCGGGCTCGCTGACCCGGGTCTACGCGGTCGCCTCCGGCAAGGGCGGCGTCGGCAAGTCGTCGGTCACGGTGAACCTGGCCGCCGCGATGGCGGCCGACGGCCTCAAGGTCGGCGTGGTGGACGCGGACATCTACGGGCACAGCGTGCCCCGGATGCTCGGTGCGGACGGAAAGCCGACCCAGGTCGAGAACATGATCATGCCGCCGTCGTCGCACGGCGTGAAGGTCATCTCCATCGGCATGTTCACCCCGGGCAACGCGCCGGTGGTGTGGCGGGGGCCGATGCTGCACCGCGCGCTCCAGCAGTTCCTCGCCGACGTGTACTGGGGCGACCTGGACGTCCTCCTGCTCGACCTGCCGCCGGGGACCGGTGACATCGCGATCTCGGTGGCCCAGCTCGTGCCGAACGCCGAGATCCTGGTCGTGACGACACCGCAGCAGGCGGCGGCCGAGGTGGCCGAGCGGGCCGGGTCGATCGCCGTGCAGACGCACCAGAAGATCGTCGGCGTCGTGGAGAACATGTCCGGACTGCCGTGCCCGCACTGCGACGAGATGGTCGACGTCTTCGGCACCGGCGGCGGCCGGAAGGTCGCCGAGGGCCTGACCCGGACGGTCGGCGCGGAGGTGCCGGTGCTCGGCTCCATCCCGATCGACGTGCGGCTGCGCGAGGGCGGCGACGAGGGCAAGCCCGTCGTCCTGTCCGACCCCGACTCCCCGGCCGGCAAGGCGCTGCGCACCATCGCGGACAAGCTGGGCAACCGCCGACGCGGTCTGTCCGGCATGTCGCTGGGCATCACCCCGCGCAACAAGTTCTGACGGCGCGGGCCGTTTCCCGGACCGCCGGACGTGCTCGACGAACGACCACGTCCGGCGTCCTGGAGGGCTACCCGTACGCCGTGATGTCGCCGGCCTCCGAGAAGCCCAGTCCGTACGCGCTCATGCCCCGCCCGTAGGCGCCGATGTGGACCCCGCCCGGCGCGGACCCCGCCAGCACCCAGCCGTACTCGGACTCGCGGTAGTGGAAGGGCACCGGGACACCGTCCACCGGCAGGGACAGCTCCGACCACGCCGAGCCGTCCAGATCGTCGGCGAGTTCGAACGCCGTCTCCGTCTGCTGGTTCAGCCAGTCGTCACGCAGTGCGTGGTCCAGCTGGGCGGGCCAGGTGCAGGCGAGCAGCCCCGAACCGGCAAGCCAGGCCGCCGAGGAGACCGTGGTCGCGTCCAGCACCCCGGTGCCGTCACCGCTGTGCCGCACCGGGCTGCTGGCCACCGTCACGACGACGGCGAACCGCAGCTTCTCCGCATCGCCCGCGTCGACCTTGACCGACGGCTCGTCGCCGTGGCCGATGGAACCGTGCTGCACCAGACCGTCCGCGGCGGTTCCCAGGTGCAGCAGCCGACGCGGCCCGGTGAACGCCTCGTCCAGCCCGTACCAGGGAAACGGGGCGGCCAGAAAGCCGTCGACCAGGCGCCGGGCCGCCGACGTTCCCTCTGCGGTGACAGTGTCCGGCGCGTCCTCCGCGTCCACCCGACTGGTCGTCTCCATCTGCCCGGCCGCCTCCTCGATCCTCGGGTCCGGAGCGGCCCGCCCCCCGACGGGCGTCCTCACAACCGGACAGATGGAGAATAGCCATACCGTCCGGACGACTCGGGATTGACTGCCGTCAGGTGGCGTCGGCGTCGAACGGCGGGTGGTCCTGCTTCGCGGGCCGGTCCCGCTTCTTGAGCAGGTCCGGCGTACCGGCGGAGCCGTTGGCGACGGGGACCGCCGAACCGTTCGACGCGGCGCTCGGGGAATCCGCCGACTCCAGGGCCGCGCTCTCCCGCCCGTTCACCGCGTCGGTGACCTCGGACAGGTCCTTGCGCAGGTCGAAGCTCTCGCGGATCTCCTTCAGCCCCAGGTCGTCGCTGCCCTCCATGAGCTGCTTGCGGACGAACGTCTTGGGGTTGAGGTCCTCGAACTCGAAGTCCTTGAACTCCGGGCCCAGCTCTGTACGGATGTCCTGCTTGGCGTTCTCCGAGAACTCACGGACCTTGCGGATGAAACGCGAAGCATCCTGGATGACCTTGGGCAGCTTGTCCGGGCCGAAGATCAGCATGCCCAGGATCGCGAGCGTCAGCAGCTCCAGTGCGCCTATGTCATTGAACACCTAGTTGCTCCTCGTGTTCTCCGAGACCAGGTCGGTTGCGGTCCGGACCCGCCCACGGTACCCGCCGAAACTGCCCGCGCGGTAGCGGCCCGCGGCCGTCAGCCGCCCGTCGCGGACCCGAGCGTCAAAGAGATGGACAGGTCTTTACCACCACGGGTCAGGCCGAGGTCCAGCCGGTCGCCGGGCCGGTGCGCCCGGATCTTCACGATGAGTTCCTCACCACTGTGCACCCGTCGGCCGTCGACCTCGGTGATGACGTCCCCCGGCCTGATCCCGGCCTCGGCCCCGGGCCCGCCGGGCGTCACCGCAGGCTTTCCGTCCGCGCCCTTGGCCCCGACCTTGGCGCCGTCGCCCGTGTACTTCATGTCCAGGGTGACGCCGATCACCGGATGGGTGGCCTTCCCGGTGTTGATCAATTCCTCGGCGACGCGCTTGCCCTGGTTGATCGGGATGGCGAAGCCGAGGCCGATGGACCCCGACTGCCCGCCCTCGCTGCTCGAACCGCTGTCGGCGGCGCGGATGGCGCTGTTGATGCCTATGACGTGGGCGTCGGTGTCGACGAGCGGACCGCCGGAGTTCCCGGGGTTGATCGGGGCATCGGTCTGCAGCGCGTCGACGTAACTGATGTCGCTGCCGTCGCCCTTCTCGCCGCCCGCGGTGATCGGCCGGTCCTTGGCACTGATGATGCCCGAGGTCACGGTGTTGGAAAGGTCGAAGGGAGCACCGATGGCCACCACCGGGTCGCCGACCTGCACGTTGTCGGAGTTGCCCAGCGGCAGCGGCTTGAGGCCCGACACCCCGGTGACCTTGACCACGGCAAGGTCGTAGCCGCTGTCCTTGCCGACGATCTCGCCGCTCGCGGTCTCGCCGCCGCTGAACGTCACGGTGATCCGGCCGGAGGGCCCGGCCGGCGCCACCACGTGGTTGTTGGTGAGGATGTGGCCGGCCCGGTCGAGCACGAAGCCGGTGCCGGTGCCGCCCTCGGTGGCACCGCTGACGTGGAGCGTGACCACGCTGGGCAGGGCGCTGGCGGCGATTCCCGCGACGCTGTCGGGGGCACGGCCGCCGCCGCTGCGCCCGGCCTGCGGGAGCTCGACCCGGGTGAGACCGCCGTTGCGCTCGATGTACGAGCCGATCCCGCCACCGATACCGCCCGCCACCAGGGCGAGGAGCACCGCGCCGACGAGGAGGGAGCCGCGCCGGTTCTTCCTTCGGCCGGTCTCGGCACCGAGCGGTGGGCCCGGGTGGGTCAGCGGCCGGTGGGGGGCGCCCCAGGGGTCGTACTGGACCCACTGGGCGGGCGGGGCCGGCTCGATCGGCCCGGGGACGGGCCGGGCGTCGAGCGGGGGCTGCGGCGGGAGCGCGGGCCCGCCCGGGGGCGTGAAGCGGCCCCCTGGTGCGGCGTGGATGCCCGCACCGTCCGTCCCCGCGTACTGCGGCGGTACGACGGTGCCGTGTGCCGGGGTCGGGACCGGTCGCTGCACGGGGGGTGCGGGTGCCCAGGGACCGGGTTCGCCGTACGGCGGGGTGCTGTACGGGTCGGGCTCGTGCAGCGGCGTCATGGGCCTCGTTGCCGCGGCGGGCGACGGGACCGGCTCGGCCTGCGGTGACGACGGCGTGGACGGGGCCGGCTCGGCGGGCACGGACGTGGGCGGGAGGGCAACCGGCTCGGGTGTCGCCGACCGGAGCTGCGGGCCCGCCTCGCCGGTCCCTCCCGCCACGCCCGTCCCGTCGCCCGCCGCGCTCGCCGCGTCTGCCGTGCGCGCCTCGTCCGGCACGCCCCGCACCTCGGGCGCGGGGGGCGTGTCCGCCGGGTCCGCCGCGTGAACCGGCCCGTCCGGCGTCGTGCGGGCGGTACGTCCCGGCGTGGGCCGACTCCACCACTTCGCCTTCGGCCCGGTGGACATCCCGTCTTCCATGCTCTCCCCGCAACTGCCGCAACTGGCCCGTGCGCGCCCCGGCCGGGGCGCCCCTCCCGGAACTGCTCCCGGAATTCAACCAGGTTTGCGAATGTCCGCGCAGACCTCGTTCAGCGCCGGGAGGGTACCGGCAGGCGGTCGTCGGCCGGGGTCGGCAGCGCCGAGGGCGGCGGGGACGTCCAGGAGGACGGTACGGAGGGTGCCGCGGGCGACGGGGTGAGTCGCCCGAGCACCTGGGCGAGGAGAGGAGTGGTGCCGGTGGGACGTATCAGCGGTGCCTCGGACGCGTCGGTGAGAAGCCGGACGTCGAGAGTGTTTCCCGAGAGGTCCGAGAGACCCGAGAGTCCCGACAGGCTTCCGGTGGCGACCGCGGGAGCCGTGTAGGACACCACCGGGGTGGTGTCCGTCACGGACGGCGGGGTGGTGGCGGCGCCCGAGCTCTCGTGCGTCTCCGCCGCAGCGGGTGTGTTCCGGCCGCCTCCGTTGCGGCGGCCGACCGAACCGGGGCTCTCGCCGCGGCCCTCGTCGAGCGGGGTCACGGTGTTCCCGGTGCCCGCGGCCCGTGCCGAGACCTGAGGACCGGCCGCCGTCTGCAGCGCACCGCCCAGGGCGATGGCCGCCAGCGACACCGCGCCGGCGGCGGCGAAGGCGAATCTCCGGCCGCGCCAGGCCGACCGGTCCTGCTCGCGGCCCACCTCGTGGATCCGGAAACCCGGACGGGTGGATCCGCCGGGGAGGACGGCGGAACCGTGCGGGGCCGGAAGGTAACCGAAATCGCCGAGGCCGGGATCGCCGAGGCCCGAGCCGCCCCGGCCGTCCGTGCGGCTGCCGGGCGGCTGGATCACGGGGAAGAATCCGTCGGCGAATCGCCCGGAGCCGCCGAATGGTCCCCCGCGACTGTCGTCACCGTCTCCCGGCCCCCCGGGCAGGCCCTGCAGCCGGGCGAGGAAGCCCTCGGACGGCGACGGCGGGGCGGACTGCGCGAAAACACTCTTCAGGCGGCGTTGGGCGGCCGCCTCGGCCTTGCACTTGGCGCAGGTCGCAAGGTGGGCGAGCACGCGCTCGCGGGCATCGTGTTTCAGCTCGCCGTCGACAAGTGCGGCGAGCCGGTCCCCCAGGTGCTGTTCCGCGGGGGTCGGACCTGTGCCACTCACGCCGTTCCGCCCTCCCCCGCCAGTACCGCCCCCGCCAGCGAGGGCTGCTCCACCCGCCGCGCCCCGGGCGAGCGGTGCTGCAACGCCTTGCGCAGGTGCGAACGGCCGCGGTGGATGCGGCTGCGCACGGTACCGAGCTTCACGCCCAGCGTCGCGGCGATCTCCTCGTACGAGAGGCCCTCGATGTCGCAGAGCACGACGGCGGCACGGAACTCGGGCGCGAGGGTGTCCAGCGCCTGCTGCACGTCCGCGTCGAAATGGGCGTCGTTGAAGACCTGCTGCGGGGACGGCTCACGGCTCGGCAGCCGCTCGGCGGCGTCGTCGCCCAGCGAATCGAAACGGATCCGCTGCTTGCGGCGGACCATGTCCAGGAACAGATTGGTGGTGATGCGGTGCAGCCAGCCCTCGAAGGTGCCGGGTGTGTAGGTCGACAGCGACCGGAACACGCGGACGAAGACCTCCTGGGTGAGATCCTCCGCGTCGTGCTGGTTGCCGGTCAGACGGTAGGCGAGGCGGTAGACCCGACCGCTGTGCGTGCTGACGATCTCTTCCCAGGAGGGCGGTGTCCACGCCTGGCAATCCGCATCTGAGGCGAAGGTCGCGGTCGTCGCGGATTCGGCGGAAGAACGGTCAGCAATGTTGGTCACGGATTTCGGCTCACCCGCCGACCTGAGCAAGCGCCGCAGCGCTCCTCTCCGATCCGCAGGCGCAGCCGCACCTCCCCTATCGGCTCTGGTGGTGTCCAGCGGAGTCCCTACCATAGCCACCTCGCCCGTTAGCTCCGGATAAGCCTTTTTCCTGCTGGGGCCGGGAATGCCCCGAAGACCTGGCCCCACGGACCCGGCCCGTCCCGCGGGCCGATTTCCGGGGGCTCTCCCCGCTCCTGCACAACGTCCGGTCCCATCTGCGGGTTCCCGGGCACAGCGGATACAGTCACCGTTGCGCCAACTACGGGGACAGGAGAGGGTCATTACCGCCAACCGGCAGACGAGCTGGGCGTTCGCCGACGCCTTTGTCGCCGAGGACGAAGCGTTGCGCTGGGCCCGGGACCGGGCCCGGGACGCAGGGCTCCGCCCGGTGTCCCCCGGCACGGGCGCCGTGCTGCGCCTGCTCGCTGCCACGACGGACGCCAAGGCCGTGGCCGAGATCGGCACCGGGACGGGCGTGTCCGGACTCTATCTGCTGTACGGAATGCGGCCCGACGGGGTGCTCACCACGGTCGATCCGGAACCCGACCGCCAGCAGTTCGCCCGTGAGGCGTTCCGGGCCGCGGGCTTCGCCGCCAACCGTGCCCGTTTCATTCCGGGACGCGCCCTGGACGTGCTGCCGCGCCTCGCGGACGGTGGTTACGACCTGGTGTTCTGCGACGGCGACCGGCTGGAGAGCCTCGACTGTCTCGCCGAATCGTTGCGTCTGCTGCGCCCCGGTGGCCTGGTGTGTTTCGAGGGCGTCTTCGCGGACGGCCGCACGGTCGACTCCGCGGCGCAGCCGGCGGAGGTGCTGCGGTTGCGGGAGCTGTTGCGGACGGTGCGCGAGAGCACGGAACTGCTGGAGACGCTGGTGCCGGTGGGTGACGGGCTGCTGTGCGCGGTCCGACGGGGCTGACCCACGACGGCGGCCCGGCCGGGAAAACGGAACGGCCGGAAGCGGCCCGGTGAAACGGGACGGCAGGGGATCGGGCCGGTGCGGGGAACGGGACGGCCGGGAAGCGGTCCGGGGCGACGCGACCGGAGCGACCTGCGGTACCGGGGCCCCGGCCGGGCCGGACGGCCCCGGGGGATCGCCCGCGCACCCCTTCACCGAACGCATCGCTGCCCCGGCACGGTGTCCGTGCCGGGGCAGCGAGAAGATGGGAGCGCGTCTGCTCAGCCGACGACCTTCTTGAGGGCATCGCCGAGTGCGTCGGCCTCGTCCGGCGTCAGCTCCACGACGAGCCGACCGCCGCCTTCGAGCGGAACGCGCATGACGATGCCCCGCCCCTCCTTGGTCACCTCGAGCGGGCCGTCGCCCGTCCGCGGCTTCATGGCCGCCATGCTCGTTCCCCTTCCTGAAACCAGCTCTTCGCAACCGGCGGCCCCATGACAGGCGCTGTGTCACCGGCATCGAACACATTGCTTCCAGGCCATTATCCCGCATCACAGACCCCAATGACCAACATCGGTCGGCATCGCTTGCGCAACGCGCGCGCCCAAAACCACCCAATTCGGCGATCGGGCTGCGATACTCCGCCCTCTGGGACCCCTCACCGGAGCGCATCCGAGCGCGATTGTTAGACGCAGGTCACATGTTCGTCCGTGCCCGGGTCGGACATGCTTGCCTGGACAGGCACATCGTCCGAGGCGCAGAGGGGACAGCGAAATGGCCGACGAGACGGCGGACAGCGTGCTCCACGAGGTGAGCGACGGGCTCGCAACGATCACGATCAACCGCCCCGGCGCGATGAACGCCATGGACACCGCGGCCAAGGTGGCGCTGCGCGAGGCCCTGCGGTCCGCAGCGGCCGACCCCGCCGTCCGGGCCGTTCTGCTCACCGCCACGGGGCGCGCCTTCTGCGTGGGCCAGGACCTCAGGGAACACGTCGGGAAGCTCGAAGAGGCCCGTGCGTCGGGCAGCGGCAACGCGCTGAGCACCGTGCGCGAGCACTACAACCCGATCGTGCGGGCCATCACGGAGATGCCCAAGCCGGTCGTCGCCGGCGTGAACGGCGTCGCCGCCGGAGCGGGTTTCGGATTCGCGCTCGCCTGCGACTACCGGGTGGTCGCCGACACCGCGTCGTTCAACACCTCGTTCGCCGGGGTCGCGCTCACCGCCGACTCGGGCGTCTCCTGGACGCTGCCCCGGCTGATCGGGCAGAGCCGCGCCGCCGACCTGCTGCTCTTCCCGCGCTCGATCTCCGCGCGGGAGGCCCATGAGCTGGGCATCGCGAACAAACTGGTGCCCGCCGACGAACTGGCCGCCGAGGCCGCCGCCGTCGCCCGGACCCTGGCCCACGGCCCCACCGTGGCGTACGCCGCGCTCAAGGAGTCCCTCGCGTACGGCGCCGCCCACAGCCTGGACGAGGCACTGGAGAAGGAGGACGAACTCCAGACGAAGGCGGGCGTGTCCGAGGACCATGCGATCGCGGTGCGGGCGTTCCTGGACAAGGAGAGGCCGAAGTACCTCGGCCGGTAGTCGGCGGGCGGGTCCGGGTCCCGCCCCGTCGCGGTCGTTCGGCGGGCGGGTCCGGCCCGGGTGGACCCGCCCCGGGCACGGCCTACGCCCCGGTGCCGCGCGCCACGCAGTCGGCGAGGTGGTCGTCGACGAGGCCGCACGCCTGCATCAGGGCGTAGGCCGTGGTGGGGCCGACGAAGCGGATGCCGCGCTTCTTGAGGTCCTTGGCCAGGGCCGTGGACTCCGGGGTGACGGCGGGAACGTCCCCGAGGGTGCGCGGCACCGGACGGCCGACCGGGTCGGGGGCGTGGGACCAGATGAGTTCGTCCAGTTCGCCGTCGCGCCAGTCGGCCAGCACCTTGGCGTTGGCGAGGGTCGCCTCGATCTTCGCCCGGTTGCGGATGATGCCGGTGTCGGCGAGGAGACGTTCCTCGTCGGCATCGGTGAACTCGGCAACGGCCGGGATCTTGAAGCCCGCGAAGGCGGAGCGGAAGCCCTCCCGGCGGCGCAGGATCGTCAGCCAGGACAGGCCCGACTGGAACGCCTCCAGGCAGAGCCGTTCGAAGAGGGCGTCGTCGCCGTGGACCGGGCGGCCCCATTCGGTGTCGTGGTAGGTCAGGTAGTCCTCCGTGGAGAGCCCCCAGGGGCAGCGCAGGCCGCCGTCCGGTGCTGCTTCCGCGCCGTCGCTCATCGCCCGGACTCCTCTCCCGGTCGGTCCTCCGGCCGGTCCTCGTGCTGTTGGGGATCGTGCTGCCGGGGGTCGTGCGGCCGGGGCTCGCGCCCGGTGTCCTGCGGGCCGTCGTCGTTCCCGGTGGCCCGCCAGGATTTGTCCCACGGTGCCCGGGAGCGCTCCTCGGGCCGCTCGCGCTCCCGCGGCGGCTCCTCCGGGCGCTCCGGGGACCGGTGCGGATCCCCCTCCGGCGGCTCCAGGAGGTCGGGGCCGCCGACGGCGGTCGCCTGGGCTCCGGCAAGGGCCGATTCCAGCTCCGCGATCCGCGCGTCCCGCTCGGCGAGCTCGGCACCGAGCCGTCCGAGCGCCTCGTCGACGTCCGTCATGCGATAGCCGCGGACGGCCACCGGCAGCCGCAGCGCCTCGACGTCGGCCCGGCCGACCGGGCGTATGGCGGGCAGCGGGTCCGTCAGCTGCTCGGGCGCCACGTCCTGGAGGACGGCGGTCCGTCCCCCGCCGACCACCGCCAGGGTGACCGCGGCCACGACGACCACCATCGTCAGCAGCAAGAACCAGAACACGCGCATCTCCCCGGGTGCGGAAACCTGTCCGTGTCCGATCGTGCCACGCGGCACCGACAGCCGGTGCCTCGCCCGGCGGCCGGTGCCGGACAGGCCGTAGGGTCGCAGGCGACCACGGGCGATCTACCAGAGGAGAAACGCGGGATGCGAAGCGGTGCGCTCAGGCTGGGGCGGCGTGAATTCGGTACGCACGAGCCGGTGATCATGGCGATCGTGAACCGTACCCCGGACTCCTTCTACGACCAGGGCGCGACGTTCCGGGACGAGCCCGCGCTCGCCCGGGTCGAGCAGGCGATCGCGGACGGTGCGGCGATCATCGACATCGGCGGGGTGAAGGCCGGGCCCGGTGCGGAGGTGACCGCCGAGGAGGAGGCCCGCCGCACGGTGGGGTTCGTCGCCGAGGTGCGGCGCCGTCACCCGGACGTGGTGATCAGCGTCGACACCTGGCGCCACGACGTCGGCGAGGCGGTGTGCGAGGCCGGTGCCGACGTGCTGAACGATGCCTGGGGCGGCGTCGACCCGAAGCTCGCCGAGGTCGCCGCGCGCTACGGCGCCGGTCTGGTGTGCACGCACACGGGCGGCGCCGAGCCCCGGACCCGGCCGCACCGGGTGGCGTACGACGACGTCATGGCCGACATCCTGCGGGTGACGGTGGGGCTGGCGGAGCGGGCCGCGGGGCTCGGGGTGCGGCCGGACGGGATCATGATCGACCCCGGTCACGACTTCGGGAAGAACACCCGGCACTCGCTGGAGGCGACGCGCAGGCTCACCGAGATGACGGAGACCGGCTGGCCGGTCCTGGTGTCGCTGTCCAATAAGGACTTCGTGGGCGAGACCCTGGACCGCCCGGTCAAGGAGCGCGTGATCGGGACGCTGGCGACGACTGCCGTGTCGGCGTGGCTCGGCGCCCGCGTGTACCGGGTGCACGAGGTGGCGGAAACCCGTCAGGTGCTGGACATGGTCGCCTCGATCGCGGGGCACCGGGAACCCGCGGTGGCGAGGCGCGGACTGGCCTGACGGCCCGGCGGGCCGGGCCGGGCACGCGGGACGGCGCACGCACCACCGGGCGGGGCACGGCGTCGGCCCCGCCCGTGCGCGTCCGCCGTCCCGCGGTCACGGCCTACCGGCCGACCTCCTTGGTCACCAGGTCGACCGCCTCGTCCACGTCGTCCGTCACGTGGAACAGCAGCAGGTCGTGCTCGGACGCCTTGCCCTGGGCCACCACCGTGTCCCGCAGCCAGTCCACGAGCCCGCTCCAGTACGCGGTGCCGAACAGCACGATCGGGAAGCGGGTGACCTTGCGGGTCTGGACGAGGGTGAGGGCCTCGAAGAGTTCGTCGAGCGTGCCGAGGCCGCCCGGCAGGACGACGAAGCCCTGCGCGTACTTCACGAACATCGTCTTGCGGACGAAGAAGTAGCGGAAGTTCACGCCGATGTCGACGTGCGGGTTGAGCCCGGACTCGAAGGGCAGCTCGATGCCGAGGCCGACGGAGATGCCCTTGGCCTCCCGCGCCCCCTTGTTCGCCGCCTCCATGGCACCGGGACCGCCTCCGGTGATCACCGCGAAACCGGCCTCGACCAGGGCCTTGCCGATCCGTACGCCCGCCTCGTAGTCCGGGCCGCCGGGACGGCTGCGGGCCGAGCCGAAGACGCTGATGGCGCTCGGCAGTTCGGCGAGCGCGCCGAAGCCCTCGACGAACTCCGACTGGATGCGCATCACCCGCCACGGGTCGGTGTGCACCCACTCGGAGTCGCCCTCGGTGTCCAGCAGCCGCTGATCCGTGGTGCCGGGCTGCACCTGTTCCCTGCGGCGCAGTACCGGTCCGAGCCGCTGCTCCTCGGGGACCTGCGTTCCCTCGGGGTTGCCCATGACCTGCTCCCTCCGACGACGGCCGACGGTCGTCACGGACGACCGTCCCTTTCCGGCCAGCCTAGATCCACGGAGGTTACCGGCGGAGGAATACCGGGGGTCAGGCGGTGAGCCAGGAGCGGAGCCGCTCCTCGCAGTGGGTGATCCGCTCGGTCCGCACGTGCTCGTCGCGCTTGTGCGCGAGCAGCGGGTCGCCGGGGCCGTAGTTCACCGCCGGCACCCCGAGGGAGCCGAAACGGGAGACGTCCGTCCAACCGAACTTGGGCCGGGCGGTGCCGCCGACCGCCGCCATG
The DNA here is from genome assembly GCF_042266885.1 of Streptomyces sp. NPDC056061. Lineage (NCBI taxonomy): Bacteria > Bacillati > Actinomycetota > Actinomycetes > Kitasatosporales > Streptomycetaceae > Streptomyces > Streptomyces sp. NPDC056061. The sequence goes on along the minus strand of NZ_JBHJWQ010000001.1, from coordinate 385,684 downwards.
AACGCCTTGGCCGCCGGGTGCGAGAGACCGGGCATGGCCGCGCCGGAGTGGTCGTCGACGACGAACTCGGCGACGCCGCAGTCCGCGAAGACCTCGTGGACGTGGGCCAGGGCCTCCTCGGCGGAGCGGTCGGGGGCATAGCGGTAGTTGACGACGACGGTGCACGCGTCGGGGATGACGTTGTTGGCGACGCCGCCCTCGATCCGCACCGCGTTGAGGCCCTCGTGGTAGGCGAGCCCGTCGATGACCGGGCGGCGCGGCTCGTACGCGGCGAGCCTGGCCAGGATCGGGGCCGCGGCGTGGACGGCGTTGGATCCCATCCAGCTGCGCGCGGAGTGGGACCGCTCGCCCGCGGTGCGCAGGAAGACCCTCAGCGTGCCCTGGCAGCCGCCCTCGACCTCGGCGTCGGAGCCCTCCAGCAGGACGGCGAAGTCGCCCGCCAGCCAGTCGGGGTGGGCCTCGGCCACGTGCCCGAGCCCGTTCAGGTGCGCGGCGACCTCCTCGTTGTCGTAGAAGACGAAGGTGAGGTCGCGGTTGGGCTCGGGCACGGTCGCGGCGATCCGCAGCTGGACGGCGACGCCCGACTTCATGTCGGAGGTGCCGCAGCCCCAGAGCACGCCGTCGTCGTCGAGCCGGGAGGGCACGTTGTCGGCGATCGGCACGGTGTCGATGTGTCCGGCGAGCACGACCCGCTCGGCACGGCCCAGGTTCGTCCGGGCCACGACGTTGTTGCCGTGCCGGTCGACGGTCAGGTGCGGCAGGGTGCGCAGCGCCGCCTCGATGGCGTCGGCGAGCTCCTTCTCCTGGCCGCTGACCGACGGGAAGTCGACGAGCCGTGCCGTGAGTGCGGGGCCGTCCAGTGTGAGGTCAAGCGTGCTTTCGGTCATGGCACCGACCCTACGGCCTCGTCCGCGACCGGCGGCGGGGCCCGTGCGCGAGGCGCGACGAACCGGTCCGTCCGGTCCCGTCCGATCCGTCCCGCGCGGGGGTCCCTGGGCCCTCGGCGCCGGACGGACACTCAAGTACGGTGGCCCCGTGCCCCGGATCGACTCCCCCACCCGCAGACACACCGCCCGCAGCCGTCTCTTCCGTATCGCGGCCGCCTTCGTCGTGCTCGCCGCTCTGGGCGGCTACCTGCTCCTTCAATACATCACCGGCAAAACGGTCGTCCAAGGGTGCGTCGTGGAGTCCGCCGACGGCTCGACGGGCAAGGGCCGCACGTACCGGATGAGCCCGGAACAGGCGTCGAACGCCGCGACGATCTCGGCCGTCGGCGCCGCCCGCGGCATGCCCGAGCGCGCGGTGACGATCGCGCTGGCGACCGCGTTGCAGGAGTCGGGGCTGCGCAACATCGAGCACGGCGACCGGGATTCACTGGGGCTGTTCCAGCAGCGGCCCTCGCAGGGCTGGGGCACCGAGGAGCAGATCATGGACCCGGTCTACTCGGCCGGCGAGTTCTACCGGCACCTGGCCGAGGTCCCCGGCTATTCGCGGCTGCCGCTGACGGTCGCCGCACAGCGGGTCCAGCGCAGCGGCTTCCCGCAGGCGTACGCGAAGCACGAGCCGGACGCGGCGCTGCTGGCGGCCGCGCTGACCGGGCGCACGCCCGCCACGCTGAACTGCAATCCGCCGCGGACGACGGCCGTGACGGCCGACGCGGCGACGGTGCGGACGGAACTGGTCCGCGCCTTCGGCAAGGAGGTGCTGCCCGCGACGCGGCCGTCGGTGGCGGACGGTACGGGCGCGGCCGGTTCGCCCGCGGCGAGCACGGTCGCGGTACCGGTGCCGACGGCCCTCGACCCCGAGGACGACGACGCGCCCCGGCGCGGTTGGGAACTGGCGCACTGGGCGGTCGCACGGTCCGAGTCGCTGGGGCTGAAGGAGGTCGCCTACGCGGACCGGGTATGGAAGGCCGGGTCCGGCTGGCACACGGACCGCAAGGAATCGGACGCCGACAGGGTCCGGATCAAGCTCGTACAGTAGTGCGGATCACCGCCCGGCGGGGTTAATCGCCCCGCGCGGCGGCTCCGTGCATCTCCCCCTCCGCCACCGCCCCATGTCCCTCGATCCCCTTGCGGCGAAGGCCAAGTGACGGTTCACCCGACCGACCGGGAAGGCGATGTCGGTCCGGTTCTCGCCGCGACGGACCGGTCGGCACGTTACCGACTCTTTACCTCGGCCCACCGCAACCTCTCCGGCCCCCACGACGGTTGTCATTGCGTCCGATCAACGGACAGACAGATTCCTCATCCCGTCGAAGGAGCATCATGTCCCTCCCCCTGACCCGCCGGATCACCCGTGCCGCGCTGCTGCTCGCCGCGTGTGCCGCCCCCGTGGTCGGCGCGGCCGGAGCCGCGGGTGCCGCGCCGCTCCCGCAGACGCCGGAGCTCGGCGGCCTGACCACGGTCGACGGCGACGGCCTCGGCAGGACGGTCGACGGCGTGTCCCGGCAGGGCACCGAGACGGCGAACGGGACCGGCGGCAAGGTCGTCGGAACCGCCCTTCCGGCGGCGGGCAAGACCGTCGGCAAGGCGGGCGCCGAGGCCGCCCCGACCTTGCGGAAGGCCACCGGCGGCGGCGCGGGCAAGGTGCTCGGCGACACGGCGGGCGCCGTGACCGAGGGCGGTCTGCCCACCCAGGGCCTGCCGATCGGCTGATCCGGCCGACGCCGCCTCACGCACGAGGGGCCGCAGGGGTGCATGTGCCCCTGCGGCCCCTCGCGTGTGCGGCGCCGACGGCGTCGGCCGGTCAGCCGCGGGACAGGCGCTCGACCGCGGCGGCCACCCGCTCGTCCGTCGCCGTGAACGCCACCCGCACGAAGCGGTCCCCGGCCGGCCCGTAGAAGTCGCCCGGCGCCACCAGGATGCCGAGGTCCGCCAGGTACGCCACGGTGTCCCAGCAGGGTTCGTCGCGCGTCGCCCACAGGTAGAGGCTCGCCTCGCTGTGCTCGATCCGGAAGCCGTGGGCCTCCAGCGCGGCGCGCAGGGCGGCACGCCGCTTCGCGTACCGCTCCCGCTGCTCGGCGACGTGCGCGTCGTCGCCGAGGGCCGCGGCCTCCGCCGCCTGAACCGGGGCCGGGGTCATCATTCCGCCGTGCTTGCGGATCAGCAGCAGCTCGCCGAGCACGGACGCGTCGCCCGCGACGAAGGCCGCGCGGTACCCGGCAAGGTTCGAACGCTTGGACAGCGAGTGGACGGCGACGATCCCCTCGTACGTGCCGCCGCAGACCTCCGGGTGCAGCACGGAGACGGGCTCGGCCTCCCAGCCCAGCTCCAGGTAGCACTCGTCGCTGAAGACCAGGACGCCGTGCTCGCGCGCCCAGGCGACGATCCGGATCAGCTCGTCCTCGGGCAGGACGCGACCGGTCGGGTTGGACGGCGAATTGAGCCAGAGCAGCTTCAGGCCGGCCGGGTCCAGCTCGGTGGGGTCGTCGTAGACGACGGGCTCGGCACCGCAGAGGCGCGCGCCGACCTCGTACGTCGGGTAGGCCAGGCGCGGGTAGGCGACCTTGTCGCCCGCGCCGAGGCCGAGCTGGGTGGGCAGCCAGGCCACCAGCTCCTTGGAGCCGACGACCGGCAGGACGTTCTCGTGCGCCACCCCGACCGCGCCGAGCCGCCGCCGCACCCAGTCGGTGATCGCATCGCGCAGCTCGGCGGTTCCCCACACGGTCGGATAGCCGGGGCTGTCCGCGGCGGCGACGAGCGCCTGCCGGACCAGCTCCGGCACCGGGTCGACCGGTGTGCCGACGGACAGGTCCACGATGCCGTCCGGGTGGGCGGCGGCCGTCGACTTGTGGGGGGCGAGCTTGTCCCAGGGGAAATCCGGGAGACGGGAGGAGACTGCGGACACGGATCTCTGCTTTCTCGTACGGGATTGCGCGCGGCTCCGGCGCCGTCGGCGCACCGGGTGCGCCGCTCGGGCCCTGCTGCCGCCGGGAGCGCCGCTTCGTCGGCCGGCCCGGCCGACCGGACGGGGCCCGGGTGGTTCCGGCCGCCCGGGCCGCTCCGTGGAAACGCCTCGGTCCCGCACGGTGACGAGCCGTACGGGACCGGGGCGACGCACGTGCCTGCCGCGCCTACTGGTTCTGCGGCGGCAGTGCTGCGATGAACGCGTGGTCGCGCTCGATCAGGCCCAGCTTGGAGGCACCACCGGGCGACCCGAGGTCGTCGAAGAACTCGACGTTCGCCTTGTAGTAGTCCTTCCACTCCTCCGGGGTGTCGTCCTCGTAGAAGATCGCCTCGACCGGGCACACCGGCTCGCAGGCTCCGCAGTCGACGCATTCGTCCGGGTGGATGTACAAGGACCGCTGGCCCTCGTAGATGCAGTCGACGGGGCACTCCTCGATGCAGGCCTTGTCCTTCACGTCGACACAAGGCTGCGCGATGACGTAGGTCACGCTGTCGTTCCTCCTCGGTAGGGCGTTGGCTCTCGCGCGGGAGCGCGGCGTCGTCGATGCCCACCCCTAGTATCTCCGTTCCCGGGCACGAACCGAACAGGAGGGGCGGACAGAGCTGTGGAATTCACCGTCGGCGGACGCCTGGACGTCCGAATTGCACCGACTGACGTGGGCAAACGGGTATCACTCCGGCGCACTTGTGCGCATGGCCCACAGGGGGCGAAGTTCACCGACACGGTCGGCATTCTCACATCGTGGGAACATGGTGTGCTGTCGATCACAACACGGAGCGGTGAATCGGTCCGGGTCGCGGAATCGGATCTCGTCGCGGGCAAGGTCGTCCCCGCCGCCCCGGCCCGACGGCGCGGTCTGCCCGCCACCTCCTTCGAGGAACTCGCGCACGTCTGCGCCCGGGCCTGGCAGCCGGTGGAGAGCGAGGCGCTCGGCGACTGGCGGCTGCGCGCCGCACGGGGCTTCACCCGGCGCGCCAACTCCGTGCTGCCGCTCGGCGATCCCGGCATGCCGCTCGACGAGGCGCTCCGGTACGCCGAGCGGTGGTACGGGGAGCGCGGGCTGCCCGCGTACGTCCAGGCCGCGACGGGCGCCGAGGGCACCCAGGAGCAGCTGTGCGCGGAACTGGAGGAGCGCGGGTGGCGGCGCGAGGTGACGACCGAGGTGCGGATCGCCGCGCTCGCCCCGATCGCCGATCTGGACGCGGATGTGTCACGGGTCCGGCTGAGCCGCGATCTCGACGAGTCCTGGCTCTCCCGCTACCAGCGCTTCGAGACCCCCGGGCCGCATGTCCTGGAGGTGCTGCGCGGCGGACCCTCGGTGTGGTTCGCCTCCGTGCCCGGGGACGAGGAGCCCGGGGGCGAGAAGCCCGGGGACGGCGAGCCCGCGACCGACGGGCCCGGGAACAGCTCCTCCGGGCGCGACGAGCCCGGTGGTGCCGGGCGGACGGAGGCGGCCCCCGCGGCGATCGGGCGGTGCGTGGTGGACGGGCGGTGGGCCGGGTTCATGGCCGTCGAGGTGGCCCCCGCCCACCGGCGCCGGGGGCTCGCCACCGCCGTGATGACCGCACTCGCCCGCCGGGCCCTGGAGGAGGGCGCCTCGGCGGCGTGGCTCCAGGTGGAATCGGACAACGAAGGGGCGCGGGCTCTGTACGGGGCCCTGGATTTCTCGGTCCATCACCGGTATCACCACTTCCGGCCGGCGTGACGGGAGGGCGGGAAGTCCGATGAGTCCTCATCGACCGGAGGAACCGGGGAAGCCGGAGCGGTCCGGGCGCCCGGACCGGGACGAGCTGCTGCGCCGGTTCGCCGCCGAGGCGCGCGCCGAGCGGCCGGACCTGGCGCTGCTCTGCCTGTTGCTGGCGGCGGTGGCCGATCCCGACCTGGACGAGAACGGGATCGACTCTGCGCAGATCGAGCTGGACGAGCTGGCGGGCCGGCTCCCGTACGGGGTACGGGGCAGCCGTTCCTGGGCCTCGGCGGTGGCCGAACTGCTCGGCAGGCGGTGCGGTTTCGCGGGCTCGGCCGCGGACTACCGGCGGCTGGAGTCGTCGCTGCTGCATCAGGTCCTGCGACGGCGCCACGGGCTGCCGATCCTGTTGTCGGTGGTGTGGATCGAGGTGGCCCGGCGGGCGGGCGCCCCGGTGTACGGGGTGGCACTGCCGGGTCATTTCGTCGTCGGATTCGGCGATCCGTCGGAACGGGTGCTGGTGGACCCCTTCCACGGCGGACGTCCGTTGACCGGACGGGACGCGGAACTGCTGGTGGCGGGGGCGACGGGGGCGCCGCTGGAGGAGTCGATGCTGGAACCCGCCCGGCCGCTGGAGATCGTGCTGCGGATCCTGAACAACATCAGGGCATGGGCGGCGACCCGCCCTGAGCACACGGACGTGGCGCTGTGGTCGGTGGACCTCTCCCTGCTGCTGCCCTCGCATCCGGCCCGGCTGCGCTTCGAGCGTGCCCAGCTGCTCGTGCAGAGCGGGCAGTTCCTGCGCGGGGCGGCGGAGATGGACGCGTACGCGGACGTGGTGGCCGGGGTCGAACCGGAGGCGGCCGAGGCCATCCGGCAACGGGCTCGGGCGGCAAGGGCGTTGCTGAACTGAGGCCGCCCCGCCGGACGCGACCGCCGGGGGCCGCGCGACCCCGGGCACCCGGGGCCCGGACGTCCCGATGCGGCACGTCCGGGGCATCGAGGCGTCGGGGCACCGGGGCCTCTCGCCCCGTGCCCCGGTCGGTCGGCGCGGGCCCGTTTCGCCTCGTCCGCCGGGTTACGCCGCCAGGTGGAATCCTGGGGCGAACCGGTGCCGGACAGCGGCGGGAGCGCCGCGGGCGGCATCCGGTCGCGGCGGACCCGGCGAGTGCCGATATCCACTCAACCCACCCGATTCATCGAGGAGTTCACCCTCCCCGACGGTTTGTCGAGCCGGAATCCGCGGTGGACGGGCCGTCACGCCGGGACCTCGGCAAACGGGTGGCCGCCGTCGCTCAAACCTCACGTGTCGCCGCGTGCCGTCCAACGGGTGATTATCCGCTCCACGCCACCCGAAGAGCCCACGGCATCGCTCGAATGCGGCACTCCCCGTTGGCGCGGGACCACATTCCGACTGACGGTGGATCACGTCGCTGCTGCTCCACACCGAGTCGACACCCCGTCACTCCTCGCAGTCGCGGCGGAAGGAATGTGTTCAGATGCGCTCTGCCCGCACACTGTTCGCTTCGGCCGCTGTCACAGCGGTTCTCGCCATCACCGGTCCCTCCGCCTACGCCGCAGTCGCGGCAGGAGACGCGGCACCGGCGGCCAACGGCTCCTCGTCCTCGCGCGGCGACGAGCACGGGGGATACGGCTCCGACCACGGCGACCGCGGCGGCGACCGCGACGAGGGCGGCGACCGCGGCGGCGACCGCGGTGACCGCGACGAGGGCGGCGACCGCGGCGGCGACCGTGGCGGCCGCGACGAGGGCCGCGGACCCCGCGGCGGCGTCCACACCGGCGGCGGCTTCATGGCCAAGGTGGTCGTCGGCGACCGCGACGAGGGCGGTCGCGGCGGCGACCGCGACGAGGGCGGCCGGGGCGGCGACCGCGGCCGGGACGAAGGCGGTCGCGGCGGCGACGAAGGCGGTCACGGCGGCGACGAGGGCGGTGACCACGGTGACCGCGACGAGGGCCGTGGGCCCCGCGGCGGTATGCACACCGGCGGCGGCTTCATGGCCAAGGTGGTCGTCGGCGACCGCGACGAGGGCGGTCGCGGCGGCGACCGCGGCCGGGACGAAGGCGGTCGCGGCGGCGACGAAGGCGGCGACCGTGGCGGCCGCGGCGGCGACGAGGGCGGCCGCGACGGCGGCAAGCCCCGCGGTGGCATGCACACCGGTGGCGGCGGCACGGCGATGACCGGCAGCAGCCTGGCCGCCGGTTCGGCGCTGCTGCTCGGCGGCCTCGGCGTCGGCGCGTACAAGCTGCGCCGTCGTCGGTCGGCGGGTGGCGCGGCCGCCTGACCGGGGCCTCCCGTCAACCGTCCACCGTCGGCCGGTCGTCATCACACTGTCGCGGCCGTCGTCCCTCGGGGGCGACGGCCGCGGCGGCTTCGTTTCCGCTCCGGTGATCCGGCACCGGAGCGGCACGACCACCGGGCCCGGCGCGATCCCCGGCCCCGTCCGGGATCGGCTCCGACGGCCGCGCGCCCCGGCTCCCGGCGTCCCCCGCATCCCCGACATCGCGCAAGCCGGCATCGCACGAGCGAAAGGCACTCTCCCATGGCCGCCCCGCAGCCACCCGGATCCACCCCCTCCCGGACCGCCCCCGCAGCCACCCTGCGCCGCGCCCTCATGTGGCCCGCCGTCGCGGCCGGGCTGGGCATGCTCCTGATCTACAACTCCTTCGGCAACGCGGCCGACGACAAGGCACCACCCCCGCCCGTCGCCGCCCTCGCACCGGCCATGCCCGTGCCCGAGGTGCTCGGCTCGCACGCTCCGCCCCGCCCCGTCACGCCCTCGGGCAAGGCCGTCGGCCCGGCGATGCTGCGCTCCGTCCCGACGCGGCTGCGGATTCCGACCCTCGGCGTCAACGCTCCGTTCACCGGTCTGGCCATCGGCGACGACGGCCGACTGAACCCGCCGCCCGCCAACGACAGCAACCTCGTGGGCTGGTTCGAGGACGGTGCCACGCCCGGCGAGCACGGCACGGCGATCGTCGCGGGCCATGTCGACACGACGACCGGGCCCGCCGTCTTCCTCCAGCTCCAGTTCCTCAAGCCGGGCGCCACGGTCGACATCACGCGCGCCGACGGCTCGGTGGCCACGTTCAAGGTCGACTCGGTGGAGACGTTCAGCAAGGCGAAGTTCCCGGACAAGCGGGTCTACGCCGACACCCCGGACGCCGAACTCCGTCTGATCACCTGCGGCGGCCCGTACAACAAAACCGCCAAGGACTACGAGAACAACGTGGTGGCGTTCGCCCACCTCGACTCGTCCAAGCAGGGCTGACGCGCGCCGCGTCGGCGGCGTCGGAGGAGGCGATGTGCGGGGGCGGCAGTACGCGAGACGGCGCCCGAGTATGCCGGGGTACGCCCGGGTGCGCTGGTGATCATTCCGGCCATTTTTCGGCCCCTGCCCGCGAGCGCGGCCGCCCTCGCGGGCCAACGGCACGGCACGTTCCGTTTCGACTTCGGCGGAACAGTTGCCCATGCACAGGACAGTGTCAACGGCATGTTCCGTTTGCCTGCCGCGAACCACGTCACCGGTGGTTCGGGGCACCGATCCGGCCCCTCGTCCCGACATACCGATTCCGGCCACGAGGGCGTAATCGGCTTGTTACCACCTGGTCACCGTGTGAGGCTCGGCGACGACCGGCGGCCGGGGGGCACGCCTGATTCAGGCCACGTTCGTGATCGGCCCGTCGGTCGTCCATGGGTCTCATGACACAGGAGGGGAACACCATGTCCAGACTCAAGATTGTCGCCGGAACGGTTCTCGCCGTCAGCCTCGCATTCCCGGCTGCCGGTGCGTTCGCGCTCGACGCCAAGGGGGGCGGCGTCACGGCAACGGCACCTTACGGTGGCAAGGCCGGCGTGATATCCGTGTACGACGGCAGCGACGACGGCGACTCGGGCAAGGCGGAGTACTACCGCCAGACCAGCGCCGGCACCAAGCGGACCCTCTGGAACCACAGCGGCTACAAGACGCGGGCCACCTCCGCGGACGGCTCGAAGATCATCAAGTTCCAGGCCTGCGACGACAACGACTGGGCACCGGACGACTGCTCGGGCTGGAAGGCCCCCTGAGGTCTGCCACAGATCCCGCCGGGGCCGGGCGGTCGACCGCCCGGCCCCGGCGGGTCGTCTTCCCGTCCTCGGTGCCGCGTGCGCCGAGGCGGCCCGAAGCGTCGACGAGGGAGCGAACACATGGTGACGGCCGGAGGATCGATGGGCCTGCACGTGAGGGGCCTGAGCCATCGGCTGGGCGAACGGGTACTGCTGGACGGCGTCGACCTGGACATCGAACCGGGCGAATCCGTGGCCGTCACCGGTCCCAGCGGCTCCGGGAAGTCGACGCTGCTGATGTGCATCCTCGGCCTGGTCGCGCCGGACGGCGGCACGGTGGACGTGGGCACGCACCGGCTCACCGGGCTGCGTCCCAAGCAGTTGGCGCGGATACGCCGCGCGCACCTGGGCGTGGTCTTCCAGTTCGGTGAGCTGCTTCCCGAACTGTCCCCGGTGGAAAACGTGGCGCTGCCCGTTCTCCTCGACGGCGGCGAGCACCGCGACGCGTACCGGCGAGCGGCGGAACTGCTGTCCGAACTCGGGGTACCGCAGGACGGGACGCCGACCGGAATGCTCTCCGGCGGTGAGCGCCAGCGCGCCGCCGTGGCCCGCGCGCTGATCACCGACCCCGACGTGCTCCTGGCCGACGAACCGACCGGGGCTCTCGACCCGCGGGCCCGGGAGGCGGTGGCCGATCTCCTGTTCACCGTGTCCCGGGAGCGCGGTTGCGCCCTGCTGGTCGTCACCCACGACCCGTCGGTGGCCGCACGGGCACAGCGGACCCTCCGTCTCGAAGCCGGTGCGCTGACGGACGCCCTGGACGGGGTGGACGCGTGAGCACGGACACCGCGGAGAGCCGGCGCACGGACGGCTCCGCCGGGCCGAAGCCCCGGGGCGGACGCCTGTGGTGGCAGTTGCTCCGCATCGGTGCCGCGGCCGGCCGCGGCACCCCCGGCGACCGGCTGCGCTTCTGGTCCCTGCTCGCCGCTGCGGCCGCACTCGCCGTCGTCGTGCTGGGAGCCGCGGCCGCGCTCGCCACCTACGACGGGCGCGAGGCCCGGAACCAGGCGCGGGGCCCGCTGATCACCGACCGGAAGGGCGATGCCGTCGCGCTGTGGCGCGAGGCGTTCGACACGACCGGCGAGATCCAGCACACCGTGATCTACCTGTATCCGCTGAAACCGGATGCTCCCCTTCCGCCAGGGCTGAGCCACTGGCCGGCCCCCGGGGAAGCCGTGCTGTCCCCGGAACTGGTCCGTGCGGGGCAGCCTGAGCGGATCACCGACCGGTACGGCCACTTCGCCGGCACGATCGCCGAGGAGGGCCTCGTCTCGCCCTCGGAGCGCCTCGCCTACGTCAGACCCGCGCGCACGCCCGACCCCGGGTCGAACGATTCCTGGTGGTACGTCACGGGGTTCGGCCAGAGCTACCCGATGGGCGAGACGCTCAACTCCCGCCCGGTCAGCCATGTACTGCTCGCCCTGGGCGCCCTGGCGGGCGTACCCGCGCTCGCCCTGCTGGTGGTCGCCTCCCGGGTCGGCTCCCGCACACGTGACCGCCGCGGCAGTCTCCTCCAGGCCCTCGGCGGGACGTGGCGTCACCGTGCGATCGTCAATGTGGGCGAAGCGGCGCCGGCCCTCGCTGCCGGAACGGCGCTCGCCGTCCTACCGGCGCTCGCGGCGATGACGACGGACGTCCGGCTCCCGCCCACCGGATATCTCCTGGACAGCGACGACATGCGCGCGGCCGGGGGCCCGATGGCCGCCGCGCTGGTCCTGTCCTTCGTGATCGCCCTCGGCGTGGTGGTCCTTCTCCACCGCGTCGAACGCGACGGTGCCGCCACCCGGCCCCGCTCGTTCTCCACACGGATTCCCCGGTGGCGGCCGATCGGGTGCGTGGCGGGAGTCGTCCTCGTCGCGTTCAGCCAGTACCTCAGCGGGACGCCGGGCCTCATCGCCTTCGTCGTCGGTACCGTCGCCATGTGGGCCCTGCTCCCCTCGGTGGCGGCCGTGGCCGGCCGACGGCTGGGGAACGGCATCGCGGCACGCGGTCTGCGCACCGGCAGTCCCGGCCAGTTGATCGGCGGGCGGTGGACGGCCGCGCACCCCGGCGTCGTGGTCCGGCTGTCCCTGGCCATGGTGATCGGACTCGGGCTGATCGGCCAGCTCCAGGTGTGGAACAGCCGACTCGGCGACAAGGCGGCCGCGGCACGTGCCTCGGAGGCGCGCGTCGGTGACACCGTGCTCGATGTCCGCGGTGCGGATCTCACGGCATCCGTGGTCGGACAGTTGTCCCGGACGCTGCCGGCCGGCTCCCACCTGCTCGTGGTGAGGGCCGAACCCGAACAGCGGTCGGTGCTCCTCCAGGGCTCGTGCGGAGCGCTGAAGTCGCTGGGACTCGCGTGCCCCGCGAAACCGGCGGACCTCACGGGCCCGGCGAGCCACGACGCACGCGTGACGGAGATCCGTGCCTGGTACGGGCCGGGGACGCGCTTCCAGGCGGTGCCGGCAGTGCCGCGTTTCGACGCGGCACGGGACACGCTCATCGTGACCTCGCCCGCCCCGGGTGTGCGTTCCCAGGTGAAGCGGGCGGCCCATGCGCTGGTACCGGCGGTGACCGTGGAGACGCCGGGAGAGACGTGGCTGGTGGGCGCCGCGAACAAGGAGCGGCTGACCAACTGGGTTCTGCTCTTCGGGCTCCTGGGACTCGGCCTGTTGCTGCTGGCGGGAAGCCTGAGCGCGGCCGCCGAGTTCGGTACCGTCCGGCAGGCCCTGGCACCGCTCAGCGTGCTGACCGGGGGCCACGCCGTCTTCCGGTCGGTGGCGACCTGGCATCTGACCGTCCCGTTGCTCATCTCGGCCTGCATTGCCACCGTCGTCACGGCCTGGCACTCGTTGTTCTTCATCTCCGTGGTGCAGGAGGGCTACGTGTCCTGGGGAGCGCTCGCCGTCGGGGCATGCGGCTGCATCGTGCTGGCGGTCGTGGTCGGTGCCCTGGCGGGCCGGTCGGCGATCCGTACCGCCCGGCGGTGGCGGCCGGCCGCGGACTGACGCCCCGGGAAGCGATACGGGAGCCCGCTCCCTGGTGCCCCCGGGTCGTGACACCCCGGCAGGCTCCGGCACGGGCGCCCGGACGTGCGAACCGGGGGCCGTCGGCGTCGACGCCCACACCCTGTGCGTACCGGGGGCCGTCGGCGTCGACACCCACAACTCGTACGGCCCGGGACTGTCCCGCCTACAGCCAGCCCTTCTCCCGGGCGATCCGGACCGCCTCCGCCCGGTTGCGGGCCGCCAGCTTCTGGATCGCCGTGGAGAGGTAGTTGCGGACCGTCCCCTGCGAGAGGTGGAGGGCCGCCGCGATCTCCGCGTTGGTGGAGCCGTCCGCCGCCGTGCGCAGGACATCGCGTTCGCGGTCGGTGAGCGGGTTCGCCCCGTCGGCGAGCGCGGCGGCCGCGAGGGTGGGGTCGATGACCCGCTCCCCCGCCAGCACCTTGCGTACCGCCGAGGCGAGTTGGGCGGCCGGCGCGTCCTTCACCAGGAAGGCGTCGGCGCCCGACTCCATGGCCCGGCGCAGGTAGCCGGGGCGGCCGAAGGTGGTGACGACGACGATCTTCACCTCGGGCAGTTCGCGCCGCAGGACCGCTGCCGCGTCGATCCCCGTCAGGCCCGGCATCTCGATGTCCAGCAGCGCCACGTCCGCCCGGTGCTCGCGGGCGGCGGCGAGCACCTCGTCACCGCGGGCGACCTGGGCCACCACCTCGATGTCGGGCTCCAGGCCGAGGAGCGTCGCGAGCGCCTCGCGCACCATGTGCTGGTCCTCGGCGAGGAGAAGTCTGATCATGCTCATTCCGTGGATCCTAAGGGCTGTCCCGGCACCCCCGGTGGTTCGGTGTGCGGCGTCGGACGCGGGGCGCCGCAAGGCGGAGGGACGTCCGGACACCGAATGTATTCGGACGTTCCGACAGCGCGGGGAGGTGCCGTGGCTGTCGTCGCACACCCGTCGGGGACTACGGGACAGCCCTGGGGCCGGGACCCAGCGGAACGCTCAGGGTCAGCACGAAGCCTTTGCCGGAAGCGGAGCTGCCGGAACGGGAGTTGCCGGTGCTGGTGGTCAGGGTGCCGTCGACCGCGGCGAGGCGCTCGGCGAGGCCGGTGAGGCCGTTGCCCGGTCTGCTGCCCGCCGCCCCGACGCCGTCGTCCGCGACGGTGAGTTCGAGGATCTCGCCGTCGAGGGTCCGGCGGGCGACGAGGCCCACCGCGCAGTTCCGGGCACCGCTGTGGCGCACGACATTGGTGACCGCCTCCCGCAACGCCCAGGCAAGCACCTCCTCCGGCTTCTCGGGCAGGTCCGCCGGGGCCTCGGACGGGACGTCCGCGACGATGCCCGCCGCGGCGAGCGCGGTACGGGCCCCGGCCAGTTCGCCGGGGAGGGTCGGCCTGCGGTATCCGGTGACGGCGTTGCGCACGTCCGCCAGCGCCTGGCGGCTGACGTGTTCGATGTCCGCGACCTGGGCGGCCGCCTGCCCCGGGTGGTCCGGCAGCATCCGCCCGGCCAGCTCGCTCTTGAGCGTGATGAGCGAGAGCGAGTGGCCGAGCAGATCGTGCAGATCACGGGCGAGCCGCAGCCGCTCCTCGTTGGCGGCGAGCTGCGCGACGGTCGCGCGGGCCTCGCGCAGTTCGATCGTGGTACGGATCAGCTGCTGCACACCGGTCATCGAGAACCCGCCGAGCAGCGCCGGGAAGACCAGCGCGGTGACGGTGTCGCGCGGGTGGCCGCCGACGAGCCCGAAGCCGACCATGGCCGCGGTGACGGCGGGGATGAGCCACCGCGACGTCCGCGGGGGCAGGGTGGCGCCGACGGAGACCGCCACGTACACGAAGAGGACCAGCCAGGACGTGCCGAGCGTCAGGGTGAGGACGGCGGCGAGGGCGCCGAGGAGAGCGAGCACGGCCCGGACGAGACGGAGGTCCGACGGCCTGGCGGTGTTGCGGAACACGAGCACCAGGTACGCCGCGGCGAACACCACGAGGCCCAGCGCGCCGCACGCCGTCGCCCACGCGGTGTGCCGGCCGTCGGCGAGGTCCCGGACCGGGGCGGTCATGAAGGCGAGCCAGACACCGATCCAGAACAGCTTGATCCAGCCCTGCCTGCGCGTCGTGGGCGGGCGCCCGATGCCGACGGTCGTCTCGTCGTCGTTCACGCCTTCAGGGTGTCCTTCCGGTAGAGCCAGGCCGCACCGCCCGCGAAGACCAGGAAGTAGCCGCAGAGGATGGCGACGTCCTCGGCCTGCGGTGAGCCGCCCATCTCGATCGCCCGGCCGAGAGAAGCGTACGCGTGTGTGGGCAGCCACTCGGAAACGTTCTGGAGCCACTGCGGGAAGGTCGCGCTGGGCATCCACAGGCCGCCGAGGATGGAGAGGCCGAAGTAGACGATCATCGTGAGCGGGCGGACCGCGTCACCGCTGGCGAGGTAGCCGATGGCGACCCCGAGCGCGGCGAACACCAGGGAGCCGGCCCAGATGACCCCGGCCAGCGCGAACCACTGCCAGGTCTCCACCCGTACCTGCTTGACGACGGCGGCGACCAGGAAGACGACCACGATGCAGGGCAGGGTGACCATCGCCGCACTGGCGATCTTCGCCAGCACGTAGCCGCGGCCGGGCAGCGCGGTGAGGCGCAGTTGGCGGACCCAGCCCTTCTCGCGTTCCTTCGCGATGCGTTCGCTGTTGCCCATGAGGACGGCGGTCAGCGCACCGAACGAGGCCATCGAGACCATGAAGAACGCCTGGAAGGTGAGGTCGGTGTGCGGGATGCGGTCGGTGGTGTTCTGGGTGCCGGAGATCAACAGGTAGATCACCGACGGGTAGATGATCGAGAAGAACATGAACTTCTTGTTCCGCAGGGTGCGGGTCACTTCGAGCCGGATGAGCGCCCACGAGAAGAACTTCAGCATGCGGTCCTGGCCTCCTCGGCCTCGGTGATGGCGACGAATGCCTGTTCCAGGCCGAGTCCCGCGACTTCGAGGGCGCGCGGGCGGAGGCCGAGTGCGTACACGGCGTGGACGGTCGCGTCGGCGTCGTGCGACTGGATGCGGACCCGGCCGCCGGAGACGTCGAGCGCGGACAGGTGCGGCAGGGCGCGCAGGGCCACCTCGTCGACCGGGCCGTCCAGTTCGAAGGAGATGCGCCGGGCACCGGCCCTCGCCTTGATCTCTGCGGCGGTGCCGTCGGCGAGGAGGCGGCCCTTGTGGAGGACGAGGACGCGGTCGGCGATCGCGTCGGCCTCTTCGAGGTAGTGGGTGGCGAACAGCACCGTGCGGCCCTGCTCGGCCTGGTCGCGCATGGTGGCCCAGAACGCCTGGCGGGCGGTGACGTCCATGCCGGTGGTCGGCTCGTCGAGGACGATCAGGTCGTTGGCCCCGGCGGTGGCGAGCGCGAACCGCACGCGCTGCTCCTGGCCTCCGGAGAGCTTGTTGACCACGCGGTCGGCGATCTGCGTGATGCCGGCCCGGGACATGACCTCGTTCACCGGGTGCGGCCTGGGGTGCAGGTCGCAGGCGAGGCGGACCAGTTCCTCGACCTTGACGTCCTCCATCAGACCGCCGGACTGGAGCATCGCGCCGACCCGGCCCGCGGCGATGGCGTCCTGCGGTGTGGTGCCGAAGACCCGGACCGAACCGGAGTCGGCGGTACGCAGGCCGAGCAGCAGGTCCAGGGTGGAGGACTTCCCGGCGCCGTTGGGCCCGAGGAGCGCCACGGTCTCACCGGGGTGCAGTTCGAGGGTGAGTCCGTCGACGGCGCGTACCTCGCCGTACACCTTGCTGACCTGGGCGAAGCTGACCGCGGCGGTCCTCGCCGCGGTGGCTTCGGTGGTTGTCGTCGTCATGGGCCCAGCCTGGCCGGACCGGGGGTCCGCCCGGCAGGGCCGCCGGTCGTGGAAACGGCATGACAGATGTCATGCCGGACGGGTGACACAGCCCTCGCGGCACCCCGGCGGGCGACGCCGCGCGCGGCCGTGGCGTCCCCGCGGGAGGGCGGTGCCGCGCCGCCGACCGCACGGCACCGCCCCCGCCCGGAACATCCGGACGGGGGCGGGCGAGGTGCGAACGGTGCCGTCCGCCGGGGCGGGCGTCGCACGCCCGTCAGGGCCGACGGTTCAGCCCCCGGTGCCGCGGCCGGAGCGGTTCACGGCGCGCGACGCGGCACGCGTTGCCCGTTGCGGCACTGGTACCGGGAGCGACACCGCGCGCCGCGGCGGGGCGGACCCTAGCCGTTGCCGCCGAGGTCGATCGTGACGGTCCGCTCGGCGGGCGTCTTGCCGAGCACCGCGGTCTGCATGGCCGCCGCCACGTCGTCGGAGCTGAGCTGGTGCTTCTTGCCGTCGCCCTTGGTGATCATGATGCCGTCGAAGACGCCCTCGGACAGGGTGTCGATGGCCTTCTTGTCGTAGTGCGGCACCAGCTTGCCCTCGATCGGAACCATCGAGAGGATCTGCGGCAGCGACTTGGCGGGGCCGAACTGGATTTCCTTGGGACCGGCCTTGATGGTGACCCGGTCGGACATCGCCGGCTCGGCGAACTCCTTCATCGCCCGGTCGAGTTCGGCCTTGTCGATGGTGGGTTCGCGGGTGGCGACGGGCAGTTGGACGACGGGTGCCTTGCCGGTCTGCACCTGGGCCCGGTACGCGTCGCGCACCGAGAGCATCGACCGGTTGACGTCCAGCGCCTTGCCCGCCTTGCCGGGCACGGCGACGACCTTGTTGATCTCGAACTTGATCGTGCCCTCGTTGGCCGTGCCGGAGACGCCCGCCAGGTCCGTCAGGGCGACGCCGAGCTTCTCCTCGTCGACCGGGATCACCGGGTCGACGACGCGCTTCTGACCGAAGAGGGAGCCGATGACGGAGACCGGGTTGTAGTCGCTGCCGGCGGCCGCACGCACGGTTTCCTGGCTGTCCAGGGCGAGTCCGGCCTTGTCCGGGACGAGTTCGGTCTTCTTGCCGTCCACGGACAGCTGGAGGGGAGCCACGGCGCGCTTGCCGAGGGCGGCGTCCAGCTTCGCGACGGCCTCCTCCTTCGTGCCGCCGCCGATGTCGACGCCGAGCACCGTGGTGCCCTTCGGGACGTCGGAGTGGTTCATCAGCAGTCCGGCCCCGTAGGCCACGGCGGCCAGACCGACGACCGCCGCGCCGAGGAGCACCAGCTTGGAACGGCCCTTCTTCTTCGCGTTCTTCGCGGGGGCCGGGGCGGAGTCCGCGGCGGGGCCGGGCGACGGTGCCGCGGGACCGCCCGCTCCCACCGGGCCGGTGCCCATCGCCTCGTCCTCGACCCGGGGCGCCGCGTCGGCGCGCCGGGCACCGAGGCCGCCCGCGCCCGGGAACGCCGAACGCGGCTCCGACGGAACGACCGGGATGCCGCTGGTGAGCGTGTCACCGGAGACATTGCCGTCGGGACCGCCGGGGGCCGGGGCGGCGAACTGGGGCGTCAGGACCGCCGTGTCGTCGGACATCCGCGGCACGGCACCGGACGTGCCGGTGCCCTGCGGGCCCGCCGGGCCGTCGGAGGAGAGCGGGCCGGCCGAACCCTGGACCCCCGCGTCGCCGACGTTCGGGGTCAGGGACGAAGTGCCGGTGGCGGGTCCCGTGGTGGGCCCGGAGGGGCCGCCCGCGCGCACGTCCGCCGCGGGCCGGCCGGGGGCCCCGGAACCGAACGCGTCGAGGGCGCTGCCGCCCGGACGGGCGGTGTCCGGGGCGCCGGTGTGCTGCGGGCCGTCCGGGAAGTACGGCAGACCGCCGCCGGACGGGGCGGGCTCACCACCGACGGCCGGGGTGCCCGCGGCCGGGGTGCTCGGGCCCGCGGCCGGAATTCCCGCGGCCGGGGTGCTCGTGGGGGGCTTGCGCGGGGCGAACCAGTCGCTGCCGCTCTTCTCCCGTGCCGGCTTCTCGGGGGCCGGCTCCGCCGACTCCGGAGCGGTCGGCGCCTCGGTGCCCGGTGCGGCCCGCTCCGTGTCCGTCGCTGCGGCATCGGCGGACGGGCGCGGAATGCTGCCGGTGCGCTCGGCGTCGGCGGCTTCCCCCTCGTTCACGGGCGTACGCATGACGACGGGCGGGATGGGGCGCGAGCCCGGAATGTTGATCCGGATACGCGTCGTCAGCGTCGTCTCGGTCCTCGGCTCCTCGGGCCGTTGCCGGTCCGCAGGCTCGGGGGCCCCGTCCGGGGCGTCCTGCGAGGGGTGCAGCGACGGATACTGGCGGGATCCGTACGGCGGCGTCCCCGAGGGGTACGCGGCTCCTCCGCGCCCCTGGGTCCCGGAGGACGAACTGTCAGTTTCACGACTCAAAGCAGGTTCTCCCGATTGGCTCCGCCGCCCGTACTTCCCCCATGCCGCAGGCCAGGGGACGGCTCGGCGCGCGAACCACCATACTGGCCAGCGCCGACAGACACCTCGCGACCGGGGGAAACGACCACACGGCACCCTGACGGGCACAGGGCATTACGGGATCGGCCGTGGCTCCTACTTGCCAGGTCGGCCGCTGTCGGCGCCCGGCAGGGGCGACCGCGACATGGTGGCACACATCACAGCGATGACCATCCCGCCCAGCATGAAGAGGATGAGACCGACTTCGTCGCCGAAGACATAGTCGCCTTCCGGGCGCCCGCCGAGCAGAATCACGATCGAAATCAGCCAACCTGCGGCGGGTGCCAGGGCGCCGAGCTGGGTGCCGAGGAAACGGCCCCCGCCGCGGAACAGTCCGGCGCAGGCCGCCAGTGCCAGCAGCAATCCGCCCGGGAACCAGGCCGCTTGGACGAGGGAGCCGGCGAATCCGACGAGCGCGCCGAGGACGGCCAGGAGTACGTGGGCGGCGATCCGCCCGGCGTCGAGGGGGGCGGCGAGGCCGGTGGCCGGGACCTCCCGGGAAGACCCGGAGCGCGCCGCACGCTGCCTGCCGTCGCTCATCGCCGCGCCCCCGGCAGTCCGGCGAACAGATCGTCCTCGCGCTCGCCCGCGGCGGCTCCGGGGACGCCGCGCACCAACTCGTAGTACTCGGTGGTGAGGACGGGCTGGCCGAGGTCGTTGGAAAGGGCGAAAAAGTCGCCGTCCACGACGACCTGCGTGGCATGGGCGCGCATCGCCGCACGCTTGGCCTCCGCCCGGTCCGTGCCATCGATCGCGGTGGTGATCCTGCTGTCGTCCACCACGCCCGGTACGTCGTCGAGCGCGGCGATCCCCCCGAAGGCGTCCGGCGACGTCTCCCGCAGCCGTGCGAAGCCCTTCTCGGCGACCGAGCGCGGCACCCGGTTCCAGTAGATCTTCGCGACGGTGTGCGGGCCGTCCGGCACGGCGTCGTAGCCCGGATCGGCGGCCAGTTCCGCCGCGCGCATCGCGACGCGGTGCGCCTGGATGTGGTCGGGGTGCCCGTAGCCGCCGTCGGGGTCGTACGTGACGAGGACCTGCGGCCGCACCGAGCGGATCACCGCCACCAGGTGCCCGGCGGCCTCGTCCACGTCCGCGGCCCAGAAGGCGCCGGGGCGGTGGTTCTGCTCGGCACCCACCATCCCGGAGTCGCGGTAGCGGCCGGGGCCGCCGAGGAACCGGTGGTCGGTGACCCCGAGTTCCTTCATCGCGGCGGAGAGTTCGCCCCGGCGGTGGGGGCCGAGGCGGTCGTCACGATCCGCCGCGAGGTGGGCGAGAGCGGGCGGAATGACCTCGCCCTCCTCGCCGAGCGTGCAGGTCACCAGGGTGACCTGGGCGCCCTCGGCCGCGTACCTGGCCATGGTGGCGCCGTTGTTGATCGACTCGTCGTCGGGGTGCGCGTGCACCAGAAGCAGGCGCCGGGCGGGGTGGTCCGTCATGGAGACCACCCTACGATCCGAGCGCCTCGGGAGCCGCCTGCGCACCGGCCGCCGACACACCGCGCCATGTCGTCGGACCGGTTCGCCGGGCCGGGCCGTCGAGCCGCACCCCCGAGGAGCCGCGTCCCAAAGGAGCCGTGGCTCAGAACTTGAGGTTGCCGATCATGCCTGCCACGTTGGTGGTCAGGTTCGAGATGCTGGGCGCGATGGACGAGCTGGCGAGATAGAAACCGAGCAGCGCGCAGACCACCGCATGTCCGGCCTTCAATCCGGATTTCCGGATCAGCAGGAAGACGACGATCGCCAGCAGCACCACCGCCGAAATCGAGAGTGCCACGGCGGTTCACCTCCATCAGTACGGTCGGGACGGGCAGCACACAGGAGCCAGCAGGTTCATACCCACAACGCGCTACGGATCATAACTATCCGTGCGACCGCATTGATCGGGGCACGGCAGCACGAGGGGCGCACGACCGGGTGGTCGGGGGCTAGGTTCGGGCCCATGACTTCGCAGAAGATCTCATTTCCCCGCCGGCACGCACGAACGATGCGATTCACTCTCGGCGCTCCCCGCGCGTTCACCGTCTCACCGGACGGGGAGCGGGTGATCTTCCTGCGGTCGGCCTCCGGCACCGACCGGTCGGGGCGGCTGTGGGTGCTGGACCTGCCGGAGGGCGGCTCCCCGAAGGAACGCGTCGTCGCCGACCCCGAGACGTTGCTGGGCGGTTCGGCGGAGCGGCTGTCGCCCCAGGAGCGGGCCCGGCGCGAGCGCAGCCGTGAGGGTTCCTCGGGGATCGTCGGCTACGCGGTGGACGCGGCGGCCGAGTTGGCCGCGTTCGCGCTCTCCGGGAAGGTGTACGTCGCCGAGCTGCGGGCGGGCACGGCACGGGCGCTGCCGGTGCCGGGTCCGGTGATCGACCCGCGGCCCTCGCCGGACGGGCGCCACGTCGCGTACGTCGCCAAGGGCGCGCTGCGCGTCGTGGACGTCGGGGGCGAGGGCGACCGGGCGCTCGCCGAGCCGGAGGCGGAGAACGTCTCGTACGGCCTCGCGGAGTTCGTCGCCGCCGAGGAGATGCAGCGCTCGCGGGGCTTCTGGTGGTCGCCGGAGTCCGACCGGCTGCTGGTCGCCCGGGTCGACGACAGCCCCGTGCGGCGGTGGTGGATCGCCGATCCCGCGAACCCGGACCGTCGGCCCACCGAGGTCGCCTACCCGGCCGCGGGGACGCCCAACGCCGAGGTGCGGCTCTTCGTGATGGGGCTGGACGGCACCCGCACCGAGGTGGTCTGGGACCGCGTGCGGCACCCGTATCTGGCCCAGGTGCACTGGTCGTCGGCGGGTGCGCCGCTGCTTCTGGTGCAGGCCCGCGACCAGCGCAGCCAGCTCCATCTCGCGGTGGACCCCGAAACCGGTGCGACGCGGACGGTGCACGCCGACGAGGATCCGATCTGGCTGGAAATCTTCCCCGGGGCGCCCGCCTGGGCCCCGGACGGGAGGCTGGTGCGGATCGCCGACGAGGGCGGGGCGCGGGTGCTCGCGGTCGGCGACCGGCCGCTCACCGGGGCCCGGTTGCAGGTGCGGGCGGTCCTGGACATCGGTGAGTCGGACGTCCTGGTGGCGGCGTCGGCGGGCGAGGAGGCCGCGGAACCGGAGATCGGCGAGACCCATGTGTACCGGGTCAACGAGCTGGGCGTCGAACGGATCTCGGAGGAGGCGGGGGTGCATTCGGCGGTCCGCGCGGGCGGGGTGACGGTGCTGGTCTCCCAGTCGCTCCAGTGGCCGGGGACCCGCGCCGAGGTGCTGCGGGACGGCCGGCGGGTCGCCACCGTCGCGAGCTTCGCCGAACAGCCGACGCTGACGGCACGGGTACGCCTCACCGAGGGGGGCGCACGGCGCATTCCGTGCGCCGTGCTGCTCCCGGAGGGCTACCAGGATTCGGACGGCCCGCTTCCTGTCCTGATGGATCCGTACGGCGGACCGCACGGACGGCGGGTGCTCGCCGCCCACAACCCCCATCTGACGTCGCAGTGGTTCGCCGATCAGGGCTTCGCGGTGGTCGTCGCGGACGGCCGGGGCACTCCGGGGCGTTCACCGGCCTGGGAGAAGGCGGTCAAGGACAACCTCGTTCTCACCGTGGACGATCAGGTCGAGGCGCTGCACGCACTGGCCGAAACTTTCCCCCTGGACCTCGGCAAGGTGGCGATCCGGGGCTGGTCGTTCGGCGGGTATCTGTCGGCCCTGGCGGTGCTGCGGCGGCCGGACGTCTTCCACGCGGCCGTGGTGGGCGCACCGGTGACCGACCAGCGGCTCTACGACACCCACTACACCGAGCGCTACCTCGGCGACCCCGCCGAGCAGCCGGAGGTGTACGCACGCAACTCGGTGCTGACGGACGACGGACTCTCCGGGGCGGCGGAACAGGTCCGGCCGATGATGATCATCCACGGCCTGGCCGACGACAACGTGGTGGTCGCGCATTCGCTCAGGCTGTCGTCGGCACTGCTGGCGGCGGGGCGTCCGCACGAGGTGCTGCCGCTCAGCGGGGTGACGCACATGACGCCGCAGGAGCAGGTGGCGGAGAACCTGCTCCTGCTCCAGGTGGACTTCCTGAAGCGGTCGTTGGGGCTGCGGAACTGAACCGGGCGGGGCGCCCGGCGGCCGCTTTCGGCCATCGGGCGCCCGTGCCGGGTCCGTGGCCGCCCGTCGAATTCCGGCCATCGACGCACGGCATCGGACCGGTGCGCCCCGGCCGTGTCCGTCACCAGCCCGGCGGCGGCTGCGCGGGCGGCGGCTGGTGCGGGGGCGGCGGCGCGAAGCGCGGCGGCTGATGCGGGGGCGGTGGCCCGAAGCGCGGCGGCTGGTGCGGGGGCGGCGGCGCGTCCGAGGGGCCCTGCCCGGGGTAGCCGTACCCCGGCTCGTACCCCTGATGGGGCGGGATGGGGACTTCGGCCGTGCCCCGCCGGGCCAGCACGATGAGCACGACCACCGCGAGGAGGGTTTCGAGGAACGAGCTCAGCACCCCGAGCTGGTTCTCGAACGGCAGTTCGCCGAACTGTTCCAGCCATTTGTAGTGCACGGCCTGGAACACTCCCATCACCCCGTCCGGCAGCAGCACCGCGGCGGCGATCAGACCGAACGGCCGGGTGTGCACGGCTCCGGCGAGCGCGCTCACGGCGGCGAACGCGCAGAGCAGCACGTGCAGGACACTGCTCCACCCGGGAGGCGGGTCGATCAGCACCGGCATGCTCCGCTCCCCGCCCACGTACCACTCCGGGAAGATCTCGGGGAACCGCACCAGCAGGCGGATGCCCCAGGCGATGCCGAGTACTGCCCCGGTGCCCAGCAGCAGGAAGGCGGTCACACGCGCGCCCCGGCCCGGCCGGAGCGGTACCTGTTCGGAGAAGTCGACCGGCGGGCGGCGCCCGGCACCCGCCGTGACGATCAGCACGACCCCCGCCGCCAGGGCCGCGAAGGCACAGAGCAGGGCCCGGGTGCGCAGCTCGTCGGAAAACCTGCCGTTCATCTCGGAGGCGCCGATGTTCCAGAGGCCGGGAAGCCGTACGGCGATCGTGAGCACCCCGGTGGCGACCATCGTCGCCGCGGCCGTCGAGGACCGCAGTGCCGCACCGGCGGCGACGAGGTACACCACCAGCAGCGCCAGATCGCCGCTCGACGTGGCGGGCATCGTGCCCGGGCCTTCGTCGTAGAACCCCGCCCAGTACCGCCACATGTGCTCCGGGCCGTCGGCCGCCCCGAGGTCCCGTATCAACCAGCCCGCCACGATCGCCGCGAGCAGGGCGCAGAGAACGGCGCCGGTGACCCTTGCCCCCCGTGTGAGTATCACCCTCGCGATACTCCACGGTCGCTGCCCGCCGGACAAGGGGGCGCGCACCAGGCTTCAGATGAACGGGCAACCCGCCGGGGGGAGTTGGGGCCCCGGCCGGTTCACGGCGCCCGCACGGCCGTGCGTCGTCCGTGCTCGCGGGCGCGTGTGTCGGCGGCGGTGCGCGGAGGTTGCCGACGGGTTACGGATGCCTCGTCAGACGACCCGGCTGCTCCCGGACGGCGGCCCGTCGTCACCACCACCCGGCCCGACTCCACCACCGGGCCCGACTCCACCACCCGGCCCGTCACCACCACCCGGCCCGACTCCACCACCCCGCCCGTCGCCGCCGCCCTCCGTCCCCGGCGCGCGCTCCGGCAGTTCCCCCGGTGTCTCCAGCAGGCCCTCGGGCGGCACCACCCGCTTCTCCTCCGCGAAGTGGCAGGCCGAGTCGTGCCCGGCCGGGCCCTCGGTCTGCCGGAACACCGCCGGGACGGCCAGCAGCGGGACCTCCAGCGCGCACCGCTCCTGCGCCTTCCAGCACCGGGTGCGGAAGCGGCAGCCGGACGGCGGGTTCGCCGGGGACGGGACGTCGCCGTGCAGGATGATCCGCTCCCGGTGCTCGCGGGCGGACGGGTCCGGCACCGGCACCGCGGAGAGCAGCGCCTGGGTGTACGGGTGGGTGGGGTGGTCGTAGATCTGTTCGTCGGTGCCGATCTCGACGATCCGGCCCAGGTACATCACGCCGACCCGGTCCGAGATGTGCCGCACGATCGACAGGTCGTGCGCGATGAAGACGTAGCTCAGTGCGAACTCCGCCTGGAGCCGGTCCAGCAGGTTGATCACCTGCGCCTGGACGGAGACGTCGAGGGCGGAGACGGGCTCGTCGGCGACGATGATCTCGGGGTTCAGCGCGAGGCCGCGGGCGATTCCGATGCGCTGGCGCTGGCCGCCGGAGAACTGGTGCGGGTAGCGGTTGAGGTACTCCGGGTTGAGGCCCACCACGTCCAGCAGGTCCTGGACCCTGCGGCGGCGGTCGCCCTTCGGCGCCACCTCCGGGTGGATCTCGTACGGCTCCCCGATGATGTCGCCCACCGTCATCCGGGGGTTCAGCGAGGTGTACGGGTCCTGGAACACCATCTGGATGTTGCGGCGCACCGCCTTCAGGGCGCGGCCGGACAGCGCGGTGACGTCCTCGCCCTTGTACCGGATCGCCCCGGCCGTCGGCCGTTCCAGGTGCACCAGCATCTTGGCCACGGTCGACTTGCCGCAGCCGGACTCCCCCACGATGCCGAGCGTCTCGCCCGCCGCCAGGTCGAAGGAGACCCCGTCGACCGCCTTGACCGCGCCGATCCGCTTTCTGACCAGGATGCCCCGGGTCAGCGGGTAGTGCTTCACCAGGTCCCGGACCTCCAGGATCGGTTCGCCGGTCGGCGGCCCTCCCGGCCGGTCGCGGACCGCCGCGCCCGCTCCGCCCGTCCTCCCGTACCTCGGCCGGTCAGCGTGCATCGAGCGTCTCCTTCCAGAAGTAGCAGGCGCTCCTGCGGTGTTCGGCCACCTCGTACAGCGGCGGCACCTCGCCCCGGCAGATTTCGCGGGCCATCGGGCAGCGCGGGTGGAAGGCGCAACCGGGCGGGATGTGCAGCAGGTTGGGCGGCAGGCCCTTGATCGCGTACAGCTCCCGGCCCTTCTGGTCCAGGCGCGGGATCGACCGGAGCAGGCCCTTGGTGTACGGGTGGGCGGGCGCCCGGTAGATGTCGTGCACGGGGGCCGATTCGACGATCCGGCCCGCGTACATCACGGCGATCCGGTCGGCGACGTCCGCGACCACCCCCAGGTCGTGGGTGATCAGGATCAGCCCCATGTTCAGCTCGCGCCGCAGCTCGGCGAGCAGGTCCATCACCTGGGCCTGGACGGTCACGTCGAGGGCGGTGGTGGGTTCGTCCGCGATGATCAGCGAGGGCTCCAGCGCCAGCGCCATGGCGATCATGATGCGCTGGCGCATGCCGCCGGAGAACTGGTGCGGGTAGTCGCCGACGCGTTCCCTGGCGGCCGGGATGCGGACCCGGTCCATCAGCTCGACGGCCTTCGCCCGGGAGTCCTTGCGGGACATCCCGCGGTGCACGACGAACATCTCGCCGAGCTGCTCGCCGACGCTGAGCACGGGGTTGAGGGAGGAGAGCGCGTCCTGGAAGATCATGGCCATCTCCCGGCCGCGGATCCTGCGGCGTTCGTCCTTCTTCATCCTCAGCAGGTCGCGCCCCTTGAAGAGGATCTCGCCGCCGCCGATCCTGCCGGGCGGCATGTCGAGGATGCCCATGATCGCCTGGGCGGTCACGGACTTGCCGGAGCCGGACTCGCCGAGGACGGCCAGCGTCTCGCCCTCGGCCACCGCGTAGGTGACCCCGTTGACGGCCTTGGCCACGCCGTCACGGGTGTGGAACTCCACGTGCAGATCGCGCACTTCGAGCAACATGGCAGCGGGCTCCTCAGCGCAGCTTGGGGTCGAGGGCGTCGCGCACCGCGTCGCCGAGCATGATGAAGGCGAGCACCGTGATCGCCAGGGCCCCGGCGGGCCAGAGCAGCATGTGCGGGGCGTTGCGGATGTACGGGGAGGCGGCGGAGATGTCGATGCCCCAGGAGACGGCGGGCGGTTTGAGCCCGACGCCGAGGAACGAGAGGGTCGCCTCCAGCGCGATGTACGTGCCGAGCGCGATGGTCGCGACGACGATCACCGGGGCGATGGCGTTCGGGGCGATGTGGCGCAGCATCATCCGGGTGTTCGAGGCGCCGAGCGCGCGGGCCGCCTGGACGTAGTCGTTCTGTTTGGCGGTGATCACGGAGCCGCGGGCGATGCGGGCGATCTGCGGCCAGCCGAGCAGCACGATGAAGCCGATCACCGGCCAGACGGTGGAGCTGGTGACGACGGAGAGGAAGACCAGACCGCCGAGGACCACCGGGATGCCGAAGAAGATGTCGGTGACGCGGGAGAGGAGGGCGTCCCACCAGCCGCCGAAGAATCCGGCCAGCCCGCCGAGGACGCCGCCGAGCAGGGCGACGCCGATGGTGGCGCAGACGCCCACGGTCACCGAGTTCCTGGCCCCGTGGACCGTGCGGGTGTAGACGTCGCAGCCCTGTCCGTCGAAGCCGAAGGGGTGGCCGGGCTGCGAGCCCTGCTGGGCCTTGGCGAGGTCGCAGTCGAGCGGGTCCTGGTCGGTGATCAGCGATGGCCAGATCGAGATGACCACCAGGAAGAGGATGATCAGCGCGGAGATCAGGAAGACCGGGTTGCGGCGCAGGTCGCGCCAGGCGTCGGACCACAGGCTGCGCGGTTTCTCGGCGGGGCCGGTGCCCTCGGGCCCGCCGGGGGTCTTTTCGAGGGTCGCGCCCTCCTCCAGTGCGAGGTCCATCGCTCCTCCTGCCCCGGCTGGGGAGATCGCCTCGTCCGGTGTCGGCTCAGGCATAGCGGATCCTCGGGTCGAGTACGGCGTAGAGCAGGTCGACGATCAGGTTCGCCGTCAGGAACACGAGGACCAGGATGGTGACGAAGCCGACGACCGTCTGGGAGTTCTGGCGCAGGATTCCCTGATAGAGCTGGTAGCCGACGCCGTGGATGTTGAAGATCCGTTCGGTGACGATCGCCCCGCCCATCAGCGCGCCCACGTCGGTGCCGATGAAGGTGACGACGGGGATCAGCGAATTGCGCAGCAGGTGCCGGATGACGACGCGGCGTCCGGGGAGTCCCTTGGCGACCGCGGTGCGGACGTAGTCGGCGCGGGCGTTCTCGGCGATCGATGTCCGGGTGAGACGGGTGACGTACGCCAGGGAGACCGAGGCGAGGACGAGTCCGGGGACGATGAGTTCGTCGATGGGCGCCTCGGAGGAGACGGCCGGTTTGATGACGCCCCACTGGACTCCGAGGAGGAGTTGCAGCAGCAGGCCGGTGACGAAGGTCGGGACGGAGATGACGACAAGGGTCAGGACGAGGACGGCGGTGTCGACGGGGCGGCCGCGGCGCAGGCCGGTGACGACACCGAGGCTGATGCCGATGACGATCTCGAAGACGATCGCGACGACGGTGAGCCGGATCGTGACGGGGAAGGCGGCGCCCATCAGTGCGGTGACCTTCTGCCCGTTGAACGCGGTGCCGAAGTCGCCGGTGAAGACGTTGCCCATGTAGGTCGCGTACTGCTGCCAGAGGGGCTTGTCGAGGCCGAATTCCGACCGGAGACGGGCGGCGGTCGCCGGGTCGCAGCGGCGTTCGCCGCAGAGGCCCGCGATGGGGTCGCCCATCACATTCACCATGAGGAAGATCAACAGCGTGGTGCCGAAGAAGACCGGGATCATCTGCAGCAGCCGCCGGATCACATAACGTCCCATCAGGAGCTCCGGGGGTCGCGGGGATCGTAGGCGGGGCCGGCGGCCCGGGGCCGGGAGGGCGGTGTTCGCGCCGTGTCGGCCCGGACGCCGTCGGCGGGACGCCGTGGGGACGCGAGGGCCGGGCGGCCCGGTGCGTCGCCGCCACCGGACCGTCCGGCCCCGTCGGTCACTTGACCTTGATCTGCTCGTACACCGGGACGCTGAAGGGGTTCAGCGACACGTTGCTGATCCGGTCCGCGTAGCCGGCGCTGCCGTTCTGGTACCAGAGCGGGATGACGGGCATCTGCTCGGCCAGGACCCGCTCCGCGTCCTGGAAGGTCGAGACGGCTTTGGCCTTGTCGGGCTCGGCGTTGGCCCGGTCGACGAGGCCGTCGAACTTCTTGCTGCTCCACTTGCCGTCGTTGGACGAGGCGTCGGTGTAGTACACCGGCTGGAGGAAGTTCTGGATCAGTGGGTAGTCCATCTGCCAGCCGGCCCGCCAGGCGCCGGTCAGTTTCTGCTGGGACACCTGGCTGCGGAAGTCGGCGAAGGTGCCGATGGGGCCGCCGACGCACGCCTTGTTGTCGCCCATCACCCGGTTGATGCTGTTGCAGACGGCGTCGACCCATTCCTTGTGGGATCCGGTGTCCGCGTTGTACGAGATCTTGAGCTGGCCGCCGGGGATGCCGCCGCCCTCCTGGATGAGCTTCTTGGCCTGCGCCGCGTTGAATTCGCACGGGGCCCCGCACAGCCCCTCCTTGAAGCCGCCCTCCGCGCCGAGGACCGGGGAGGTCCAGTCGGAGGCGGGGGTGCGGGTCTTCTGGAAGATCTGGTCGGTGATCTGCTCGCGGTTGATGGCCATCGACAGGCCCTGGCGGACCTTGATGCCGCCGGGGGTGTCCCATCGCTTGTCGTAGAAGGGGAAGGCGAGGGTCTGGATGATGCCGGCCGGGGTGTTGATGTACCGGCTGCCCAGGTCCGCCTTGACGTTCTTCAGCTGAGAGGCGGGCACGTCGTCGACGAGGTCGAGGTTGCCGGCCGTCAGGTCGGTGTAGGCGGTGTTGTTGTCGGTGTAGACCCTGAGGTCGATGCCGCCGTTCTGCGCCTTGTCCGGCCCGGGGTAGTCGGCCCACTTGCGCAGGCTCATCGACGAGCCCTTGGTGTACGTGTCGATGGTGTACGGGCCGTTGCCGACGGGCTTGGCCAGCCAGCCCGCGTGGTCGGTGAAGAAGGCTCGGGGCAGCGGGGCGAAGGCCACGTAGCCGAGGGTGTCCGGCCAGAGGGAGAACTTCTGCGACAGCTTGACCGTGAAGGTCCGGTCGTTGACGAGTTTGAGGCCGGAGAGCGTGTTCGCGGAGGCGCTGCCGCCGGCTGGGTGGACCTTGTCGTAGCCGTCGATGTAGCCGAAGAAATAGGCGTTCTTCTGGTTGTTCTTCAACAGGGCGCCGTAGTTCCAGGCGTCCACGAAGGATTTGGCGGTGACCTTCTCGCCGTTGCTGAAGGTCCAGCCGTCCTTCACGGTGATCGTGTAGTTCTGGCTGTCCTTGGACTCGATCTTCTCGGCGAGCATGTCCTTGGCCTCGCCCGTTCTGGGGTCGTACCGCTTGAGCCCCCGGAAGACCATGTCGAGTACCTTGCCGCCCTGCACCTCGTTGGTGTTCGCCGGTTCCAACGGGTTCTGCGGATCACCCCACGAGGAGCTCACGATTCCTTCGGCCCCACTGCCGCCGCCACCACCGCCGCACGACGTCACCGCGAGGGCGACGACCACCGCACCCGCGGCCCATCCGGCCCGTGTGGCTCCGCGCATGGAGTGCCTCCTCCTGGTGCTCCGTCTCACTTGGTGTCAAATATCGCCTCATCAGAGACATGCCGCATATCTACTCCACCCATCCGGGGCAGGGGATCGGAGCCGGAGGAACCGGGAGCCGAGGGAATCCCGAGCCGGAGGATTCCCGAGCCGGGGGAATCCGGACGCGCCGCATCCGACGGCCGTCGACACTCGCGGCGCCCCGCCCGACCCGAGCGAACAGACATGCACATGACATTGCATACCCGTCACGAACGGACACCGGCCGATAACGGCCGCGCATCGAACCCGCATCTACCACGAATGATCGCGGCGGGATGTACACATTCCGAGACAGTCCCGCCCGAATATCGGACTCGATGCCTGAATTGCCCGCATTCGTCGCACCGAGGTCACCGAACCAGGCACACTGGCGCAAAATAATTTCCAAATAAAAGTAATGAAAAAGCAAATAACCTAAAGACCGGACCAAGGGCATCGGCCATTCATTGACCCTGCATGAACGGCATTGAAATGGTCCGGGTAGCCCGTAGGTGTTGCCCTGCGGAGTCCTTCGACCCTCCGGGCCAGGAGCACCATGACGATTCCAACCCCACACGCTGCCACACCCGTTGAGGCGGAGGACGCGACGCCGACGCCCCCGCCGGACCCCTCCGCACTCAAGGGCGGCGACGGCCGGTCACCGGGCAAGCTGGCCTGGCGGCGCTTCAAACGCGACCGCACCGGCATGATTTCGGCCTACGTGGTCATCTTCTTCTTCGTGATCGCGGTCTGCGCACCGCTGATCGCGAAGCTGTACGGCAAGGACCCGTACACGACGTACGGCCAGGACCAAGAGGGCCTGCTCAACGACTTCGGCTTTCCGATCAAGCCCAACGGCGGGATCAGCGGCGACTTCTGGTTCGGCATCGAACCCCAACTCGGGCGCGACCTCTTCACGTTCCTGCTCTACGGCATCCGCAACTCGCTGTTCATCGCCGGTGTGACGACCCTTCTGGTGACCGTGCTCGGCATCGTCATCGGCGTGACCGCCGGCTACTTGGGCGGGAAGACCGACTACTTCATCGGCCGGGTCATCGACATCCTGCTGGCGTTCCCCTCCACGCTCTTCTTCATCGCGTTCTGGCCCGTGCTGATCTCGATCCTGGTCTCGCCGGAGGAGTCCACCCCGATCTGGCTGACCGTCACCAGTCTGATCCTGGTGATGACCGCGTTCGGCTGGGCCTCGATCGCGCGACTGCTGCGCGGCGAGGTACTCGCCCTGCGCGAGCGGGAGTTCGTGGAGGCGGCCAAGGTGACCGGCGCCTCGCCGGCCCGGATCATCTTCAAGGAACTGCTGCCCAACCTCTGGACGCCGATCCTCATCCAGGCGACCCTCGCTCTCCCCATGTTCGTGACCGCCGAGGCGGGGCTCGCCTTCCTCGGCGTCGGACTGACCGCGAAGACCCCCGACTGGGGCGTGATACTCCAACGCGGCGCGGACGTCTACCAGGACGACATCACCTTCATGCTCTTCCCCGGCGTGTCGATGGTGGTCTTCGTTCTTGCGTTCAACCTTCTCGGCGACTCGGTCCGCGACGCCCTCGACCCGAAGACCAAGCGCTGACAGTTCCGTCCCGGACAGGAGCGACGGGGCTCCGCCGGATCAATCGTCCCCTTTCAACGACCAGGGCAGGTTGCCATGTCTCTCTCCCGCAGAAACTTCGTCATCGCCACATCCGTGGCGGCGGGCGGCTCACTCGTTCTCTCCGCGTGCAGCAGCGGTGACGCCGGCGGGGGCGGTGACAAGGGCACGCCGCAGGCGGGGGCGACGGAGTACACCGGTGCCACCGTCAAGATCGGCAGCAAGGAGGAATCGACGGGCCCGGCTCCGGAGATTCCCGGTGCCAAGAAGGGCGGGACGATCTACGGCGTCTCCGAGGACGACTTCTCCCACCTCGACCCGCAGCGCATCTACTACGCGTTCAACTCCTCCGGGGCGCTCCTGTTCGCGCGCGGCCTCACCGGCTACAAGATCGACATGAAGGGTGCCATGACCCTCGTCGGTGACCTCGCCACCGACGTCGGCACCGCGTCCGCCGACAACAAGACCTGGACCTTCACGCTGAAGGACGGGCTCAAGTGGGAGGACGGGAGCGAGCTGACGGTCGAGGACGTCCGGCACGGCATCGAGCGCGCCTGGGCGCCGTTCGTCACCGAGGGCGCCGCCTACGTCCAGCAGGCGCTCACCGGCAAGGGCGACTGGCGCAAGGGCTACGAGGGCCCGTACGACGGCAAGCACCTGGACTCGATCGTCACCGACAAGGCGAAGAAGACGATCACCTTCAAGCTGGCGGAGCCACGTCCGGACTTCAACTTCACTCTGGCCATGACCTCCTACTCGGCCACCCCGGTGAAGCTGGACACCAAGGAGAAGTACGACAAGAAGCCCGTCTCCTGCGGCCCGTACATCGTCAAGCACCGCTCCATCGACAAGTCGATGACGCTGACGCGCAACAAGCACTGGGACCCGGCCACCGACCCGATCCGCAACGCCTACCCGGACGGCTTCGAGTTCGAGTTCGGCCCCACCTCGCTGGAGTCCGCGGACCGCTTCATCGCGGACCAGGGCAAGGACCAGCAGATGGTCTCCATCTACAAGGCCGTGCCGGCCGAGCGCATGCAGAAGGTGCTCACCGACCCGGAGCTGAAGAAGCGCACCTTCAACGGCCTGCTCACCGGCACGTACTACTACCCGATCAACTGCAAGCGCGTCACGGACGTCGAGGTGCGCAAGGCGCTCAACATCGCCTGGCCCCTGGAGCAGATCCGCAAGATCTACGGCGGCCCCTCCGCGGGCGACTACGCGACCACCATCCTCAGCCCCGACATCCTGGGCCGCAAGGAGTTCGACCTCTACGGCAAGCTGAAGGCGCCGCAGGGCGACGCCGAGGCGGCCAAGGAGGTCCTCAAGAAGGCCGGCAAGCTCGGCCAGAAGATCGTCTACGCGTACCCGCAGAGCCCGACCTACGACAAGACCGCCGTCGTCATCGAGAACGCGCTCAAGAAGGCAGGTTTCACGCCGGTCATCAAGCCCGTCGACTCGACCTCGTACTACGACCAGGCCCAGCAGATCGACAACAGCTTCGACGTCATGTGGTTCGGCTGGTCGCCCGACTGGCCGACGGCGTACACGATGATCCAGCCGCTCTTCGACAGCGCCAACATCGGCAACGGCCAGAACAACGTCTCCCAGGTGAAGGTCGACTGGATCGACGCCGCCGTCAAGGAGAACGTCGTCATCACCGACCAGAAGAAGGCGGGTGACGCCTGGGCCGCGCTGGACAAGCGCATCATGGAGGAGATCGTCCCGATCATCCCGGAGACCTTCCAGCGGCGCTTCTACCTGTACGGCTCCAAGGTCGGCGGCGCCATCATGGACCCGAACTTCTCGGCGACGCTGCTCTACAAGACGTACGTCAAGGCCTGACGAACGGCCCCCGCGGGAAGCGGGTGACTCCCCAGCGGCGAGTCACCCGCTCCCCCTCCTCCCTCTCGGCATCCGTCAGGAAAACCCACTGCCATGCTGCGCTTTCTTCTCCGCCGTGTCGTCGGCGCCGCGGTCATCCTGCTGATCATCAGCGCCCTGGTCTTCGTCCTCTTCTACACCGCCCCGCGCGACCCCGCCCGGGTGGCCTGCGGCAAGGTCTGCACGCCCGAGACCCTCGCGCTGGTACGGCACAACCTGGGGATCGCCGATCCGATACCGGTGCAGTACTGGCACTGGCTGCAAGGCATCTTCGTCGGTCGCGACTACCAGACGTACGGCAACTGCCCGGCCCCCTGCCTGGGTTACTCGTTCATCAACCGCGAGCCGGTCTTCGGCACCATCGTCGACCGGTTCCCGACCACCCTCTCGCTCTCCGTGGGCAGCGCCTTCGTCTTCGTCCTCTTCGGCGTCGGCACCGGCATGCTCGCCGCGGTCAAGCAGGGCAAGCTGCTCGACAAGGTCGCCTCCTCCGCGTCGCTCGTCGCCTCCTCGCTGCAGATCTACATCGTCGGCGTGGTCGCCATGTACTTCCTCACCGACCAGCTGCACCTGCTGGACCGGCCGAGCTACACACCGCTCACCGAGAATCCCGGCGCCTGGTTCTCCGGCCTCCTGCTGCCCTGGCTGGTCCTGTCCGTCATCTTCACGGCCAACTACACCCGTATGGCGCGCTCCCAGTTGGTGGAGACGCTGAGCGAGGACTACGTGCGCACCGCCCGCGCCAAGGGCCTGTCCCGGCGGACCGTCTTCTTCAGATTCGCCTGGCGCGGGGCCATGGGGCCGATCGTCACCATCTTCGGCCTCGACCTCGGGGTACTCCTCGGCGGCGCGATCATCACCGAGAAGACCTTCAGCCTCCAGGGCATCGGGGCGCTCTCGGTCAAGGCCGTCTCCACCAACGACCTGCCGACGCTGCTCGGCGTGATGATGGTGGCCGCCACCGCGATCGTCGTCCTCAACATCGTCGTCGACGCCGTCTACGCCCTCATCGACCCGCGCGTCCGCCTCGCCTAGGGAGAGACCCCGTGAGCACCCCCTTCCTCTCCGTGCGCGATCTGCGCGTGCACTTCTCCACCGAAGACGGCATGGTCAAGGCCGTCGACGGGCTGTCCTTCGACGTCGAGAGGGGCCGGACGCTCGGGATCGTCGGCGAGTCCGGCTCCGGCAAGTCCGTGACCAACCTGACGATCCTCGGCCTGCACCACCCCGAACACACCGAGATCGAGGGCGAGATCCTGCTCGACGGACAGGACCTGCTGACCGCGTCGGAGCGGGAGCTGGAGCAGCTGCGCGGCAACAAGATGGCCATGATCTTCCAGGACGCGCTGGCCTCCCTCTCCCCGTACCACACCATCGGCAAGCAGATCGGGGAGACGTACCGCAAGCACACCGGCGCCTCCAAGCGGGAGGCGCGGGCGCGGGCCGTGGAGATGCTCACCAAGGTCGGCATCCCGCAGCCCGACCTGCGGGTGGACGACTACCCGCACCAGTTCTCCGGCGGTATGCGCCAGCGCGCGATGATCGCCATGGCGCTGGTCTGCAACCCGGCGCTGCTGATCGCCGACGAGCCGACGACCGCGCTGGACGTCACCGTGCAGGCCCAGATCATGGACCTGCTCAAGGACCTTCAGCAGGAGACCGGCACCTCGATCATCTTCATCACCCACGACCTCGGCGTCATCGCCGACATCGCGGACGACGTGCTGGTGATGTACGGCGGGCGCTGCGTCGAGCGCGGCACGAAGAAGGAGGTGCTGCGGGCGCCGCAGCACCCCTACACCTGGGGCCTGCTGGGTTCCATGCCGAGCCTGGACGGCCCGGTCGACGTGCCGCTGTCGCCGATCCCCGGCTCCCCGCCGAGTCTCCTCAACCCGCCGTCCGGCTGCCGTTTCCATCCGCGGTGCGCGTTCACCGAACGCGTCGGCGGCACCCGCTGCGCGAGCGACCGGCCTTCGCTGGAGCTCACGGACGGGCGCGGCGCCGCCTGCCACCTGACGGCCGAGCAGCGCGCCGAGTCCTACGCGGACCTCTCCGGCACACGGCCCCACTGACGTACAAGAGACGGGAC
Organism: Streptomyces sp. NPDC056061; assembly: GCF_042266885.1. NCBI lineage: Bacteria > Bacillati > Actinomycetota > Actinomycetes > Kitasatosporales > Streptomycetaceae > Streptomyces > Streptomyces sp. NPDC056061. Next base: position 349,587 of record NZ_JBHJWQ010000001.1, on the reverse strand, counting down.
TTCCCCACCATGAGCAGCACAGATCCCCTCCTGGACGTCTCCGGACTCACCAAGCACTTCCCGATCAAGGGCGGCTTCCCGATCCGGCGGACGGTCGGCGCGGTGCAGGCTGTCGACGGCCTGGACTTCACCGTGGCCCGGGGCGAGAGCCTGGGGCTGGTCGGAGAGTCCGGCTGCGGCAAGTCGACGACCGGCCGACTGGTCACCCGGCTGCTGGAGCCGACCGCCGGCCGGATCTCCTACCGCGGCCAGGACATCACCCACGCCTCGCGCAAGCAGCTGGCCCCTGTCCGCAACGAGATCCAGATGATCTTCCAGGACCCGTACGCCTCGCTGAACCCGCGGCAGACCGTCGGCAAGATCATCACGGCTCCGATGGAGATCAACGGCATCGAACCGGCGGGCGGCCGCGAGGCACGCGTGCGGGAGCTGCTGGAGACCGTCGGCCTCAACCCGGAGCACTACAACCGCTTCCCGCACGAGTTCTCCGGCGGTCAGCGCCAGCGCATCGGGGTGGCCCGCGCACTCGCGCTGGAACCGAAGCTGATCGTGGCCGACGAGCCGGTCTCGGCGCTGGACGTGTCCATCCAGGCCCAGGTGGTGAACCTGCTCCAGCAGCTCCAGCAGGAGCTGGGCATCGCGTTCCTGTTCATCGCCCATGATCTGGCCGTGGTCCGCCACTTCTCGCAGCGCGTCGCCGTCATGTACCTCGGCCGGATCGTGGAGATCGCCGACCGCGAGGACCTGTACGGCAATCCGCGCCACCCGTACACCAGGGCGCTGCTCTCCGCGGTGCCCGAGGTGTCCGCCGACGACGCCCCGGCGCGCGAGCGCATCCGCCTGGCGGGCGACGTCCCGTCCCCGGTCAACCCGCCGTCGGGCTGCCGCTTCCGCACCCGGTGCTGGAAGGCCACGGACATCTGCACGAGCCAGGCCCCGCCGCTGGTGCGGATCGAGGGCAGCCGGGAGGGCCATCTGACGGCCTGCCACCACCCCGAGGCCGCCGAGTCCGTGTCGTCCGTCCCGAAGGCGCGTACGGCCCCGGAGGGGGCGGGGACCGGCACGGCCGCCGAGGAGCCGGAGGGCGGGGCCTGACGCCCCCCGGCCCACGAACCGATCACGTGCGACCCCTTGACCCGAGCCGCCCGCGAGGCCGGTTCGGGGAAACGGCGGGAACGGCGGAAGCGCCCGGAACCGATCGGTTCCGGGCGCTTCCCGTGTCACGCCTGTCGTACGGCGGAGGTCACACGTGTCGGGTCACGAGGCCGCGCCGACGACGTCCTTCTCCTCGGCGAAGTGGCAGGCCGACTCGTGCGCGGCCGGCGTCTTCGAGGACGCGAAGCGCTCGGGGACGGCCAGCAGCGGCATCTCCGTGGCGCACTTGTCCTGGGCCTTCCAGCACCGGGTGCGGAAGCGGCAGCCGGACGGCGGGTTCGCCGGGGACGGGACGTCGCCGGTGAGGATGATCCGCTCGCGACCCTCGCGGGCCTCCGGGTCCGGCACCGGGACCGCCGACAGCAGCGCCTGGGTGTAGGGGTGCGTCGGGTGGTCGTAGATCTGCTCGTCGGTGCCGATCTCGGCCATCTTGCCGAGGTACATCACGCCGACCCGGTCGGAGATGTGCCGGACGATCGAGAGGTCGTGCGCGATGAAGAGGTAGGAGAGGTTGAACTCGTCCTGGAGCTTCTCCATCAGGTTGATGACCTGCGCCTGCACCGACACGTCGAGCGCGGAGACCGGCTCGTCGCAGATGATGATCTCCGGGTTGAGCGCGAGGCCGCGGGCGATGCCGATGCGCTGGCGCTGGCCGCCGGAGAACTGGTGCGGGTAGCGGTTGATGTACTCCGGGTTGAGGCCCACCACGTCCAGGAGCTCCTGGACCTTGCGGCGGCGGTCGCCCTTCGGCGCCACCTCCGGGTGGATCTCGTACGTCTCGCCGATGATGTCGCCCACCGTCATGCGGGGGTTGAGCGAGGTGTACGGGTCCTGGAACACCATCTGGATGTTGCGGCGGACGGCCTTGAGGGCCTTGCCGGACAGCTTGGTGATGTCCTGGCCCTTGTAGAAGATCTCGCCGGAGGTGGCGGTCTCCAGGAGCATCAGGAGCTTGGCGACGGTGGACTTGCCACAGCCGGACTCGCCCACGATGCCGAGCGTCTCGCCCTGGTACAGGTCGAAGGAGATCCCGTCGACGGCCTTGACCGCACCGATCTGCTTCTTGAACAGGATGCCCTGGGTCAGCGGGAAGTGCTTGACCAGGTTCCGCACCTGGAGGATCGGCTCTCCCCGGTCCACCTTGGCGTCGAGGGCGGCGACGGCCTCGGCCTCGGTGGCGGCGTCGGTCGTCTCCACCGCGGTGACGTTGGGGGTGGCTTCCTCCGAGGCGGCATCCACGGCGTCGTTCTTCTTGGGCTCAGCCATGGATCTGCTCCTTCCAGAAGTGGCAGGCGCTGCTGCGGCCGACCAGCTCGGTGCCGTCCCGCTCGGTCACCGGCAGCAGGGCCGGGACGTCGGTGCGGCAGATGTCCTGCGCCTTGGGGCAGCGCGGGTTGAAGGCGCAACCCGCGGGCGCCTTCAGCAGGTTGGGCGGCAGGCCCTTGATCGCGAAGAGCTCGTGGCCCTTCTGGTCGAGCCGCGGGATCGAGTCGAGCAGGCCGCGGGTGTACGGGTGCGCGGGGCGCTTGTACAGCTCGTGGATCGGGGACTGCTCGACGATCCGGCCCGCGTACATGACCGCGATCTTGTCCGCGACGTCGGCGACCACGCCGAGGTCGTGGGTGATCAGGATCAGACCCATGTTGTACTCGCGCTGGAGCTCCGCCAGCAGGTCCATGACCTGCGCCTGGACCGTCACGTCGAGCGCCGTGGTGGGCTCGTCCGCGATGATCAGGTCGGGCTCCAGCGCCAGCGCCATGGCGATCATGATGCGCTGGCGCATACCGCCGGAGAACTGGTGCGGGTAGTCGTTGACCCGGCTGCTGGCGGCCGGGATCTTCACCCGGTCCATCAGCTCGATCGCCTTGGCCTTGGCGTCCTTCTTGGACATGCCCTGGTGGACCCGGAACATCTCGCCCAGCTGGTTGCCGACCGAGTAGACCGGGTTCAGCGCGGAGAGCGCGTCCTGGAAGATCATCGCCATCTTCGGGCCGCGCAGCTTGCGCCGCTCGCTCTCCGGGAGCTGGAGGATGTCCTGCCCCTGGAAGAGGATCTCGCCCTTGGCGACCCGCCCGGGGGGCGAGTCGAGGATGCCCATGATCGCCTGCGCGGTCACGGACTTGCCGGAGCCGGACTCACCGAGCACGGCGAGCGTCTCGCCGGCCCGGACGTCGTAGTTGACGCCGTTGACGGCCTTGACGATGCCTTCGCGGGTCTTGAACTCGACGTGCAGATCGCGCACTTCGAGCACCGGGGCGTCGCCGGAGCGCTGGTTCGGCACTTCCGCGGTGACGTGTGAAGTAGTCATGTAGTGGTGCCGCCCTCTCAGCGCAGCTTCGGGTCAAGGGCGTCGCGCAGCCCGTCGCCGACGAAAACGAAACCAAGGACGGTCAGGACGATCGCGATGGACGGGTAGACCCACAGGTAGTCCTTGACACCCAGGAAGTCCTTGGCGGCCGACAGCATGTTGCCCCACTCCGCGACCTCGGGGCTGACGCCGACGCCCAGGAAGGACAGGGCGGCCTCGGCCACGATCGCGCTGCCGACGCTGAAGGCGGCGTACGCCATCACGGCGGCGACGGAGTTCGGGATGATGTGCCGGATGATGATCCGCGCGGTGCCGGCGCCCAGAGCGCGGGCGGCGAGCACGTAGTCGGCCTCGCGGACCGACAGGATCGAGCTGCGCAGCAGTCGGGAGACCGTCGGCCAGGAGAAGACCGCCAGCGAGATGATCACCGGGGCGACGCCGCGGCCCATCGCGATGATGATGACGATGGCGCCGATCAGCAGCGGGAAGGCGAAGAAGACGTCCGCGATGCGCATCAGCACCGAGTCGGTGGCCTTGCCGAAGTAGCCGGCGAGCGAGCCGATGATGATACCGATCAGGCACGCCAGGAAGATCGAGGCGAGACCGATCACGACGGCGATGCGGGCGCCGTAGATGATGCGCGACAGCTGGTCGCGGCCGAGCGCGTCGGTCCCGAGCATGTGGTCGCCGCCCGGGGACTGCAGGGTGTTGTTGAGGTCCTGCGCCAGCGGGTCGTACGGCGCGAGCAGCGGCGCGAGCGCGGCGGTCAGGAACAGCAGGACGACCAGCACCAGGCCGACCACGGCCAGCTTGTTGGCCATGAAGCGGTGGCGGATCTCGCCCCACTGGGTGACGCGGGCGACCGCCGGCTCGGCCTCGGCCGAGGCGGCCGCCTTCTGAGCGGTCCCCGCCTCCGCTGTGCTCTTGGTGAGCTCAGTCATGGGTGTGACTCCTAGAACGGGCTGCCTGGGATCAGGCGAGACGGATGCGCGGGTCGAGGACCGCGTACAAGAGGTCGACGATCAGGTTGAGCAGAACGAACACGGCGACACCGAAGGTCACCACGCCGATGATGATCGGGTTGTTCTGCTGCTGGACCGCCTGGACCAGTGCGAGCCCGATGCCGTCCCAGTTGAAGATCGCCTCGGTGATGAGGGCACCACCGAGCAGGCTGCCGAAGGAGATACCCAGGTAGGTGACGACCGGGATGATCGAGTTGCGCATCACGTGCTTGACGAGAACCGTCCGACGGGGCAGGCCCTTGGCGACGGCCGTCTTGACGTAGTCGGCCCGCAGCACCTCCAGCATGGTGCCGCGCATGAGTCTCGCCACCAGTGCCGCGTCGAGGATCGCCAGCGTGAAGGCCGGCAGGATCAGCGAGTTGAAGGAGCCGTCGGAGATCAGCGGGAACCACTGGAGGTCCACCACGAAGAACTTCTGCAGCACCATGCCGATGATGAAGGATGGGAATCCGACGGCCAGCGTGGTCAGCAGTGTGATCAACACGTCCCAGAACGAATATCTGAACAGCGCGGCGATCAGACCGGCGAAGACGCCGATCGCGATGTCGATGAGGATGGCCGCGACAGCCAGCTCGGCGGTGTTCGCGAGCTTCGGCTTCAGGATCTCGGTCACCGGGCGGCGCTGGGTGAAGTCCTCACCGAGATCGCCCTTGGCCAGATTCTGGACGAAATGGCCGTACTGCACCGGCAGCGGGTCGTTGAGACCGTAGCGCTCCCGGAGTTCGGCGACGACGGCCGGGTCGCGGGCCTTGTCACCGCCGAGCGAGCCCACGGGGTCGCCGGGCAGGATGAACAAGCAGCAGAAGAGAACAACGGTCGCACCGAAGAGGACGACGACCATCTGCCCGAGCCGGCGGATCACATATCTGCCCACGATGCCTCCTTCACATACTGAGCGTGGGGGTGAGCGGCGTCATCCGATCGGGAGAGGGGCCGCTTCCGGGCGCCGGTAGGGGGGTGCGCCCGGGACGGGACGAAGGCCGTGGAAACCGAAGAAGTTACTCCGACTCCACGGCCTTCGCCTACCTGCTGGAGGCTCTTACTTGAGCGTGATCTCCGCGAGCGCCGGGTCCTCGAAGAAGTCCATCTTGAAGTTGCTGAACTTCTTGGTGTTCACCAGACGGTACTGGGTGCGCTGCCACAGCGGGATGACACCCTGCTCGGTGTCGATGGCCAGCTTCTCGGCCTGCTTGTAGAGGTCGGCGCGCTTGGCGGCGTCCTTCTCCGCGCGGGCCTGGTCGAGCAGCTTGTCGAACTCCTTGTTGGAGTAGCGGCCGCGGTTGTCGCCCTGCGCCTTGCCGGTCGCCGGGTCCTCACCGATACCGGCGGTGCTCAGCAGCGGGGCGAGGAAGTTGTCCGCGGTCGGGTAGTCGGCGGTCCACGCCGAACGCCACAGACCGTTGGCGCTCTTCTCCTGCTGAGCGGCCAGGGCCTCCTTGAACGGCTTGCCGTCCAGCTTGACGTTGAGGCCGAGGACGTCCTTCAGCTGCGCCGCGATGGCCTGGACCCACTCCTCGTGGCCGGCACCGGTGTTGTAGCCGAAGTTGATGGTCGTGCCCGGCTTCAGGCCGCCCTTCTCGGCGAGCTCCTTGGCCTTCGCCTTGTCCTGCTTGGCGCAGGAGGTGCAGACGCCTTCCTGGTAGACGTCGGCGAACGACGGCGGCAGGAACGCGGTGGCCGGCTTCTGCATGCCCTGGAAGACGGACTTCGCGATGGCCTCGCGGTCGATCGCGTACGAGATCGCCTTGCGCGCGTCGGGGTTGTTCAGCGGCTTGGTCTGGTTGAAGACGACCAGGTAGTTGATGCCGGAGAACTCGCCCGAGTACCACTGGCCCTGCGGCTCGTACTTGGCCTTGGCGACCGAGAGCTGCGGCGTGGGCATACGGGCGAAGTCGAACTGACCCGACTGGAAGCCCGTGTACTCGAGCTGGGCGCTGTTGGCCGGGTTGAGGATCTTGACCTCGACCTTGTCCAGCTTGGCCTTGGTCAGACCGTAGTCGTCGTTGCGGACGATGGTGATCGACTTGTTGTGCTGCCAGCTGCCCTCCATCTTGAAGGCGCCGTTGCCGATCGGGGCGTCGTTGAACTTCTTGTTGTCGCCGGCGCCGGCGACCTTCGGGACCGGGCTGAAGGCCGCGTGCGCGGTCTTCTTGTCGAACTCGGAGTCGACCTGGGTCAGCTCGACCTTCAGGGTGGTGGCGTCCGGGGCGGACAGACCGGCGAACTTGTCGCTCTTGCCGCTCTTCAGGTCGTCGTAGCCCTTGATCCCGGACATGTGGTACGAGACGTCGGAGGCCGAGGCCTTGGCGGCGACACGGGTCCAGCCGCGGATGAACGACTCGGCGTCGACGGGCTCACCGTTGGTGAACTTCGTGCCGGCCTTGATCTTGAAGGTCCAGGTCTTGCCGTCCTCGGTCGTGCCGGACTCGGCGAGCTTCGGAATGAGCTTGCCGTCCGTGGAGACGTCGTACAGCTGGGTGAAGAGCGCCCGGGCGATGAGCATGCCCTCGGACTCCTGGGCGTTCACCGGGTCGATGGAGACGGGCTCGGTGAGGCCGAGTCGGAACGTACCGCCGCTGCCCCCCTTGCCGGCGTCGTCCTTCTTGTCGTCGCCACCGCCACAGGCGGTCGCGGCCAGAGCGATGATGGCCGCTCCCGCGACCCACTTGGCGCTCTTGGCACCACGCATGGGTTTCCTCCTCATGAGTCCACTGATCTGCAAGAAGGGTCTTGGTCGTTTGCCGACACCCCTGACGGCAAGGAACACCCAAGTACCCCGAGTGTGCTCGTGAGTCGGCACTCCCCACAGTGCGTGACCCATTGACCCGAGCTCATCGAGCCAACTATTAAGGACGGCCGGGCCGTAAACCACACCTAAAGGGTCTCGTTTTGGCAACATCAATCGCCCGCGTAGACCCGAAATGCGGACAAAGCGATCCTAGACAGACACCCCCGAAACGGACCGTTAATACATGTTCCGGAGAGCGACGCTCGATAACCGGACGCCATGTTGCCCAAAACGGGTTGTGCATTCGCGCAGCCCCCGTTCCCGGTTCCCGACGGACGGACGACGGGCCCATCTCACCGCCCGTCACCGGCCCCCGCGGTCACCGCGGCCCCACGCGGGAGCCCCGCCATCCGTGTGCGCACGGACGGCGGGGCTCCCGTTCCCCTGCTTCCTCATCCGAGGTCAGCAGTACTTCTTCTGCACCAGCGCGGCGATGCTCTTCCTGCTGACCTTCTCGCCGCAGCGGGTCGCCCCGTCGACCTTCGCGCCGTAGCTCCTCGCCTGCCCGTGACCCTGCTTGACCCACTTGGTGCCGCCGTCGCACCGGTACCCCTGCCAGTACCCGGACGCCTTGAGCCGGCCCACGTAGAACCAGTAGCGGCCCTTCTTGGTGAGCGTGTCCGTGACGGTGACGCTCTTGGTGGTCGTCTTGCCCTTCTGGTGGTTGTAACTCCCCTCGACATTCGCGTCGAGACTTATCAGCACCTTGGCCACCGACAGACCCGCCGTCGCACCGCCCTGGACGGACCACCCCGAAGTGAGCGTCTTCTCGTGCGCCAGCGTCTTGCTGATTTGCCTACTGCCGCCCGAGTACTCCTTCTCGTACCCCTTCACCTGGTGCGTGAGTACGCGGCTGTGGCTCGTGGTGACCCAGGAGACCGAGCCGGTGCCCGGGTCGCAGATCAGCGGGGCCGCACTTGCCGTGGCCGTCGGCACGACCACCAGCGCCGAGGCGGCAAGTGTCGTCGCTGCGGCCGCCGAGGCGAATCGCATCCTCACGTTGTTCCCCATTTCGTTCTCGCAGACGGCGGGGCATGCGAAATCACCCCCCTCTGCTTGCGCATGCGAATCATCACGACTCGCATCGCAACCCCGTGCCCCACCGGCTGGTGCGACAGGAAGGAGTCTGCCATCAACGACCCCTGCGCGACAGCTTTTTGATGATGCATTTTTGCTTTCGCAACCACTTGCTGGTCGTTCGGGGCGGATCACGGGGGCAGCCGCCGACCGGAGCCGGCCGTACCGGTGCTGCCGCTCGGGCGCCGACCGGGCGGCAGCACCGCGGAAAAGGGCCCGGCCCCTCCACGTCGCACGTGGAGGGGCCGGGCCCGAAAGGAGGGAGAGATCAGCGCTTGGCGCGCGAGGCGGCGCGACCGCGCTCCTTCTGGTCCAGGACGACCTTGCGGATGCGGACCGTCTCCGGGGTCACCTCGATGCACTCGTCCTCGCGGCAGAACTCCAGGGACTGCTCCAGGGAGAGCTTGCGGGCGGGCACCACGTTCTCCGTGGTGTCGGCGGAGGCCGCGCGCATGTTGGTGAGCTTCTTCTCCTTGGTGATGTTGACGTCCATGTCGTCGGCGCGGGAGTTCTCGCCGATGATCATGCCCTCGTACACCTCGGTCCCGGCCTCGGTGAAGATGACGCCGCGCTCCTGGAGGTTGACCATCGCGAACGGCGTCACCGTGCCGGAGCGGTCGGCGACCAGCGAACCGTTGTGGCGGGTGCGCAGCTCGCCGAACCACGGCTCGTGGCCCTCGAAGATGGAGTGCGCGATGCCGGTGCCGCGGGTCTGCGTCAGGAACTCGGTGCGGAAGCCGATGAGGCCGCGGGACGGAACGATCCACTCCATGCGGACCCAGCCGGAACCGTGGTTCGTCATCGTCTCCATGCGGCCCTTGCGGCTCGCCATCAGCTGGGTGATCGCGCCGAGGTGCTCCTCGGGGGAGTCGATCGTCATGCGCTCGATCGGCTCGTACGTCTTGCCGTCGACCTGCTTGGTGACGACCTCGGGCTTGCCGACCGTGAGCTCGAAGCCCTCACGGCGCATCTGCTCGACGAGGATGGCCAGCGCGAGCTCGCCGCGGCCCTGGACCTCCCAGGCGTCGGGGCGCTCGGTGTCCAGGACGCGGAGCGAGACGTTGCCGATCAGCTCGCGGTCGAGGCGGTCCTTCACCTGGCGGGCGGTGACCTTGTGGCCCTTGCCGCCCTTGCCGACCAGCGGCGAGGTGTTGGTGCCGATGGTCATCGAGATGGCGGGCTCGTCGACCGTGATCAGCGGCAGCGCGATCGGGTTCTCCGGGTCGGCAAGGGTCTCGCCGATCATGATGTCCGGGATACCGGCGATGGCGCAGATGTCACCGGGGCCCGCCTTCTCGGCAGGCTTGCGGGTGAGCGCCTCGGTCATCAGCAGTTCGGTGATGCGGACGTTGGACATGGTGCCGTCGCGCTTGATCCAGGTGACGGTCTGGCCCTTGCGCAGCTCGCCCTGCTCGACGCGGCAGAGCGCGATGCGGCCGAGGAAGTTGTCGGCGTCCAGGTTGGTGACGTGCGCCTGGAGCGGGGCCTCGGCGTCGTACTCCGGGGCCGGGACGTGCGCCAGGATCGTGGAGAAGAACGGCTCCAGGTTGTCGCTGTCCTGCGGGACGGTGCCGTCCTCCGGCTTGGTCAGCGACGCGATGCCGTCACGGGCGCAGGCGTAGACGATCGGGAACTCGATCTGGTCCTCGGTCGCGTCCAGGTCCAGGAACAGGTCGTACGTCTCGTCGACGACCTCGGCGATCCGGGAGTCGGGGCGGTCCGTCTTGTTGATGCAGAGGATGACCGGCATCTTCGCGGCGAGCGCCTTGCGCAGCACGAAGCGGGTCTGCGGGAGCGGGCCCTCGGAGGCGTCGACGAGCAGCACGACGGCGTCCACCATCGACAGGCCGCGCTCGACCTCACCACCGAAGTCGGCGTGGCCGGGGGTGTCGATGATGTTGATCGTGATCGGGTCCCCGCCGTCCTTGGGGTGGTACTTCACCGCCGTGTTCTTGGCGAGGATCGTGATGCCCTTCTCACGCTCCAGGTCGTTCGAGTCCATCATGCGTTCGTCGAGGTTCTCGGCGGCGTGCGCGGCGAAGGCGCCGGCCTGCCTGAGCATGGCGTCGACCAGCGTGGTCTTGCCGTGGTCGACGTGGGCGACGATGGCTACGTTACGGATGTCGTGGCGCGTGGGCATGTGTGGCTTGCGCTTCTCTCGATCGTGGGATCAGGCGTCTCAGCCGCTCTCGGGTCCTCGTACGCCCACCGGGCGGATGCGCCACGGCTGACCACCATGGTAAAGGGCCGACGCCGCGACGGCTTCCCCGACGGCTTCCGGCCGCCCGCGCGACGGGCGTCGCACCTCCCTCCGCACGGACCGGTCCGTGCCCCTGTCCTGCGGTGACCCGGCTCCGGGGAGCACGGCGGACCGGGTTCGGGTTTCGTGTTCCCGCCGCCGTGGCCATGTCTTCCGGCGGAGTTCACCGAAGGCGCGGCCGCGGTGCCCGGTGGGGCGTCCGGCACGGGGCGTGGGCCGGTCCCTGGCTCCCTGCGCCGTTCCGGTCGGCGCTCCCCGGGGCTACTGCTTCCGGTCCGGCGGGGCGCCTGCGGGCTGCGGCTTCTTGAAGCCGATGTCCTGGTAGTGGGGTGCGCCGAAGCCGAAGGCGCCGACGTTCAGCAGCCTCCTGTCGGTCGCCACCAGCTGCGGGCGCTGGTAGAGGGGGATCGAGGCCGCGGCGGCCCAGATCCGTGTGTCCGCCTGCCGCATCAGGTCCCGGGCGGTTCCCTCGTCGAGTTCGGAGGCCGCCTGGTCGAAGAGCTGGTCGATGTGGTCGGTGCCGACGCGGGTGTAGTTCTGCTCGACGAGCAGGGAGCCGTCCCCGGCGGGCACCGGCTTGGCGAAGATCGGGCGGTCGTCGGTCGCGGGGTAGGCGGTGGCGGGCCAGGAGTACAGCGCCAGGTCGTAGTCGCCGGAGGCGATGTGGTCCCGGAAGTAGCTGTCGTCGGCGACCTTGGTGATCGACGTGCCGATGCCGATCGAGTCGAGCATCGCGGAAATCTTGTCCCCGACGGCGCGCAACGGCTCCGCACCGGGTCCGGACGGCAGGACGAAGCGCAGGTTCAGCGGTTTGCCGTCCTTGCCGAGCGGGCCGCGGCCGGTGTCCGGCGCCTGGGCCGGGGCCGCGGTGCCCGCGGGGGCGTACGCTCCGGTGGCGCCCCCGGGGCGCTGGTCCCGGACGGCCGCCTCGGCGGTGGTGTCCTCGGAGGTGCCGGTCCGCGCCAGGTGCCCGGCCTGACGCAGCAGGGCGACGCCGTGCGCGGCGGCGGCCGGGGCGGGGGCCAGGACCTGGCGTGCCTGCCCGGTCGCCTCGCCGTCGCCGGGCTTGCCGTCGTCACCGACGACGTAGAGGCCGTCGGCGGCCCCGTGCCCGCCCGCGGTGTCGTGGTGCCGGTCCGCGTCGGCGCGGTGGGCACCGGCGTCCGCGTTCCCGGTGCTCCCGGCGTTCCCGCCCTTGTTGTCCTGGTCGGCCTCGTCCTTGCCGCCCTTCTGCCCCTTCTTCTCCGCCTCGCTGCCCGCCTTCGTGCCGTCCGACTTCTTGACCGCACCCTCACGGGTCCAGCCCGCCTCGGCCAGCAGCGCCTGCGCCTCCTCCTTGTCCTCCCCGCCCAGCGCGCCACTGCCGTCCTGGTACCCGGGCTGTCCGGCCAGGGCGAGGTGGCTGCCGAGCGGTGCGGCGGGGAGACCGAGCGGTTTGAGCACGGTGTCGGCGAGTGCCTGCCGGTCGAGGGCACGGGCGACCGCGCGGCGCACCCGGTCGTCGGCGAGCGGCCCGGACTCGCCGTTCAGGGCGAGCTGGGTGTACGCGGGCTCCAGCGCCTTGCGGACCGTGTAGGCGCGCAGTTTGCCCTGCTCGGCCGTGTACGTCTCGGCGGCGGCGCGGGCCTGTTCCCTGGCCGCCCGCGCGGCGGCCGCCTCCGTCTCGTTCGAACCGTGTGCCACGGCCCAGGAGCGCATCGCGGCGGCCGGTCCGGACTCGGCACCGGGCCCCTGGGCCAGGGGCTGTCCGTTCGCGCCCCCGTCCTGGCCCGCCTGCGCGACCCGGTGGGCGGTGGCGGCGTCGATGTCGGCGACCTCGACCGTGCCCGCGGTCAGGGCCCGGACGCGGTCCTGCGGCTTGACGGCCCGGAAGACCAGCGAGGCGAGCTTGGCCCGGTTGCCCCACCAGTGCGGGTCGCGGACCAGGGTGACCTCGCCCGTCTTCCGGTCCACGCCGCCCAGCCGGAACGGTCCGGCCGTGGCCTTGAGGGTGGTCCGGGCGCCGTCGTTGAAGGCGCTCGGCGAGCCGGTCACCTCCTTCGGGTACAGCGGGGAGAAGAGCGAGCGCCAGTCCGCGTACGGCTTGGCAAAGGTGACGCGGACCTCCTGGTCGTCGGCTCCGCGCTCGATCTTCTCGATCCGCTCGTAGCCGGCGTTGCGGGCGGTCCAGAACGCCGAGTTCTTGCCGTTCAGCGCCCGCCACTGGGCGACGAAATCGGGGGCGCCGATCTCCCGGCCGTCGCTCCACACCGCCCGCGGGTCGAGCCGGTAGAGCACCACCTGCCGGGGCTCGCGCTCCACCACCTCCGCGGACTTCAGGTAGTCCGTGTTGAGCTGCGGCCTGCCCTGGGTGTCCAGCGGGAAGAGCGTCGGCAGCAGGGCGCTGGTGATCCGGGCGGTGGAGGCGTCGGCGTCGGCCTGGAAGGCGTTGAACGTGGCGGGCACGGAATCGATCGCCCAGTGCACCGTGCCACCCGCGGCGACGGCGTCCCGGCTCGCGCGCGCGATGTCCTGCGGGGCGGCCGCCGCCGTTCCGCCGTCGTCGGAGCTGCACCCGGCCAGCACGGGGAGCGTCAGCACGCCCGTCGTGAGGAGCGCGAGCGAGCGGCGCTTTCGGGCCGTCCCCCGCGGGACGCCGACGTGGGTCATGGCTGATACCTCCGGGGCCGGCCCGGCCCACCCGCACCGGATGGGCCGGATTATGCGTTTGAGGCGGCATATGCAGTTGATCAGACTGATCTCGCCCACCCACTGAAGGCGCCCCCGCGCGGGAGGTGGCGCAGACACGGCGCGCACTCCCCCGAACCTCACCCGTGCGGCGCAGCACCCGCGCCCCGGACGGGCAGTACGCCGCACGCCCCGCTCCCGCCCGGCCCCGTTTCCGCAGCGCCCCCGCCTTCGCCCCGCCCCCTGCTCCCGCCCGTGTTCCGGCCCCGTGAGGAGGGGCGGGGAACCCTGCCGGGTCGGCTGTCGCTCCTCGGGACGGCCTTGCCCGTCGCACGGCCCGCGATCTAGGGTGAATGCGCTTTCAGCAGAGGGTCGGTACGTGCGGCAGCAGGTGCTTGAGGACGTAGGAAGAAGCGGACGGTCGGTCGAGTGAGTGCCCCCACGGTGTACGACGTCGCCGAGCGGTCGGGCGTCTCCATTGCCACGGTCTCCCGGGTCTACCGCACCCCCGACTCGGTGCGCGCCCAGACCCGCGAGCGGGTCCTGGAGGCCGCCCGCCAGCTCGGATACGTGCCCAGCGGGAACGCCCGGGGCCTGGCCAGCCGGACCACCGGTGTGCTCGGCCTCTGCTTCCCCGATTACTCGGACCCGGACACCGAGAACGAGGCGGCGGCGACCGACGAGGACGACGACCACGCCTTCATGCTCTACTCCGACCAGATCATCCGGGGCATGGAGCGCGCGGCCCGGCGTCACGGTTATGCCCTGCTGATCGCCGCCTCGCTTAAGGGCGGCCCGGAGAGCCTGGTGGCCAATGTCGCGGGGCGGGTGGACGGCTTCGCGGTGCTGGCCGGCACCGTGCCCACCGCCGATCTCGAAGTGATCTCGCGGCGGTTGCCGGTGGTCATGGTGGCGGGCCGGCGCGGCATCGACCATCTCGACCACATCGTGGTCGCCAACACCGACGGGCAGCGGACGATCACCCGCCACCTCATCGAGGACCACGGGCTGCGCCGCCTCGCCTTCATCGGCGGGGAGGCCGCGTCCCCGGACGCCGAGGCGCGGTTCACGGGGTTCCGGGAGGCGTGCCGCGACGCGGGGCTCCCGGTGCCCGACGAGCCCGCCGCCCGCGTCACGATGATGACCCAGGCGGAGGGGTTCCGGGTGACGGACGCCCTGCTCGACCGGGACGGGGAGCGACCGCAGGCGATGCTCTTCGCCAACGACCAGATGGCCGTCGGCGGACTGCACGCGCTGGAGCGGCGCGGGATCGACGTACCGCGGGACATCGCCGTGACCGGGTTCGACGGGATTCCGCTCAGCCGGCTCGTGCGCCCACCGCTGACGACGGTCCGGCAGCCCATGCGCCGCCTCGGCGAGGAGGCCGTGGAGCTGCTGGTGCGGCGCCTCGCCGACCGGGAGCGCGACCCGGTCTCCCTGATGCTGCCGGTGTCCCTGGCCCGCCGCGCGAGCTGCGGCTGCGGCTGAGTCCCCGTCGCGGGGACGGGCCCGTACGCCACCCCGACCGGAGGCCGTACGACACCGTCCGCCCGGACGCCCGCGCGCCCCGCCCCGCCCCGCCCCGGCAGGGCCCGTACGCCACCGTGCGCGCGGCACCCCGTGCCGAGCGGGCCCGTGCATCACCGCCCGCCCGGCACGCCGCTCCGGCCGGAAGCCTCGCGTCACCGTCCCCCACCCGGCGCCCCGGCCGGGCCGCCTCACCGCCCCAGGTGCGCTCCGAAGAACCTGGTCCGGGCCGCGCGCAGCTCCTCCGCGGCCGCCGCCGTCCCCGGGTGCTCGAAGTGCCCGGCGTCCAGCACCTGGAGCTCGCGCTCCCCTGCCAGGGCGTTGTACACGGCGAACTGCCCCGGCGGCGGCACCGACGGGTCGAAGAGCGCCGCCGCGACCAGGGTGGGCCGCTTCGTCCGGCTCGCCGCCGTGGCGGCGTCGAAGTACGGCAGCACCTCGGTGACCTCCGGGTGCGTCCGGCGGTAGGTGCGCACCGACTCCCCGCTGCCGATGCACGGCAGGGTGAGCCGCAGGGGGTGATTGCCGAAGGTGGGCACCGTCAGCTGCGCGGCCCCGAACCGGTCGTCCCAGGGCAGCGCCAGTGCGCCGAGACCGCCGCCGAAGCTCTCGCCGAGCAGGCCGAGCCGCGGGCCGTCCTGCGTGCGGGCCGTCTCCGGCACCAGTTCGTGCAGGGCGGAGGCGGCGCACCACAGGTCCGCCACGCAGTCGCCGATGACATAGGTGTCGCGGGACGCGATGCCGTGCAGCACGTGCGCGGCGGAGACGTCCGGGATGCCGGTCCGCAGTCCGCGCGCGCCCATGCCCCGTACGCACGGCAGGATCGCCGCGGACCGGGGCAGCGGCAGCGGCACGTCGGGGCCCGGCTCCTGTCGGCCGCCGTACCCGTGCCCGATGACGAACCCGTACTCCGCCTCGGCGCCCTCCGCGGGCAACGCGACCCAGCCGCCGAGCCGCACCCCGCCGACCGAGGTGAACGTCACCCCGTGGATGCGCACGCCGTCGCGCTCCTCCTCCAGCGGCCCCAGCTCGGGTTCCGTGGCGACGCCGCGCGCCTCCTCGTACCGGGCCCGCCAGAACGCGTCGAAATCGTCCGGCGCGTCGTCGGGGGCGGAGATCCGGAGCAGGTCGTCGAGCGTGCGCCCGTAGGCCGGATCGAAGGGGAAATCGTGTGCGAACGAAGCCATGGCCACGACAGTAGCGCCAGGCCCCGGCGGCACTGATCGCCGCCCGACGCCACCGGTGGGGACGACTGATCACCCATTTGGGCGGATCACCACAGGGATCCATCAACGGCGCGAAATCGGTCACAATCATTACCAATTTCGCAAACAACGTGTTTACCGTGCCAAGTTGAACATCCAGGTGTCCGGCACGTTGCACGAGTGTGACCCAACACCCTCTTGCGGATTCCCGAATTCCTGTCGCAGAGTGATGTATGCGCTTACAGGCAGCGCATACATTCGGATTGCTCAAGGAGGAGCCCTCCATGCCCCGCACCGCCAGAACCGTCTCGGCCGGCATCGCCGTCACCGCCGCGCTCACCCTCGGGCTCACCGCGTGCGGCGGCTCCGGTGGCGACGACGTCGCCGCGGACAAGAAGCAGACGCTGACCGTCTGGGCCATGGGCGCCGAGGGCGAGAAGCTCGCGGATGTGGCCAAGGAGTACACCAAGGCCCACCCGAACGTGACCGTGAAGGTGACCCCGGTCGGCTGGGACGTCGCCCACCAGAAGCTGGTCTCCGCCGCTGCCGCCGGCACCCTGCCGGACGTGGCGCAGATGGGCGGCAGCTACATGGGCGAGTTCGCCGAGCTCGGTGTGCTGGAGCCGGTCGACACGAAGACGTTCGACGAGAAGAACTTCTTCCCGTCCGGCTGGAAGCAGGGCGAGGTGAACGGCCAGGCGTACGGCGTGCCGTGGTACGTCGACACCCGCGTCCTCTACTACCGCACCGACCTTGCCGAGAAGGCGGGCATCACCAAGGCTCCGACCAACTGGAAGGAGATGCAGGACCTCGCCACGGCCTACCAGAAGAAGGCCGACACCAAGTGGGGCCTGTCCATCCAGCCGAGCGGCCTGGACACGGTGCAGAACTTCTACTCCTTCCTGTACTCGGCCGGCGGCGAGATCGTCGACGACAAGGGCAAGGCCGTCATCGACAGCCCCGAGGCCGTCAAGGCGCTCAAGGAGTACGCCTCGTACTTCGACAAGGGCCTGGCCAACAAGTCCGTCCAGCCCGGCTACGACGTGGTGAAGGACTTCGGCAACGGCCGCGTCCCGATGTTCTTCGGCGGTCCCTGGCACGTCACCCTGCTGAACGAGGGCCAGCCGCAGATCAAGGGCAAGTGGGCGGTGGCCAACGTGCCCGCCGACAAGTCCTCGGTCTCCATGGCCGGCGGCTCCTCCCTGGTGATCTCCAAGGACAGCGAGCACAAGGCCGCCGCCAAGGAGTTCATCTCGTACCTGACGGACACCAAGGGCCAGGCCGACTGGTACAAGCGCACCAAGGACCTGCCGGCCAACACGTCCGCCTGGACCTCCGGTGACCTCGCGGACGACGCGAACCTCCAGATCTTCAAGAAGCAGATGGACACCGCGAAGTCCTCGCCGTCGCTGTCCAACTGGACCGAGATCACCGACAAGGTCGACCAGGCCATCGCCAAGGTCACCCAGGGCAAGGCGTCCGCCGAGGACGCGCTCAAGACGGCCCAGTCCCAAATCGAAGGCCTCGTGAAGTAGGAGTCATGCGCACCATGACCTCAAAGGCCGCGGAGTCGGCCACGGTGCGGGCCGGGTCGGGGGCCTCCGGGTCCCCGGCCACCGGGCCCGCGGGTCGCCGGGGCGGCAGGAAGCCCTCGATGGGGGTGCAGAACCTGGCCGGCTGGCTGTTCTCCACCCCCTTCCTCGTGCTCTTCCTCGTCTTCATGGCGTTCCCGATCCTCGCGACGTTGGTGATGAGCTTCACCGACTTCGGGCTGCGCAACGTCACGCACCCGATGGACGCGAATTTCATCGGCTTCGAGAACTACGTCCATCTGTTCAGCGACGACAAGTTCCTCAAGTCGCTGTTCAACACGGCGTACTTCGTCGTGATCGGGGTCCCCCTGACGATCTTCCTGGGGCTGGTCGTCGCCGTGCTGCTGAACAACGGCATCGACCGGGCCCGGACCTTCTTCCGGGTCGGCTTCTACGCCCCGGTCGTCACGACCATCGTCGCGGTCGCCGTGGTCTGGCGGTTCGTGCTCGACCCGAGCGACGGGCTCGTCGCGGGGCTCTTCTCCGAAGTGGGCCTCACCTCGCCCGACTTCCTGGGCTCCGAGAAGCTCGCCATGCCGTCGATGATCGCGATGGCGGTCTGGCGCAACCTCGGCACGGTCATGGTGCTCTTCATCGCCGGCCTGCAGGCCATCCCCACCGAGGTGCGGGAGGCCGCCCGGCTCGACGGCGCCGGTGCCTGGCAGGAGTTCAGGGACATCACCGTGCCCCTGCTGCGGCCCACGCTGCTCTACGCCACGGTGATCACCACCATCGGCTACCTCAACGTCTTCGAGGAGCCGTTCGTGATGACCCAGGGCGGTCCCTCGGACTCCACGCTCACCGTGTCCCTGAACATGTACCGCGAGGGCTTCAACTTCTTCCACATGGGCTATGCGAGTGCCATGGCGTACGTCCTCTTCGTGGTGATCATGGGCATCACGGTGCTCCAGCTCCGACTGCTGAAGGACAACACGAAATGAGCGCCACCAGTGCACCGGGCGCCGTCTCGACGGCGCCGCCGCAGAAGTCCGGGGACACCCGGCCGTCCGGCCCGAGGAAGTCCCGCAGCCTGAGGCGTCCCCTCGTCTACGTCCTGCTCTCCCTCGGTCTGCTGATCATGTCGGCGCCGTTCCTGTGGATGGCCCTCGCGGCGTTCAAGACGCCGCAGGAGCTGACCGCGAGCCCGCCGGTGTGGATCCCGACCGAGTGGACCCTGGACAACTTCCGGGACCTGCTCGACAAGCTCGATCTGCCGCTGTACTTCATGAACTCGGTGTTCGTGGCGGTCCTGGTCACCGTCTCGAACCTGGTGTTCTGCTCGATGCTCGGCTACGCCCTGGCCAAGCTGAACTTCGCCGGCCGCAGCAAGATCTTCGGCCTGGTCCTCGGCGCCCTGATGGTGCCGGGCAACCTGATGCTGCTGCCGCTGTTCGTGCTGATGAGCAAGCTGGGGCTGATCGACTCCTACGCCGGTCTGGTGCTGCCGTTCGCCGCCGGGGCATTCGGTGTCTTCCTGATGCGGCAGTTCATGCAGTCGATCCCGGACGAGCTGCTGGAGGCGGCCCGGATGGACGGCGCCGGCGAGTGGTACATCTTCTGGCGGATCGTGATGCCGCTGGTCAAGCCCGCCCTGGCGACGCTCTCGATCTTCACGTTCCTGGGCTCCTGGAACAACTTCGTCTGGCCGCTCATCGCGACCAACGACCCCGACAAGTACACACTTCCGGTCGCCCTGGCCACCTTCGCCACCGACCCCAACAAGGCGGGCGGCTCCAACGGCATGCTGATGGCCGGTTCCTTCCTGATCGTGCTGCCGGTCCTCGTCGTCTTCATCGCGCTCCAGCGGCACTTCACCCAGGGCATCGCCACGGCCGGCATGAAGTAGTCGGCCCGGCGTACCGGGCCCGCCGGGACGGTCCGCGGGACCGTCCGGCCGCCACCCGTGTCGGCACCGGCCGGTCCCGGTCCCGGCGGGTCCGGCCTCGCCGTCGCCCCGCCCCGCCCCACCGAAACGTATGAGGTCGCGCGCCCGTACCCCGCGCGTCGGCCACACCCCTCACACCCATCAGAAGGACAGTCTGCGATGACTCACACCCAGGTCCCGTTCCCCGAAGGCTTCCTGTGGGGCGCCTCCACCGCCGCCCACCAGATCGAGGGCAACAACGTCAACTGCGACTGGTGGGTCAAGGAGCACGCCGAGGGCACCCACATCCAGGAGCCCAGCCTGGACGCCGCCGACAGCTACCACCGCTGGCACGAGGACATGGACGTCCTTGCCTCGCTGGGCTTCACCGACTACCGGTTCTCCATCGAGTGGGCGCGCATCGAGCCCGTCGAGGGCACCTTCTCGCGCGCCGAGCTCGCCCACTACCGCCGCATGGTGGAGGGGGCGATCGAGCGCGGCCTGCGCCCCATGATCACCCTGCACCACTTCACCGTCCCGCAGTGGTTCGAGGCGCGCGGCGGCTGGACCGCCGAGGGTGCGGTCGAACTCTTCGCCTGCTACGTCGCGGCCTGCGCACCGGTGATCTCCGAGGGCGTCGGCCACGTCTGCACCATCAACGAGCCGAACATGATCGCCGTCATGGCCGGTCAGGCCAAGCGCGGTGACAACAGCTTCCCGCCGGCCGGTCTGCCGACCCCCGACGACGAGACCACCGCGGCCGTCATCGCCGCGCACCACGCGGCCGTCAAGGAGGTCCGGGCGATCAACCCCGGCATCCAGGTCGGCTGGACCATCGCCAACCAGGTCTACCAGGCCCTGCCCGGCGCCGAGGAGGTCACCGCGGCCTACCGTCACCCCCGCGAGGACGTGTTCATCGAGGCGTCCCGCGGCGACGACTGGATCGGTGTGCAGTCCTACACCCGGACCAAGATCGGTCCCGAGGGCCCGATACCGACTCCGGAGGACGCCGAGCGCACCCTCACGCAGTGGGAGTACTACCCCCGCGCGGTCGGCCACGCGCTGCGCCACACCGCCGAAGTCCTCGGCAACGACGTGCCACTGATCGTGACCGAGAACGGCATCGCGACCGACGACGACAGCCGCCGGATCGACTACTACGCCGGTGCCCTGGACGAGGTCGCGTCCGCGCTCCAGGACGGCCTGAACATCCAGGGCTACCTGGCCTGGAGCGCCCTCGACAACTACGAGTGGGGCTCCTACAAGCCCACCTTCGGCCTGGTCGGCTGGAACCCGGAGACCTTCGAGCGGCTGCCCAAGCCGTCCGGCGTCTGGCTGGGCGAGATGGGCCGCACCCGCGCCCTGCCGCGCATCGCCGACTGACGTCGGCCCTCCGACCGGGAGCGGTCCGACCGCTCCCGCCCGTACGGGGCCGGCGAACCTGACGGACGCCGGTCCCGTGCCGCCCCATCCGCGTGGGCGGCGCGCGTCTCCAACCCCGCCGACGCCCGCCGCCCGCGCGGGTGCCGTACCCACACGCCGTACGGCGTACGTGTCGTGCGCGCACACGCCGTGCGCGCACACGCCGTACGCGCGGGTGCCCCGCACACCACGGCACCCCGCCCCCTCAGCACGCCCGACGAACGAAACCCGTCCACCGTCCACAGTCGGTGGCTCTTCTTCGAAGGAATCTGATGGATCGTCGAACCTTTCTCGCCACCGCCGGAACCGGGGCCGCCGCCCTGTCCCTCGGCGCGGTGACCATCCCCTCGGCCAACGCCGCCCCCGCCCCGGTCGCGTCCGCCGGGGCCCCCGTCGCGTCCGCACACGCCCCGCTGCTCCTGCGCTGGTTCCGCGACACCTACCGCTCGATGGAGGCGATGACCACCGGCCTCGGCCTGGCCGTCGACAAGATCGACATCAGCGGCCCCGGCGCCCCCGTCCCGTCCCGGCAGACCTCGCCCACCAACATCGGCTGCGGCCTGTGGTCGACCGTCGCCGCCGCCGGACTCGGCGTGATCGACAGGGCCACGATGGAACGTCGCCTGGACCGCACCGTCCGGTCCGTCGAGAAGCTGGAACGCCACCACGGCTTCTGGCTCAACTGGTACGACGCGCACGACGGTTCGGTCCTGACCGAGTGGCCCGGCACCGGCGATCCGGTACGCCCGTTCCTCTCCTCCGTCGACAACGCCTGGCTGATCACCGGGCTGCGCATCGCCGCCGACGCCGCCCCCACCCTGCGCCCGCGCGTCGCCCGCATCCTGGCCACCGCCGACTGGTCGTACTACTACACGCCCTACGACCCGGCCGACCCCGTCGCCGGCCCCGGGCAACTGCGCGGCGGCTTCTGGACCGACACCGGGGAGCCCACCGGCCACCACTACGGCGCGCTCAACACCGAGCCCCGCATGGCCAGTTACCTGGGCATCGCGGACGGATCACTGCCCGCCGACCACTACTGGCACCTGCTGCGCACCATGCTTCCCGAGCACGAGCAGGAGCAGCACCCCGGAGGCGGCTACGTCGCCATGGACGGCGTGCGCGTCTGGCAGGGGCACTACACCCACCGCGGCAGGAAGATCGTCCCCAGCTGGGGCGGGTCGATGTTCGAGGCCCTGATGGTGCCGCTGTTCGTGCCGGAGCCCGAGTGGTCGCCGCGCTCCTGGGGACTGACGCACCGGCGTTATGTGCGCAGCCACATCGAGCACGGCCTGGAGGAGGCCCGGTACGGGTACTGGGGCTTCTCCCCCGCCAACATCCCGGAGGGCGGGTACCAGGAGTACGGGGTCGACGCGATCGGCATGCAGGTCGACGGCTACGCCTCCAACACCGACCGCACCCACACCGTTGACGGCGCCCCGCTGCCTCCCCCGTCGGCGTTCACCAACGGGGTGGTCACCCCGCACGCCTCGTTCCTCGCCCTGCCCTACGCACCGGACGAGGCGATCGCCAACCTGCGGGCGCTGGACCGCGACTTCGGCGCCTATCACGCCGGATACGGGTTCCGGGACTCCGTCAACGTCGGCACCGGACGGGTCAGCGACTACGTGCTCGCCCTCGACCAGGGCATGATCGCCGCGGCACTGGCCCAGGCGCTCCGCCCGGGGCTGTTGCAACGGCCGTTCCGGACCGGCGGGTTCCAGGCACGGGTGCGTCCGCTGCTCACCAAGGAACGCTTCTCCATCTGACCGGACCGGCCGGACGGCGGGCCGCGCCCGGCGCGGGCGCCCCGCCGTCCGCCGGGTCGCGGGTCACCGGAAGCGGACATAGCCTCACAGACGTGACACCGTTCCCCGTGGACCTGATCCTCCCGGTGGCGGTCCTCGGCGCCACCGCGGCGGCCGCCGTCCATGCCTGCGCCGAGCGCCGGAGGCGGGCCACCACCCGCACCACACCCGGCGGAATCGTCCGGGACCCGGACGAGCAGCCCGGCCACGAGCGGCTCGGTCACGACCAGCCCGGTCACGAGCGGTCGGGTCACAACCAGCCCGGTCACGAGCGGTCCTGTGGCGAATCGTCCCGCCGGGAGGGTGTCCGGCGCCCGCCTCGGCACCCGCGCGACGGCCGCTGATTCGGCCCGGCCCATGGCCCCGCCGACTGCTGGACCCGCCCGGCCGATGAGCCCCCGTTCGGTGGCCCATCCGGTCGACGGGCCCGCCCGGCCGATCGCCCCCGCCCCGGCCGGTTGCGCCGACGCCCCGGCACCGCGCGCCGCGCCGGTCGCGGCCCCGGGGCCATCAGGTCACCGGACCACCGGACCATCAAGCCACCGGGCCACTCAGTACATGCTCAGCAGCTGCTCCACCGTGGGTTCGGCGGCCGGTTTCCCATCGGGCAGTGCCAGCTCGAACCAGACGGTCTTGCCGCGTGGTGTCCGCCTGGAGCCCCAGCCCGCGCTCAGCATCCCGACCAGTTGCAGCCCGCGCCCGCCCTCGTCGGTGTCGCGGGCCCGCCGTCGTCGCGGCTGGACGAGGCCCGCATCCCACACCTCGCACACGAGCGTGCGGTCGCGCAGCAGCCGGAGCCGGATCTCGCCCTCCCCGTACCGCAGGGCGTTGGTGACCAGTTCGCTGACCAGCAATTCCGTGGTGTCCACCAGCTCGCCGAGACCCCAGTCGAGCAACTGGTCGCGGGCCAGTTCACGGGCGCGGCCGACGGAGCGGGGCTCACGGGGCAGCCGCCAGTCGCCGACGGCGTCGACCGGGAGCCCCCGGATACGCGCCATGAGCAGGGCGATGTCGTCCTCGCCGTGCCGGGTGTCGAGGGTGTTCAGCACGTGTTCGCAGACGTCCTCCAGCGGCCGCTCGGGTTCGACGAGCGCGTCGCGCAGGGCCTTGAACCCCTCGTCGAGCGGGTGGTCGCGGGACTCGATGAGACCGTCCGTGTAGAGGGCGAGCAGGGCGCCCTCCTTCAGCTCGACCTCGACCTCCTCGAACGGCTCGCCACCGACGCCGAGCGGCATGCCGGGCGGGACGTCGAGCAGCACGGCCCGCTGCCCCGGCTCGACCACGGCCGGGGGGAGGTGTCCGGCGTTGGCGAAGGTGCACCGGCGGGTGACCGGGTCGTAGACGGCGTACACGCAGGTCGCCAGGTACACCTCGGAGAGGTCCGCCTCGCGCGACTTGTGGGCGGCCCGTGAGGGCCATTGGGCGCCGCCCTGGGAGCCCTTCGGGAGCGCACCCGCGCTGCCGCCCGGCGCGCCCAGCCCGCGGGCCACCTCGTCGAGCGCGGCGAGCACCTCGGCCGGTTCCAGGTCGAGCAGGGCCAGGGTCCGCACGGCGGTGCGCAGTTCGCCCATGGCCACGGCGGCGCGCAGGCCGCGCCCCATGACGTCGCCGACGACGAGGGCGGTGCGGTGGCCCGGGAGCTCGATCACGTCGAACCAGTCGCCGCCCACCTCGGTGGCCGTGTTGCCGGGGAGGTAGCGACAGGCGATGTCGAGTCCGGCGGCCTCCGGTGCGCCGGGCGGCAGCAGGCTGCGCTGGAGGATCAGCGCGCGTTCGTGCTCACGCCGGTAGAGGCGGGCGTTGTCGATGCAGACCGCGGCGCGGGCGGCGAGTTCACCGGCAAGCCCCCGGTCACGCTCGCCGAAGGGCTCGCTGCCCTTGGTGCGGGAGAACTGGACGAGGCCGACCACCGTGTCGTGGGCGACCATCGGCACGGCCAGGGTCGACTGGACGAAGCCGCGGTCGTCCCCGGGCACGACCTCGACGTTCCCGGTGCGCAGCGCGACGGCGCACGGCGAGCCGTAGGGGAACTGGTGCACGGCGCCGAGCGCGGGCGGACCGGCGTCCCGGGCCGCAGAGTCCGCCACGGTGGCGCCCATGGCGTCCGACACGGCACTGGCGAGGGCGACGCGACGCAGTTGCGCGGAGCCACCGACGGACTCCTGACGGAGCGAGTCCCAGCTGCCGGGCGGGGCGTCGTCGCCGGTGAGCAGCCCCTGGTAGAGGTCGACGGACGCGAGGTCGCAGAAGCCGGGCACGGCGACGTCGAGGAGTTCGCGGGCGGTGGTCTCCAGGTCGAGGGTGGTCCCGATGCGGGCGCCGGCCTCGTTGAGCAGGGCGAGGTTGCGGCGGGCACTGGCGGCCTCGCGGGCGGCGATGTGTCGTCTGGTCACATCGGTGGCCAGTCCGGCGATGCCGACGGGCCGGCCCGATCCGCTGTGCACCCGGTAGAGGTTCATGGACCAGTGCCTGCGGTCCGGTTCGCCGGGGGCGTGGCCGATGAGCTGGAGGTCGGTGACGGACGTGCCGGTCTCCAGTACCCGCTTCAGAGTGGCGGTGAGGCGGGCCGCCTCGGTGGGCGGAAGGTAGTCGTCGACGGTACGGCCGCGGTGGTCGTCGGCCCGCCCGCCGAAGACGGTGGCGAAGCGCTCGTTGGCCCGCACCACCGCGAGGTCCGTACCGAACAGCACGAAACCGAAAGGTGATTGGCCAAATATCGCCTGTGATGCGGCGAGGTCCGTCTCGATGCGGCGCAGCGCACGGACGTCCACGACGAGGCAGAGCGCGGCCCGTTCCCCGGTCTTCGTCTCGCTCGGCATCACATAGAGTTCGGCGACCCCGCGCACGGCCCGTTCCCCCGGGATCCGGAA
Organism: Streptomyces sp. NPDC056061; assembly: GCF_042266885.1. Classification (NCBI taxonomy): domain Bacteria; kingdom Bacillati; phylum Actinomycetota; class Actinomycetes; order Kitasatosporales; family Streptomycetaceae; genus Streptomyces; species Streptomyces sp. NPDC056061. The sequence goes on along the minus strand of NZ_JBHJWQ010000001.1, from coordinate 324,022 downwards.
CGGGACGAGTCCCGTCCACTCCCTGCCGTCGAGGATCTCGACGACCCGGCGGTGGCCGTTGCGGCGCAGTTCCGCGGGCATGAACGCCTCGACCGGATCCATGCCCACCGCGGCGTCCGCGGTCATGCCGAACAGCTCCGCGGCCCGTCGGCTCCACTGCTCGATCAGGCCATCGGGGCCGATCGAGAAGGAGGCGACCCTGATGTAGTCATAGATCGAGCCGGGCGGACTGCTCTGCCACACGATGCTGCCCGCCGTCCCAGGTATTTCGCTCACGCGACCGTCCCCTCCAGCTCACACACCGGACCGGCCATGACCGCAGTATTCAGCACTACAGCCCCGACCGACACGGCGTTCACGATCACAGCACGGTCTCAGTCCCTTTCGGACAAGGTTCCGCCCGACCGCGGTGATCGCCGTCCCACCCCACTCCTAACCAGGCAGCGCCAGCTCGAACCACACGGTCTTGCCGCTCTTTCCGCGTCTGGTCCCCCAGCGACGGGCGGAGCACGCCACCAGTTGCAGCCCCCTGCCGCCCTCGTCGTCGGGGCCGGCCCTCCGTTCGGTGGGCGGATCCGGAAGCGGATCGGAGACTTCCACGAGCAATCCTGGGTAGGCGGAGGGCATGTCACCGTTGGGATGGGGGCGTTGCAGCCGCACGCCGATGGGGCCCGATGTGTACTGCATGGAGTTGGTCACCAACTCGCTGACCAGCAGAACCGTCATGTCTCCGAGCTCCGCGTCGAGCCCCCAGCCGCGCAACGTCCCATGGACCGCGTGCCGCGCGGTGCGCACCGCGCCGGGCTCGGCAGGAAAGATCCACTCGGCGCAGTCGCCTTCGCTGTCGATCACGCCGACCACTTCCCAAGACCAGCAACGGGGACGTCCTGTTTTACGCGGGCTAATCAGCACATACCCGATAATCAGGACGAAGTATCGCCGGGATCGACACGTGGGGCGTACGGGTGTATGACCATGCACACGAACAGATGTACGCAGAGAGAGGGGCGCACAGGACACGCGTCGCGCGCCGTGACGACGGGCGACAACACCACCCGCCACCCGATTCCGCGCCCGCGGCGCACGCCCCGAGGTCCGCCCTCGTCGAGGCACACCACACTGCCCGAATCCGTCGGCGCACACCACGCCGCGATCCGGCACAACCGCGCGGGACTCGCCGCACCCGCACTCCGACCGAGCGGCACGACACCCCCGTGCGCCGTCAATCCCGTGCGCCGTCGAAGCCACACGCCATCGAAGCCACACGCCGTCGATCCCGCACGTCGACGGCCCCGCGCACCGTCGCCCCCCACATGCCGCCGCCCCCGCGTGCCCGATGACCCCGCAGGTTCGATGGATGCGCAGGTCCAGTGGATCCGCGTGCCCGATGGCCGCACACACCGATGCCCCCGCGTGCCTGACGAATCCGCGCACTCGATGACCGCGCAGGTTCAATGGATGCACAGGTCCAAGGGATGCACAGGTCCAACGGATCCGCGTGCCCGATGAATCCGGACGCCGAAGTCCCGGGCCCCGGCCGGGCCCGCGCGGCCGACCCGGCCGCCGGGAAGAGCGGGGCGGCCACGGGGAAAGGCGGGACGGCCGGAATCCGGCCGCCCCGGGGCCGTGCGACGTCCGCGTCGTGTCAGACGTCGGAGGGGGCGCCGTCCGGAAGATGCTTCATCGCCTCCGCGACCGCCGGCCGGTCCTGATCCAGCCAGTCGACCGCGTCGATCTCGCCGGGCCCGAGCCAGCGCAGCTCGTCGTGCTCCTGGAGCGGCGCGGGCACACCGGACACCAGCCGGGCCGTCCACACCCGGAGCACGTACCCAGGCTTCAACGGCCACTCACCGGGAATCCGCGCCAGCGGCGCCACCTCCACGCCGAGCTCCTCCCGGAGTTCGCGCACGAGCGCCTGCTCGCCGCTCTCCCCCGGCTCCATCTTCCCGCCCGGCAGCTCCCAGCGCCCGGCCAGCTCCGGCGGGGTGCTGCGGCGCGCGGCCAGCAGACGCCCCCGGTCGTACACAGCCCCCGCCACCACCACACGATCATTCATGAGCCGGAGCGTAACTCCCCCGCACGCGGGCGCACGCCCTACAACCGCCCCCGCTGCCCGACACGCTCCACCCAATAGAGCTGCTCGTCTCCGTGGACGTCCAGCTTGTCGGCGATCTCCTGAGCCTCACCACGCGTGGCATATCTGCCGACGCGGTAGCGATTGCCGTTGCCGTCCTCCCTTATCACCAGCCAAGGGAGATCGGCACCGCTGTCGTTCATCGCGCCCCTTCCGAGCATCGCGCCCCTCCCTCAAGCAATGTGCATGTCTTTAAAAAATCCCAGGGAACCGCAGTACGCATATGCCGGAGCCTACGCCAGACCTTTACTCAACGAATACGTAATTACACAAAGAGATACCGATCCAGCCAAGAGAAAGGGGCGCATCCTCTCGGATGCACCCCATCCCCCTGATCATCCACCCCCACCGGGATCGAATTCCGCGGACATGACAAACGAAAGCGGGGCGGCCGCAGCCGCTCACGGACCCCGACCCGACGGCGGGGCGGCGGACGCCGCCCCGCGCACACAGGTCACCTGACCGGCAGGTGATAGGCGACCCGGAAGCGGTCGGCGGGCACCACCACATCCGCCGTCTCGACCGCCCGGCCCGAAGCGTAGAACGTACGCTCGATCACCATCACCACATGACCGGGAACGCCGCCGAGCGCCAGGAGCTCCTCCGCCAGCCCCGGACGCGCGCCGACCTGCTCGGCCACGTTGTCCACGACGACATCGATCGCGGCCATCCGCTCGACCACCCCGCAGCCGCCCAACGGCCCCTCCTCCGGCAGCATCACCGGCGTACGCCCGGTCACCGCGAGGGGCTCCCAGGAGGTGGAGAGCATCGTCGGCTCCCCGGCCTCCCGAAAGGTGTACGCCGTACGCATCACCCGGTCACCCGGCTCGATGCCCAGGCGCTCGGCCACCGCGGCGCTCGCACCCTCCTGCTCGCTGCGGGACTCCCACGTCCCCCGCGCGCCCTCCGCCGTCTGCTCCTGACGGAACGGACTGGCCCCCACTCCCGACCGGTACCCGGAACGGGCGATCCGGCGCGGAACAGGACGCTCTCTCACATACGTACCGGAACCGGATCGCCCCTCGACCAGACCCTCGGCCATCAACACCTTGCGCGCCTCCAGCGCGACGGTGTCCGAGACTCCGTACTCCTCGCGAATACGGGCCTGCGACGGCAGGCGCGTACGCGGCGGCAGCGAGCCGTTGACGATCTTCTCTCTCAGATCGCCCGCAACACGCAGATAGGCGGGCTGCTCACCGAAAGTCACAGGCCACTCCCAACAGGTTGACAGTCTGCAACAGACTGACAACGGTCGGTTGTGCATCGCAAGCACGGGCCAAAGTTTCACCTGAAGTGATGACTTCTCTCGGTTCCGCGCATAGCCTCACCCTTTCGCAGGAATGAACCGGCCATGCGTCCAAATCTCGCACAGCCGCGCCCGAGCACAGCGGTAAGCGTCGGCGGTCGCACGGCCGCATGCCGCGCTTCGCCCGCCGGATCGCACCACCCCCTGCGCCCCGCGCCCGCGCATCGGCGGACGGATGAGGGGCGGTCGCGAATGCGACCACCCCTCATCCTCGTCACGCCCTGTCGCGGCTCACGCCCTCGCGGCCCGACGGCTCGTCATCAGAACTGCAGACCCCAGGAGTTGATTCGCCCGGTGTCGCCCGCCCAGTTGTCGGTGACCCGCAGCTTCCAGGTGCCGTCGGCCGCCGAGGACGAGGCGTCCACGGAGTACGTGGCCTTCACGTCGTCGGCGCTGCCGCCCGCCCCGGACGCCTTCAGGTTGCGGACCGTGCCGTCGGGTGCGACCAGATCGATCCTCAGATCGCCGATGTAGGTGTGCGTGATGTCGACGGACACGCTCAGCGCGGCAGGCGCCTTGCCGGTGACACCGGTAACGGTGATCGGCGACTCGACCGTGGAGCGGTCGGCGATGGTGTAGGCGGTCGTGTTCTCGAACTTCTTGCCCGACGGCGGCGTGGTGCCCGCGCTGCCGACGTTCAGCAGGCGGTTGGGGGAGCCGGTGCCCGGGCTCGTCACCACGCCGGTGCTCGCCGCGGCGACCAGTCCGGCCGAGACCTGCGCCGGGCTCTCGTTCGGGTGATCGGCCAGGTAGAGCGCCGCGGCGCCGGCGACGTGCGGGGACGCCATCGAGGTGCCGGAGATCGTGTTGGTCGCGCCGTCACCGGTGTTCCACGTCGAGGTGATCGACGAGCCCGGTGCGAAGATGTCCAGCACGCTGCCGTAGTTGGAGAAGCTGGAACGGGCGTCCGTGCTGGTCGTGGAGCCGACGGTGATCGCCTCGGCGACCCGGGCCGGGGACTTCGTGGAGGCGTCGGTCGACTCGTTGCCCGCGGCCACCGCGTAGGTGACGCCGGACGCGATGGACTTGCGCACGGCGGCGTCCAGCACGGAGTCCGCCCCGCCGCCCAGGCTCATGTTGGCGACGGCAGGCTTGACCGCGTTCGCCGTCACCCAGTCGATACCGGCCACGACCTGTGCGGTCGTGCCGGAGCCGCTGTCGTCCAGCACCCGGACGGCGACGATCTTCGCCTTCTTCGCGACGCCGTACGACGAACCGGCGACGGTGCCCGCCACATGGGTGCCGTGCCCGTTCCCGTCCTGTGCGGTGTTGTCGTTGTCGATCGCGTCGTAGCCGTACGAGGCCCGGCCGCCGAAGTCGCTGTGGCTGATCCGTACACCGGTGTCGATGATGTACGCGGTGACGCCCTCGCCCGCCTTGTCCGGGTAGGCGTAACTCTGGTTCAGCGGCAGGGACTTCTGGTCGATCCGGTCCAGCCCCCACGAGGGCGGCGAGGGCTGGGTGCCGGTGGCGGTGAAGGTCCGGTTCTGCACGACGGACTCGACGGCCGGGTCGGCCGCGAACTTCTTCGCCTGCCTCTCGGAGAGTTCGACCGCGTACCCGTTGAGGGCGGCACGGTAGGTCTTCTTGATCGTGGCGCCGTACTCCTCGGCGAGCGCCTTGCCGCGCGCCGATCCGGCGTCGGCGGCCGCGCTGTCCAGAGTGACGATGTAGCTGCCGCTGATGGCGCCCGGGGCACCCGCGTACTCGATCCGCCCCTCCGCGGCGGCTTCGGCCGCGCCGGCGGGGAACGCCGCCGCGGTGGAGAGCACGAGAGCGGCGCCGGCCATGACGCCCGCGGCCGTGACTCTTCGCCGCGCGTGGGGGGTGTGACGCTTCACTGCCATGGGGGGAAGTCCTCCTCGATTGCGGTGCACTGGTGGGGGGTTCCGCGGAACACGGAGGTGGAACGAGACGAGCGACACCGACCGGAGCCGAACGGAGACGACCGGAGCCGACCGGAGCCGAACAGAGACGACCGGAGCTGACCGGATCGGAACGGGGCCGACCAGGTCGGAACGGGGCCGAACTGAGCCGATCGGAGCTGACTGCGGATCACGCCGAGCGAGACGGTTCACGCCACACACACGACTCTTCGAGTCATGCGCATGACAATCAACGGCTTCCGGCTCCCCGTCGTCCACAACCCGTTCGACAGCGAAAGATTGACCGATCCTTGGCCTTTGCACAAGGGTCCCTTGAGATGTGCCATACCTTCGACATCCGGTCGCCATGCGTCTGACATCCTGTCGGGCATGGCCACCTACGTCTGCCCGAAGGACGGCACCCGGGCCGAAACCACCGCTCTCACCTGGTGTTGTCCGCTCTGCCGCGGCCCCTGGGACCTCGACTTCGAGCCCTCCGCACCGCTCGCGCCCGACTCCCTTTCCGGGCGGGTCAATTCACTGTGGCGTTACACGGAAGCGCTTCCGCTCGGCCCTCCGACGGCCACGCTCGGCGAAGGGCGCACCCCGCTCGTCCCGCTCACCCCGACGGTGTCGGCCAAGCTCGACTTCCTGATGCCGACCCTCTCTTTCAAGGACCGCGGCGCGGTGATGCTCGCCGAGCTCGCCCGGCGTCTGGCCCCCGAACGCGCAATCGCGGACAGCAGCGGCAACGCGGGCACGGCGGTGGCCGCCTACTGCGCCCGCGCCTCGCTCCCCTGCACCGTGTACGTCCCCGAGGGCACCTCACCGAAGAAGACCGAGCAGATCCGCGCCCACGGCGCCCGGCTGGAAATCGTCCCGGGCGACCGCGAGGCGACCGCGCGGGCGGCCCGTGCCGCCGCCGACGTCCCCGGCACCTTCTACGCCTCCCACGTCTTCAACCCGTACTTCCTGCACGGCACGAAGACCTACGTGTACGAGCTGTGGGAAGACCTCGGCGGCAGGCTCCCGGACGCCATCGCGGTCCCGGTCGGCAACGGCACCCTCCTTCTCGGCGCGGCCCTGGCCACCGCCGAACTCCACGCCCAGGGGCTGATCGACAGACGTCCGAAGCTCGTCGCCGTACAGGCCGCGGCCGTATCGCCGCTGGCCGCCGCCTTCCACGCGGGCGCCGACGACCTGCCCGATGTCCCGGCCGATGTCCCGGCCGACACGGCGGCGCCGACCCTCGCCGAGGGCATCGCCATCACCCGCCCGCCGCGCGCCCGCGCCATCCTCGCGGCGGTGCGGGAATCCGGCGGCACCTTCCTCACCGTGACGGAGGAGCAGATCCGGGCCGCCCAACGGGACCTGGCCGCCCGCGGCTTCTACGTGGAGACGACGGGCGTCGCGTGCTGGGCTGCGGTCGGCGACCGGACGGACCGCGAGATCGTCGTACCGCTGTGCGGCGCCGGCCTCAAGACGGGTCTCGCCCCCTGACCGGGGCCGCCCGTTCACCCGCACGCCGCACGCCGTGCGCCGGTCCACCGGGGACGGCGGGGCACCCCCTACGTTCGTGGGGTGAGCCTCTCGCGGATCTGTCTCCTCGCGTCCCTGACGTCCCTGGTCGCAAGTTCCCTGCTCGCGCCGCCACCGGCCCCCTCGTACGCGGCGACGCCCCGCCCGCCCGCCGTCGGCGACTGCGGCCGGGACACCGACCCCGCCTGGGCGCCGGTCTCCACCCGCTACGGCGGGACCGACGGCTACGACCCCTACGTCGGCAACGGCTACCTGGCGCACCGGGTCCCCCCGGCGGGCGCCGGATACGCGGAACCGGGCGGGAAGAGCGGCTGGCCCCTGTTCACCCCGCGCTACGACGGCGCCTTCGTCTCCGGTCTGTTCGGGCGCGAGAAGGACCTCGCCGAGGGCCGCGAGGTGATCGCCGCACTGCCGAGCTGGACGACCCTCGACGTACGCGTCGGCGACGAGACCTACGGTCCCGGCACACCCGCCGGCCGGGTCTCCCGCTACCGCCAGACCCTGTTCCTGCGCTGCGGGCTGGTGCGCACGTCGCTGCGCTGGACCACGGCCGACGGACGAGCGACCGACCTCGTGTACGAGGTGCTCGCCGACCGGTCCGACGTGCACACCGGCGCCGTGCGGCTGCGCCTGACGCCGCACTGGAATGGCACGGCGACCGTGACCGCCCGGCTGGACCCGCGGGGCGCACGCCGGATCGCGCTGAACACGGACGGCACGTTCCGCGCCCGGGGCACCGGGACGGCGGGCGCGGTCGTGCAGACCCTGCGCGCCCCGGCCGCCGGTACCGCGCCCGCGCCGGGCACCGGTGGGCTCCGCCGCGACGTCCGGGTTCGCGACGGGCGGACGTACACCTTCGAGAAGTACGTCGGCGTCGACACCGCGCTCACCTCGTCCGCCCCGCGCACCACCGCCGCCGAGGCGTCGCGGCGTGCCGCCCGGCGCGGCTGGCCGGCCGTGCTCGCCGCGAACGCCACTGCCTGGCGACGGGCCTGGGCCGCCGACATCTCCGTACCCGACGGACCCGACCTCCAGAAGTGGCTGCGCTCCGCGCAGTACGGCCTGCTCGCGGCCACCCGGCCCGGCGCCCGGGACAGCATCGCCCCGGCCGGGCCCACCAGCGACGACTACGCCGGTCTGGTGTTCTGGGACGCCGAGACCTGGATGTACCCGGGGCTGCTCGTCACCCGTCCCGAGCTTGCCCGCTCGGTCGTCGAGTACCGCTACCGCACGCGTGACGCCGCACGCGCCAACGCCCGGAAGCTCGGGCTGAACGGCCTGTTCTACCCGTGGACGAGCGCGAGCCGGGGCGACCTGTGGTCCGAGTGCCAGAGCTGGGACCCCCCGCACTGCCTCACCCAGATCCACCTCCAGGGCGACATCTCGCTCGCCGCCTGGCAGTACTACCTGGCCACCGGGGACCGCGACTGGCTGGCCGGTCGCGGATGGCCCCTGCTCCGGGGCATCGCCGACTTCTGGGTCGCGCGGGCGACCGCGAACAACGACGGCAGCTACTCCCTGAAGGACGTCGCGGGTCCCGACGAGTACAGCAACGGCGTCGACGACGGGGTCTTCACCAACGCCGTCGCGGCCACCGCGCTGCGCGACGCCACCCGTGCGGCACGCCTGCTCGGATATCCCGCACCGGCCGACTGGACGCGGGTCGCCGACGGCCTGCGCATCCCCTACGACCCGGCGCGCAAACTCTTCCTCCAGTACGCGGGCTACAACGGATCGACGATCAAGCAGGCCGACACCGTGCTGCTGATCTACCCCCTGGAATGGCCGATGGAGCCGGGCGCCGCCGCGGCCACGCTCGACCACTACGCCACCCGCACCGACCCGGACGGCCCGGCGATGACGGACTCGGTCCACGCGATCGCCGCCGCCGCGATCGGTGCGGCCGGCTGCCCCACGTACACCTACCTCCAGCGGTCCGTGCGCCCGTTCATGCGCGGCCCGTTCGCCCTGTTCAGCGAGGCGAGGGGCACGAAGGCGGGCGCCCAGGACCCGTTGTCGGGCTCCCCCGCGCAGGACTTCCTCACCGGGAAGGGCGGCTTCCTCCAGGTCTTCACCCACGGCCTGACGGGCCTGCGGCTGCGGGAGGACGGGGTGCGCCTCGACCCGCTGCTGCCGCCCCAGCTCGGCAGGGGCGTCACGCTGACGGGCCTGCGCTACCGGGGCCGTACGTTCGACATCGCGATCGGCCCACTGACCACCACGGTCCGGCTGACCTCCGGCACCCCGTTCACCGTGCACACCCCCACCGGCCCCCGCCTCCTCACCGCCACCCTCACCCTCCCCACCCGCCGCCCCGACCTCGCCGCGACGACGAACGCCGCCCGCTGCCGCCCCGTCGCCGCGACCTCCGAGAGCCCCGGCCTGTACGCAGCGGCCGCCGTGGACGGCAGCCCGGCCACCTCCTGGTCCCCGGCCGGCGCGACGGGGACGCTCACCGTCGATCTGGGCCGGGTCGCCCCGGTGACCTCGATCCGGCCCGAGTGGACGGACGCGCGCACCGTCGCGCACCGCCTGGAGACCTCGCTGAACGGCACCGCCTGGCGGCCGTACCGGCCGGGAGCGACGGCGAGCCGGGTACGGCTGACGGTGACCTCGGAGGACGCGGAGAAGCCGGTGGGCGTACGGGAGTTGAGGGTCACGCAGCCGTGAGACGGCTGCCCGGGACTGCGGTCCGGAGGCCCGCGAGCCGACGCCACCCGGGCCCCGTACCGCCCGGACCTCGTACCGACCAGGCCCCGTACCGCACGGGCCTCATGCCGCACGGACCCCGTGCCGCCCGAAGCAGTTCGGAGCGGACCGGTTCAGAGCGGACCGGTTCGGAGCGGACCGGTTCAGACCGACGGTGAGAAGTATCGATCGCCCTTCTCGATCAGGTGCGAGGCGTAGGCGCGCCCCACGGCCGGCTTCCCCCGGTACATGCCCACGTATCCCCGTGTGCCGTCGACGACGACCGGTCGCGCGAAACAGGCGAACTGGTTGCGCTGTTTCTCCTCCGTCCAGGCCATCGCCGCCGGGTCGATCCGATCGCTGACCAGGACGGGGAAGGCGGCGATGCCGGTCTGCATCCCGACGGGCAGACCGCCCTTGTTCCTCCTGGCGTGGGTGAGCACCTGGGTGGTGAAGGACTCGACGACCGGCAGGCTGACCTCCGGTGCTGCGGCCGCCACGGTGAACAGGTGCAGGTTGGTGGCCGCCCACCGCAGCCGGAAATCGGACCGCCGCCCGACCAGGACCGGAACCCCGCCCCAGTCCTCCCGGCGCGCGGAGCGCAGCCGTCGGCCGCCGGCCTGGCCTCGACCCCTGCCAGGTAATTCCGTATCGCCTCTTCGCTCATGGCCGTGATTGTCCACGAGCCGCGCCGCCGGGAATCCGCCGCGTCCGAAGAACACATCGTCGGGAATCCGCCGCGTCCGAAGAACACATCGTCGGGAATCCGCCGCGTCCGAAGAACACATCGTCGGGAATCCGCCGCGTCCGAAGACCTCATCGCCGGGCATCACCGGGCCTCCCGTCCGAACACCGGGAGACGACTCTCCCGGATGCCGACGACACGACTCGCCCGGGTGCCGGGGACGCGTCTCACCCGGACGCCGGGGAACGAATCACCCGGGCTCGGCCCCCGAACCGAAAAAGATCCGCCGACGGTGTCGAAATCCCCCGCGCGGCTCCGTCCCCGAGGTGAGCGCGCCCACAATGGACCGCACCAGCACCGAGGAGAGATCCCCATGGCCAAGTATTTGCTGCTCAAGCACTACCGCGGCGCTCCGGCGGCGGTGAACGACGTGCCCATGGATCAGTGGACGCCGGAAGAGGTCTCGGCGCACATGCGGTACATGGAGGACTTCGCGGCCCGCCTGGAGCGGACCGGTGAGTTCGTCGACGGTCAGGCGCTCGCACCGGAGGGGACGTTCGTCCGGTACGACGGCGAGGGCCGTCCCCCGGTCACCGACGGCCCCTTCGCCGAGACCAAGGACCTCATCGCCGGCTGGATGGTGATCGATGTCGACAGCTACGAACGCGCCGTCGAACTGGCCGGGGAGCTGTCCGCCGCCCCCGGGGCAGGAGGGAAGCCGATCCACGAGTGGCTGGAGGTGCGCCCCTTCCTGACCGCGCCGCCCACCATCACGGAGTGACGTCACCGATGGACGAGGTCCTGCTCCGCAGCCTTACCCCGAAGGTGATCGCGATCCTCGTCCGCCGCGGAGCCGACTTCGCGGCGGCCGAGGACGCCGTGCAGGACGCACTGGTCGAGGCCCTCCGCGTCTGGCCGGCCGACCCTCCGCGCGACCCGAAGGGCTGGCTGGTCACCGCGGCCTGGCGCCGGTTCCTCGACGCGACCCGGTCAAACGCCGCCCGCCGTCGCCGCGAGGATCTCGTCCACGAGGAACCGCCGCCCGGACCGGCCCCCTCGGTGGACGACACGCTCCGGCTCCACTTCCTGTGCGCCCACCCGTCGCTGACGCCGTCGTCCGCCGTCGCTCTCACCCTGCGCGCCGTCGGCGGACTCACCACCCGCCAGATCGCCCGCGCCTACCTGGTGCCCGAGGCGACCATGGCGCAGCGCATCAGCCGCGCCAAGCGCACTGTCTCCCGCGTACGGTTCGACCGGCCCGGCGATGTCACCACCGTGCTGCGCGTCCTCTACCTGGTCTTCAACGAGGGCTACTCCGGCGACGTCGACCTCGCCACCGAGGCCATCCGGCTCACCCGGCAACTCGCGGCGGCGATCGACCACCCCGAGGTGGCGGGGCTGCTCGCCCTCATGCTGCTCCACCACGCCCGACGCGCCGCCCGTACGACATCCGACGGCAGCCTGGTGCCGCTCGCCGAACAGGACCGCAGCCGATGGGACACCGAGGTAATCGCCGAGGGCGTCGAAATCCTCCAAGCAGCCCTCGTCCGCGACCGGCTGGGCGAGTTCCAGGCCCAGGCCGCCGTCGCCGCGCTCCACGCCGATGCGCCGACCGCCGAGGAGACCGACTGGACGCAGATCGTCGAGTGGTACGACGAACTGGTACGCCTTACCGACAGCCCGGTCGTCCGGCTCAACCGCGCAGTTGCCGTCGGGGAGGCCGACGGCCCGCGCGCCGGTCTCGCGGCGCTCACGACGGTGGACGACTCGGTGCCCCGCCACACCGCGGTGGCGGCCTACCTCCACGAGCGCGACGGCAACTCGACGACGGCCGCCCGGCTGTACGCCGAGGCGGCGCGGAAGGCGACCAACCTCGCCGAACGCGACCACCTGACCCGCCGGGCCGCCCGGCTCAACACCCGCCGGGACGACTGACGGACACCCGCCGGAACGGCTGACGGAGGCAGCTGACAAACGCCCGTCGGGACGGCTGACGGGGCGTGCGGCCGGCTCGTCGGGCGGATGCCTCCTGCCCGCGCTGCCCTCAGCGGCGGGGGGCGGGTCCGGAGGCCGACGACCTCGCCGTGCGTTCCGGGCGCTCGCTCAAGCGGCCACGATCTCGTGGCGCGACTCGCGCAGCCGGTGAACACCGCGCTCCGGACAAACCCCGGATTCCGCGACGGCCTCCCCCGCCACGCAATCCCTACCGGCACGCCCGCTGTCAGTGACGGATGCTTCCATGACGCCATGAGTACCGTGCACGAGACCGCCGCCCGCCTCCCCGGCCCCGTCGAGCTTCGCGCCCATCTGCGCGCGTTGGCCCTTCTGGACGCCGCGATCGGCGACGATCCGCGGTTCTGCTGCTACACCTTCGACACGGCCCGGGGCCCCGGCAAAGAGGCCGCCTCGATGAAGAACGGCGCGGGAGACGAATTCTCCGTCCTCTTCACTCCGGCCGGCGTACTCATAATCGGCTTCGACCACGAGTCGGAGATGAGCCCGTACGGGACGGACGACGAGCAGGTCTGGCCCGGCGTCATCGACGAAGTGCCCGCCGCGCTGAGCCCGCTCCTGAACGAACCCGCCTTCTTCGACGAGGGTCTCGACGCCCCTCGCATCACCGTCTGTCTGTGGTGGGAGACCGGCGACACGGTCTGGCGCACCGGCTCGGCCATCGTCTTCCCGCCGGGAAACGAGGACCCGGACGGCTCCGGTTTCCTCTTCCACCTCCTCGCCGACCGCTCCCCCGAGACCGTCCAGGCCCACTTCGAGAGCTACTACGAACGGCCCGTCCCCCTCGACGCCGTCCGTCACGTCCTCGCCGGGGTCCCCCTCACTCCCACGATCGCCGCGGCCCTCAACCCGGCCGCTGTCGCGGACGCCGCCCTGCTCCGCAGGATCACGGCGCATCCCCAGGTCGCCTCCTACCTGGCCTGCGACGGCGAGTTCGACCTCGCCCGCACCGACCCGATCGAGCCGATCGCCCTGCCCAACGGCCTGCCGGTGGAGCCCGTCGCCGGCTGCAACGCGGGCGGCACCCACTACCTCTGCGGCCCGGCCGTCCCCGACGGTCCCCGCCCCGTCCTCTACACCGACTCCGAGGGCCGGGCATCCTTGATCGCCGAGTCCCTGGCCGAGGCCCTGACCCTCGTCATCGTCCTCCCGTCCTGGCACGACGCCCTGGCCGGATTCCGCCCTCCCGCCCTCAACTCCGACTACCTCGACGACCACCCGGACCACCCCACCGTCCGCGATCGGCTCCTTGCCGCCCTTCGGCTCCCCCCGGCCACCGAGCAGGAGGTCCTGGCCCGCCTCCTCGCCACCGCCGCCCGCACCGTCCCCGACGGTTTCCTCCCGAACGTCTCCGACGACGACGAGGACTCCTCCTTCCGACCGATGCTCGAACCACTTGCCGACTAAAGGCTGCCCCGTAGGCGCTGCTTCACCGGCTCGACGCCGAAGGGGCGGACTCATGAGAGCCCGCCCCTTTCTGACCAGCGTGTTCGCCAGGTCCGCGACGTGGTGTCACGTCATCCGCTCAGACGTTGCAGCGGAATTCCGCGGCATCCGGCTCGGCAGGCACCGTCGGGTTGCACCCCGCGATGGCCGCGCCGACCAGATCCGCCCGCCGGTCGGTCATCCGCTCAGCCGGACTTCTTCACGACGCTCGACTTGAGCTGCATGCGGCCGAATCCGGGCACGGTCGCGTCGATGTCGTGGTCGCCGACGCCGTCGGAGATCAGTCGGATGCCACGCACCTTGGTGCCGACCTTGACCACACCGCCGCCGGCGCCCTTGACCTTGAGGTCCTTGACAACGGTGACCGTGTCGCCGTCGGCGAGCTCGTTGCCGACCGCATCGCGGATCGCCGCAGGCGCTGTGTCCTCGTTCGCGACCGTCCCGGCCGACCACTCGTGGCCGCACATCGGGCACGCCAGCAGCGCGCCGCTCTCATATGTGTACGCCTCGCCGCACTCCGGGCACGGCGGCAGTTGCTCAGACATTGAAGCGGAACTCGACCACGTCGCCGTCCTGCATGACGTAGTCCTTGCCCTCCATGCGGGCCTTGCCCTTGGCGCGGGCCTCGGCGACCGAGCCGGTCTCGACCAGGTCCTCGAAGGAGACGATCTCCGCCTTGATGAAGCCCTTCTGGAAGTCGGTGTGGATCACACCGGCGGCCTCGGGGGCGGTGGCGCCCTTCTTGATCGTCCAGGCGCGGGCTTCTTTCGGGCCGGCCGTGAGGTAGGTCTGGAGACCCAGGGTGTCGAAGCCGACGCGGCCGAGGGTGGCGAGTCCGGGCTCCTCCTGGCCCATGGACTGGAGGAGCTCCAGGGCCTCGTCGTCGTCGAGCTCGATGAGCTCGGACTCGATCTTGGCGTTGAGGAAGATCGCCTCGGCGGGGGCGACCAGGGCGCGCTGCTCGTTCTTGAAGTCCTCGTCGACGAGCTCGTCCTCGTCGACGTTGAAGACGTAGAGGAAGGGCTTGGTGGTGAGGAGGTGCAGCTCGTGGAGGAGCTTGCCCTTCTCGGTGCCCGCCGTGATGCCCGCGGCGAACAGGGTCTGGCCGGACTCCAGGATCTTCTGGGCCTCCTCGACCGCGGCGAGGACCGCGACCTTGTCCTTCTGGAGGCGGGACTCCTTCGTGAGACGCGGGACGGCCTTCTCGACGGACTGGAGGTCGGCGAGGATCAGCTCGGTGTTGATCGTCTCGATGTCGTCCTTGGGCGAGACCTTGCCGTCGACGTGGACGACGTTCTCGTCCTTGAAGGCGCGGATGACCTGGCAGATCGCGTCCGACTCACGGATGTTCGCGAGGAACTTGTTGCCCAGGCCCTCCCCCTCCGAGGCGCCACGGACGATGCCGGCGATGTCGACGAAGTCGACGGTGGCGGGCAGCAACCGCTGGGACCCGAAGATCTCGGCAAGCTTGTTCAGGCGCGCGTCGGGAACGCCCACGACGCCCACGTTCGGCTCGATCGTGGCGAACGGGTAGTTGGCCGCCAGCACGTCGTTCTTGGTCAGGGCGTTGAACAGGGTCGACTTGCCGACATTCGGCAGACCGACGATTCCGATCGTGAGCGACACGTTGGCGACTTCCTGAGGCGATGGGAGGGCGGGTGGCCTCGGCCCCGGGCGGGCCGATTCTCCAGTTTACGGGCGGTGGCAAGCGACCGGCCCCGCAGCCGGAGGAACGGGCGCTCCGGCCGATGCGGGGTCGGCGGAACGGGGCCGGCCCGGGGCCCCGGGCCGGGCCGGCCGGTGGTGCGGTCCGGTTCCGCTTCGGCCCTGTGGGATCGAACTCACCCCCAAGGTCGCCCAAAGGGCGTGTCCCGCACCCGCTTCCTCCCGCTCGGCGACCTACGTTGTCACGGTGGAGCAGCACAGAACACGTCCCCCGCAGCGCAGACAGCCCCAGCAGGCCCCGCTGTCCCCGCAAGGCACCATCGACGAGGCCGCCGCCGTCTACCGAGTGATGGACGCGAAGCCGGAGGGCCGACCCCGGCCGGTGCCGCCGGCCGTTCTCGCGCTCCGCAGACTGCCCAACCCTCGGCTGACCGGCATCGGAGCGGGACTCTTCGCCGCCGCCGTCATGTTCGCACTGGCCTGCCTGGACGCACTGTTGCTCGACGGTTCGGCGACCGTGTTCGGAGTGCTGTTCCTGCCGGTCAGCGCGTTGACCGCGCTGTGGGTGCGGCCGGCCGACCTGGTGACCGCCCCGATCATCGTGCCGATCGCGTTCGCCGTCGGGATCATCCCCATCTCCGGCGGCGACGGGGGCTTCGCGGGCCAGACCATGGCGCTCGTCACCGCGCTCGCCGTGCACGCGGGGTGGCTGTACGGCGGCACGCTCATCGCGGGCCTCATCGCGACCGTGCGCAAGGTGCGGCTGATGCGGCAGCGCAGGCGCCGGGGCACGCCCGGTTCGCCGGCGGTACGGAACCGGGACGAGCAGGGTCCGCGCCGCCCCCGGCGCTGATGGCCGGGCCCGGGATCTCGGGCCGAGCCCGGGCCCCAGGACGCGCCCTTGCGACCTGGGGAGTAGAGGGGCGGACCCCCGAGGTCGTTACGCCACCGTGTCCGAGGCCGCCATCGCCGCGCCCACGATGCCCGCGTTGTTCTGGAGTTCCGCGGGCACCATCTCGGCCCGGACGTGCTCGATCAGGGGCAGGAACTTGTCGGCCTTGCGGCTGACTCCGCCACCGATGACGAACAGCTCCGGCGAGAACAGCATCTCCACATGGCTCAGGTACTTCTGCACCCGGTGCGCCCAGTGGTGCCAGCTGAGCTCCTCGTCCTCCTTGGCCTTGGTGGAGGCGTGCTTCTCCGCGTCGTGGCCGTTCAGCTCCAGGTGGCCCAGTTCGGTGTTGGGGACGAGCTTTCCGTCGACGAACAGGGCGCTGCCGATGCCCGTGCCGAACGTCAGGACGATCACGGTCCCCTTGCGGCCCCGCCCGGCGCCGAACGTCATCTCCGCGATGCCCGCGGCGTCGGCGTCGTTCAGGAGAGTGACGGGGAGGCCGAGTCTGTCGCCCAGCATGCCCCGGGCGTCCGTGTCGATCCATGTCTTGTCGACATTGGCGGCGGTCCGGGTGCAGCCGTCGGTGACGACGCCGGGAAAGGTGATGCCCACCGGGCCCGACCAGTCGAAGCGGCCGACCACCTCGGCCACGCAGGCGGCCACGTCCTCGGGAATGGCCGGATGCGGTGTGAGTACCTTCTGGCGTTCCTGCGCCAGGTCTCCGCGGTCCAGGTCAACGGGAGCGCCCTTGATCCCGGATCCGCCGATGTCCACGCCGAAGATCTGCATGCAATCCACGGTACGGGCAGGTGGCCCGGCCCACTTCCCGAAGCACGGAACCGCCCACCCGCCCGCCGGACACGAGTCCCGACGCGTACGCGGGAACGGCGCGTGCGCCGGACGGCACCGCACGCAGGAACGGCACCGTACGCCGGAACGGCACGTACGCCGGAACGGCACGTACACACCGGAGCAGCGCGTGCACGCCGGAGCAGCGCGTGCACGCCGAAGCAGCGCGTACGCCGGGCCGATACGGGTGGAACCCCGGCACCGGCCGGGATTCCACCCGTCACTGCTGTCACTGCTCCATGAGCACTCCGGCTACTTCTCCGGCTGCTTCTCCAGCTCCGACTGCTTCTCCATGAGTGCCGCGGCCTCGCCGCGCAGATCGCGCCGGAGCTCCTTGGGCAGCGAGAACGTGATGGACTCCTCGGCCGCCTTCACGATCTCCACGTCCTCGAAGCCGCGCGCGGACAGCCACTCCAGGACGCCGTCGACGAGTACCTCCGGGACGGACGCACCCGAGGTGACACCGACCGTGGAGACTCCGTCCAGCCATGCCTCGTCGATCTCGTCGGCGAAGTCGACAAGATGGGCGGCACCGGCTCCGGCACCGAGGGCGACCTCGACCAGGCGGACCGAGTTGGAGGAGTTCTTCGAGCCGACGACGATCACCAGGTCGGCGTCCGTGCCCATCTGCTTCACCGCGGTCTGACGATTCTGCGTGGCGTAGCAGATGTCGTCGCTGGGCGGCGAGATCAGGAGCGGGAACTTCTCCTTGAGCGCGCCGACCGTCTCCATCGTCTCGTCGACGGAGAGCGTGGTCTGGGAGAGCCAGACGACCTTCGACGGGTCGCGCACCTCGACTTCCGCGACATCCTCCGGGCCGTCGACCAGGGTGATGTGGTCAGGGGCCTCGCCGGAGGTGCCGATGACCTCCTCGTGGCCCTCGTGACCGATCAGGAGGATGTCGAAATCCTCCTGCGCGAAGCGGACGGCTTCCTTGTGGACCTTCGTGACCAGCGGGCAGGTCGCGTCGATGGTGGCGAGCTTCCGCTCGGCCGCCTCCTGGTGCACGGTCGGCGCGACACCGTGCGCGGAGAACATCACGATCGAGCCCTCGGGGACCTCCGCCGTCTCCTCGACGAAGATCGCGCCCTTCTTCTCGAGCGTCTGCACGACGTACTTGTTGTGGACGATCTCGTGGCGTACGTAGACCGGGGAGCCGTACTGCTCCAGGGCCTTCTCCACGGCGATCACGGCACGGTCCACGCCCGCGCAGTAGCCACGGGGAGCGGCGAGCAGGACGCGGCGAGGTGTCGGAGCAGTCATGCGCACCATCGTAAGGCCGCGCCGGACGCGCGGAAGATCGACGGGCTCGCCAGACTGATGCGTACGCGATCGACGGAGGGCTCATGTCGGGGACCGGAAGCGGCGGCGGAGTCGACGGAACCGTGGAGGGACAGGGGGCGCACCAGGAGGCGGGGCGGCTGCGGCGCACGCTCGGCTTCCGGGATCTGGTGGTCTACGGGCTCCTCTTCATCGCGCCGATGGCGCCGGTCGGCGTGTTCGGCACGCTCGACGCGAAGTCGGGGGGCGCGGTCGCGCTGGTCTACGTCGCGGCGACCGTGGTGATGGCGTTCACGGCGTTCAGCTACGCCCAGATGGTGCGCGTCGCCCCGTTGGCGGGTTCGGTCTTCGCGTACGCGCGCAAGGGGCTCGGGGAGGGGGCGGGGTTCGTCGCGGGGTGGATGGCGATGCTCGACTATCTGCTGATCCCGGCCGTCGCCTACCTCTTCTCCGGGATCGCGCTGCACGCGCTCGTGCCGTCGGTGTCGCAGTGGGTGTGGACGGCGTTGGCCGTCGTCGTGACCACACTGCTCAATCTCCGGGGCGTACGGACCGCCGCCCGGGTCGGCTTCGCGGTCCTCGCGATGGAGATCGTGGTGCTGCTGGTGTTCCTGGTGTCCGCGGTGGTGGTTCTGGTGCGGGACGGGGCGCAGCGCGGCTGGCTGACCCCGTTCACCGGGGATTCCGGCTTCGCGCTGTCGGCGGTGCTGGGGGCGGTGTCGGTGGCGGTGCTCTCGTATCTGGGCTTCGACGCGATCGCGTCGTTCGCGGAGGAGGTGGCGGGCGGCTCGGAGAAGGTGTCGCGGGCGGTGCTGTTCTGTCTGCTGCTCACGGGCACGCTGTTCGTGGCACAGGGGTACCTGGCGGCGCTGCTGGAGCCGATGTCGTCGGCGGAGCTGGCCGCCGACCCGGCCGCGCAGGGCTCGGCGTTCTACGACGCGGTGGACGTGTCGGTCGGGAGCTGGCTGCACGATCTGGTGGCGGTCAGCAAGGCGATCGGGGCGGCCTTCGCGGCCCTGGCCGGGCAGGCGGCTGCGGGACGGCTGGTGTTCGCGATGGCCAGGGAGCGGCGGCTGCCGTCGGCACTGTCCAGGGTCGATCCGCGGTCCGGGGTGCCGCGGTTCGCGATCCTGCTGGCGGCGGCGGTGACGCTGGTGGCCGCGGTGTGGGCGGCACGGCGGCCGGACGGCCTCGATCATCTGGTGTCGGTCGTCGACATCGGCGCGCTGACGGCGTTCGTGCTGCTGCACGCGTCGGTGGTGGGGTGGTTCGCGGTGCGCCGGATGGAGGGGCCGCCGAGCTGGTGGCGACATGTGCTGGTACCGGTGGTGGGGGCGGGGGTGTTGGTCGCCGTGATCGCGGAGGCCACCGCGAGCGCGCAGGTGGTGGGGGTGTGCTGGTTGGGGGTGGGGCTGGTGGTGCTGGCCGTGCAGTGGGGGCGGCGCCCGATCTGACGGACGAGGTGCCCGGCCTGACGGGCGAGGTGCCCGGCCTGACGGGTGAGGTGCCCGGCCTGACGGACGGGGGTCCGGGGAGCGGTGGGGGTCCGGGGAGCGGTGGGGGTCCGGGGAGCGGTGGGGGTCCGGGGAGCGGCCTGATCGCCGGGAACCCGGGAGGCGGCAAGGTGCCTGGGAATCCGCCGGACCGGATGCCCCCGGCGGCCGGGAACCCGAGAACCGGCCGGAACCCGGGAACCGGCCGGAACCCGGGAACCGGCCGGATCGGATGCCCGGGAACGGTCGCGTCGGATGACGTGTGCGTGGCCGGTTCGCCTGGGCGGCCGTTTGTCGGTGCGGGCGGATACGCTCCCTCGCATGGCTCTCCAAACGTCCGCGGAAGCACCGCTGCCCGTCGGTGAGGTGTCCCGGCTCATCGGCGGCTGGATCGACCGGCTGGGCGCGGTCTGGGTCGAGGGGCAGATCACCCAGCTGTCCCGGCGGCCGGGTGCCGGCGTGGTGTTCCTGACGCTGCGCGACCCGTCGCGGGACGTCTCGGTGGGCGTGACGTGTTTCCGCCAGGTCTTCGACCGGATCGCGGACGTGGTGACGGAGGGGGCGCGGGTCGTCGTCCTGGCGAAGCCGGAGTGGTACGCGCCGCGCGGGCAGCTGTCGCTGCGGGCCACCGAGATACGGCCGGTGGGCGTCGGTGAGCTGCTGGTCCGCCTGGAGCAGCTGAAGAAGTCGCTGGCCTCGGAGGGCCTCTTCGCACTCGACCGGAAGAAGCCGCTGCCGTTCCTGCCGCAGCTGATCGGCCTCGTCTGCGGGCGGGCCTCGGCCGCCGAGCGCGATGTGCTGGAGAACGCCCGTAGGCGGTGGCCCGCGGTCCGGTTCGAGGTGCGCAATACGGCGGTGCAGGGCGTGCACGCGGTCAATCAGGTGGTCCAGGCCGTGAAGGAGCTCGACGATCTCCCGGACGTCGACGTGATCGTCGTGGCGCGGGGCGGCGGCAGCGTGGAGGACCTGTTGCCGTTCTCGGACGAGCAGCTGATCCGTACGGTCGCCGCATGCCGCACGCCGGTCGTGTCCGCGATCGGCCATGAGCCCGACTCCCCGCTGCTCGACCTGGTCGCGGACCTGCGTGCCTCGACACCGACGGACGCGGCGAAGAAGGTCGTGCCCGATGTCGGCGAGGAACTGGACCGGGTGCGGCAGCTGCGGGACCGCGCGCTGCGAACGGTCCGGGGACTGTTGGACCGGGAGGAGCGGGGGCTGGCGCACGCGCTGGGACGGCCGTCGATGGAACGTCCGCAGCGGATGGTGGACGAGCGGGCCTCGGAGATCGACGCGCTGGTCGGGCGGAGCCGCCGGGTGCTGGGCCACTTGCTGGACCGGGCCGATTCGGAGCTCGCCCACACCCGGGCGCGCGTGGTCGCGCTGTCGCCCGCGGCAACGCTGGAGCGCGGATACGCGGTGCTGCAGCGGGCGGACGGTCATGTCGTACGGACCCCCGAGGACGCCGGCCCGGCGGGCGATGTGCTGCGGGCCCGGGTTTCGGGGGGCGAGTTCGCGGTGCGGGTCGCGGAATGAGCGTACGGGCGCCGGTGCGCGGCGGTACGTCGCACGGCGCTCGGCCGCGCCTCCGACGGAACCGTATCCGGCATCTGGCATCCGGCATCCGGCGACGGAACGGAAGCCGGATACCGGTCCCACAGCAACGGAAGCCGGTCCCGCAGCCGAGACCGGCAGCGGGACCGGAACGCAGACGAGGCGGAGCACAGCCGTCCGGCAGCCGCTGCCTCGCCGGCGAACGACGACGTCAAGGGCCCCTGGTGGGCCGGAACATAGGGTGATGAACATGACGGACGACGGAACCACGACGGCGGGTGCCACGGGCACGCTCGGATACGAGCAGGCCCGTGACGAGCTGATCGAAGTGGTACGACGCCTGGAGGCGGGCGGTACGACGCTGGAGGAGTCCCTCGCGCTGTGGGAACGGGGCGAGGAACTGGCGAAGGTCTGCCGGCACTGGCTGGAGGGCGCACGCGCACGCCTGGACGCGGCCCTGGCAGGGCCGGCCGAACCGCGGCAGAGCGGCGACGCCCCCGGTGAGATCGGCGGGGGCACGGCGGACGACGACTGAGGCCCCGGCGCCCCGGGCCCTTTCGCGTCCTCGGCTCTTTCTCGCCCCCGGGCCCTTTCGCGTCGCCCGCTCTTCCTCGCCTCCCCGGCTCTTCCTCGCCCCGGCCCCTTCGCGTCCCCGGCACATTCGAGTCCGGAAAGCGGTCCGAACACGGCCCGGAAAGCGGTTGAAACACGGCCCGGGACGCGGCCCGGGATGCGTGTCCGTTGTGGAAGAGATCACTCCACTTCGTTTTAGTTGAAAGTTAACCTACATCTCCCGTACGGTGTTCGGCGTTGCTCGATCCACGCGTAAGCCCGGAAGGTAGACCGCACCATGTCCCTCGTTCTTGATTCCGCCGCCCAGGACCTCCTTTTCCGTGAGGCCCGTACCGCCAACACCTTCACCGACGAGCCGGTGACCGAGGAGCAGGTCCAGGCGATCTACGACCTGGTCAAGTACGGTCCCACCGCGTTCAACCAGTCGCCGCTGCGCGTCGTCCTGGTCCGCTCCGACGACGCCCGCGCGCGCCTCGTGAAGCACATGGCCGAGGGCAACCAGCCGAAGACGTCGACCGCCCCGCTGGTCGCGATCCTGGCCACCGACAACGAGTTCCACGAGGAGCTCCCGGCGCTGCTGCCGCACTTCCCGCAGGCCAAGGACGCGTTCTTCTCCGAGCGCCCGGTCCGTGAGTCGGCCGCCACGCTCAACGGCGCCCTGCAGGCCGCCTACTTCATCATCGGCATCCGCGCCGCCGGTCTGGCCGCAGGCCCGATGACCGGCTACGACGCCGCGGGCATCGAGAAGGAGTTCCTGGACGGCGACCACAACGTGCTGATGGTCGTCAACATCGGCAAGCCGGGCGAGGACGCCTGGTTCCCGCGCCTGCCGCGCCTGTCCTACGACGAGGTCGTCACCACCGTCTGATCACGTCACCGCGGACCATCCCCCGCGGACGCCGTCGGCACAGCAACGCCCCCGGGGACGCCGTCGCCACGGACCCGAAGAAGGCCCCGGAACAGCACTCATCCCGTTGCTGCCCCGGGGCCTCTTCCGTACACGTCGACACGCACCGCGCGGACTCGGGGAACCGTCGCCCGGACCGGCGACGGGCACGCCGCGCGAACCTCAGGACGCCTTCAGGGCCGCGGCCATCTCCGCGAGCCGCTCCGTCGAGGCGGACCCCGTGACCACGGTGGTCACGTCCTTGCCGTGACGCACGAGGGCGTCGTACTTGTCGCCCTTCCAGTGCTGCCACGCCTCACCGGCCACCTGCTGTGTACGCCCGGTGTCCTTGGCGTCCTGGCTCACCTCGGTCACGTACTTCTTCGCCTGGGACGTGGACTGCTCGACGGCGACGTACTTGCCCTCCGGGTCGAGGAAGCCCAGGTGCCAGCTGTTGCCGGCCTCGCTCTCGTAGCGGACAGAGGTCGGCTTCCACTCCTTGGCCAGCCCGTCCGGGGCGACAATGGGATACGGCGCAGCACGCCGCGCCGTCAGGAGTTCCACCCGGTAGTCGATCGCCTCGACCGGGTTTGCGTTCTCGTCGTGCGGAACGAAGATGTAAACGAACCCTGCCGCGGCGGTGGCCACCGCCATCGACAGGAACATCCCCCGCACCGTCTGCTTGCCTCGCTTGCTAGCCACGGGTCCATGGTCGCATCAGGGCCGTCGGCCCCACTCCTCGGGGCGACCCGCTCAAAAGTGACCCGGTCTGCTCATAATATCGATCTGGCGATAGAGTCACAGCACCCTCTTCCGGTCGTCGCCGTACAGAAAGGTGCGCTCCGATGCCCGAGCATCATCTGCCGTCTCAGCTCGAGGTCTCCCCCGAGGCCCCCGACCGCAACCTCGCCCTGGAACTGGTCCGGGTCACCGAGGCCGCCGCCATGGCGGCGGGGCGCTGGGTCGGCCGCGGCGACAAGATCGGCGCCGACGGTGCCGCCGTGAAGGCCATGCGGACCCTCGTCTCCACCGTGTCGATGAACGGTGTCGTCGTCATCGGCGAGGGCGAGAAGGACGAAGCCCCCATGCTGTTCAACGGCGAGCACGTCGGTGACGGCACCGGCCCCGAGGTCGACATCGCGGTGGACCCGATCGACGGCACGACCCTGAACGCCAAGGGCATGCCGAACGCGATCGCCGTACTGGCCGCCGCCGACCGCGGCGCCATGTTCGACCCGTCCGCGGTCTTCTACATGGACAAGCTCGTCACCGGGCCCGAGGCCGCCGACTTCGTCGACATCAACGCGCCCGTCTCGGTGAACATCCGCCGAGTCGCGAAGGCGAAGAACTCCGCCCCCGAGGACGTCACCGTCGTCGTCCTCGACCGCCCCCGCCACGAGGGCATCGTCAAGGAGATCCGGGAGACCGGCGCCCGGATCAAGTTCATCTCCGACGGCGATGTCGCCGGCTCGATCATGGCCGCCCGCGAAGGCACCGGCGTGGACCTGCTGATGGGCATCGGCGGCACGCCCGAGGGCATCATCTCGGCGTGCGCCATAAAGTGCCTCGGCGGCGTCATCCAGGGCAAGCTCTGGCCGAAGGACGAGGCCGAGCGGCAGCGCGCCCTGGACGCCGGGCACGACCTGGACCGGGTCCTGTCCACCGACGACCTGGTCAGCGGCGACAACGTGTTCTTCGTCGCGACCGGCATCACGGACGGCGAACTGATGCGTGGTGTGCGGTATCGCGCGGAGACGGCGACCACCGAGTCGATCGTCATGCGGTCCAAGTCCGGCACGATCCGGAAGATCGACTCGACGCACCGGCTGTCGAAGCTGCGCGCCTACAGCGCGATCGACTTCGACCGCGCGCAGTAGTCCCACCCCTGCGAGAAGCAGTCCCGCCCCCCCTGAACCGCGGCAGAACCGCGGCAGGACCGGGGCGGAACCCTGTCAGGCCCCTGGCAGAGCCCTGGCAGAACCGCGACCGGTCCGCCCCGCGGACAGGACCACAGCCCCGTTCCGTGGACCTGTACCGGTGGATCCCCTCTGCGGATCCGCCCCGAAGGGCCCGGGGGACGTACGCGAAGAGGCGCCCCGTATGTGCGGTGGGGCGCCTCTTCGCATGCACGGCCCCTGCTCCGCCCGCACCGGGGACGCCCGTCGCCCGGCCGGGAGACGTCCCGGGCCCAGGAACCCGTCGGTGCGCTCCCCGTCGCCCGCGCCGGTGCCGATCGATTCCGGCGTGCCCCCGCGGCTCCGCCGTACCCGCAGTTCAGCCCGCTGCGGCGACGCGGCCCGCGGCCGGGGAGGACGCAGCCGACGCCTTGAGCTCCATCTCGCGGCGCCTGCGGCGGGCGAGCACCACACGGCGTTCGGCGGCGGTGAGGCCACCCCACACGCCGTACGGCTCCGGCTGTATGAGCGCGTGCTCCTGGCATTCGACCATCACCGGGCAGCGTGCGCAGACCCGCTTCGCGGACTCCTCGCGCGCGAGTCTGGCAGCGGTCGGTTCCTTCGACGGCGCGAAGAACAGTCCCGCCTCGTCGCGGCGGCACACCGCCTCCGAGTGCCAGGGGCCGGCCTGGTCCTCCCGAGCGGGGGTGCGCTGGGGAGGGACGGCGGCGACCTGCAGGGGCTGATGCGGCGGTTGCAGCACGGTCTACTCCTGACGACGGCTTCGCGAGCGAGCGGCGATGGAGCAGTCCCTACCCGCTGTGCGTACGCCTATGCACTGAGTGGCCCCCACTTCCAGGCTGCGGAAGTGCGTACGGTCGGGAGTTTGGCTGGATCTCGAAGGCGGTCCGGCAGAGGCTCGAAAGGGGTCCGGCAGAAGCCGGAAAGGGGCACGGCAACGGGCCGAAACGCGACCCGGGAGCCCCCGGAGAGCTGCCGGGAACACGGGTGCCAGGGGCGTTCCGAAGGGGGCGGGCCGGAAGCGGACGGGCCCGGGGAAGGCGGGCCCGCAGAAGAGGCGGACCGGAAGCGGCACCGCTCACCGCCCGGCATCGGCCCGGGTACCCGGCCTCAGCCCAGGTACTTGCGCATGCGCTTCTGGAGGTCGGCGATGAACTTGCCGCGCTTGGGCCTCGCCTCGACGCTGCCGAGGACCGCGTACCCGTTGACGACGACCACCGGCGCCTCGGGATCCTCGGATTCCAGCGTGGCAACCTCGAAACTGCCCAGGACCCCGGTGCCGTTGCCGCGCAGGGAGACGTTCTCCGGGACTCTGATGTCGACGCTGCCGAAGATGGAGGTCGCGTTGATCACCGTGAGCCTCTGGCCGAAAAGCGCCTCGGTCAGATCGATCTCCACGCTGCCGAAGACCGAGAAGGCGTTCGTGCGGCCGCTGACCCGCCAACGCCCCCTGCGCGTCGAACTGCTGAAGACCGCCACCAGGTTCTCGGCCGGCCCGGCCGGGTTCTCCTGGTCGTGGGTGCCGGGCACGGCACTCCGGCCGGAGCCGCCGGGCACGGGCAGGTCGCGCACCAGTGGTTCGAGTTCACCGACGGTCTTGGCGCGGTAGACCGCGTCGATCCGCTCGGAGTGCTCCTCCGCGGTGAGCCGGCCCTCGGCCAGGGCCTCGCGCAGAATGTCCGCGATCCGGTCGCGGTCCGCGTCGGAGGCGCGGATACCGGCCGGTTCGGCCGAGGCTACGGGCTGCTGAGGGTGCTTTTCGAGGTCCACCGCCCCAGGGTACCGAAACGCGATAGATCGCGACTAGCCCCTGCCGTACCCCGCCGTGTCGCCCCGGCGCCGACCACCCCGCACACTCCGCCCACCCCGCCTCCCGGCCCCCGCCGCCCTGCTCGCCCGGCCTCATCTCACCCGCCCGCCCCGCTCACCGGTCCCGCCCTGCTCGGGGGCGCCGCGCGCGCGGACCGTCCGGACTGAGCCCTACCTCACAGCTTGGGCCTCGGTGCGCCGTTCTACCCTGGTGGATGCGCTGCCCGAGGGAGGCCAGCCGCCGTCTGCCGAGTGAGGAATGGCCGTAATGCCAGAGTTTGCGTACTCCGATCTGCTCCCCCTGGGAGAGGACACCACGCCCTATCGTCTGGTGACCTCCCAGGGTGTCTCCACCTTCGAGGCCGACGGCCGTACGTTCCTCAAGGTCTCCCCGGAGGCGCTGCGCACCCTGGCCGCCGAGGCCATGCACGACATCTCGCACTACCTGCGCCCCGCCCACCTGGCGCAGCTGCGGCGGATCGTGGACGACCCCGAGGCGTCGTCCAACGACAAGTTCGTCGCGCTCGACCTGCTGAAGAACGCGAACATCGCCGCCGCGGGTGTCCTGCCGATGTGCCAGGACACCGGCACCGCGATCGTCATGGGCAAGCGCGGGCAGAACGTGCTCACCGAGGGCGGTGACGAGGAGGCGCTGTCGCATGGCATCTTCGACGCGTACACCAAGCTCAACCTGCGCTACTCACAGATGGCCCCGCTCACCATGTGGGAGGAGAAGAACACCGGCTCGAACCTGCCCGCGCAGGTCGAGCTGTACGCCACCGACGGCGGCGCGTACAAGTTCCTCTTCATGGCGAAGGGCGGCGGCTCGGCCAACAAGTCGTTCCTCTTCCAGGAGACGAAGGCCGTGCTGAACGAGACCTCCATGATGAAGTTCCTGGAGGAGAAGATCCGTTCGCTGGGCACGGCCGCCTGCCCGCCGTACCACCTGGCCATCGTCGTCGGCGGCACGTCGGCCGAGTTCGCGCTCAAGACGGCGAAGTACGCCTCGGCGCACTACCTGGACGAGCTGCCTGCCGAGGGCTCCCCCACCGGTCACGGTTTCCGGGACAAGGAGCTGGAAGAGAAGGTCTTCGAGCTGACGCAGAAGATCGGTATCGGCGCCCAGTTCGGCGGCAAGTACTTCTGCCACGACGTGCGTGTGGTCCGCCTGCCCCGGCACGGCGCCTCGTTGCCCGTCGCGATCGCCGTGTCCTGCTCGGCGGACCGTCAGGCCGTCGCGAAGATCACCGCCGAGGGCGTCTTCCTGGAGCAGCTGGAGAAGGACCCGGCGCGCTTCCTGCCGGACACCACCGACGAGCACCTGGACGAGTCGGGCGACGTCGTGCGGATCGACCTCAACCGGCCCATGGACGAGATCCTGGCCGAGCTGACCAAGTACCCGGTCAAGACCCGGCTCTCGCTGACCGGCCCGCTGGTCGTGGCCCGCGACATCGCGCACGCCAAGATCAAGGAGCGGCTGGACGCGGGCGAGGAGATGCCGCAGTACCTGAAGGACCACCCGGTGTACTACGCGGGCCCGGCGAAGACGCCCGAGGGCTATGCCTCCGGTTCCTTCGGTCCGACGACGGCGGGCCGGATGGACAGCTACGTCGCGCAGTTCCAGGAGGCGGGCGGCTCCAAGGTGATGCTGGCCAAGGGCAACCGCTCCAAGCAGGTGACCGACGCGTGCGACACGCACGGCGGCTTCTACCTGGGCTCGATCGGCGGCCCGGCGGCGCGCCTGGCGCAGGACTGCATCAAGAAGGTCGAGGTCGTCGAGTACGAGGAGCTCGGCATGGAGGCGGTGTGGAAGATCGAGGTGGAGGACTTCCCCGCATTCATCGTCGTCGACGACAAGGGCAACGACTTCTTCACCGAGCCCGCCCCGGCGCCGACGTTCACCAGCATTCCGGTGCGCGGCCCCGGTCTCGCCTGACACCGACGGTCCCTCGGGGCGCCTTCCGGTGGTACGGGTCCTGCCCGCACCACCGGAAGGCGCCCCCTTTTTCACCCTCATGGGCAACTTTCACCCTCGTGGGCGACGCGACCCACTGCCCATGCCCATCGGGCCGACCCATCGCTGGTGAGCAACGGGCCCGGCCCGTACCCGCCGGCACCACCCCGCGCCGGAGCACTCATCCGACGCCCGCCCCGCGCCGACGTACTCACCCACCGCACGCGCCGTCCCGGCGCCCGTTCGTGACGGTCGGTAGCCGCGGCGGGCGGTCACGGTGCCGGTCGGCAGTCGTGACGGCAGTGGCCACAAGGGGTTCGCGTACGACGAGTTTCAGCCATTCTTGAGGCGGTCGACGCGGGACCGGCCACCGGCCCCGGCACGGGCGCACCGGTCCGGTCCGCGCAGCCGCCACCGGCCCTCCCTCGCTCACCCGGCACGGGCCCCGTACAGCCCCGCCCACGTCGGCCCGGGGCGCCCCGACGGCCGGTCCGCCACCGCCGCTTTCACGCAGCGGGCCGCTTCGGGGACTTGCGTCGCCCCGGGCCTCTGCGGTGGGTTGTCGGAGTTCCCGGCGCACTCGGTGCTCCGCGTGCGCGGGGAATCGGGACACCGTGCCGGGGAGACCCGAACCGGAACGGGCCCCGGGGAGTCAGCAGTACGGCCCGGGCAGTCCAGAGTTCAGCCGCCACCCCCACACCCCGGACACCACGCCCGGTCCGCAGCGAGCGGCCGGGCGTGGATCCGGGCACCCTCACCACACCGTCGAACACCGGAAAGGCGGACGCCGTATGACGCCGCTTCCCCACCGCAGTCACGCCGACGACCTGCTGTCCTTCATCCAAGCCAGTCCTTCCCCGTACCACGCGGTCGCGAGCGCCGCCCAGCGCCTGGAGAAGGCCGGCTTCCGCGAGTTGCGCGACACGGACGACTGGACGGGCACGACCGGCGGCAGCTTCCGCACCCGCGGCGGTGCCCTGATCGCCTGGTACGTCCCCGAGGATGCCCCGGCGCACACCCCGTTCCGGATCGTCGGCACGCACACCGACTCGCCGAACCTGCGGGTCAAGCCCACCCCCGACACCGGGGCGGCGGGCTGGCGGCAGGTCGCCGTGGAGGTGTACGGCGGTGTCCCGCTGAACACCTGGCTCGACCGCGATCTCGGCATCTCCGGCCGGCTCGCGTTGCGCGCACCCGGCGGCGGGGTCGAGTCACGGCTGGTCCAGATCGACGAACCGCTCCTGCGGGTGCCCCAGTTGGCCATTCATCTGGACCGCACGGTCAACGAGGGGCTGGCTCTGGACCGGCAGCGCCATGTCGCCCCGCTGTGGGCGCTCGGGGCGCCCGAGGAGGGCGCGCTGCTGCGGCGGGTCGCCGAAGCGGCCGAGGTGGACCCGAGCGAGGTCCTCGGCTGGGACCTGATGCTCCACGACGTCCAACCGCCCGGATACCTGGGCGCGGACGGGGAGTTCGTGGTGTCCGCGCGGCTGGACAACCTGGTGTCGGTGCACGCGGGCGTCACGGCCCTGGTGGCCGCGGCGACCGCGGACGAGGAACCGGCGTACGTTCCCGTCCTCGCGGCGTTCGATCACGAGGAGGTCGGCAGCGGTTCGGAGACGGGCGCCCAGAGCCCGCTGCTGGAGCGCGTCCTGGGCCGGTCGGTCACGGCGCGCGGTGGCGATTCGGAGGACTGGTCCCGGGCCCTGTCCGGCGCCTTCTGCGTGTCGTCCGACATGGCGCACGCCGTCCACCCCAATTACGCGGAACGGCACGATCCGGGCCACCACCCCCTGCCCAACGGTGGGCCCACGGTGAAGGTCAACGTCAATCAGCGGTACGCCACGGACAGCACCGGCATGGCGGTGTTCGCGTCGGCGTGCGAGCGGGCGGGGGCTCCGTGGCAGCCGTTCGTCTCCAACAACGCGATGCCGTGCGGCACGTCCATCGGCCCGCTCACCGCGGCCCGGCTGGGCGTCACGACGGTCGACGTGGGGGTGCCCGGCCTGTCCATGCACTCGGCGCGTGAACTGTGCGGTGCCGCGGACCCCGGTCATCTTGCCGCCGTCCTGAGCGCGTTCATGACCTCCGGCTGACCCGGCGGGGGGAGCGCGGCGGCCGAAGGGGCGGAACGGAGAAACGGAGAAGGGGCAGGACGGCCGAAGGGGCGGGGCGGAGAAACGGAGAAGGGTGCGGGACGGCCGACACCGCCCCGCGCCTCCCTCGTCGCCGACACCGCCCCGTCCCCTTCGTCGCCGACGCGGACGCCCTGCGGCGCCGCGCCGGCCTCATGTCACTGCGTCTGCCTCATGCCACCGCGCGAACCGGAAGCGGGGCGGCGTCATGCGAACCGCTGCTTCGCGCCGCCGTCGCAGTTCTGCAGCTTCAGCGGGTCCTGGGCCGCCGCCAGGGTCAGGCACAGCCCGGTCGAGGCGGCCGGGCGCAGGGTGCCCGACTGTTGGACGAACTTCTGGTTGGCCACGCCGGAGCAGTTGTACAGGATGAGCGTGGCGCCGGCCTTGTAATCGGCACCCGGCACGTCCAGGCAGCGGTCGTGGCTCAGCTCCGTGCGCAGGGTCTGTGTGCCGGAGTCGTACCACCAGCCCTGGTTGCGACCGCCATGGCACTCCCAGCCGCCGACCTTCGTGTCGTTGCGGGTCACCGAGGCCGGGGCGTCCAGGCAGGTGCCCGTCGCCTCGTTCCTGAGGGGCTTGAACACGTCGTCCCACGCCACCGGCCGGAGCACCGGCTTCCCGGTGCTCGCCGGGTCGGCACAGCTCGCCTCGCGCAGGCCCGAGTCGTAGATCTGGGTCAGGCAGGAGGCGAAGGCGGTGTGGCCGCGCGCGTTCGGGTGGAAGGACTGCCGGAGGGAGTTGGAGTCCGGCGGGAAGTGCGACAGGTCGATGTAGAGGCCGCGGGCCCAGGTGTTCTCGCTGCACACCTCGTGGCCGTGGAAGAGCCGGGAGTTGTCCAGGTAGACGGCGCCGGTGTCGGCCGCGGCCTTGCGCATGCCGCGCTCGAAGGTGGGGACTGCCACGTCGCGGCCCCAGGCGGCGTCGGAGTCGTATCCGGCGCAGCCGCCGGGCAGCTTGCCGGGGAAGCTCGGGTTGTCGTAGAAGTCCGGGCCGATCGGGCTCGGGTAGCCCATGACCACGAGCTTGTAGTCGCCGTTGCCGTACCCGGCGTCCGACATGACGGTCCGCAGGTCGCGCACCGTCTTCTCCACCTTGGGCACGAGGCCGTCGACGCGCGCCTGCCAGCCGCCCTCGTACTTCGGCTGGCAGGTGCCCTGGGAGAGCACCCAGCGCGTGACGCAGTCCGTCATGACCGGGCCGAACTGGAGGTCGTCGTTGGCCCCGGCGACGAGCACGATCATCTTGATGCGGGTGTTGCGGGCCTTGATGGCGAGGTTGTCGCTCTGCACGAGCTCGTCGGCGTACTGCTTCGAGCCGCCGATCACGATGTTGCCGGTGTACGCGCCGGAGCAGGAGACGTTGTACGTGACGTCGGCCTGGATGCCGGTGCGGTGAATGGCGGAGTCCGGTGAGCGGTGGCACCAGTTGTCCGGGCCGTTGGTGCCCGGCTCGTAGGTGCCGACGCCCTCGCCGGAGATCTCGCTGTCGCCGAGCGAGATCAGGCCGGTCTTGCGGTCGGCGAGGGGCCGCTCGGCAGGGTCCCCGTACAGCCGGGTGGCCTCGGCGGCGCGGATGGCCTCCAGCTCGGGCGACAGGGGGGTGGATGCGGTAGTGCTGGTGCCGGACCGGTCGGCCGCTCCGGCCTGTCCTGCCGCCGCGGCCATGCCGCCGAATGCCGCCGCCATGGCCGCGGCGGTCGCGACCGTACGACGGAGTCTGTGCCTGGTGCGCCTCATGGGGCCTCCCCGGTCGCTGCACGGGGTACGGGGGTCGTCCCCCGGGGAAATGCAGCACCCCCGGTATTTACTGGTCGGTAGGCGACTTGGGAATAGACAGAACCAGACAAGTGCTCAACTTTTTCAGGAGGTTGACCCCATGAACGACACACAGGCCCCCGTACCGGACCCCTCACCCGCCGACTCGGCCGGCCCGGCTCCCACTCTTGAATCCGGCTCCGGCTTCCGTGTGGAGCACGACTCGATGGGCGAGGTGAGGGTGCCCGCGGACGCCAAGTGGCGGGCCCAGACGCAGCGCGCGGTGGAGAACTTCCCGGTCTCCGGGCAGCGGCTGGAGCGGGCCCATATCGAGGCCCTGGCCCGGATCAAGGCGGCGGCGGCCGTGGTCAACGCCGAACTGGGGGTGCTCGACCCCGAGCTCGCCCGGTCCGTGCGGGAGGCCGCCGAGGAGGTGGCCGAAGGGCGCTGGGACGCCCATTTCCCGGTCGACGTCTTCCAGACCGGGTCCGGCACCTCGTCCAACATGAACACCAACGAGGTGGTGGCCACCCTCGCCACCGAGCGCCTGGGCCGCGAGGTCCATCCGAACGACCACGTCAACGCCTCGCAGTCGTCCAACGACGTCTTCCCGTCCTCCATCCACATCGCCGCGACCGCGGCCGTCACCCATGACCTCGTCCCGGCGCTGGAGCACCTGGCCGCCGCCCTGGAACGCAAGGCCGCCGAGTTCGCGACGGTCGTGAAATCGGGGCGCACCCATCTCATGGACGCCACGCCCGTCACCCTGGGACAGGAGTTCGGGGGGTACGCGGCGCAGATCCGGTACGGCGTCGAGCGGCTGCGCGCGTCCCTCCCCCGCCTCGCCGAGCTGCCGCTGGGCGGCACGGCCGTCGGCACCGGCATCAACACCCCGCCCGGCTTCTCGGCCGCCGTCATCGCCGAACTCGCCCGCTCCACCGGGCTGCCGCTCACCGAGGCGCGGGACCACTTCGAGGCGCAGGGCGCGCGGGACGGGCTCGTGGAGACGTCGGGCCAGCTGCGCACCATCGCGGTCTCGCTCACCAAGATCTCCAACGACGTGCGCTGGATGGCCTCCGGCCCGCGCACCGGGCTCGCCGAGATCGCCCTGCCCGACCTCCAGCCGGGCTCGTCGATCATGCCGGGGAAGGTGAATCCGGTCGTCCCGGAGGCCGTGCTGATGGTCGCGGCCCAGGTGATGGGGAACGACGCAACGGTCGCCGTGGCGGGCGCGGCGGGCAACTTCGAGCTGAATGTGATGCTGCCGGTCATCGCGAAGAACCTGCTGGAGTCGGTCCGGCTGCTGGCCAACGCGTCCCGGCTGCTCGCGGACCGCACGGTCGACGGCATCACCGCGAACGCGGAGCGGGCCAGGGAGTACGCCGAGTCCTCGCCGTCCGTCGTGACACCGCTGAACAAGTACATCGGATACGAGGAGGCGGCGAAGGTCGCCAAGAAGTCGCTGGCCGAGCGCCGGACGATCCGCGAGGTCGTGCTGGAGTCGGGCTACGTCGAGCGCGGCGACCTGACGGTGGAGCAGCTGGACGAGGCCCTGGACGTGCTGCGCATGACCCGTCCGTGACCTGCGCCGCGCGGGCGCCCGGTCCCTTCAGGACCTGCCCGGCGGACGAGGACGGACGGGCCCCGGCGTCCGGTGCCGCACATCGCACCGGACACCGGGAAGTCCTGGTGTCTCTGCGCTTTCGAGGACGTCGAGACGGCTCGGACGGAGCACATGCCGACTCGCGACGGTATCGACCACGGCCCCGTCGGCCACGGGCAAATGAACCAATGCTCCGATTCACGTACGAGGATGTCGGGCACCCTCCCGGCGCCGGCGCTCACCGCTGTGTTCACCACATGGGACGCCTGTGCCATGCCTCTGGTCTCCGAAGAAGCACGATGCCTGCGCGTTTGATCGCACTCGACGATCCGGGGATCATGACCCGCGATTTGGTTCCTGGAGCATCTTGGGACCAGGAGTGCGGGGCACGGGGAGGATGCGCTGATGGCGTGGGACGAGTGGGAGCAGCTCAAAAGCGATGTGGCAGCGCGATCGAATCAGATGGTGTTGAACCAGCATCCGGCCGATTCCGGCAGCACGCCCGGGTCCGATGCCTCAGCCGATCTGAAATCGAACAAGAGGGCTTGGGCGAAGGCAGGCGATGACACCAAGGGCCTCGCCGAGCAGATCGGTCCCGCGTTGACGAGACTTGAGGACGGGCAAGCGGGGCTGGACAGCTCAACCGACTGCCGGAGCGCAGTCGCACAGAAAGAGCTGTACGCCTCCTGGAGCAAGTGCGCAAAGGCTGTACGCGAACGCTGCAAGTCCCTTGGTGGGCTGCTTGAGTCTTCAGGGCATGACCTGTCGATGACCGATGAGTCGCTGAAGTCCGAACTGGACGCGATCAGGCACACGGACACCCGCGCCGTTGGCGGTCAGCCGAAGGGGAAGTGACTGGGCACATGGATCCTGCAACATTAAAAGCGCTCAAGCCGTCGGAGTTCGAGAAGGCCGCGGACGCATACCGGGCGACGGACGAAATGGCCAATGCGGCCAGAGACGCCATCGACAACCGGATCGCCTTGGGGATACGCAACCAGCTTGAGGGCGCGGCCGCGAAGGCCGCTCTTCGGGAGCTGGCCGAGTTGGCGAAGAACTTCCACTACATGCAAACCGAATGCGCCCTGGTGAGCACTGCACTGAACGGCTTCGCATTCGATATGGCAGCTGCCAAGCGAAAGCTTGACGCAGCGATCGAGGATGCGCGGGCGAACCACTGCACAGTGAACACAGATGGTTCGGTCAGCTTCCCGGCAGGCAGAAAGCCCGGCGAGGAGAAGGACGCCGAGGGCGGCACAGTGACTGGTAGCGCCGGCGGCAGCCCAACCTCCGAAGCGCTGGATCGCCAGGCGGCGAGCATCCACCCGAACCCTCACTACGGCGCGGCGCTCGGCTATGCCGATCGGGTAGCAGATGTCTTGAAAGAAGCCACTGACGCAGACGCCAAGTGGGCGCCAAAACTCCGCGCCCTCAAGGCCGACGACGACCTCGTAGTCTCGGACCGAGATTGGGTGGACGTGAAGTCCGACCGGGGTGGAGTACTAACGGCCGCCGCCCCCTACCTGGACAGCATCAAGGCCCCGCCGAAGGAAGCCACACCTGAAGAGAATGCGGAGTGGTGGAGCAATCTCACTCCAGAGCAGCGAACTGACTACCTGGCCGTCCATCCAAATTCCATCGGATCGATGAACGGCCTCCCGTCCGACGTTCGTGACGAGGCGAACCGCATGGTTCTGAACGAGACGAAGGCTAGATACCAACTGGACTTGGATGCCATTCCGAAAGAGCCGACCAAGTTCCGCCCGAACCCCAGCGGCGCTTACCCCGCTGTCGTATTCACCCAGGAGTGGCGGGAGTGGCAGGACAAGTACGGAAGCGAGAAGGCGAGGTTGGAGGGCGTGATGAAAGGAATGAACGCCATCCAGGATCGCTTCGACCGCACAGGCAAGGACGGGCTTCCCGAAGCCTACCTGCTCGGCTTCGATCCCACCGGCGCCGGGGACGGAAAGGTCATCCTCGCCAACGG
This sequence comes from Streptomyces sp. NPDC056061, assembly GCF_042266885.1. NCBI lineage: Bacteria > Bacillati > Actinomycetota > Actinomycetes > Kitasatosporales > Streptomycetaceae > Streptomyces > Streptomyces sp. NPDC056061. The sequence continues at coordinate 287,998 of NZ_JBHJWQ010000001.1, read as the reverse complement.
AAATCCAGATAGAGCCGATCACGTAGGCATCTACGTTCCCGGTACGTTCGCCGGCATAGAATCCATCGGCGGCGGCGGGGACAGCCATGGAGACCTCGGCCGCAGCGAACGGCTCTGGGCCGAGAGTCACCGTCTCACTCCCGGCCAGAACGTCTCCACCATCACCTGGCTCGACTACAACGCACCGGACAGCATTCTTCCGGAGGCTACACGCGGGCAGTACGCGGACGAGGGCGGCCCCCGACTCCATGAATTCCTGCAGGGGAACGGAGCCGCTCAGCAGACTGCCGACGGCACTCGCGCGCACACCACTGTAATCGGGCACAGTTACGGCAGCACCGTGGTCGGCGTCTCAGCACAGTCGGGTAGCTGGAAGGACCCTCAGGCCGCCAACGACTTCGTCTTCGCGGGCAGTCCGGGTGTCCAGGCGGATCACGCGGCGGACCTTGGTGTCGGGGCCGACCACGTGTGGGCCATGGGTGCCCCCTGGGACGATCAGGTGGTCCGGCAGGGCGGCCGGCTGATGGGACTCGGCGACAACGGGGTCATCCCCACCGACAGATCCTTCGGCGGGAACATCATGAAGAGCGACTCCGGCGGACACACCAAATTCTTCGACGACAACTCTCTTAGCATGCGCAATCAGGCAGCCGTCATCGCCGGCCAATACGACAAGGTGCAGCTTGAATAGGCGATTTTCGAAACTCGGGTCCATTATCGCGACGTGCATGCTGGCGATGGCGTGCTCGAACGGAAAAGAGGCGGCGGTGAAAACACAGGACAGCGATACGGTGAAGGCGAGCGTCGAGAAGACGTCCAGTCGAATCCTCGAAATCCTCGGCGTCAAGGGGAAAGTCACGGACACGGGCGCGATGACGTCGCGGTGCTCGGACTACGACGCCGACGAGGACGTCTACCGCGCACGCCACCCCTGGAGCATCTACAAGGCTCCCTTCGCGGAAATGCAGCGGGGCATGGACCGCTTGCGCGTCGAACTCCCGAAAGATGGCTGGAAGATCATCCGGGACGGCCCGGACGGCAGCAAGGCCGAGAGCCCGCAGATCGTCGCGGAGTCCAGGGGGAGCGAATTCGCGGTCGACATACGGCTGCACAGGGCAAGCAAAGTCGGAAACGCCCCGGATCTCCTGGAAGTCACCGTCGAATCTGCTTGCTACCGGTCCAAATAGCTCGCCGCGAGGCAGGAGCACGGGCTTCGGCCGCTTCCCCCCCTGCCGTCACATCTCGGTGCCGAGGCCGCTCACCCCGGACTCCGCCTCCCATCGCCCGCTCGACCCGCGCGGGCCCACGCCCGCCACCGGCTCGTGCGCGGCCGGGAGTCGGGAGGGGGCGACTGCCGTCGCACACCCGCCGGAGGTTGTGGGGCAGTCCTCACAGCCTCGTCGGCGGCGGCAAACGGCCCCGCCCCTGCACTGCCGCCTCCGTCGTCGGCGGCGGTCGCGATGGCTCCACGTCATGCCCTCCTCCGCCGTGCGTCCGGAGTCCCACGACGCCGCTCGCCGATCCCCTCTCCATCGCCGGTGACGTCGTTAGGATCTGCCCATGGCAGGCACGGAGTACCCCGAGTGCATCGAGCACTGGACGCCGGGAGATCACATCCTGTGGCGCTACCGCGGCAACGTCCCCGCGCCGCGGAGGGCGGATGGCGGGCCGGACCGTATCCCGGGACCGGTGCACATCTGTCGCCCCGTCACCGTCGTCCAGGACACCGACGAACTGCTCGCCGTGTGGGTGGCGCCCGGCACGGAGTGCGTGAAGCCGGTACTGGCGGACGGCACCGACGTGCACGACGAACCGCTCGTCACCCGCTACACCGCCCCGCGCACCACCGCCCGCTCGGCCTGGCTCGGCAATGGCGTGCTGAAACTCGCCCGTCCGGGTGAACCGTGGTCGGTCTGGCTGTTCTGGGAGACCGGCTGGCACTTCCGCAGCTGGTACGTGAACCTGGAGGAACCGCGCACCCGCTGGGCGGGCGGTATCGACTCCGAGGACCACTTCCTCGACATCTCCGTCTACCCGGACCGCAGCTGGGTCTGGCGCGACGAGGACGAGTTCGCCCAGGCGCAGCGGGTCGGCCTGATGGCCCCGGGGACCGCCCGGCAGGTGCGGCAGGCGGGTCTTGCCGCCGTCGAGGTGATCCAGGACTGGGGCACCCCGTTCCGCGACGGCTGGGAGGACTGGCGGCCCGATCCGCGCTGGCCGGTTCCGACGCTCCCGGATGACTGGGACCGTACCCCCACCCCCATGGCGTCATGAGACCCTTGTCGCACCCCAGGGGGGCAACCGTAGGATCGTCCTCCGAAGTGCTGTACCGCTCCAACCGGTGCGTGCGGCACAGGGCCTGACCACAAGTCATCGCACGAGCATCACGCACTGCATGAGCTGTACGAATCGCACATCAGTCGCATGAGTCGTTTGAGCCACTACGAGGGGGTGGAGACGTGTTCGATGTCCCCCGCCCCGCCACCGGAAACGTTGTCACCGAACTGTTCCTCGGGCATCCGGTTTCGGCCCCTCGATCGGGGGCATCCGGTGACAGCCGTTGTTTTCGCCGCTCTCGCCGGGGCAAAGTAGCGCCCCACGAGGTGACTGCCTCATACAACCGGCCCGGACGGACGGAACCCCACGCGTGACGGAGCATCCCACCTCCCACGAAGGCCGGCAGCCTCTCGCCGCCCGGCCGCAGGAACGTGCCCGGCCCCGGCAGCAGGACGCCGCGCCGGCCGTCGCCCATGCCGCCGCCGCGATCCCCGGTCCGGCCGCCGCGCCGGGCCCGGCGCTCACCGGCCCCGCGGGGCTCGACCCGCAGGCCGCGGTCCGGCGCGAGGGCGACCGGCTGCGGTTCGTCGGGGCGGCCACCCGCCGGATCGCCCGCGGCATCGATCTCGACGAGATCGTGCTGGGCCTGTGCCGGGCCAGCGTGCCGACGTTCTCCGACGCCATACTGGTCTACCTCCGCGACCCGCTGCCGGTCGGCGACGAGCGGCCGGTCTCCCCGTTCGTACTGCGGCTGCGCCGCTCGGACCGGCTGCGGCTGCACGAGGAGGAGACCGACGCCTCGTCGGAGATCGAGCGCCTGCGGCTGCCGGTCGTCGACCCGCACGGCGATCTGCCGCCCGCGGCCGAGCTGTGCGAGGTCCGCTCCGGCGGCGCGCTGTCCGAGGTGCTGCGCGGAGTGCGCCCGGTCTTCGGGGACTCCGCGGCGGCCCGTGCCGCCCTTCCCGAGTTGCTGGGCGCCGACCGGACGGTGCCGACCGGGCACCGCGCGATCCTGGCCCCGCTGCGCGGCCGACGGCGGGTGATCGGCGCCGCCGTATTCCTGCGCGGTCCGGAGCGGCCGCCCTTCGAGGCCAACGACCTGCTGGTCGCCGCCCAGCTGGCGACGCACACCGCGCTCGGCATCGACAAGGCCGTGCTGTACGGGCGCGAGGCTTACATCGCCGACGAGCTCCAGCGCACCATGCTGCCCGACTCGCTGCCGCAGCCGACCGGGGTGCGGCTCGCCTCCCGCTACCTCCCGGCCGCCGAGACGGCCCGGGTCGGCGGCGACTGGTACGACGCGATCCCGCTGCCCGGCAGCAGGGTCGCCCTGGTGGTCGGCGACGTCATGGGGCACTCCATGACGTCCGCCGCGATCATGGGCCAGCTGCGCACCACCGCACAGACGCTGGCCGGTCTGGACCTGCCGCCGCAGGAGGTGCTGCACCACCTCGACGAGCAGGCGCAGCGGCTCGGCAGCGACCGGATGGCGACCTGCATGTACGCGGTGTACGACCCGGTCGCGCACCGCATCACCATCGCCAACGCCGGGCACCCGCCGCCCGTCCTGCTCCATCTGGGAGGGCGGGCCGAGGTGCTGCGGGTGCCGCCCGGCGCACCGATCGGGGTCGGCGGGGTGGACTTCGAGGCGGTCGAGCTGGACGCGCCCGCGGGCGCCACGCTGCTGCTGTACACCGACGGTCTCGTGGAGTCCCGGCTGCGGGACGTGTGGACCGGGATCGAGATGCTGCGCGAGCGGCTCGCCGCCACCGCGCGGCTCACCGGCCCGGACCACTCGCCGCCGCTGGAGGCGCTCTGCGACGACGTCCTGGACATGCTCGGCCCCGGCGACCGGGACGACGACATCGCCCTGCTCGCCGCCCGGTTCGACGGGATCGCGCCGAGCGACGTCGCCTACTGGCACCTGGAACCGGAGGAGACCGCCCCGGGCCGGGCCCGCAGACTGGCCCGGCGGGCGCTGAACCGCTGGGGGCTGGACGAACTGTCCGACTCGGTGGAACTGCTGGTCAGCGAGGTGGTCACCAACGCAGTCCGCTACGCGGAGCGACCGGTGACACTGCGACTGCTCCGCACCGACTTCCTGCGCTGCGAGGTCGGCGACGACGCCCCGCAGCTGCCCCGGCAGCGCCGGGCCCGCGACATGGACGAGGGCGGGCGCGGCCTGTTCCTGGTGAACCGGCTGGCCAGGCGGTGGGGGGCGACGCGGCTCTCGACGGGCAAGGTGGTCTGGTTCGAGATCCCGACCCGGGGCCAGTAGCCGGACGGCCGGGGCCGGTGGTCCCGGCCCCGTGCGAGAAGAGCCCTGCACGGACGGTAGCGAAATGTTGCCGACCTCCTGTCGGCGGAGTTGACTTCAGTCGTGAACGAGGCGACCTGAGCGAAACCCCCACCGACGGGAGGACCCTCGTGCCTGAGGAATCGACGACCAGGAACACCCCCTACACCACGAACAATGCCGGAATCCCGGTGGAGAGCGACGAGCACTCGCTCACTGTCGGGTCCGACGGTCCGATCCTGCTCCAGGACCACTACCTCATCGAGAAGATGGCCCAGTTCAACCGGGAACGGGTGCCCGAGCGGGTGGTCCACGCCAAGGGTTCCGGCGCCTACGGCTTCTTCGAGGTGACCAACGACGTAAGCCAGTTCACCAAGGCCGACCTCCTCCAGCCGGGCAAGCGGACGGCGATGCTCGCCCGCTTCTCGACGGTCGCCGGTGAGCAGGGCTCCCCGGACACCTGGCGCGACCCGCGCGGCTTCGCCCTGAAGTTCTACACGGAGCAGGGCAACTACGACATGGTCGGCAACAACACGCCGATCTTCTTCGTGCGCGACCCGATGAAGTTCCAGGACTTCATCCGCTCGCAGAAGCGGCGCCCGGACAGCGCGGTGCGCGACCACGACATGCAGTGGGACTTCTGGACCCTGTCCCCCGAGTCCGCGCACATGGTGACGTGGCTGATGGGCGACCGGGGCATCCCGAAGACCTACCGCCACATGAACGGCTACAGCTCGCACACCTATATGTGGGTGAACGCGGGCGGCGAACGGTTCTGGGTGAAGTACCGCTTCAAGACCGACCAGGGCATCGACTTCTACCCGCAGGACGAGGCCGACCGGATGGCCGGTGTCGACGGCGACGTCCACCGCCGCGACCTGTACGAGTCGATCGCGCGCGGCGACCACCCGAGCTGGACGCTGTACGTCCAGGTCATGCCGTTCGACGACGCACCCGGCTACCGGTTCAACCCGTTCGACCTCACGAAGGTGTGGCCGCACGGCGACTACCCGGAGATCGAGGTCGGCCGGATGACGCTGAACGAGAATCCGGAGGACTTCTTCGTCCACATCGAGCAGGCGTCCTTCGAGCCGTCGAACCTGGTGCCCGGCATCGGTCCGTCGCCCGACAAGATGCTGCTCGGCCGGCTCTTCTCGTACCCGGACACGCACCGGTACCGGATCGGTCCGAACTACGCGCAGCTGCCTCCGAACCGCCCGCGGTTCGGCCGGAACTCCTACGCGAAGGACGGCCCCATGCGGTACGAGCCCGCGCGCACGGGCGCGGTGTACGCACCGAACTCGTACGGCGGTCCGGCCGCGGACACCTCGCGCTTCGGCGACCCGGCGGGCTGGGCCACGGCCGGTGAGATGGTGCACGAGGCGTACAAGCTGCACAGCGAGGACGACGACTGGGGCCAGGCGGGCACGCTGGTGCGCAAGGTGCTGGACGATGCGGCCCGCGAGCGTCTGGTGTCGAACATTTCCGGCCATTTGCTGGACGGTGTGAGTGCCCCGGTCCTGAAACGGGCGGTGCAGTACTGGCGCAATGTGGACAAGGACCTCGGCGACCGGGTCGCCAAGAAGGTCAACGGCGGCTGACGCCCGCGCGGCGGCACGAGGACGCCACGAACACGGGCGGGGGCGGTACCGAGAAGGTACCGCCCCCGCCCCGCGCGCTCACCGGCGGTTCAGGCGCTCAGTGCGCCGGCTGGTTGTTGTTGGCAACGTTGTTGTTGCCGTCGCCCGGCCGGCCGGGGCCCGCCCCGTCGCCCGGCACGTCCGGCGACTCGCTCACCGGCGGCACGTCCGGCGACTCGCTCACCGGGGGCACGTCCGGCGACTGGCTGGTCGGCGCCTCGGGCGTCTGGCTCGCGCTCTGCTGCGGCGGTTTCGGGTCCTGGGTCGGGGACTGCGTCGGGCTCTCCGTCGTGGAGGGGGTGTTCGACGGCGTCTGCTGCACGGTGGACTCGCCCTGCTCGACGTCCTCCAGGTCGAACCTGGCGTCGGAGCCGCCGTTCAGCGCGGCCAGGGTGTAGTCCGCCCAGATCTGCGCCGGGAAGCCGCCACCATTGGCCCGGCCCGAGTTGGCGGTGCCGGTCAGGCTGACCTGGCCGCCGCCGCCGGGGGACTCGCCGAAGAGGGCGACGACCGTGGTGAGCTCGGGGGTGTAGCCCGCGAAGAGGGCGGCCTTGTTGTTCTCCGACGTACCCGTCTTGCCTGCGGCGTCGTAGGCCGTGGTGTCGGCCTCGTGACCGGAGCCGCTGTCCACGACGCCCCGCAGCACGGAGGTCACGGTGTCGGCGGACTTGCGGCTGATCGCCTGGTCACCGATGCCCTGGACGGGCTCGTACGTCCGGCTCTGGTGCTTGGCGGACTTCACGATGAACGGCGTGACCTTCTTGCCGTGGTTGTCGAGCGTCGCGTAGGCGCCCGCCATGTCCCAGGTGGAGGCGTTCATCGTGCCGAGCGTGATGGCGGGGCGCTCGGGGAAGTTCTTGTCCGGCACGCCCAGCGCCATCGCGGTCTTCTTCACCGCCGCGGGGCCGACATCGACGACCATCTGCGCGAAGGCCGAGTTGATCGACTTGTTCATGGCGGTCTGGACGGTGACGTCGCCGTAGCTGACGTCGTCCTCGTTCTGCGGGTTGAACGGGGTGTCGCTGCCCACGACGGGCCGCCTACTGGTGCCGTCGTAGCGGGTGTTGACGCCGATCCGGTCGCCGTCCTGGGTCTTCGAGCCGTTCTCCAGCGCGGCGGCGAACACCAGCGGCTTGAAGGTGGAGGCGGGTTGGTAGTCCTGGCGGGTGGCGTTGGAGATGTAGTGCTTGGTGTAGTCCACGCCGCCGTACAGGGCGACGACCGCGCCGGTCTTCGCGTCGACGGAGGTGGCTCCGGCCTGGACCGTCGCGTCGACCTTGTTGCTCTTGCGGTCGAGCTTGGACTCCAGACGGCCGTCGACCGCCTTCTCCAGGGCCTTCTGGCGCTTCTTGTCGATGTTGAGGGTGAACGTCCAGCCGCCGGCCTGCCGCACCTCGGCCGTGATGCCCTGCTTGTCCAGCTCCTTGTTGGCGGCCTCGACGAGGTAGCCCGTCTGGCCCTCCATGCCGGGGGCGGGCCTGGGCTTGATCGGCACGGGGAACTTCAGGGCGTCGCGCTCGGCCTTGTCGAGCCAGTGCATCTCGACCATGTTGTCGAGCGTGTAGTTCCAGCGGTCCTTGACGAGCTTCTTGCCGGTCGGTGACGCGGTCGCCCAGTCGTACTGGCTGGGTGCCTGGAGCAGCGAGGCGAGGTAGGCGCCCTGGGCGACGTCGAGATCCTTGGCGTCGACCCCGTAGTAGGCCTGCGCCGCGGCCTGGATGCCGCTGGCGCCGCGGCCGTAGAAGGCGGTGTTGATGTACCCGGCGAGGATGTCGCTCTTCTTCTGCTTCTGGTCGACCTTGAGGGAGATCACCAGTTCCTGAAGCTTGCGGCTGATCGTCGGTTCCTGCGTCAGGTAGTAGTTCTTCACGTACTGCTGGGTGATGGTCGAGCCACCCTGCTTGCCCTTGCCGGACAGCGTGTTGATGATGCCGCGGGCGGTGCCCTTGAGGTCGACGCCCTTGTCCTTGTAGAACGTCTTGTTCTCGGCCGCGACGAAGGTGTGCTGCACGTCCTCGGGGACTTCGGAGAGGTTCACGTTCTGGCGGTTGACCCCGTCACCGACCCGGGTCAGCAGGGAGCCGTCGCTGTACTGGTAGACGTTGCTCTGCCGCTCGGCCAGGGCGTTGGCCTTCGGGATGTCCACATAGAGATAGAGCGCCACGCAGGCGCCCATGATCAGCAGGCAGAGCCCGAGGAAGGCTCCCAGCATCTTCCGCCAGGTGAAGAGTCTGCGTATGCCGCCCCTCCTCGATACCCGCCGCGCTCCGTGCCGCTGAGCTCTTCGCGCCTCCGCTCTACCCATCGCTGTTCCGCTCCTGTTTCTCCGCCCGACCGGCTCGGTCGGCTCGACTCAGCTAACACCGTCCGCGAGGACGGAATGCAAGCGATGTGGCTTTTTCCGGACGTGACAATCAGCACCCGCCCTCATGGGAACCGACGAATGAGGGGTCCCCAGGGTTGCGAAATCCATTAATGTGCAATCACATTGATAGCAACGATCGCTTCTTCGAAACGGGGGATCCCATGACCGATCAGGACATCGCACGCAAGGCGCCCGTACTGGCCGACGGACTCGCGCCCGACGCTCCGCAGATGCCCGAGCCGCAGGTGAGAGAGGTGACGGCGCACAGCATCCCCGGCGGACTCGGGCTGCTGCTGACCGTGCTCGGGGTGTTCGCCGGCATCGCGCTCGCGATCATCGGCGGCGTCGTCGGCTCGAACGGGAACAACGGTGTGGGCATCCCGGTGTGCATCCTCGGCATCCTGCTCGCCGTCGCCTCGTTCTTCTGCATGACGGGTGTGAAGATGGTCGCACCGGGCGAGGCGCGGGTGATCCAGCTCTTCGGCCGGTACGTCGGCACGATCCGCACCGACGGGCTGCGCTGGATCAACCCGCTCACCAGCAGTCGGAAGATCTCCACCCGGGTGCGCAACCACGAGACCGCGGTCCTGAAGGTCAACGACGCCTACGGCAACCCGATCGAGCTCGCCGCGATCGTCGTCTGGAAGGTCGAGGACACCGCGCAGGCCCTGTTCGAGGTGGACGACTTCCTGGAGTTCGTCGCCACCCAGACCGAGGCGGCGGTCCGGCACATCGCCATCGAGTACCCGTACGACGCGCACGACGAGGACGGCCTGTCGCTGCGCGGCAACGCCGAGGAGATCACCGAGAAGCTGGCCGTGGAGCTCACCGCCCGGGTGCAGGCGGCCGGGGTCCGCATCATCGAGTCGCGCTTCAGTCATCTCGCGTACGCCCCCGAGATCGCGTCCGCGATGCTCCAGCGCCAGCAGGCCGGGGCGGTCGTCGCCGCCCGGCAGCAGATCGTCGAGGGCGCGGTCGGCATGGTCGAGATGGCACTGACGCGGATCGCCGAGCAGGACATCGTCGAGCTGGACGCGGAGCGGAAGGCATCCATGGTCAGCAATCTGATGGTGGTGCTGTGCGGCGACCGTGCCGCGCAGCCGGTCCTCAACACGGGCACGCTCTACCAGTGACCGAGGAGACCCCGGCGCGCAGGACCCCGCCGCGACGCAAGCAGATGCTGCTGCGGCTGGACCCCGCGGTGCACGACGCACTGGCCCGCTGGGCGTCCGACGAGCTGCGCAGCGCCAACGCCCAGATCGAGTTCCTGCTGCGCAGGGCACTGGCGGAGGCGGGGCGCCTGCCCGGCACGGCCCGCCCGATCCCGCGCCGGGGGCGTCCGCCCAAGGCGGCGGAGCCGGAGCCCCCGGCACCCGAGTGAACCGGAGCCACCGCCCGATCCGACGGCGGGCCCGGGAGCGGTTCCCCCTGCTCCCGGGCCCGCCGTCGACCGTTCCCCCACTTCGCACCCGGGCCCGCCGTCATCCGTTCCCCGCACCCCGCATGCCGCCCCCGGGCCCGCACCCCGGGTATACATCGCGGGTATACACACCGTGTACAGTGCTCCGCATGTCTATCGGCCACACCCTGCTCGGACTCCTGGAGTCCGGCCCCCGTCACGGGTACGACCTCAAGCGCGCGTTCGACGAGAAGTTCGGCCACGACCGCCCGCTGCACTACGGCCAGGTCTACTCGACCATGTCCCGGCTCCTGAAGAACGGCCTCGTCGAGGTCGACGGCGTCGAGAGCGGCAGCGGCCCCGAGCGGAAGCGCTACGCCATCACCGAGGCCGGCATCACCGATGTCGCCGCCTGGCTCGCCGAGCCGGAGAAGCCCGAGCCGTACCTCCAGTCGACGCTCTACACCAAGGTTGTCCTGGCCCTGCTCACCGGCCGCAGCGCGGCGGCCCTGCTGGACACCCAGCGGACCGAGCACCTGCGTCTGATGCGGGTCCTCACCGAGCGCAAGCGCAAGGGCGACCTCGCCGACCAGCTGATTTGCGACCACGCGCTGTTTCATCTGGAAGCCGATCTGCGCTGGCTGGAACTCACCGCCGCCCGACTGGACCGGCTCGCCGAGGAGGTCGGCGCATGACCCCCGTCGGCTCCCTGCTCAGCGCCGACGGACTGTACAAGTCCTACGGCTCCACCCCGGCGCTCGACGGCGCCTGCTTCTCCATCCACCCGGGCGAGGTCGTCGCCGTGATGGGCCCGTCCGGCTCCGGCAAGTCGACCCTGCTGCACTGCCTCGCCGGAATCGTCACCCCCGACCGGGGCACGATCACCTACGCGGGCCGCGAGCTCTCCGCCATGTCCGACGCCGAGCGCAGCGCCCTGCGCCGCACCGATTTCGGCTTCGTCTTCCAGTTCGGCCAGCTCGTCCCCGAGCTGACCTGCGTGGAGAACGTCGCCCTGCCGCTCCGCCTGAACGGCGTCCGGCGCAAGCAGGCCGAGGACACCGCACGGCACTGGCTGGAGCGCCTGGAGGTCGACGGCATCGCCGGCCAGCGTCCCGGCGAGGTCTCCGGCGGGCAGGGCCAGCGCGTCGCGGTGGCCCGCGCGCTCGCCGCCTCACCCAAGGTGATCTTCGCCGACGAACCGACCGGCGCCCTGGACTCCCTGAACGGCGAGCGCGTCATGCACCTGCTCACCGAGGCGGCCCGGTCCACCAACGCCGCCGTGGTGCTGGTGACCCATGAGGCCCGGGTCGCCGCGTACTCCGACCGCGACGTCACCGTGCGCGACGGCCGGGCCCTCGACCTGGAGCACACGGCATGACCCTGCTCGACCGCACCAAGGCCCCCGACGCGGCCCCGCCCCGGCCCGCCCGCGGTTTCTCCTCCTTCCTGCGCGACCTCGCCCTGGGCATCCGGTTCGCCGCCGCGGGCGGCCGCGAGGGTTGGATCCGCACCCTGCTGACCGCGGTGGGCGTCGGCCTCGGTGTGGCACTGCTGCTGACCGCCGCCTCCGCCCCGCACCTGACGGAGGAGCGTTCGGCACGCAGCCAGGCTCGGGCCGAGCGCGCGGAATCCGACGACCCGGACGCGGTGGTGGAGAAGTCGGACACCACGGTGGTCCGGATCAACGTGACGACCGAATACCGCGGCCGCACCATCGAGGGCTACCTGATGCGCCCGGACGGCGCCCACCCCGTCCGCCCGCCGGGTGTGGCGCACCTCCCCGGCGCCGGTGAGATGGTGGCCTCCCCCGCCCTGAAGAAGCTGCTGGGCTCCTCGGAGGGCAGCCTGCTCAAGGAACGACTGCCGTACCGGATCACCGGCACGATCGCCGAGCCGGGCCTGATCTCGCCGGGCGAACTGCTCTTCTACGTGGGCAGTTCCACCCTGACCGTCGGCGACGGCGGCTACCGGGTCGGCGGTTACGGCGACTCCTCCCCGCCCGAACCGATGCCGCCGATGCTCGTCGTCCTGGTCATCCTGATCTGCGTCGTCCTGCTGATGCCGGTCGCGATCTTCATCGCGACATCGGTGCGGTTCGGCGGCGACCGCCGCGACCGCAGGCTCGCCGCGCTGCGCCTGGTCGGCGCGGACATCCGGACGACCCGCCGGATCGCGGCCGGCGAGGCCCTCTTCGGGGCCGTACTCGGCCTGCTGGCCGGTGTCGCGTTCTTCCTGACGGGGCGGCACTTCATGGGGTCCGTCGAGGTGTGGGACCTCAGCGCCTTCCCGGCGGACCTCGTCCCCGATCCCCTGCTCGCGGGGCTCGTCGTGGTCGCGGTGCCGTCGGCGGCGGTGCTCGTCACGCTGCTCGCCCTGCGTTCGGTGGCGATCGAACCGCTCGGCGTCGTACGCGGCGGTCGCGAGCGCGGGCGCCGGCTCTGGTGGCGGCTGCTGGTCCCGGTCGCGGGTCTTGCCGTGCTCCTGCTGACCGGCAAGGTGGAGACGCACGGCGATGTGAATCCGTACCCGGTCGCGGGCGGCGCCGTGCTGGTGCTGGTCGGACTCGCCCTGCTGCTGCCCTGGCTGATCGAGGCGTGCGTGAAGCGACTGCGCGGCGGCCCGGTGCCCTGGCAGCTCGCCACCCGGCGCCTCCAGCTCGGCAGCGGCGCGGCCTCCCGCGCGGTCAGCGGCATCACGGTCGCGGTGGCGGGCGCGGTGGCCCTGCAGATGCTGTTCGTCGCGGTGGGAGACGAGTTCAGCCGGCTCACCGGTCAGGACGCCGAACGGGCCCAGTTCTACACGTTCTCCGAGGTCGTCACCGGTGACACCGCCACCCGGACCATCGAGAAGTTCCGGGCCACCGAGGGTGTCACCGGGGTCATCGGCATGGTCGAGTCGTTCGCGGTGAAGCCGGGCCGGCACAAAAAGGGCGACGCCCAGCCCACCACCGGGCTGACCATCGGCGACTGCACGACCCTGCGCGAGATCGCCCGGATCGACTCCTGCCGGGACGGTGACGTGTTCGTCGTTCACCCCGAGAACGACAAGGAGCAGGCCGACTGGATCGACCAGACCGCCCGCAAGGGCGAGCCGGTCGAGCTGAACTATCTGATGGGCCAGCAGCCCGGCGAGAAGTCCATGCTGTGGACCCTGCCCGCCGACACTCCGACCGTCACCACCCGCCGCGACCCGATGAACGAGGAGCACACCGGCATCATGGCCACGGTCGGCGCGATCGACCCGGGCACCCTGCCGCACGCCACGACCAACGCGCAGATCATGGTGGACCAGAGCGTGAAGGACGTCTCCGAGTACGTGCGGAACACGGCGGCCGAACTGGACCCGGGGATGCGGATCGCCGCCCTGACCTCGGTGGCCAAGGACCGGCAGTACCTCACCGTGCAGAGGGGCCTCCAGGCCGGCGCGACCGCGACGCTGCTGCTGATCGCCGCCGCGATGCTGGTCTCGCAGCTGGAGCAGCTGCGGGAGCGCAAGCGCCTGTTGTCGGTGCTGGTCGCCTTCGGCACACGGCGCTCGACGCTCGGCTGGTCGGTGCTCTGGCAGACCGCCGTCCCGGTGCTCATCGGGCTGACGGTCGCGGTCGTCGGCGGCCTCGGCCTGGGCGCCGCGATGATCCGCATGGTCGGCAAGAAGGTGACCGACTGGTGGCTGTTCCTGCCGATGCTGGGGGCGGGCGCCGCGCTGATCCTGCTCGTCACCCTGCTGTCGCTGCCGCCGCTGTGGCGCATGATGCGGCCGGACGGCCTGCGCACGGAGTGACAGCCGTCCCGGCCGACGAGGGGTGCGGTTCCCGGAGCGTTCCGGGAACCGCACCCCTCCCTCTTTGCGGCGTGATCGCTACGTTCCCGCCGTCACCCGGACCGGCAGCGCCCGCATCGCCTCGCGCAGCGCCGCCGCGAACTCCTCGAACTCCTCGTGTCGCGCCGCCCCGGTCCGCATCCCCAGCGCCACCCGCCGCGAGGGTGCCGGATCCTCGAAGTAACCGGTGGCCAGCGCGTCGCTGCGGCCGGTCTCGACCGTCACCGCGGTACGCGGCAGCAGCGTCACCCCGAGCCCGCCGGCCACCAGCTGCACCAGCGTGGAGAGCCCGGCAGCCGTCGTGGTCACCGGTGCCCCCTGCGTCCGTCCCGCCTCCCGGCATATGTCGAGCGCCTGGTCGCGCAGGCAGTGCCCCTCGTCGAGCAGCAGCAACGGCAGCTCGCGCAGCGCGTCGCGCGGCAGGTCGGTGCGCCCGCCCAGCCAGTGGTCCCGCTCCATCACCAGCACGAAGTCCTCGTCGAAGAGCGGCAGTTCGGTCACACCCGGGTTGCCGAGCGGCACCGCGAGCAGCAGCAGGTCCAGCCGTCCCGCGGCCAGCCCCTCCAGCAGCGAGGAGGTCTGCTCCTCGTGCACCTGGAGATCGAGCTCGGGGTAACGGTCATGGACCAGCCGCAGCACCGTCGGCAGCAGATACGGGGCGACAGTCGGGATCACGCCGAGCCTGAGGGCGCCGGTGAACGGCGCCCGCACCGCCTCGGCCTCCTCCATCAGCTCGCCGACGGCCTCCAGCACCGCACGGGCCCGGACCGCGAGCCGCTCCCCCGCCGGCGAGAGCAGCACCTTGCGCGTCGTACGCTCGATGAGCTGCACGCCCAGCCCCTCCTCCAGCGCCGACACGGCACCGGAGAGGGCCGGCTGGCTCATCCCGATGGCTGCCGCGGCGTCCCTGAAGTGCAGGTGCTCGGCGACGGCGGCGAAGGCGCGCAGCTGCGACAGGCTGGGCTGTTTCGTCCGGTTGGCCTGATGGCCCTGGTTGACCTGCTTCACTGATAGGCACCTCCGATCATCACGACCGATTGTAGCTATTTCCGCGATCAATGCTCTCTGTGCCAAGGTGGGGAACGTCCAACCCTCAGGAAGTCCCCAAAAGGGAGTTCCGACGCTGCAAGGAGTGCGCGTGCTCACTGTCGGTGACAAGTTCCCCGAGTTCGACCTGACTGCTTGTGTCTCGCTGGAGAAGGGCAAGGAGTTCGAGCAGATCAACCACAAGACCTACGAGGGCAAGTGGAAGGTCGTCTTCGCGTGGCCGAAGGACTTCACCTTCGTGTGCCCCACCGAGATCGCCGCCTTCGGCAAGCTGAACGACGAGTTCGCCGACCGTGACGCCCAGGTCCTCGGCTTCTCCGGTGACTCCGAGTTCGTGCACCACGCCTGGCGCAAGGACCACCCGGACCTGACCGACCTGCCCTTCCCGATGATGGCCGACTCGAAGCACGAGCTCATGCGCGACCTCGGCATCGAGGGCGAGGACGGCTTCGCCCAGCGCGCCGTCTTCATCGTCGACCAGAACAACGAGATCCAGTTCACGATGGTGACCGCCGGTTCCGTGGGCCGTAACCCCAAGGAGGTCCTGCGGGTCCTCGACGCCCTGCAGACCGACGAGCTCTGCCCGTGCAACTGGTCCAAGGGCGAGGACACCCTCGACCCGGTCGCGCTCCTCGCGGGCGAGTGAGCTGACGGCGACATGGCACTCGACGAACTGAAGGCCGCCGTCCCGGACTTCGCCAAGGACCTGAAGCTGAACCTCGGTTCGGTCATCGGGAACAGCAACCTCCCGCAGCAGCAGCTGTGGGGCACCGTCCTCGCCTGCGCGATCGCCTCGCGCTCGCCGAAGGTGCTGCGCGAGCTGGAGCCGGAGGCGAAGGCCAACCTCTCCGCGGAGGCGTACACCGCCGCGAAGTCGGCCGCCGCCATCATGGCGATGAACAACGTCTTCTACCGGACCCGGCACCTGCTCTCGGACCCCGAGTACGGGACGCTCCGTGCGGGGCTGCGGATGAATGTCATCGGCAACCCGGGTGTGGAGAAGACCGACTTCGAGCTGTGGTCGCTCGCCGTCTCCGCGATCAACGGCTGCGGCCAGTGCCTGGACTCCCACGAGCAGGTGCTGCGCAAGGCGGGCGTGGACCGTGAGACCGTCCAGGAAGCCGTCAAGATCGCTGCGGTGATCCAGGCGGTCGGCGTGACCCTCGATGCCGAGGCCGTGCTCGCCGAGTAGGACGCACCACCCCTGATACGGGAGAGCCCCGGAGGACGACCGACCGTCCTCCGGGGCTCTTCCTCTTCCGTTTCCTCCGGCCCGTCGGCACGTCGCTACTGCGTGCCGTGACCGGCGTTCGTATCGCCGTTCCCGCCGTCGCGTTCCGGTTCCCGGTCCTCGGGCGGCGAAGCCGGCGCGGGTGTGGGGGCGATGTCGAGGGCGGTCGCCCCGTGCGGGGACGGGGCGTGCCGCAGGGCCTCCTCCTGCCCGTACGCCCGCAGATAGCCGACCACCGTGTTGGTGACCGCGACCAGCGGCACCGCGACGACCGCTCCCCCGATGCCCGCGATCATGCCGCCCGCGGCGACGGACAGGACGACGGCGAGCGGGTGCACCCGCACCGCGCGCCCCAGGATGAACGGCTGGAGCACATGGCCCTCGATCTGCTGCACCAGGAGCACCACGGCCAGCACCATCAGCGCGGTGAACACCCCCTCGGTGACCAGCGCCACGACCACCGCGAGCGCTCCGGAGATCACCGCACCGACCAGGGGGATGAAGGCGAAGAGGAAGATGAACACGGCGAGCGGCACCGCCATCGGGACGTCGAGGAACCAGATCCCGAGCCCGATGAAGATCGCGTCGATCAACGCCACTATGACCGTGCCCCGCACATAGGCCGTCAGGGTCCGCCAGGCGCGCGGGCCGGCGCCGGCAACGCCCGGCCGGGCCTGGGCGGGCACCAGCTTGAGGACCCAGTGCCAGATGCGTTTCCCGTCGTACAGCAGGAAGAGCGTCGAGAACATCGCCAGGAGCATTCCGGTCAGGAACTCCACCATCACGGTCACGCCCTGCAACCCGGCGGAGGTGATCTGGTCGGTGTTGGTGCCGATGGTGTCGCTGAGGTTCTTCGCGACATCGTTGATCTGCTGCTCGGTGACGTGGAAGGGGCTGTTGAGCAGCCAGCGCTTGAGCTCCTCGATACCCGCCCGCACCTTGTCGGAGAGGGTGTCGATGTTGTCCATCACCTGCCAGACCACGAACCAGCCGACCAGGCCGATGATGACGAAGCCCAGGATCGCGGTGACCGCGGTGGCCAGTCCGCGCGGCAGCCCGTACCGCTTCAGCCGGGCGACGGTCGGCTGGAGCATCGCGGTGACGAACAGTGCGGCGACGAACGCCAGCACCACCAGTTGGACGGTGCTGATCACCTTCATCAGCACCCAGAGCGTGCCCGCGAGGACGAGCAGTCGCCAGCCCGCCTCGGCGGCGACCCGTATGCTCCACGGGATCGCGTCGACGGGATCGGGCCGGGCCGCGACGGACGGCGCGTACGCCGGGGGCCGCGGCACGTGGTCGGCGGTGCCGCGCCGGCCCGGATCGTTCGCCGGGAGGGCGGCGGATGCGCTCAGCATCGGCGTGTCGACGGGCACGTCCGCCTCTTCCTCGGCCTCGGCCTTGCGCTTCTCCAGCCGCTCGCCCAGTTCGGTCAGTTCGGTGCCCATGCGGCCGAGCCACCCCGGAAGTCTCGACATGATCGTTTCTCTTCCCCCGCTCCCTCTCCCCACCGGTCACCGGCCGAGCCGTCGGACCGACCGTACACGCGCGAAGCCCCCCTCCGTAGGACGGAGGGGGGCTTCGGAAGGTTGATATCGCAACCTCGGCGGATTATTGCTCCCGGGAGGGGGCCCAGGGAGTGTGTCGAAAGCAGTGTCGTCCGCCCGGAGGGCGGGCGGGACTTTCGACACACGCCCTAATACCAGTGGTTGGCCTGCCAGAACGACCAGGCGCCGCACGGGCTCTGGTACTTGCCGTTCATATAGCTGAGGCCCCACTTGATCTGGGTGGCCGGGTTGGTCTGCCAGTCGGCACCGGCACTCGACATCTTCGAGGCGGGCAGCGCCTGCACGAGGCCGTAGGCACCGGAGGACGGGTTCATCGCCCGGTAGTTCCACGTCGACTCGTGGTTGACGATGTTGCTGAAGCACTGGAACTGGTCGGCGGGCACGATCTGTCGCGCGATCGCCTGGACCTCGGCCACGGTGTACGAGCTCTGCTGGGCGAAGGAGGCGGTGCTGCGGATCTCGGATCGGCTGGCGCGCTCGGCGTCCTTCTTCTCCTTCTCCTTGCGCTCCTTCTCCAGCTTGTCCTCGGCCGCCTGCTTCTTCGACTTGGCGTCCTTGGCGGCCTGGATGCGGGCCGCTTCCTCGACGGACTTCTTCGCCGCCGCGTCGGCCGCCGACGCCTGGGCGTCCGCCTGCTGGGTCAGCGAGGCGGTCTGCACCTGGGCCTGCTGTCCGGCGGGGATGTCTGCGAGCAGCGTCGTGTCGGCTGCGGTCGCCTCGAAGTTGTTGTCGTCGGCAGCGGGAGTGCTGCCCGAGGCAACGCCTACGACGGCGCCGACGGTGGTGACCGCGGTGGCAGACGCCACTGCGAACCCCCGGACCGAGATCCGGCTCACACGGTTTCCTTCCAGCATCGCCCGCTTAGGTGACCTCGCGGGCGCAATCGTGCCCCTGGCACTGACCTCCCCACTGCTTGGGTCACGGGAGGTACGGGCCCGGTGGGCGACTCCCGGGGAGGGAGTGCCGCGTGGTGCTCGCGGGCGGCATACGGCAGTCGATTGTTGAGTTGTGTCGTGCGTGGCACCTCTGGAGGTGCGGGTGTGCCGTATGCGGGGCCTGACGGAAGCAAGACTCTGCCGGAACGGCACGCCGGGAAGCAATTCTCCGTTGCGTGTGAAAGCTCACACCTCGTTTGGGGCAAATGATTTACGGAAAAGACGCCGCAGCACGATGCCGCCCGGCTAAGCTGCTGCGCTCGCCGGGCGGCACCAGTGGTCGCATCCCGTATCAGATCTGGCTTTCCTCCAGCATTTCGGTCACCAGCGCGGCGATCGGGGAGCGCTCGGAGCGGGTCAGCGTGACGTGGGCGAAGAGCGGATGCCCCTTCAGCTTCTCGACCACGGCCACGACCCCGTCGTAGCGGCCGACCCTGAGGTTGTCCCGCTGGGCCACGTCGTGGGTGAGCACCACCCGGGAGTTCGACCCGATCCGGGACAGCACCGTGAGCAGGACGTTCCGTTCGAGCGACTGCGCCTCGTCGACGATCACGAACGCGTCGTGCAGCGAGCGTCCCCGGATGTGGGTGAGCGGCAGGATCTCCAGCATGTTGCGCCCGAGCACCTCCTCGATCACCTCGCGCCCGGCGACCGCGGAGAGCGTGTCGAAGACGGCCTGCGCCCAGGGGCTCATCTTCTCGGCCTCGGTGCCGGGGAGGTAGCCCAGTTCCTGCCCGCCGACCGCGTACAGCGGACGGAAGACCATCACCTTCTGGTGCTGCCTGCGCTCCAGGACGGCTTCGAGCCCGGCGCAGAGCGCCAGCGCCGACTTGCCGGTACCGGCCCGGCCGCCCAGCGAGACGATGCCGACGTCCTGGTCGAGGAGGAGGTCGAGGGCGATGCGCTGCTCGGCGCTGCGGCCGTGGATGCCGAAGACCTCCCGGTCGCCGCGGACCAGGCGCACACGGCCGTCGGCGGTGACCCGGCCGAGTGCCTTGCCCCGCTCGGACTGGAGGACCAGTCCGGTGTGCACCGGCAGTTCGACCGCCTCGGGGACGTGGAGCGTCTCCTCCCCGTACAGCAGGTCCACCTGGTCGGCGGCGAGGGAGAGATCCGACATGCCCGTCCAGCCGGAGTCGGTGATGGCGAGTTCGGCGCGGTACTCCTCGGCGAGGAGCCCGACCGAGGACGCCTTGATGCGCAGCGGCAGGTCCTTGGAGACGACCGTGACGTCGTACCCCTCCGCCTGGAGGTTGCGCGCGACGGCGAGGATCCGTGAGTCGTTGTCACCCAACCGGTAGCCGGCGGGCAGGACGCCGGGATCGGAGTGGTTGAGTTCGACGCGCAGCGTCCCGCCCAGGTCCCCCAGCGGGATCGGGGCGTCCAGTCGGCCGTACCGGGTGCGGAAGTCGTCCAGCAGGCGCAGGGCCTGCCGGGCGAAGTACCCCAGCTCCGGGTGGTGCCGTTTGGCCTCCAGTTCCGTGACCACGACGATCGGGAGCACGACTTCGTGCTCGTCGAAGCGGGTCATGGCGTTCGGATCGGCCAGCAGGACGCTGGTGTCGAGAACGTAGGTGCGCCTGTCGGACATGCGGCGCTTTGTGCTGGTCACCACGGAAGGACGTACCCCCTCGGAAGAGGTTGGGGTGCGACGGCGTCGCGGAGCATCCCAATGGGAGAGGACGGACCGGGCTGCGGCCCCGATGCACGGGCCGAGCACCGGCCCTCCGCGTCGGACGCACTGTGTGTACGGTCCTTCGTGTGCAAAGGGCCTCCCGGGCGAGCGGGCGCGTGCCCGCTCACTTGGACTCGACGTCCGCCTGGTTGGTGACCGGACGCCGACCTGTCAGGGGTATTCCCTCGAACGCACGAAGCCATGCCGGACCCCGGGCATGGGTGAGCCTGAAGTGACGCTCCGGACCGGGTGCGTTCGGCACCTCGCGGTCCCGGATCCGCCGTCGGGACGACTGGCGGGAAACAGCCGCCCGGCGCTGCCGGGGGCGGGCGTCGTCAGCCGCCGTAGCGGCGGTGGCGGGCCGCGTAGTCGCGCAGGGCGCGCAGGAAGTCGACGCGGCGGAAGGCCGGCCAGAAGACCTCGCAGAAGTAGTACTCGGAGTGCGCGCTCTGCCAGAGCATGAAGCCGGACAGCCGCTGCTCGCCACTGGTGCGGATGACCAGGTCCGGGTCGGGCTGGCCCCGGGTGTAGAGGTGCTCGGAGATCAGATCGGTGGAGACGATCTCCGCCAGGTCCTCGAAGGACGTCCCCTTGGCCGAGTGCTCCAGCAGCAGCGAGCGGACCGCGTCCGCGATCTCCTGGCGGCCGCCGTAACCGACGGCGACGTTGACCAGTATCCCGTCGACGCCGAGGGTGGCCTCCTCGGCCTCCTTGAGGACGGTCTGGGTGTGGGCGGGGAGGAGGTCCAGCGTGCCGACGTGGTGGACGCGCCAGCGGCCGTCCGCCGCGAGATCGCGCACGGTGTTCTCGATGATGCCGAGGAGCGGGATCAGCTCGGACTCGGGCCGGTCGAAGTTGTCCGTGGAGAGCAGCCACAGCGTGACCACCTCCACATCGGTCTCGCTGCACCAGCCGAGCAGTTCCTGGATCTTGTCCGCGCCTGCCTGGTGCCCCTGCGCGGCCGTGCCGCCGGACGCCTTCGCCCAGCGCCGATTGCCGTCGAGGATGACACCGATGTGCTTGGGCACCTGGGCGTGGTCGAGGCGGGCCTCCACCCGGCGCGCGTAGAGCCGGTACACCAGGTCGCGCAAGTTCACTGAGTTCACCTCTCGGTTCCGTGCGGGCCCGCCCGCCCCACCGCCCGGGGTCCTGGGTCGTCCCTCTGGGGATCGCCGCACCGATTCGCGGAGCCCACCGCTCCGCCGCGCCCTCGCAGTCCCCGGAACCGCCACATTACTGCGCAGGGGGCAGACCGGCCCAACCCGGCCTGTCACAAGTCCGTGATAAGGAGGGAATCGTGACTGAATCTCCTTTCCTCCACCGGGCCGACGACTCGCGGTACGACTCCATGGAGTACCGCCGTACGGGTCGCAGCGGGCTCAAGCTCCCCGCCGTCTCCCTCGGTCTCTGGCACAACTTCGGCGACGACCGCACGCTGGACTCCCAGCGCGCCATCCTGCGCCGGGCCTTCGACCTCGGGGTGACCCACTTCGACCTCGCCAACAACTACGGACCTCCGCCCGGCTCCGCCGAGCTCAACTTCGGCAAGATCTTCCGGCAGGACTTCGCCCCGTACCGGGACGAGCTGGTCATCTCCACCAAGGCCGGGTACGACATGCACCCCGGCCCGTACGGCGAGTGGGGCTCGCGCAAATACCTGCTGTCGTCGCTCGACGCCTCGCTGCGGCGGATGGGCCTCGACTACGTCGACATCTTCTACTCCCACCGCTTCGATCCGGAGACCCCGCTGGAGGAGACGATGGGGGCGTTGGCCTCCGCCGTGCGGCAGGGCAAGGCGTTGTACGTGGGCGTGTCCTCGTACAACGCGGAGCAGACCACCGAGGCGGCCGGGCTGCTCAGGGAGATGGGCGTACCCGCCCTGATCCACCAGCCGTCCTACTCGATGATCAACCGATGGATCGAGGACGACGGGCTCCTCGACACCCTGGAGACTGCCGGCATGGGCTGCATCTCCTTCGTGCCGCTGGCCCAGGGGCTGCTCACGAACAAGTACCTGACCGGTATCCCGGAGGGTTCGCGTGCCACCCAGGGCAAGTCGCTGGATCCCGGTCTGCTCTCCGAGGAGGTGCTGCGGCGGCTGAACGGACTGAACGGCATCGCCGCGCGACGCGGTCAGTCACTCGCCCAGCTGGCACTGAACTGGGTGCTGCGGGACAACAGGATGACCTCGGCGCTGATCGGCGCGTCGAGCGTGCGGCAGCTGGAGGAGAACGTCGCCGCGCTCGCCGGGCCGCCGCTGTCGGCCGAGGAGCTGCGGGAGATCGACACCTTCGCCGTGGACACCGCCGGTGCCAACATCTGGGCCGGACGGGGCTGACCGGCACCCTGCACCGGACGGTTGTGCCGGGGCGCCCGTGACACGAGCCCGCGCCCATGGCGCCGGTGCGCCGGCGTACGAGTCCCGCCGGGCGCCCTCGACGGGGGCGGACAGGGCGGGACGAGTGGCGGGGAGGGGCGGAAGGGGGCGCGGAACCGGCGCAGAAAAACGGGCCGGTCCGTGGGGGGGATACGGACCGGCCCGAGGGGGGGGTTTCCACCATAACCCTTCGTAAGTGATGCTGCGTGCCACGCCACTCCACAATTACTCTCCGAATGTGCCGGACTCCGGTCCGGGCACTGCGCGGGTCGGACGCCCGCGGGGCACGGCAGCGGCCCCGCGGGCGTCCGTCCGCACGGCACCGCGACGGGGACATACAGGACAGAATCCGTCCTATTGGCCCCGTAGTTTCCGTCGCATGACGTCGACACGAACCACGACCGTGACCTGGACCATGGCGAACGCGCGCCGGATGGAACGCCAGGGGCTCGTCGCGCCGACGGGCCCCGCCCCGGCCGACGTGGTCGACACCTTGCCCGCGGCCCACGCACAGGTGATGTCGGCCGCCGAGCTGTCCATCGGCTTGCGGATGACGGGGGCGACCCGTACCGATGTGCGCCGGGCGCTGTGGACGGATCGTTCCCTGGTCAAGACGTACGGACCGCGCGGCACCGTCCACCTGCTGCCGTCGGCCGGGCTCCCGCTGTGGACCGGCGCGCTGTCGGCCGTGCCGGTCGGGCGCGGCCCGTTCCGTGAGGGGGTCCGGATGACGCCCGAGCAGACCGAGGCCGTGCTCGCCGCGATCGCGGACGCGCTGACCGGGGCGGAGCTGACCGTCGACGAGCTGTCCGACGCGGTGGTGGAGCGCACCGGGGCGTGGGCCGGCGACCCGGTGATGCCCGCCTTTCAGGGCATGTGGCCGCGCTGGCGGCAGGTGCTGCATCTCGCGGGACATCGCGGCGCGCTGTGTTTCGCCGCCGGTCGCGGGCGCAAGGTCACCTTCGCCCGTCCGGAGGTCGTCCCGCTCGACGGTGCGCGGGCACTCGTCGCGCTGGTGCGCCGCTACCTGCACGCGTACGGGCCCGCCACGCCCGAGCACTTCGCCAAGTGGCTCGCGGCGCCCCGGGGCTGGGCGGTGGACCTCTTCGCGGGAATGGCCGGGCGCGGGGAGATCGAGGCGGTGGCCTACGAGGGCGCGCCGGCCTGGCTGGTGGCGGGCGACACCGTGTTCCCCGAGGAACCGGTGCGCGGGGTGCGGCTCCTCCCCTACTTCGACGCGTTCCTCATCGCGTCGAGGCCGCGCGAGAGCCTCTTTCCCGGGGCGACGTACCACCGGGCGCTGGCGGGCGGTCAGGCGGGGAACTTCCCGGTGCTGTTGATCGACGGGACGGTGGCCGGGGTGTGGCACCAACGACGTTCGGGCCGGCGGATCTCGGTGACGGTGGAGCCGCTGTCGCCGCTGACGGCCGGGCAGTTGCGGGGTCTGGAGGAGCAGGTGGCGCGGGTCGGTGAGGTGCTGGAGGGCACACCGGAACTGACGGTCGGAAAGGTGACGGTGGGGGCGCACGCCTGACGCGTCCCGTGGTGCGCGGTGGGGGGTGCCGCCCGAGGTGTCCCGTCGTGCGGCGGTACGTGCGGGACGGGACACCGGGGGCCGCGACGGGGCGACGGCGCACCGTGCGGAGGCGGGCGGGGCCGAGGTGGACGGGTCGAGGTGGGCGCGCCGTGGCGGTGCGGTGTCGTCGTGGGTCACGCCGTGGCCGGCGCGCCGCGATGGCCGCGGGTGAAGCGGATCGTCAGGGTCTCGCCGCCGATGACGACGAAGCGACCGCCCTCGCACCGGATGACGACCTCGCGCACCTCGCCCCGCTCGTCCCCGCGTTCCTCGGTGCCGGTGACGGTCCAGCCGCCGTCGGGGGTCCGCGGCAGACCGGACACGGCGGCGAACTCCCACTGCCCCGAGGGCACGCACCAGTCGGGCAGCCGCGGCCAGGCACCGGGGCCGACCCGCACGGTCCGGTCGGAGGCGCAGGTCAGCAGCACCGACTGGCCGTCGGCCAGCAGGAATTCGACGGCTTCCGGTTCTGCCAGGGGTCCCTCCGGCCGGTGGAGGACGCCGAGCACCGCGACGATCCGTGAGCCCCTGAGCCAGTCGCCCCTGCCCTGTCGCGGGACGCGTGGCGTTCGCTCCTCGTTCCCCGCCCGCATGTCCGTTCCCCTCCCTGCTCCTGACGTCCAGGGTCGCACCTTTCGGACGGAAGCGACGGGCGCGTCCACGGTGCGGTCCTCACCGGGGTTTGCGGGCCTCGATCAGGAATCGGGTGGTGTGGGCGACGAACGGGCCCCCGGTCTCGATGCGGTGGTGCAGTTCGGCCAGGCGCGGGCGGTATTTCTCCACGGTGAAGCCGGGCACCATCCAGATCACCTTCCGCAGGAAGTAGACGACGGCCCCGATGTCGAAGAACTCGGTGCGCAGCCGCTCCAGTCGCAGGTCGACGACGTCGAGCCCGGCCGCCTCGGCCTCGGACCGGGCGCGCTCCGGATCCCGCGCGCCGCGCACCTCGGGCGGCTGCGGACCGAGGAAGTACTCGACGAGTTCGAAGACGCTGGCCGGGCCGACCTGTTGCGAGAAGTACGTGCCGCCGGGGGTCAGCACCCGCGCGATCTCGTCCCACCAGGTGGTCACCGGATGACGGCTGACCACCAGGTCGAAGGCGTTGTCCCCGAACGGCAGCGGCGGCTCGTCCGGATCGGCGACGACCGCCGCGCCGCGCGGGTGCAACAGGGCGGTGGCGCGGGCGACGTTCGGCGGCCAGGACTCGGTGGCGACGGTGAGCGGCGGCAGTCGCGGTGCGGAGGCGAGGACCTCGCCTCCGCCCGTCTGGATGTCGAGGGCCGCCGAGGCCCGGCCCATCCGGTCCGCCATGGCGCGCGCGTAGCCCCAGGACGGACGCTGTTCGGTCGCCCGGCCGTCGAGCCAGGAGAAGTCCCAGCCGTCGACGGACACGGCGGCGGCCTCCGCCACGAGCGCGTCGAAGCGCGCGCGTTCCGCGGCTCCGATCCCGGATTCGGACACGGGCCCGGGTTCGATCCCGGATTCGATCCCGGATTCGGTCCTGGCCCCGGAGCCGGCTTCGGACCTGGAATCGGTCCTGGAATCGGTCCTGGAATCGGTCCTGGAATCGACTTCGGCCTCGGGCTCGGTCGGCGGAGGTTCTGCGGGGGTTCCGGACATACGGGAATGGTGTCATCCGGGCGGCGGCGGGCGCGACCGCGTTTCGCCGGGCGGTGCGCGTGCCGGGCACGAGGCATCCGTACCGCCGCGCGGGCGGGGTGACGTGCCGCCGGGCGGGCGAGCCGGGGACGTGCCGCCCGGCCGGCTCGGGGCGTGCTTTGCGCCGTCGCGCGATCAGGCGGCGAGTCCGCCGAGCAGGAGGCCCAGCAACGCGCCCGTGATCATGAACGGGCCGAACGGGATGCCGGTCTTGCGTCCCGCCCGCCTCAGAACCAGCAGCCCGAACCCGTACACCGCGCCGAGCAGGAAGCCGGCGAAACCGCCGACGATGAGGACGGTCCAGCCGTACCAGCCGAGCGCCACCCCCAATGACACGGCGAGCTTGACGTCTCCGAAGCCCATCCCGTTCGGGTTGATCAGGAAGAGCACGAAGTAGAAGCCGCCCAGGGCCAACCCGCCCCGCAGGCCGTACACCCAGACCCCGGCGTGCTCCGGGAGCAGCGCCGCGATGCCCAGGAGCGCGGTGACCGCCCCGGCGGCGGGCAGGGTCAGCCGGTCGGGCAGTCGATGGACGCGGCGGTCGACGGTCGCGAGGAGCACCCCGACGGGGGCCAGCACCAGCCACACGCCGAGTTCGGGCCGGGGTCCGGTGGCCGCGGCGAGGGCGGCGCAGGCGAGCGCGGTGACGAGCGGCATGAGGACACCGGGGGCGTAGCGCGCCGCGGGCGGCGCGGCGTCGGACCCGGCGGCCGACCCGGCGGGGGTCGGCTCGGGGGCGGCCTGCTCGGCGGTGGGGGTCGAGGCACCCGGTCCGTCCCCCGCGCCGGACTCGTCCGCGGCGCCTGCGGAGCCGGGTTCGGTGCCCGCGGCGGTGGCGGCCACCGCGGGCACCGAGAACGCGCACCCGGCGCACCGGGTGGAACCGAGCCAGCCGCGGGCGAACCCGGTAAGGGCGTGGCCGGCGGGGCAGGTGTCCCGCCAGGCTTCCTCCGGTTCGACGGAGAACCGGTAGGCGGCGCGCGGGAGGAGCATCCCGGACGCTGCGCCCCAGAGTGCGGCGAGCCCTGTCAGCATGACGTACACGTGCCGACCCTAGGCGGACGCCGGACACGGGGCATGGGCCCTGGGGCCCACCGTGCACCGTTCCGGACCCAGCAGCCGTCACCGGGCGCTACCGTCATGGCCATGGCTCAATGGCGCAATGGCAAGGGCACTCTGACGGTCGCCGATGCACGGGGAGGGCAGGAGCCGGAGATACCGCTGCGGATCGCGGCCTCGTACCGGGCGCGGAGCCGGGGGCTGCTCAAGCAGGACGGGATCGACGGCGCACTGCTGATCACGCCGTGCGGGAGCGTGCACACCTTCGGGATGCGGTTCACGATCGATGTGGCGTACCTGGACCGGAAGTTCCGCGTGCTCGCGGTCCGCACGATGAAGCCGGGCCGGCTCGGGCTGCCCCGACTGACGGCTCGTCATGTCGTCGAGTCGGAGGCCGGGGCGATGGAGAAGTGGGGCCTGCGGCCGGGGGCGCAGGTGCGGATCGTCCAGGACGAGGCGGACCGGGGCTGAGCCGCCGGACGCGTCGACGGTCCGGGCGGGCTCGTCGCACCGTCGCTCGCCGCGCGACGGAAGCGGGAGGCCGGTGAAGCCTCCCGCCCACAGTCCTACGGCCGCAGCTTGGTGCGGAAGCGCGGCAGCGCCGGGGCGATCGACCAGAGCACCTCGGCCTCGTCCTCGCCGGGGTTGTCCCAGGCGTGCGCGGCGCGGGCCGAGAACGTCGTCGAGTCACCGGCCTCCAGGAACCTGGGCTCGCCGTCCACAGTCAGCCGCAGCGTGCCGCGCACCAGATAGGCGAAGACGGTCTCGGCCTCCAGGCTGTACGCGCCGCCCGAGCCGCCGCCGGGGCTCAGGATCGTCCGCATGACCTGGACGTGCCGTTCCTCGGCGGGCGTGAGGAGGAACTCCTCGATGCCGTGCCCGCCCATCTCCAGCCTGGCGCCCCGGCCGCCCTTGACGACGTCCTGGTCCGGATAGTCGAAGAGCGTGGCGATGCCGGTGCCCAGCGCCTCGCAGATGCGGATCAGGGTCGGGACGGATACCGAGGTCTTGCCGCGTTCGGCGAGGCTGACGAACCCCTTGGTGACACCGGCGGACTCGGCGATCTGCGCGAGCGTCAGCCCCTGTGCCAGGCGCAGTTCGCGCAGCCGCGGGCCGATCGTGGACATGTGGCTGTCAGGGGCTTCGGACATGGCGGACACGCTACCTGTCGCAGGCGTCACGGTCGGTGGCCGGGGAGAACCGCAGGTCGAAAGGGTCTTTACGGGTCGAGTTTAGTGCTGTAAAACTCTGACGAAAGTTTAATGGCGCTAAACAAGGCGTCCTGGTGGCCCTCCCCCGCGCCGCCCCTTTCTCCCCTCCCCCGCTCGTCCCGCACCACCCGAGGAGTAAGCCGATGAGCTCCCCGTCCTCCCAAGAGAGCACCGCGCGCACCGTACGCGGCGTCGTCTTCCGCTCCCCGGGGCAGGAGGTGACCGTCACCGACGTCACCCTGGCCCCGCCCGGCCCCGGAGAGGTCGAGGTCGCCGTCGCCGCGGCCGGCGTCTGCCACTCCGACCTGCACGTCATCCGCGGCGAGTGGGACCACCCCGTCCCGGTCGTGCTGGGGCACGAGGGCTCGGGCGTGGTCACCGCGGTCGGTGAGGGCGTCACCGGCCTCGCACCCGGCGACCACGTCGTGCTCTCCTGGGTCCCGTCCTGCGGTACCTGCCGCTTCTGCCGCTCCGGGCGTCCGGCCGCGTGCGGCCTGGTCGCCGAGGTCGTCGCACCCGGCGGGGTGCTGTACGACGGCACCTCCCGCCTCTCGGTGGACGGCGAACCGGCCCACCACTACCTCGGCGTCTCCTCCTTCGCCGAACGGGTCGTCGTCCCCGCCTCCGGCGCGATCAAGGTGCGCGAGGACGCACCCCTCGACGTGATCGCCCTGGTCGGCTGCGCCATCGCCACCGGTGTCGGCGCGGTCCGCAACACCGCCGGTGTCGAGGCGGGGGCCACCGTGGCCGTCATCGGCTGCGGCGGCGTGGGGCTCTCCTGCGTGCAGGGCGCCCGGCTGGCGAAGGCCGGCCGCATCGTCGCCGTCGACGTCGTCCCGGAGAAGCTGGAGCTGGCCCGCCGGCTCGGCGCCACGGACGCTGTCGACGCCCGCGACGGCGATGTCGTCGAGGCGCTGCGGGCCCTGGTCCCGGAGGGCCTGGACTACGTGTTCGACGCCATCGGGAAGATCGAGACCACCGAGCAGTCCATCGCGGCGCTCGGTCAGGGCGGCGCCGCCGTCATCGTCGGCCTGCCGCCGACCGGCCGCACCGCGCGCTTCGACCCGCTCGCGCTCGCCGAGGCCGACCAGCGCATCCTCGGTTCCAACTACGGATCCGTCGACGCCGCCCGCGACATCCCGGCCCTGGTGGATCTCGTGGTGTCGGGCGAACTCGACGTGGAATCGATGATCTCGGCACGCCGACCGCTGGACGAGGCGGGCGACGCCCTCGCCGACCTCGCCGCCGGCCATGCCCTGCGCCAGCTGCTGATGATGGAGGACCGGACATGAGCACCGCCGGGAAGCAGGCCGCGCCGCAGCAGCCGGCCGACGGACTGGCCCACCGGTCCGTCTCCACCTTCGAGGTCGGCGCGCAGAGCGTCGCCAACGTCGCGCCCAGTGCCGTCATCGCCTTCGCGCCCGCCAGCATGGCGGCGTCCGCGGGCAACGGCGCCTGGTTCTCGTTCTTCCTGGCCATGGCCGCCGTCCTCGCCATCGCGTACTGCATCTGCGTGTTCGCCCGGCGGCGGGCCGGGGTCGGCTCGCTGTACGCGTTCTCCCGGCTCTCGCTCGGGGCGCCCGGCTCCTTCGTCACCGGATGGGCGCTGCTGATCGGGGCGGTGTGCATCGGTTCCGGTTCGCTCGCGGGCGCCGGGTACTACACGGCGCGCGCCCTCGACCAGATCGGCATCGGGATCTTCACCGGGATCACCGGCCAGATCCTGCTCGACGTGCTGCTGGCCGCCGTCGCGATGCGGCTGACGATCGCCAGCGTGCGGACGGCCGCGCGGGTCGCCTCGGTACTGGAGGTCGTGTCGATCGTCCTGATCGTGGTCGTGCTGCTCCCCGCGTTCCTCAAGAGCGGGAACATCATCGACACCGACCAGCTGAGCCTGAGCGGCTCCACCCTCGACGGCATCGTCTTCGCCGTGGTGCTGGGCGTGCTCGGCTTCGTCGGCTTCGAGGGCGCCGCCTCGCTCGGCGCCGAGGCCACCGACCCGTACAAGGCGATTCCCCGCTCGGTGATGGGCAGCGCGATCCTGGCCGGCGTGCTCTACATGTTCGCCACCTACGCGCAGGTCGCCGGGTTCGGCGGGGCGGACGCGCTGGGCCGGAGCTCCGACCCGATGGACGAGCTGGCGGAGATGTCCGGTCTCGGCTTCCTGAAGTTCTT
Organism: Streptomyces sp. NPDC056061; assembly: GCF_042266885.1. Classification (NCBI taxonomy): domain Bacteria; kingdom Bacillati; phylum Actinomycetota; class Actinomycetes; order Kitasatosporales; family Streptomycetaceae; genus Streptomyces; species Streptomyces sp. NPDC056061. The sequence goes on along the minus strand of NZ_JBHJWQ010000001.1, from coordinate 257,689 downwards.
CCTGCACGCGGGCTTCGCGGCCTCGTTCGTGGCCGTGGTGATGGCCTGCATCACCGTCGCCGCCCGGCTGCTGTTCGGCATGGCGAACGAGGGAGTGATGCCGGCCCGGCTCGGTGTCGCCCACCCGCGCCACCGCACCCCGTCCGCCGCGATCTGGACCATCACCCCGTTCGTCGCCGTCCCGGCGGTGCTCGTGGTCGGCGCCGGTACCGCGCCGCTGAACGCGACGTCGTACATCGACACCATCGGCGTCTTCGGCTACATGCTCAGCTACACCCTGGTGTGTCTGGCCGCCCCGCTGTTCGTGCGCCGGATCGGGGCGCGGGGACTGCTCCTCACCTGGGGCCTCGGCCTGATCGGGGCCGCCGCGATGATCTACGTCTTCTACCGCAATCTGTGGCCCGTCCCGGAATGGCCGCTGAACGTGCTGCCGTACGTGTTCGTCGGCGCGCTGGTCGTCGGGGTCGTCGGCTTCGCGGTCCTGCGGGTGCGCAGACCGGAAGTCGCCGAGCGTGCCGGGACGTTCGCCGACGACCTGGACTGACGGCCCGGCAGTCCCCTCCCGGCCCCGATGCCTCGCTCCCCCGCACCCCCGGCGGGCGGTGCGGGGCATCGGCCGTTGGGCCCGACATTGGGGCCAAGGGCCCAGGTCACCCGGCTCGTACACCCGTACGCTCACCTTCACACCCGCATGGACAACTGCGGGTACGGGCAAGGCATGCGGGCGTCGGAGAGGAAGTACCGTGACGAGCGGCGGGGGCTGGCACAGCGGAAGCACGGGCCACATACCACCGGGGAGCGGAGGTGGTTCACCCGGCGCGGGCGGCGGCGTCTTCTTCGCGCTGACGCGCAGTTGGGCCGCCGGTGCCCTCGTCTACATCGCCGCCGGGTACCTGGTGTCGCGTGGGCTCGTCGAGCTGCTCGCCACCGAGGACCGGCTCGCGTCGTTCGGCTGGCGCCTCGGTCTGCTGCACGTGCCGAACGTCATCACGACGGTGCTCACGGTCCTGGCCTCGGTCCGGGTCCTGCCGTACGAGCGCCGCGAGTCCCGGCTGCTGACCCTGCTGGCCGGTCTGGGCGTCCCGGTGGCGGCCGTCGTCTACGGACTCGCCGTCTCCTGGCATCTCGTGGGCATCGAGGGCACGCTGATGCCGATCGTCACGCTGGCGACCGGCTCCGCCGCGGGGCTGGCCGTCCACCGCCTGCTGGAGGACCGCGAGGACGAGCAGTCGCCCGCGACGTACTCGTACAGCTGGCGGGACCGCGGGGCCACCGCGATGGAGTACCTCGGGGTGGTCGTCCTCGTCGTCACGCTGATCGGCGCGATGTCCATGGCGGGCGTCGGGGGCCAGATCGGCGAGCGCATCCGCTGCGTGATCAGCTCGATGGGCGGCGGCGGCAGCTGCTCCACGGGCGGCGGCGGCACCGACACCACCGCGAAGCCGAAGACGGACGCCGACTACGAGCCGAAGATGTGCCAGGTCTCCAGCATCTCCGACACCGTCGGCGGCAAGGTCAAGATCGGCTGGTTCGAGTGGGGCAACGAGTACGGCTTCCAGCAGAAGGTCAGCCAGGCCAACACCGATGTGAACGGTGACGGCAAGGTCGACGGGAACGACAAGCTGGTCTACATGACGTTCACGGACGCCGCCTCGGCCGGCGCCACCGCCAGCACCCCCGGCGTCAAGCTCGGCAAGCTCGGCAAGGCGGACGTCGACGTCGGCGGCGGCATCAAGATCACCAACGGTGACACCTGGGTCTTCAAGAGCGAGGAGGAGGCTCAGAAGATGCGGGACGACATCGAGGAAATGAAGATGTGGGAGACCTCCACCAAGTACAGCGGTGGCTACGGCGGTGGCTGGTACTCCGGCATGAAGTGGGCCGACAAGAAGAAGGACGTCGAGAACAAGATCGGCGACAAGAAGATCTCCTACTCGACGATCGGCCTGAACGGGTACGCGGACGGCGGGCTCTCCATCAGCGCGGGCGACGAGACGAAGCTCGGCGCCAAACTCGGCGGCAAGGCCAAGTTCTCCCCCGAGGTGACCATCGCCAAGGACGACGTCAACGGCAACGAGTCGTACACGTACACCGCCAAGCTCGAACTGGAGGGCAAGGTCAGCGGTTCGGCCGGCCCGCTCGGCGGCCAGGCGTCCGCGAAGGACAACCGGACCGGCGCGCTCACCGTCACCCGCGACCAGAAGACCGGCAAGATCGTCCGCATCGACATGACCCAGACCCATGAGGGCGGCTCGACCGCCAACAAGGGCGACATCAGCGGCGACAACGGCAAGAAGGGCGACGACAAGCGCGGCGGCAAGATCAGCGGCAGCGACTCCTCCGGCGACAGCGGCATCCAGGTCACGTCGAACTCGATCATCTTCGGCAAGGACACGGACCAGGCCACCGAGGACAAGCGCGCCATCGCCGAACAGTGGCTGAGCGGCTCCGGCGACAACACCGCCCCGTTCGAGTACATGTTCGGTGACCGCTCGATGGAGCAGAAGCCCACGAGCGGCGACCCGTTCGACCAGCTGATGTTCCAGGACGGCCTGTCGAGCTCCATGAAGTACCTCGGTGAGACGGATGCCCAGGAGTTCGGCTTCGAGGTCTCGCTCGGCATGAGTCTCGGGCTCTCGATCTCGGACGAGCACAAGAAGGAGACCCTGACGGACGCGGAATTCCTCGGGGCACCGAACGGCGACAAGCGCTCCTACCTCCCGTACAGCTACTGCGCGAAGTAGCTCGGACGGGGACGGGGTAGCCAAAGGTGCGGCCGTGCCTGTAGCTGTAGCAGTAGCTGCGGCCACGGGTACGGCCGCACACGCACGGCTCGCTCACGGCTCACGGCTCACGGCTCACGGCTCACGGCTCACGGCGAGCAAGGCACGACGAAGAAGCGATAGGCAGCGATAGGCGATGACGACGACGATGAAGATGTCCCGGACATTCGGCGCGGTTGCCGCCGCCGCCATCGGTCTCACCCTGCTCACCGGCTGCGGCGAGGACGCCGCCTCGGTCCCGGAGGGCTGGAGCACGCTCGACACCAAGAGCCTCTCCGTCGGCTACCCCGAGAAGAAGGGGTACAAGGAGCAGCCGGCCGCCGACCTCGCGAAGGCGAACGCCGCGGTGGCCCTCAAGGAGGAGGGCGGCGTGCGCACCGGCATGATCTCGGTGCAGCTCGACTTCGCCACGGGCGTGGACGACGCCGACGAGGCCGCTGCCGCGGCAGGTGCCGGCATCGGGCTCGGCACGGTCCGCAAGGAGACCTCGGACGTGCGGCTCGCGGGCGCGGAGGACGCCCGGGACGCCCGCAGGATCGACTACGAGTTCACCTCCAGCGGCAAGGACGACACCCCGTCGCAGGGCACCCCGATGACGGGTGTCGTGGTCGCCGGTGTCGATTCGAAGCACGTCCCCTTCGCCGTCCGGATCAATGCGGTGAAGGGCTCGCTGAGCCGCCAGGACCTCGACGCGTTCGTCGAGTCGATCACGGTCAAGTAGCAGCGGTCGAGGGGCGCTCGTTCATGCAGGTCATCCCCGGGGGCACAGCCACGTTCCTGCTTCTGTTCGGTCTCCTGCTCGGCGCCTTCGCCGTCCGGTCCGCGCTGCGGCTGAACCGGGTGCTGCACCTGGTCCGGCGCGGCGAGCGCGCCGAGGGCCGGTGCGCGGAACGCCGCACGGTCGACCGGGGGCCGGGCGCGGAGCGGAGTTACGTCACCGAGTACGTCTTCGCGTTCCGCACCCGTGACGGCCGGGAGATCGAGTTCACCGACCACGCCCCCGGGCCGTTCGGCTTCGAGGTCGGGGCACCGGTCCGGGTCAGCTACGACCCGTCGGACCCGGCGAAGCACGCCACGGTCGCCGGGCCGGGGGCATGGGGGCCGGCGGTGATGCCCGCGGTGTTCGCCGTCGTGCTCGGGGGGTTCGCGGTGGGGCTGCTGCTGGGGTTCGTGGCGATGCGCGGGTGGATCTGATCGGCGTCCCCGCGGAGTGCTCCGGACCGTCCTGCCCGCGCCGCTACCGGCTCGGCACCTCGCTCCCGAACAGCATCCACGGCGACTGATCGAACGAGGCCACACCGCACAACTGCGGTTGCACGGCCGCTATTTCCTGCCGCACGGCGAGCGTGTCGGGCCAGCTGTCGAAGAACGTCGTCCCGTTGACGACGACCCCGCTCCAGTCGGTCGCCGCAGACGCGCCCTCGCGGTCGACGACGAAGCCGATGCAGAGGACGGAGGCCCGGCCTATCGCCTCCCGGATGGCCCGCGCCGCCATCTCCTGTTCGTCCTGTGCCAACTGCCCGAAGGAGAATTCGAGGGCGACGACGCCGTCCCTCATCCGCCGGATGCGCGCCGGGACGTCGGTCCCGCTGTCCGTCCAGAGCAGGAAGTCGACGTTGTCGATCCGTTGCAGCCCGGCCAGGAGAACCATCTGCTCCCGGGTCACCCAGGACAGGGTGCCCCACGGATCGGGCCCCGACCCGAGCAGCGTCACCCGTCTGGTGACGGGATGACCGAGCCGTAGTCCCGCCGCGTCGAGATCGCCGAAGAGCGATTCGGCGTCCGGGCGGCTCCAGCCGAGGTGGTACGAATAAAAGAAACCGTCGCTCATCGACACATCACCCCATGAAACGGAATCAGGTGGAGCGTGCAGGTCATGGTGCGCGTGGGCATGTCGGACGAGCACCGATGACGGGTGCCCGGTCGGATGTGCTCACGATGGGTCACGTCCGAGCGTAATCAACCCGGCCCGACCAGGCGTGGGCCCACGGACCCAGCGACGGACCCCTTGGGAACAACCCGATGGACCCCCGGCCCCGGCGGCGGACCCATGCGAACATTCCGGTGGACACGCGGTCCCCGATCGCTCATCGTGTACGCCGATGACACGCACCGATTCGCCTCCCGCATGGGACGAGCGCACCCAGTTGGCCACCTTCCTCGACTACGTACGCGACACCGCCCGAGCGAAGTGCGAGGGCGTCTCACCTCAGGACGCACGCCGGGCCCCGCTCCCCGGCTCCCCGTTGATGACGATCGCCGGGCTGATCAACCACCTCAGCTGGGTCGAGTACCACTGGTTCGAGGTGGTGTTCCTCGGCGGCGAGGACGAGGGCCCCTGGACGGACGAGGATCCCGACCGCGAGATGCGCATCGCGGTGGACATGCCGCTCGCCGACGTGCTGGCGCTGTACGAGTCCCGGACCGCCCGCTACCGCGAACTCGTCGCCTCCCACGACCTGGACACACCGGCCGAACGCCCGCGGCGCGACGGCAGGCACCCGGACCTGCGCTGGATCGTCCTGCATCTGATCGAGGAGACCGCCCGGCACAACGGCCACCTGGACCTGATCCGGGAGATCGTCGACGGCACCACCGGCACCTGAACCGTTCGGGGCGGGGCGAGGCGGGGCACCCGCGGGCGCACCCGGTTTCCGTCCCGCCCCGCCCCGATGTGCGACCCGCCCCGATGTGCGCCTTGCGCCGCACCCCGTACCCGCCTCGCTGAGCGCTGTCCCACCAGGGTTTACGGGACACCGCTCAGCCGATCGTCGCGGCCCGGGGCACGATGTGCTCGGCGAGCTGCTGGGTGAAACTGACCGGGTGGCGGTCCGGCAGCACCTGGATCTCTCCGATGCCCAGGCGCGCGTACGCCTCCGCGTCGGCGAGAAAGCGGCCCGGACTGTCCAGCACCGGGCCGTTGTACATCACGGTCTTCTCGATGGCGTCGTAGTCGCGGCCCTCCATCTCGCAGTGCGCGCGCAGCACATCGAGTTTGTGGGTGACCTCCTCCGGTCCGGTGGCGAACAGATTGCAGGCGTCCGCGTACCGGGCGACCAGGCGCAGAGTCTTCCGCTCCCCTCCACCGCCGACCATGATCGGTGGGCGCTCGCCGATCGGCTCGGGGACACACAGCGTCTCGGCGAGCCGGTAGTGGCGGCCCCGGAACGGCCCGTTGTCGTCGCTCCACATCTGCAGACAGATGAGGAGCGTCTCCTCCAATCGCTCGAACCGCTCGGCGACCGGGACCACCGGCACGCCGAGCCCGTACTGCTCCCGCTCGTACCAGGAGGCGCCGATACCGAGCCGGGCCCGGCCGCCGGACAGCACGTCGAGCGTGGTGACGATCTTCGCCAGCAGCCCCGGATGCCGGTACATCACCCCCGTGACCATGAGCCCGAGCGTCATGCGCTCGGTCACCGCGGCCGCGTAGCCGAGCGTGGTGTACCCCTCCAGCATCGGTTCGTCGGCAGTGCTGCCGGGCGTCTCCATCTGGAAGTAGTGGTCCATGACCGTGAAGGAGGCGACCCCGGACCCGTCGGCGATCCGCGCAGACTCCGCGAGTGTGGACGCGATGAGCGCCGGGTCGGCGGGTTGCGAGTAGTTCCAGTAATGCAGACCGATCCTCACGTCCACCCTCCGGTCGTCCGGAACGCCTTCGGTGACCTGCCGGCACCACCGTGCGGCCGTCCGTCACGTGCCCGTCACGTTACGCAGGACGGCACGCAGGGGCACGGCGAGTACGCCCGAGCAGGTCCCCGCGCCACCCCGTGGGCGGAACACCGACCGTCAGGACGAGGCGTCGCCGCTCCGTTCGTCCTCCGGCCGGAACGGTGAGGCCGTCGCTGCCGAAGCGGCCGCTGTGGCCGCCGCAGGTGCCGCAGCCGATGCAGTCGCCGCAGGCACCGTGGCCGATGCAGGCGCCCCGGCCGTCGCAGGCGCCGCAGCCATCGCCGCCAGATGGTCGTCGAGAAGCTCGATCTGCCGTTGCGGCGGGAACGCCCCCGGGTCGAGCAGGGCCTGGACCACCAGCCCGAGCACGAACGCCTGGGCGCCGGCCGCGATGCGGGCGGGGTCTCCGGCGGGCAGCTCCCCGAGCCGCTGGGCCGCCGCGACCAGGTCGCTCAGCTTGTCCCGGCTCCGCGCGTACTTGCGGGCGTAGTCGTCGCTCAGCGCGGGGTCGGCGAGTGCGGTGTCCCAGGAGGACACCCAGATCCGGTTGCTGTCGGTGGCCTCGGCGGTCAGCGGCAGGATGTCCAGCAGCACGGCCCTGAGCGCGGCCAGCCCCTCCCCCGCGACGCGACGGGGACGGGCCGCGGACCGTCGGTCGAGCAGTTCGAGGGCGTGGGCGAGAAGGTCGGACTTGGCGGGGAAGTAGTGGGTGAGCAGGCCGGTGGTGGCGCCGAGCTCGGCGGCGACGGCACGCAGGGTCAGCCCCCCGAAGCCGCGCGCGGCCAGCACCCGCCAGACCGCCTCGGAGACGTCGCGCCGACGGGCTTCGTGATCTCCCTTGGTACGTGGCATGCTGCCACCGTAGTATCCATAACATCTGTTGTGTGAATGCGAGGTCACCGTGCTCTCCCTACCCCTGCGGGGCAATGCCTGTCTCCGCCCGCTCGAGATATGGCACGCCGAGGAGTTCGCCGCCCACATGGACCGGGCGCGCGAGCACATCCGCCCCTGGGTCGGACCGGGCTTCGTCACCGACGACGTGGAGGGCGCTCGGGGCACGCTGCGCCGGTACGCCGAACGCCAGGCCGCGGACGGCGCCCGCCTCTACGGGATCTGGCTCGACGGCACGCTGGTCGGCGGTGTCATGTTCGTCGACTTCGACACGGGTTTCGGCCAGTGCGAGATCGGCTGCTGGCTGGAGCCCGCCGCCGAGGGCCGCGGCCTGATCACCGAAGCCTGCGAGGCGCTTCTGGAGTGGGCGTTCGCCGTCCGCGGTCTGCACCGCGCCGAATGGCAGTGCCGAGCCGACAACCAGCGCAGTTCCGCGGTGGCCGAACGGCTCGGCATGACGCTCGAAGGTGTCCGACGCGAGTACTGGCCCTACGGCGGCGCCCGTCACGACAAGCAGATCTGGGCCGTCCTGGCCCCGGAGTGGCACGCCCGCCGCCAGTGACCGGCGGCGGAGGGACGCTTCGTCATCGGCGGCCGCAGGACGCTCCGGCGGATGACCGGCGATTCGAGGCCGGGAAGGCGGACCCACCTGCCTCGACGACGTCGGCCCGGCCCCGCGAGACGTACTCGCGAGGGCCGGGCCGACGCACAACTGGCGAATGACTCAGGAAGAGCCGCCGCCGCGCGGGAAGGAGACCTCCACGCGCCGGTTCTTCTTGCGTCCCTCCTCCGTCGCGTTGCTCGCGACCGGGTACTGCTCGCCGTATCCCCGGATGTCGAAGGTGACAGTCGAGCCCAGGTCCTTGACCAGCACCGACTGCACCGCGTTGGCGCGCTGCTTGGACAGCACGTCGCCGTGGGCCGCCGAGCCGAGGTTGTCCGTGAAGCCGAAGACGCGCACCTTGGTGGCGTTCTGCTTCTTGATCTCGGCAGCGATGGCCGCGATCCGGGCATTGGCCGCAGGGCTCAGCTTGGCGCTGTCCTTGCCGAACAGAACCTCCGCTTGGAGCGCGAACTTGACGTTCGCGTTGCTGTCCTCGCGACGCTCGTCACCGCCCTCGTCCTCTATCACCTGGACGATGTCGAGAACCTTCGCGGGGGCGAGGGTGCCGCCCTCGGGCATCTTCAGATCGGGGTCGTTCGGATCGAGCTGGACGGACGGAACCGACGAGGCCTCGGTGCCCGGAGGCACGGTGGGTCCCTCGTCGGCAACGGCGTTCGATGCCCCCAGCACGGTGACGCTCGCCATCAGCAGGGCTGCCGCGACTGCCTGCCCCGCGACATGCGGTGGCCTGCGCCGGGTACGGGTGTGAGTCATGGCGGCCGTCACCCGGAGATCTTCAGCGAGGTGGTGGCGAAGGTCGGCAACATGAAGTCGACCTCGGTGGTGGTGGCCGGGGGCGCCGGAAACTGCATGAAGACGGGAGTCGAGCCACCGGGTTGGAGCGGGAGGATGCCCGTGGTGCAAAGGCAACGTCCTTCTGTGTCCCTAAGCACGTAGTACCGCTTCTTGCCCGCCTTGTCGATCAGCGCCGCACCCGCGACGGAGTTGGGGTTCTTCGTCACGAGCAACGACTCGGAACCTGCCCAACCACTGGTGGGTTGGCGCTCGCTGCTGCCGTTCTTGACCTCGCCCTGCACCGTGACGAAGCCGCCGGAGTCCCGCTTCACCTGATTGATGACGAGCGTGATCCCGCGCTGCCCCCTGACCTCGGCCAGCTTCACATTCGGGTCCACGTTGTCCCCGGCAGCGGTGTCCTCCTGCTTCTCGCCCTTGTCTTCCTCTGTGGGCTTGGAAGGTTCGGAGGACCCGGAGGACGGCGATGAACCGGCGTCGTTCTGTTTTCCGCCGTCATCCGTGCCGCAGCCGCTGACGGCGAAGGCCAATGCCGCCGTCAGCGAGACGGCTGCCGCTGTCCTTCGGGACAACGTGGAACGCCGAATGCTCATGGGTTCTGATTCCTTTACTCGTGATTCGCTGTCAATTGTCGACCAGATGCACGTCGTAGAGAATCTTGCTCACCTGGGACCAGGGCGGAGGGCTGCTGGGCCTGATTTCGAGGAAGTCACTACCGCACGTGAAGAAGAAGATGTCCCGAATGCTGTCCTCATTGAGGTCCACAGACGTCCACGAGCAACGGAACTCGATCACGGCCGTTGCTTTGGCCTTGGCGTACGTCTGTTTCGAACCGGGGAGCACCGGCGAATCCACCTTGTTCCGCCCGTCTACCTCCACCTGGATCCGGTCGCGGTAACCACCGGGAATCGGGAGGCAGTTACGGACATCCGCCTTGTTCGCGTCGGCAAGGCCCTGAGCCGCGGAGCAGCCCCCTACGGGGTGGCTCTGCAGGTAGGCATCGAGCAGGTCTTCCGGGAGCGAGGCAAGAAACGGAGCCTCGAACTCATCACGCGCCTGCCGCGCCGCTGCCAGGGCTGCGGCATCCGCCGCCCCCTGGGCTCCATTACGCAAGGCCGACGCCTTGCCGACGGCAAAGAATGCGAACACGAGGAAGAGCAGGCCCGCCACCATCACTACATAGATGGGGAAGGCCTGCCCTGCATCGCGACGAAGGCGACCGATCATCAGCCGGCGGTGATGGAGTCCACGAGGCCGGAGATCCGGTCCGAGATCGCGCCACCGATACCCGTGGCGACGATCGCGCCGATGATCGCCACGACCACCAGGATGATGCCCAGGTACTCGAACGCGGTCTGGCCGCGGTCCTTGGCCTCGTAGCGCTTCTGGATCGCGCTGACCGCCGTGTTGGCCCAACCGTTGACGCGGACGGCGGTCTTCAGGGTGATGTTCGACATGGTGTTCCCCTCCGGGTTCGGCCGACCGGTGGTCGGCCGACTCGCACGTTTCTTGGGCGTCGCCGACGGATCCGGCTTCCTCCTGGCCGGAGCCGTCGGCGACATGAGAAACATACGGTCGAGAACCCTGCTCACCGGAGGGTCCCAGGGCCCATTCCCGGGCCCAAACGGCCGGCTGGGTCTCGGCGGGCGCGTGCTGGGCCCCACGCCCCACGCGCGCCACCACGGTCCCGGCGCTGTTCTCGCTGTTGTTCGCGCTCCCCTGCTCAGCCACGGCGACCACCGGCCCCACGCGCCCCGGGTCCTCCCACCGGAGCCGTGCCGAGCCAGCGGGCGATGGCCTCGCTGCGGCTTGTGCTGTGCAGCTTGGTGAAGATGCGGTTGATGTGGTTCTTGACCGTCTTCTCGCTGATGAAGCAGGTGGCGGCGATCTGCTGATTGCTCATTCCGGACGCGATCAGCTCCATGACCTCCGCCTCCCGCGAACTCAGCCCGAACTGCTGCCTGTTGAGGGACGTACCCGACCCCCCAGTCATGGAAGACTGTGCCACAACCGGTTGCAGATGCGAAAGACCCTGAGCGGATCGACCTGCTCGCGTCGCAGGTGGAGCGGGTTCCGACTCGGGTGTGTGTGCAGGCGCACCGTGTTGTCCGACGAAAGCCGGTGAATGTCCGTCGTAGCCGGAGCCCTGGTAGGGAACGCCCGTGGTCAGGGCCGTTCCGAGCCCCTCCGGAAGCGGTTGCCCGTGCGGCGCCGGGCCCCGACGCATGTGGGCCAGGAGGGCGTTGGCGGCGGTGGCGGTGAAGTGGGCCCGCCCGTCCTTGGTGTCGCGGACGGCCTGCACCAGTTGGTCGGCGGTGAATTCGCCGTGGACCAGGTAGCCGCTCGCGCCCAGGCGCAGCGCCTCGTGGACGATCTCGTTCTCGCGGCTGTAGGTGAGCATCATGACCGGGGCCACCTGCACGAGGTGCGGCAGCGCGGAGATGCCGTCGACGCCGGGCATGCGCACGTCGAGCAGGACGACGTCCGGGCGGTGATGCATGGCCATCTCGTATGCCTGGCGCCCGTCCACGGCCTCGGCCACGACGTCGATGTCGTCACGCCCGGAAAGCAGGACGCCCAGGCCCGCCCGGACCACGGGGTTGTCGTCGGCGACGACGACCCGCAGGGCACCGGCGGCCGGTGCGGGCGGTGGCGCGGGGAAGGAGGGCATGGACTCGGATGCCGCGGACTGCGGGGAGACGGGGGCGGGGACCGGGAGCGCGCTGGCGCCGGTCTCCGAGGTGAACGGTGTGACGTGCGGGGACGTGTGCTGGGAGGCGTGGTTCCGTGCCGACCAGTTCTGGCCCGACGCGCGGGAGACGTCGTCCGGCATCTGCGACCTCCTCTCAAGGGTTCTATGGGGGGTGAGGGTGGGTTTCGGTTCGGTCGGTGTGGTTGCCGTTCCGTTCGGGTGGCTGTTCATCCTGGTTGTTGCGCCGGGGCGGCGTCGAGAGCAGCGATCGGGAGTTCCAGGCGCACCTCGGTGCCCTTGGCCGCCTGGCCCCTTCCGATGCGTATGCGGGCGCCGATGGACGCGGCGCGTTCGACCATGCCGACGAGACCGAAGTGGCCGGCCCGCCGGAGGTCGTCGAGGGTGACGTCGGCGGGCAGACCGCAGCCGTCGTCGTAGACGCTCACGCGCAGGACGTCGCCCTTCACGCCTGCCAGCACGACGAGGTAGGTGGGCCGGGCGTGGCGGTGGGCGTTCTCCATCGCCTCGGAGGCGACGGTGAGCAACTGGCGTGCGACCGCCTGGGGGACCGTCGGGACGGGAATCTCGTTGTACAGGCGGAAGGTGGCCGTGAGGCCGTGGCGGCGGGTGAAGTCGTCGGTGCGGGCGCGGAGCTCGCCGACCACGTCCACACCCCCGTCGAGTCCGGACTCGCGGCGCAGGTCGGAGAGGAGTTCACGGGATTCGGCGGCGGCCCGGCGGGCCGCGCGGGCCACCAGTTCGGCCTGGTGTCTGACGGTGAGCGGGTCCATGCGGTCGGACGACGCGGCCAGTCCGTCGGCGGCCAGGGCCAGTCCGTGCAGGGTCTTGGCGACGGAGTCGTGCATCTCCCGGGCGAGCCGGGTGCGTTCGCCCTCCACGGCCTCGCTGACGGCGAGCCGGGCCCGGGTCTCGGTGAGTGCCTGGCTGGCCTTTCCGAAGCGGAGGAGCAGATTGCGCAGGGTGACGCCGACGGCGCCCGCGATCATGCAGAAGCCGGGAAGGAGGAGCGCGGTGGAGTCGGCGGGGTGCAGCTTCGGGTCGGTGGCGTACACGCCGAGGACGATGACCGTCTGGAGCGCGGCGAAGACCGCCGCACCCCGCCAGCTGGAGACGAGGCCGGCCAGCAGCGGGGTGCACACGGTGACGTAGGCGAGCGTGGATTCGGGCGTGGCGGTGACCAGCAGCAGGGCACCGAAGAAGGCGTCGATGCCGAGCAGCCAGGGGTGGCGCAGGAGGACGGGGCCGAAGCGTTCCCAGTCGCGGAACAGCACATAGCTGCCCATGAACGTGACGAGGATCGCCGCGCCGATCAGCCAGGTGGCGAGTCCCTCCGCGGTGTGGCCGATCGCGAACGGGGTGGCCATGGCGATCATGGCGATCCGGAAGCCGAAGACCTGCCGGCACATCGCCTGGAGTGCGTTGAGCTGGATGGCGAAGGCCGGGCGCGAGCCGGGATCGGCTATCGCCTGGCGGATCTCCGCGTCCAGTCCGGTCTGGGCACTGCCGAGTGGGAAGGACATGAGCCTGTCACCTCCTCCACCATTCGCCGCCCGTTGCCCGCGCCGTTCACGTCATCCGCCCGACAGGAAGCTGAAGTCGACGTTGGCTCCGTAGATGAAGCCGACCGTGAGCAGTACGAGGGTTCCGGGGAGCAGGAAGGTGGTGACCGCGAAGGTTGCCTTGGGGACGGCCCTGGCGGCCTTTCGGCGCGCGTTCTGGGCGTCGGTGCGCCTCATGTCGTTGGCGATCTGGATCAGCGTCTCGACGATCGGCGCACCGAGCTCCTCACCCTGCTGGAGGGTGGTCACGAACATCGCGACCTGTTCCGAGTCGTTGCGCTTGCGCAGCTGGTCGAAGGCCTCACGACGGCTGACGCCCATGTCCATCTGGCGGAGTGTGATGCGGAGTTCGTCGGCCCAGGGGCCCTCGTACTTCTCGGCCACCCGCCCGAGCGCCTGACGGAAGCCGAGGCCGGCCGAGACGACGACGGCGAGGACGTCGAGGAAGTCGGGGAGCGTCCTGTCGATGTGGTCCCGGCGGACGCGCACCGCGGACCAGATGCCGACCTCGACCCAGAACAGACCGAAGGCGATCAGTACCAGGGCCAGGAAGATCTGTCCGCGCATGAGCATGGTGAAGGCACCGAGCGCGCCGAGACCGCCGTAGACGGCGCGCCTGGCGGCGTAGCGGTCGATGGTCAGACCGCCCGGGTTGCCGGCCAGGTCGATCTGGCGGCGCTTCTTGTTGACGGCCTTGGGGCCCATCATCCGCAGGATCGCGGGGGCCCAGCGCATGCCGAGGCGGTCGATTCCGGAGCCGACCGCGCTGGTGCGGGTGGAGCCGACTTCCAGGGCGATCGCGAGGTCGCCGGGCAGCTTGGCGTCGCGCCGGTACATGCGGATGCCGGCGATGACCCCGTAGACCGCGAGGCCCATCAGGCCGGCGAGCAGCAGATCCATGTGTCCCCCGCTCATCAGACGTCGATCCGGGACAGGCGGCGGATCACAACGAATCCGAGCGTGTACAGGGCGATGGAGATGACCACCGCGACCTGGCCGATGAAGGCACCGGTCATGCGGTCGAGTGCTCCGGGCATCACCGCGTTCATCAGGAGCATGGCGCCCAGACCGAATATCGGGACGGCGTAGGCGGTGACGGTCACCTGGGACAGCTGGGTCTTGACCTCACGTCGGGTCTCCTTGCGCTCCTCCAGCGTCTCGGTGAGGTTGCGCAGGGAGCTGACGACCGTACCGCCGGCCCGGTTGGAGAGGACGAGGGTGGTGATGAGGACGACGAGTTCGCGGGAGGGCAGCCGGTCGGTCAGCTCGCTCAACGCGTCGTCGAGGGTCTCGCCGACGGCGAGTCGGCGGGAGACCCGTGCCAGTTCCTCGCCTGCCGGGTCCTCCATCTCGTCGGCCGCCATGGCGATGGAGGTACGCAGTGCGAGGCCCGCCTGGGTGGCATTGGCGAGGATGCGCGCGAGCTCGGGGAGCTGGTTGATGAAGCGTTCGGTGCGCTTGGTGCGCTGCCAGTTGAGGTAGGCGTTGGCGCCCCAGAGGCCGATGAGGGCGGCGACCGGTCCGAAGAAGCTGGCGAGCATGGACGAGGCGATCATCCACAGGGCGGCCATGGCGAGCACCGCGTAGACGACGAACTCGCCCGGGGTGATGTCCAGGCCGGTGGCGGCGAGCTTCAGTTCGACCTTCCGGCCGAGCGCCGTGTTGCGCAGCCATCTGTCGAAGCCCCGGAAGCGACGGTGGCGTCCGGTCTCGGTGACGTTGCCGGTGTGCGAGAGGCGGTCCACCAGGGCGTCCCGGTCGGCCTTGCCGCCGGAGTAGGCGTGCAGGCCGACGACACCCGTGACACCGGCGAGCAGCGTCACGCCGATCGTGAGAAGAGGAAGATTGGTCATGGCTCGGTACCTAGTTGGCCTCTCGGGTGGCGAGCTGTTCGGCGGACTCGGCGATCCCGAATGCCTGCGGGATCGGCTGGCTGGCCATGTAGAGGCGCTCGGCGATCTTGCGCGGGATCGGGAGGTAGTTGAAGACGCCGTTGATCCGTCCTTCGGCGTCCATCGGCTCGGCGTCGAACCTGGCGACGGTCACGATGCGGTAGGGATCACGGCCGTGCGAGTCGAGGACGGCGATCTCGGTGATCTTGCGGGAGCCGTCGGCATGCCGGGTGAGCTGGACGATGACGTCGACGGCGCTGTTGATCTGGTCGTGCAGGGCCTCGAAGGGGATCTTGATCTCGGACATCGACGCCAGGGTCTGCAGACGCATCAGCGCGTCCTCGGCGTTGTTGGCGTGGACGGTGGCGAGCGAGCCGTCGTGACCGGTGGACATCGCCTGGAGCATGTCGAGCGACTCGCCGCCACGGACCTCACCGACGACGATGCGGTCGGGGCGCATACGCAGGGAGTTGCGGACCAGGTCGCGGATGGTGATCTGGCCCTTGCCCTCGACGTTCGCCGGACGGGACTCCAGCCGGATCACGTGGCTCTGCTGGAGCTGGAGTTCTGCGGAGTCCTCGATGGTGACGATGCGCTCGCTGTTCGGAATGAGGCCGGAGAGCGCGTTGAGGAGCGTGGTCTTGCCGGTGCCGGTGGCGCCGGAGACGATGACGTTGAGCTTCGCCTGGACGAACCCGGAGAGCAGGATCAGCATCTGCTCGTCGAGCGATCCGACGTTGATCATTTCCTGGAGCGTGAACGCCCGGGGGAACCGTCGGATGGTGAG
The DNA here is from genome assembly GCF_042266885.1 of Streptomyces sp. NPDC056061. NCBI lineage: Bacteria > Bacillati > Actinomycetota > Actinomycetes > Kitasatosporales > Streptomycetaceae > Streptomyces > Streptomyces sp. NPDC056061. The sequence goes on along the minus strand of NZ_JBHJWQ010000001.1, from coordinate 241,975 downwards.
CGTCGCTCCGGTCAGGGAGAGCGGCGGGATGATCACGTTGACACGTTCGCCGCTGGGCAGTCGCGCGTCGACCATGGGGTTCTGCTCGTCGACACGGCGGTTGACGGTCGACACGATGCGCTCGATGGTCTGCATGAGCTGCTCGTGCGAGCCGAAGCGCATCGGGAGCTGTTCGACCTTGCCGCTGCGCTCGACGAAGATCTGGTCCGGTCCGTTCACCATGATCTCGGTGATGGACGCGTCCTCCAGGAGTGGTTCCAGGATGCCCAGGCCGAGCGCCTCGTCGACGACCCGGCGGATCAGCTGGGTGCGTTCGACGGTGGAGAGGACCGGCCCCTCGCGGCTGATGATGTGGCTGAGGACGCGCTCCAGCCTCGCCCGCCGGTCTGCGGCGGCGAGCGAGGACATCTCCGCCAGGTCGATCTCTTCGAGCAGCTTGGCGCGGAAGACGGCGACCATGTGGCCGTCCTCCCGCCCCCCGCCGTTCTTCTCGGGGGCGCTCATACGTGCCCGCAGACTCATGCGTAACTCCTCGTTCCCACTTGCTTGTCGAGCCGCCGGCCGGCAGCGGTGCGGTGCGCCGCAGGGTCAGGTGCGGGGCATCGTGGAGCTTCGTTCGGCCCAGCCCCAGATGTCCACGCCCGGAATGACGCGCGGGACCTTGACCCGGGCCGTACAGGTGACCTCGTCGTGCGACGAGTGCCCCGTGATGCGGGCCCGGCGGGCCGTCCAGTCGCTCATCGCGTCCTTGGCCGCCTGCCGGTCGCAACCGCTCATGGACATGCTGGCCAGCCGGGCGCCCGCGCGGGCCCCCGTGCCCGCCTGGTTGGCGGCGTACGCGGCGAGGCCGGCCTGGATCGCGAGGAGCGCGACCAGGAGCAGCAGCGGAAGAAAGCCCAGGTACTCGATGGCGACCTGGCCCCGGTCACGGCGGCCGGGGGCGGCAGCGGTGCCGGGGTTCTCGGCCGTGCGGCCGAATGTACGCGTACGCATGCTCATCGAGATGCCTCCACGGGTGAGGCGGCGTGGCCGGTGACGGGGTACTTCCAGTTGAGGATGCCGGGCACCAGGATCGGCACCTGCACCTTGACCTCGGCCTTGTACAGGCCCGACGAGGCGTAGCAGGACTTCTTCTTCAGCGACTTGCGCCAGGCTTCCGGCAGGTGTTCCTCGATCGCCTCACGGCACTCCCTGACCCCGAGGCCGCCCGCTATCGCGCCCTTGTGCGCGGCCTCGTCGGCGGCGTTCCCCGCCAGGGAGAACGTGTAGCCGATCAGGGCGCACTGCCAGAGCACCAGCATGATCAGAATGATCAGCGGGGTCATGCCCAGGAACTCGATCGCCGTCTGGCCGCGGTCGCGCCCGCGGCCGGACAGACGGCCGCGCAGCCCGCCCGGCCCGGCGATCCGGGCCGGGCCGGGGGCCGGGCTCCCGGGCCCGGGGGGCGGATCACCGGGGCGGTGCCCCCGTATCTCCATGCCTGTGGTCGTCCCGTTGAGTGCCATCGGTCAACTTGCCCCCTTGGTCGTCGCCCGATTCCGGGAGTTGCCGTCGCGTCGGCCGACGCGCGGGCGTCCGATCGAGCCCCGGTCGTTCTTGAACTTCGCAGCGGTCTTCGCGCCGCTCTTCGCGCCGTTCTTCTCCTTCTCAGGAACCTTGACGATGCCGAGCTCGCCCGCAAGGGCCCAGAGGGCCTGTTTGACGGTGCTCTTGGAGTCGAGTTCGTGGAGTCGGCCGGCGTCGACGACGCTCTGGAGCTCCTTGAAGTTGGCGGGGATGGCGGTCTCGGCCATCCGTGTTCCGGTGATCTTCTCGACCAGGGGCGGTTGGATCTCGGTGTTGCGGGTGAAGCGGTTGACGAGAGTCACCGTCTCCTCGGCCTTGCGGATCTGGAGCCGTTCCCACATCCGCACGAGGCGTTTGGCGCCGCGCACCGCGATCACGTCGGGGGTGGTGACCAGCAGGGCCGTGTCGGCCATCTCGATGGCCGCCGCGTTCGCGCCCTGCAACTGGCTGCCGCAGTCGATGATCACGACCTCGAAGCGCGAGCGCAGTGCGCTGACGATCTGCCGGGCCGAACGGTCGCTGACCTCCTCGGCGCTCTCGCCCTCTCCGGGTGCCAGGAGCAGGGACAGTCCGGTGCCGTGGGTGAAGATGGCGTCGGACAGGACGCGCGGCGAGATGTCGGTGATCGTGGAGAGGTCGACGATGGACCGCCGGAACTGCACGTCGAGGTACGAGCCGATGTCGCCGGACTGGAGGTCCATGTCGACCAGGGCGACGTTGCGCCCGGACGTCTGGGCCGCCAGGGCGAGTTGGACGGCGGCGACGGTGGTGCCGACGCCGCCCTTGGCGCCGCTGACCGTGACGACGGTGCCGCCGGGGCCGGTGAAGACCTCGTTCCCGGTGCTCAGGTGGCGGCGGACGCCGGTGGACCACTGGGCTGCGGACTGGACCCGGTTGGCGAGTTCCTCGTAGCTGAGGGGCAGGGTGACGACGCCGCGTGCACCCGACTCCATCGCGGACGAGAACAGGCCGGGCGTGACGTCGGCGGTGATCAGCACGACCCCGATCGCGGGGAAGCGCAGCGAGACCTCCCGGATCAGTTCCAGTGCCGGCACCGGACCGATCCGCTCGTGGACCAGCACGACCTCGGGCAGTTCGTCGAGCGACTCGCCGGCCAGCCGGGCGAGGGCGTCGATGAGCTGTGTCGAGTCGGTGACCGGGGGTGCCGGTTCGGCGTCGGGGAGCTGGCTGAGCAGCGTGGTGACGGATCTGGCCGCGTCGACGTCACCGACGGCCGGGAGGATCCTCGTGGTCATTCGATCCTCACTTGTCCTTGTTGAGCGTGTAGGTGCGGTCGCCCGGGCGGATGGTGCTGTCGCTGCCGGAGGCCAGGAGCGCGAGCCGTACGTGCTCGGCGAAGGACTCGGCGTAGGCGATGCGCTGGGTGTCGAGCGTGTTGAGGGCGAAGGTGATCGGGACGGCCTCGCTGCCCATGTTGGACTTGCCGTCGCGGTTCGGCTCCAGGGCCGTCAGCTTGCCGACGTCCAGCACCTTGGCGTTGGAGACGATGACCTTGGACTGGGAGGGGTCGCCGTCGCGCTCACCGGCGAAGGTGGCATAGATGTTGACGGTGGCACCCGGGGTGATCTTGCCGGCGACACCGGTCGCGGCGTCGATCATGATGGCGATCTCCTGCTCCCCGGGCTGCAGTTCGGGGCGCTTCTGCATCATGTCGGACTGGAGCAGGGAACCCCTGCGCAGCTGGGTGACGGCGATCTTGCCGTTCACCTCGGAGAGATCGGTCACGGCGTTGGTGGAGAGCCAGCGCTTCGGCATCGAGATCTTCTCGAACTGCCCGGACGACAGGGCGGTATAGGGAGCGATGTCGGACTTCAGCTGGTAGGCGGAGACCTCGGGGCCGACCTTGGAGTTGACGTCGCTGATCACCGAGAGCACGCCGGCAAAGGCGCCGAAGGCGCACAGAACCGACAGGAGCAGGAGTATCACGCCGCGGCGCTGGCGGGAGTTCATGGGCCGGACAACCTCGTTCGATTCGGATGCGTGGGGCGGCGGGCAGGAGGGCGTCCACGGAGGGAAGCGGAAGCGCTAGGACTGGGGTGGTGCGAGCACTTCGTGGCTGAGGACACCGACTGGGTGCATTCGGTTCTCGGCTGCGGGAAGCGGGGAGGAACAGAACCCGCAGAGGTCACCGATGAGTTCCATTCGGCACCAGTGGCAGATCTCCCGACGTACGGAGGACACCAGTTGGTACAGGACGGAGATGTCTGGCAGGTAGGCGGCGAATTCCACAAGCTTTCCGGTTCCCCACCAGGCCGGGGAATCGGAGGGGAGCGTGGCCTCGTGAATGGACTGGACCTTCCACGCGGGCGCAAGGGTCTGCTTCACCCACTCGGACTGCGACTGCCCCTTGGCGGTCATCAGATCAGTGGGAAACTCCGGCCCGGTCGGCGGGTCCGACTTGGGGCCGATCCCGACGAGTTGGGGCTCCGGCCCGGCGACCACCGCGAACTGCGATCCGGGCACCCAGGACTTGGCGTGGGTGCGGAGGTCGACCGGCACGCGGTCGAACTTGGTGACGGAATGCAGAAGGGCGCCCGCATGGACGTAGTGGGACAGCAGCCGAGCGGCGGAGGCGACCACTCCCGGGCTGAAGTCGCAGATGGACAGCTGGCGCAGCTGCCGTACGAGTACGGCAACGCCCAGTGGAGGAAGGTCCACCTTGAGCAGAGCGATGCGATCGCTCTCCAGAACGGAGCGAACGGAGTATAGCCGACGCTCATGTGCGGGCGCGATGCCGCTCGAGTAGACGACGACGACGTAGCCGTGCTGCTCCAGCAGCACGTGCATGTCGCCGATGGCCATCTCCAGCGGCTGCGCGTCCGGGGACTGCAACAGGGCAGCCGTCGGCGTCTGCTGATCGGTCGGAGGTAGTACCAAATCAGCACTGGTCACTGCTATTGCGGTTGGCACGCTCTTCCCCGTTTCGGCTCCGACCAAACGCCGGTCATGACGTCGGTCGCCATCGCTCCCGCTCCGCGGTTCCGTCTCAGCACTTTATCCACGTCTTACCTGGCAGAGAACACTTTTCGGAGGCCAGTACGACAACGTGAGGAAGACGTCGGGGCAACGAGCCCGCGCCAAATCCGACCAAATCGAAATTCGTTAAGTTCCGTACCACTGCGGAGGGTTACGAATCAACCATCCGGCTACCTGCGAGCCCGAATTCATCGCAGCACGTCAGGACGGATCCGGAACCTGGCGCCCACCGGCCCGGCGGCTACCGGCCGGTCACTGTCCGAGCACCCGAGCCGCGTCACCCGCACGGGGCGGAGCACGGTCAACAAATCGTCAACTCATGGAGGGGCCGCGGGAGTACGTGAAGGGTTCGCGAGGCGCTCAGGGAGGACCGGCGCGCCGCCGGGGAATCGCCGCGTCGCACCCTCGCCCGAACGGCCTTCGCTGCCAGAGGTCTTGACAACTCGATTGGTCTGGACCAGCTTATCCGCCAGCGGTGACCGCCACCCGGCTTCTCCTTCCCTTCAGCCCCTCTTCATCCCGCCCCCAGCCGCACCGACTTCCCGGACCCCCGGGGCTCCCCCGATCCCCCGGACTCCCCGATTCCCCCACGGAGGCAGCAAGTGGAAACTTCCCCCGTCCGCGGACACAGAATCCGCAGGCGCCACACCCGCCCGTTCCTCGGCGCGGCGATGGCCGTCCTCGCGGCCGGTGCGCTGACCGCCACCGGTCTCGTCGGCAGCGCCCAGGCCGCCGACGTCAACGTCGCCAAGAACCCGGGCTTCGAGTCGGGTCTCGCCGACTGGGCCTGTTCCGGGGGCACCGGCGCCGTCGTCTCCTCCCCCGTGCACGGCGGCACCGGCGCCCTCAAGGCCACCCCGGCCGGGCAGGACAACGCCACGTGCTCCCAGACCGTCGCGGTGAAGCCCGACTCGACGTACACGCTCAGCGCGTGGGTGCAGGGCGGATACGCCTACCTCGGCGCGAGCGGCACCGGGACCACGGACGTGTCGACCTGGTCCCCGGGCTCCTCCTCCTGGACCCAGCTCACGACCACCTTCAAGACCGGTCCGAGCACCACCTCGGTCACGGTGTACACGCACGGCTGGTTCGGGCAGGCCGCCTATCTGGTGGACGACCTCTCGGTGAGCGGCCCCGACGGCGGTGGCGGCGGTCCCGAGACGCCGCAGGTCCCCGGCGCCCCCGCCGGCCTCTCGGTCGGTGCGACCACGACCTCCTCCGTGGCCCTGTCCTGGAACGCGGTGTCCGGTGCCACCGGCTACACGGTCTACCGGGACGGCGCCAAGGCCACCACGACCACCGGGACCTCCGCGACGGTCACCGGGCTGTCCGCCGACACGGCGTACCAGTTCACGGTGAGCGCCACCAACGCGGCCGGTGAGTCCGTCAAGTCCGCCGCGGTGAGCGCCCGTACGGCCAAGGAGGGCGGCGGCAACCCGAACCCCGGCACGTCCGTCCCGAAGCACGCGGTGACCGGCTACTGGCAGAACTTCAACAACGGCGCGACCGTGCAGAAGCTCAGCGACGTGCCCGCGAACTACGACATCATCGCGGTCTCCTTCGCCGACGCCACCAACACGCCGGGCGCCGTCACCTTCAACCTGGACACGGCGGGCCTGAACGGCTACACCGTCGACCAGTTCAAGGCCGACATCAAGGCCAAGCAGGCCGCCGGGAAGAACGTCATCATCTCGGTCGGCGGCGAGAAGGGGTCCGTCGCCGTCAACAGCGACGCCTCGGCCACCAACTTCGCCAACTCGCTCTACTCGCTCATCCAGGAGTACGGCTTCAACGGTGTCGACATCGACCTGGAGAACGGCCTCAACTCCACGTACATGACGAAGGCGCTGCGCTCCCTGTCGCAGAAGGCGGGCTCCGGCCTCGTCATCACGATGGCCCCGCAGACCATCGACATGCAGTCGACCGGCGGCGAGTACTTCAAGACGGCGCTCAACATCAAGGACATCCTGACCGTCGTCAACATGCAGTACTACAACAGCGGTTCCATGCTCGGCTGCGACGGCAAGGTCTACTCGCAGGGCACGGTGGACTTCCTGACCGCGCTCGCCTGCATCCAGCTGGAGGGCGGGCTCGACCCGTCCCAGGTCGGTCTCGGTGTCCCCGCCTCCACCAGCGCCGCGGGCGGCGGCTACGTCGCCCCGTCGGTCGTGAACGCGGCCCTGGACTGCCTGGCCTCCGGCACCAACTGCGGTTCCTTCAAGCCCTCGAAGACGTACCCGGGTATCCGCGGTGCGATGACCTGGTCGACCGCCTGGGACGCCAAGTCGGGCAATGCCTGGTCGAACGGGGTGGCCCCGCACGTCCACGGCCTGCCGTAGCCCGCACCGGCGCCTCCGTCCGGCATCACCGGGCGGGGGCGCCGACCGGGCCGTACGACATCCATGACCAGCAGCGCCGCCGCTCCCCCGGCGGCGCTGCCGCACATCCGGGGCACGGCGGCGGCGGGGGGCACGGCGTTCCCGTCGCGCGGGGCGGGTCGCCGTGCCGTCGGCCCGGCGGGTGGCCTCCGGCCGGATCTCAGCCGAGGACCGCGAGCGCGTCGATCTCGATGAGCAGGCCCTTGGGCAGGCCGACGTAGACCGTGGTGCGCGCGGCGGGCGGCGCCTTCAGGTCCTGCTCGGCGAAATAGGCGTTGTAGATCTCGTTCATCTCGGCGAAGTGGTCGACGTCCGTGAGGTAGACGCGCATCATCATCACGTCGTCCCAGGTCGCGCCGCCCTCCTCCAGGATCGCCTTGACATTGGCGAAGGTCTGGAGGGTCTGCTCGCGCAGCGTCGGGCCGGCGGGGGTGGGGGCCTGGCCGGTCCCGGCGCGGTCGGCGGGGAGGAAGCCGACCTGTCCGGCGACCTGGAGGATGTTCCCCTTCCGCACCCCGTGCGAGAACTTCGCGGGCGGGGTGGTGTGGGTGCTCGGGGTGAGCGCGGTCTTCTCGGTCATGGCTGTTCAGGCTCTCCTGGGATGGTTGCTGCCGGAGTACTCCCGGCTGATGGTGTCGGCGGTGCGACGCACCAGCGGGAGCAGGGTGAGGAGTTCCTCCGCCGTGACGACGACGTTGGGTGCGGAGACCGACATCGCGGCGACGACACGCCCGTCCGCGCCGCGGACGGGGGCGCCGATGCAGTTGATGGACTCCTCGTGACCACCGAGGTCGGTGGCCCAGCCCTGTTCGCGGACGACGGCGAGCTCCTTGAGGAAGGCGCCGGCGTTCGGAATCGAACGGGACGTGTACATGGGGTAGTCGAGCCGCTCGGCGACGGCACGCCGCTCGGGCTCGGGAAGGTCGGCCAGGAGCAGCTTCGCCACGGCGGCGACGGTGATCGCGACGGGCTTCCCGATCCGGGAGTACATCCGGACCGGGTAGCGGCTCTCGACCTTGTCGATGTAGAGGACCTCGTTCTCCTCGTACACCGCGAGATGCACGGTGTGACCGCAGCTCTCGTTCAGTTCGACGAGGTGGGGGTGGGCGATCTCGCGCACGTCGAGGTTCTCGACGGCTTCCTGCGCGAGCGCGAAGAGGCGGGCGCCGAGGCGGTAGCGCTGGTCCTGCTGCCGGTAGACCAGTCCGTGTTCGTGGAGAGTACGCAGGAGGCGCAGCGCCGTGGACTTGTGGACGCCGAGACGCTCGGCGACCTGCCCGAGGTCGGCGGGCCCCCGGGCCAGCAGGGGCAGGATGTTCAGTGCCCGGTCGACGGTCTGGCTCATGCGCGGGCCCCGCTGCACTCGCCGCTCGCGGTCCGGCCGTCGCCGGGGACGCGCCTCGTGTCCGTTCGCCGGGCGCTCCCCGGGTACCGGTCGTTGCCCGTGCGCTCGTCGCGGTCGTTCACGTCGTACGTACCTCCTGGTCGTCCCCCGTCCAGCCGGGGCCGAGACGAAGTCTCCCCCAGGCGGTGTCGTCGAGCGCGGCGAGGGCGTCGGCGCGGGCACGGGGCGGCGGGTCGGTGAGATCGCCGGGGACGGTGAGCACGGCGGCGGCCATGAGGTGGCCGTGACGCACCCGGTCGCGCAGCGGAAGGCCCCGGAGGGTGGCGGAGAGGAACCCGGCGGCGAAGGCGTCGCCGGCCCCGACAGGCGCGACGACATCGACGCGGAGGGCGGGCACGGTGATGACGGTGTCGGCCAAAACCGCCTTGGTGGTGTCGGTGTCGGCCAGGACCGCCTCGGTGGTGTCGGTGTCGGCCCCGGACGCGGCATCGCCGCCCGGCGGCGTGGCGGCCGGGCGCGCGAAGACGGTGGCCCCCTCGGCCCCGCGCTTCACGACCAGGGTCGCGGGCTCCGGGAGCGCCGCGCGGATCGCCTCGGCACCCCCTTCCACACCCCAGGCGTCCTCCGCCTCGTCCTCGCCGACGAAGACCAGGTCGCAGCGGCGGGCCAGATCCAGCAGCACGCCGGGGCCGGCGGCGGCCCCGCGCCACAGGCCCGGCCGGTGATTGACGTCGAAGGAGACGAGCGGGCGGTCGGGGCGGGGGGCGGTCAGATCGTGGAGCAGGGCCAGGCAGTCGACGGAGAGCGCCGCCGTGATGCCGGACAGATGCAGGATCCGGGCCGCGAACAGCGCCTCGTAGGGAACGTTGTCCGGGGACATCGCGGAGGCGGCGGACCCGGCCCGGTAGTAGGCGACCTCGTGCACGTCGGTGGCCCGGTCGGTCGCGGTGCGGAAATAGATCCCGGTCGGCCGTGCCGGATCGCGGCGCACGGCGGAGGTGTCGACCCCGTACTCGGTGACGGTCTCGACGAGGTGGTCGCCGAAGCCGTCCGCGCCGACCCTGCTCACCCAGGCCGCCCGGTGTCCGGCCCCGGCCAGCGCGCAGGCGACGTTCGACTCGGCACCCCCGATGCCGCGTCCGAAGGAGGGGACGTCGGCGAGCCGTCCGGGCCGCGACGGAAGGAACGTCACCATGGACTCACCGAGGCAGACGACCTCGGCGGACGTGCGGGTGTCGGCAGTCCTGGCCGGGGTTCCGGACACTCGGGGCTCCTCGCATGGTCGACGGATTCGGGCGGTGTGGGTGGTACCGGCGGTGTGGGTGGTACCGGCAGTGTGGGTCGCTCGGGCAGTGCAGGTGGTACAGGTGGCGCAGATGGTTCGGACGGTGCAGGCAGTTCGGGTGGTGCGAGTGGTGCCCCGGCGGCGCGGTGGGGCCGGTGGGGCGGTGGGGCCGGTGAGGCGGTGAGGCGGTGAGGCGGTGAGGCGGTGAGGCCGGAACGTATGTCGGAGGGTGGCGGTGGACGGTTCGGCCGGGTGTGCCGGAACGGCCGGGTGACGCCGGGAGGGGACGGAAGGGGACGGGGCGCCGGTTCTCGGCCATTGACCCGGCGTCGGCTCGGATGTTAGACAGCCCCGAGCGCCATACGCAATGAGCGTTGCATACGATGCAACAGCGGCTTCGGCTGCGACGACCCCTTCGATCGAGGAGGCACCCTTGGCCGCCGACCGCACCGACCGTCCCGCAGCCCGACTCGCCGACGAGGTGGTCGACCATCGCTTCAAGGCGCTCCCGCCCGACGCGGAGGGGCTTACCGTCGGCGCGCTCGCCGCCGAGCGGCGCGATCTCTTCACCGGCGGCTTCACCACCCCGGTGCTGGCCCTGTCCGCCGAGTCGCTCGACCACAACCTCACGCTGATGGAGTCGTACGCCGAACGGCACGGGCTCGCCTTCGCCCCGCACGGCAAGACATCCATGTCCCCGCAGCTCTTCGACCGCCAGCTGGAGCACGGCGCGTGGGGCATCACCGCGGCCGTGCCGCACCAGGCGCGGGTCTACCGGGCGTACGGCGTACGGCGGATCTTCCTGGCCAACGAGCTCGTCGACGCCGCGGCCCTGCGCTGGCTGGCCGGCGAGCTGGACCGCGACCCCGAGTTCCGTTTCCTCTGCTACGTGGACTCGGTCCGGGGCGTCGAGCTGATGGACGAGGCACTGCGGGCGGCGGGCGCCTCCCGGCCGGTGGACGTGGTCGTGGAGCTGGGCGCGGGTGAGGGCGCGCGCACCGGTGTCCGTTCCGAGGCCCAGTGCGCGGCGGTCGCCGACGCGGTGGCGGCGACCGGGACGCTGCGGCTGGTGGGGGTGGCCGGTTACGAGGGCGAGGTACCGGACGCGTCCGCCGAGCGGGTGCGGGAGTGGCTGCGGCGGCTGGTCGCGCTGGCCGTCGCCTTCGACCGGGCGGGCAGGTTCGCGGCGTCGGGTGCGGCGGACGACGCCATCGTGATCAGCGCCGGCGGCAGCGCCTGGTTCGACGCGGTCGCGGAGGTGTTCGCCGAGATCCCCGACCTGTCGGGACCGGTGCTGAAGCTGCTGCGCTCGGGGGCCTACGTCTCGCACGACGACGGCCACTACCGCCACCTCACCCCGTTCAACCGCGTCCCCGGGGAGGGCGCGCTGCAACCCGCCTTCCGGCTCTGGGCGCAGGTCGTCTCCCGCCCCTCCGCCGAGCAGGCGTTCCTGAACGCGGGCAAGCGGGACGCGGCGTACGACCTCGACCTGCCGCAGGCCCAGGTCGTACGCTCCGGCCGCGACGGCACGGTCCGGCCCGCGACGGGCATCACGGTCAGCGGCCTGTCCGACCAGCACACCTGGTTGCGCACCGAGCCCGGCGTCGAACTGGAGGTCGGCGACTGGATCGGGATGGGGCTGTCGCACCCGTGCACCAGCTTCGACAAGTGGCAGCTGATTCCTCTGGTGGCGGCGGACGGCACGGTCACGGACTACATCCGCACGTTCTTCTGACCCCCGCTCCCCTCCGGTCCGGTCCGGTCCTCTCCACCCCTCCCCGTTCCCGTTCCGCACTCCGATTCCCGATCCGCACCCCGATCCGCACCCGTTCGTTCCTGATCCCGCACCCTCGCCCCCGATCCCCGGACAGCCCGGAAGGCGATTCCCATGGACCTGGTCATCCGCGACGCGTACGTCGTCGACGGCACCGGCGCGCCCGGCCGTCGCGCCGACGTGACGGTCGACGGCGGCCGGATCACCGGCATCCACCCCGAGCACGCACCCGGGCCGCGCCCGTCCGGCCGACGGGTTCTCGACGCCGACGGGCTCGCCCTCGCCCCCGGTTTCATCGACATGCACGCGCACAGCGACCTGGCGCTGCTCCGCGACCCCGACCACAGCGCCAAGGCCGCGCAGGGCGTGACGCTCGAAGTCCTCGGCCAGGACGGCCTGTCGTACGCCCCGGTCGACGACCGGACACTGGCCGAGGTGCGCCGCGCCATCGCCGGCTGGAACGGCGGCGGGCCCGAGGACCCGGGCATCGACTTCGACTGGCGCACGGTCGGCGAGTACCTGGACCGGCTCGACCACGGTTTCGGCGGCCGGGGCATCGCGGTCAACGCCGCCTATCTCGTCCCGCAGGGCACGGTCCGGATGTACGCGATGGGCTGGGAGGACCGCCCGCCCACCGACGCCGAACTGACCCGGATGAAGGAGCTGGTGGCGCAGGGCATGGCGGACGGCGCGGTCGGCATGTCCTCCGGGCTCACGTACACCCCCGGCATGTACGCGGACGACGCCGAACTCACCGAACTGTGCCGGGTGGTGGCCCGGTACGGCGGCTACTACTGTCCGCACCACCGCTCGTACGGGGCGGGCGCGCTCGCGGCGTACGAGGAGATGGTGCGGCTCACCCGGAACGCGGGCTGCGCCCTCCATCTCGCCCACGCCACCATGAACTTCGGCGTGAACGAGGGCCGGGCGCCGGAGTTGCTGGCCCTGCTCGACGAGGCCCTGGACGCGGGCGCCGACATCTCCCTCGACAGCTACCCGTACACCCCCGGCTGCACGACCCTGGTCGCGATGCTGCCGAGTTGGGCGAGCGAGGGCGGTCCGGAGGCGGTCCTGGCCCGCCTCGCGGACGACGCGACGGCGGAGCGAATGCGGCACGACATGGAGGTGGTGGGGTCGGACGGCTGCCACGGCGTGCCGATCGAGTGGGACACGATCGAGATCTCGGGAGTCACCGTGCCCGGTCTCGCCGACCACGTCGGCCGCACGGTGGCCGAGTCGGCCCGGCTGCGCGGCGAGGCCCCCTGGGCGACCGCCCGTCGGCTGCTCGTCGACGACCGGCTCGGCTCCACGATTCTCCAGCACGTCGGTCACGAGGAGAACGTCCGGCTGATCATGCGCCACCGGGTGCACACCGCGGGCAGCGACGGCATCCTCCGGGGCGACAAGCCCCACCCGCGCGCCTACGGCACGTTTCCGCACTATCTCGGCCGATACGTACGGGAGTTGGGCATCCTGTCACTGGAGGAGTGCGTAGCCCGGCTCACCGCCCGTCCGGCGCGGCGGCTGCGACTGGCCGACCGCGGGCAGGTCCGCGAGGGCTTCCTGGCCGACCTGGTGCTCTTCGACCCGGCGACGGTGGCGGCCGGTTCCACGTTCGAGCACCCGCGCACCCTGCCGGTCGGTATCCCGCACGTGCTGATCGACGGCCGTTTCGTCATCGAGGACGGCCGCCGGACCCAGGTGCTGGCAGGCAGGGCCGTACGGGGAGCGGGGCACGCCGGGGGTCGGTGAGGCCCCCGCCCGGTGCCCCCTCCCTCTCTCCCACGGCGGCCCGGTCACCGCAGCCCCTCCCCCACCCTCGACGCACCACGCGTGGCACCTCACCCGTGGCGCCTCGCCCGTGACGCCTACGGTTCCTGTCCCGCCCGTTCCCGCGCCCAGGCCAAGTCCTCCTCGGTCGGGGCGTCGTCCTGGGTGAGGCTCGCCCGCCAGTAGCCGCTGAACTCCACGGCGGCCCGGGGCAGTTGACGCTCCACCACCAGGTGGCGACGCAGGGCCCGCACCACCCCCGCCTCGCCCGCCAGCCACGCGGCCCCGGTCCCGGCGGGCAGTTCGGCGGCCCGCACCGCGTCCACCAGCGTCCCGCCCCGGTCCCGGTGCACCCAGTGGACGGCGACCTCGCCCGGCGAGCCGAGCTCCTGACGTTCGGCCCCGTCGGCGACCTCGGCGTACACCAACGCCCGCGCACCGGCCGGGAGGTACTCCAGGAGCGTGCCGATCGCGGGGAGCGCCGTCTCGTCACCTGCCAGCAGCAGCCAGTCGGCGGCGGGCAGCGGCCGGGCGTACACCGAGGACGGGCCGACCATGCCGAGCACGTCCCCGGGGCGGGCGTCCCGGCCCCAGCGGGCGGCGGGGCCGTCGTCGCCGTGAAGCACGAAATCGACGGTCATCAGCCCGGCCGCCCGGTCGTACCCGCGCACGGTGAAGCTCCGCATGAGCGGGCGTTCGGGCTCGGGGATCGCGAGGTACGCCTCGTACCACCGCATGCCGTACGCGTCGTCGGCGTCCGGCACCGGCAGCCGGGGCGCGTCCTGGCCCGGCCGCGGGAAGCAGAGCTTCATCTGCTGGTCGGGGCGGTCCTCCAGGATCTCCGCCAAGCCGTCCCCGGTGAAGGAGACGCGTGCGACCCGCGGGGTGATCCGCTCCACGCCCACGACCCGTACGTACGACACGGGCAACGCCTGGCTCATCGCGACACCGACCTCTCCTGTTACTTTATGCCGTAAGGAATTAAAATCGACGAGGCGAAGTTACTTTACGGCGTAAGGAGTTGCAAGTGGTGGTCTTTGCCGGACAGGGCGACGCCCGTCGCTCCATGTCCCTGCTGTGGCGCGCAGAGCGGCCGGAGCAGGCACGTCGCGGCTCCGCGCCGGGTCCGCGGCCGGGTCTGAGCGTGGACGCGATCGTGACCGCCGCGATCGCCGTGGCCGACGAGGAGGGCATGGCGGCGCTCTCGATGCGCGCGGTGGGCGAGCGGCTGGGCCGTACGGCGATGGCGCTGTACACGTACGTTCCCGGCAAGGGCGAGCTGCTGGATCTGATGTACGACGCGGTCCACGTCGAACTCCCCGGGTCCGGGGCGTACGCGGACACCGCCGACTGGCGGGCCGGGCTGACCTCGTGGGCCCGGGACACCCTCGCGTTCCAACTGCGCCACCCCTGGGTGCTCCAGGTCTCGCAGGCCCGCCCGGTCCTCGGTCCGCACGAGTACGCCGCGCTGGACACCCTCGTGCACCTGCTGAACGGCACCGGCCTCGGCGCCCCGCTCGTGCGGCGGCTGGTCGGCGCGCTGACCCATCTGGTGCGCGGCTGCGCCGGAACGGTCGCCGAGGCACGGCAGGCTGCGGCGGTGACGGGCGAGCCGGACGAGGGGTGGTGGTTCGCGCGCTCGGCACTGCTGGGCGAGGTGGCGCCCGACTTCGCGGACCGCTATCCGGCCCTGGTCGCGATGGAGCACGGCAGTGCCCCGCAGCCCCCCTCGGCCGCGGACACGGGGAGCGGTGAAGGAGGCGCGGGAAGCGGTGAGGGGCACGCGGGTGACGGCGGAGGGGACGCGGGGGCGATGCCGTACCTGGAACGCGAGGCGCGGGAGACGTTCGCCGTCGGCCTGGACGTGCTGCTCGACGGTATCGAGGCGGCGATCCGGCGCACGGAGGCGCCCTGAGCACGCGGCGCACAGCGGCACGTCGGTGCGCGGCACACAGCGGCACGTCGGTGCGCGGCGGCACGCGTCGGGGTGCGGCGGAACTCGACGGCACCGCACACGACGTCGCCGTGACCTCCCGTCCGACGGGCGGTCACGGCGACGTGTCGTTCACCGATGTCACGGCGACGGGCGGTTCACCCGTTCACGGTGTCGGGGGTTTTCCCGTTCACGGCTTGGGCAGCTCGCATCCCGCACGGTTCAGGTCGAACTTGTTGCCGGCGCCGATGCACGGCACGACGCCGTAGGTCTGCTGGGCGTAGTTGATACCCTGACGCACCGTCACATTGCCGCTCTCGTCCACCTCGCACGGGTTGTTGTCCGTGCACTGCTGACCGTCCTCGTTGCCGGTGTTGTTGACGGCGACGACCTTGCCGGTCGCATTGTCGATCACCGGGGAACCGGAGGTGCCGCCGATGGTCTGGCAGGCGGAGGTGTAGCGGACCGAGTCCTTCCAGGTCCACTCACCCTCCTTCAGGCGGTAGACGAACCCGTCCACGTTGCAGGAGTAGGTGCGCTTCCAGTATCCGGAGACGACCGTGATCGCAGTGCCCTCGACGGGGTGCGCGGTGTCGAGCTCCAGCGCCTTGATGCCGTAGCTGCTCTCGATCTGGGCGTAGGTGCTGGTGAGTTGGTACACCGCCATGTCGGTGTCGGTCATCGTCCCGTACGCGATCTTGCTCGCCCGCAGGGTGCCGACGCCGCTGCCGGAGGCGTTCAGCAGGGTGAAGCTGCGGCTGGACGGCTGATCGATCACGACCTTGCCCGGCCCCGGGAAGCCGGTCTCCATGCAGTGCCCGTTGGAGAGCACGAGCGCGGGGTCGGAGGGCTGGGAGTCGGGGGTGCGGACGACGGAGCCGGAACAGTTGCTGAGCGCCACCGTCCCGGCGAAATTGACCGCCTTGGGCTTGGCCTTGGCGTCGGCCCGGACCTTCGCCCCGGCCGCGCCGGTCGTCGCCGCGTCGTGGCCGGTGGCCGCGGCGGCGGGTGCGATGCCCGCCCCGAGGAGCAGTACGGCGAAGAGCGCACCGATGAGAGGCTTCTTCATGTGGGGGGTCCCCTCCAGTGACATGTACGGGGCCGCAGTGACCCCGGCAACCGAAGTTCCTTCGGTTTGACATGCGCATGTTTGCGTACGGGGATGACCTCCACAAGGGGCGGTTTTCAGCCATCCGGTCCGGACAGCCGTTCGCCGGAGCGCGAACCGCCCGCGACCGTCCTCCGCCCCGGGCGCCGTACGGTCGACGCATGGCATCCGACCGCGCAGCCGCCCCCGCCGGACCCACCGCGCCCGGCCCCGACCTCGATCTCGGCCCTGGTCCCGACCTCGATCCCGGCCCTGGTCCCGGCCTCGATCCCGGTCTCAGCGCACCACCCCGGACGCCCACCTGTCGCTGACCGGCCGCACGCTGACGACCACGGCCGACGACGGCACCCGCACGGAACGGGAACTGGCGGACGGCGACGAGGTGCTCCGGGTGCTGGCGCGGGACTTCGGCATCCGCCTCCCGGAGGGCACCCGGCTGCCGGAGTGAGCCGGGCCACCGGAGCGGGCCGGGGCGCCGGACGGCGGGTCGGGGCGCCGGACCCCCTTCACCTGGCGGACACCGGGCGGCCGCGTGGCGGATCTCACCCGCCCGTGTGGGTCACCTCCCCGTTCCGGCCCTTTCCAAGCCCCGCGCCCGGCTGCGACCGGGAATCCCACGGCCCGGGGGCGGGGCCGCATGGCTATGGAAGACGGGGCGGTGACCCCGGACCACCCGGGCGGGGCAGCCCGGGGCGGAAGCCCGGGCGGTCGGGGAGAGGCGGTCGTAAGCTCCGGGACATGCAGGTCATCCAGTCCACGAAGCTCGCCAACGTCTGCTACGAGATCCGCGGCCCGGTGCTGGAGGAGGCGATGCGGCTGGAAGCGGCCGGCCACCGCATCCTCAAGCTGAACACCGGCAACCCCGCCGCGTTCGGGTTCGAATGCCCGCCCGAGATCCTTGAGGACATACTGCGCAACCTCGCCGGGGCGCACGGCTACGGCGACGCGAAGGGACTGCTGTCCGCGCGACGGGCGGTGACGCAGCACTACGAGACCAAGGGCATCGACCTCGATGTGGAGGACGTCTACCTGGGCAACGGCGTCTCCGAACTGATCCAGATGTCGATGCAGGCCCTGCTCGACGACGGCGACGAGGTCCTCGTACCCGCCCCGGACTACCCGCTGTGGACGGCGTCGGTGTCGCTGGCCGGCGGCACGGCGGTGCACTACCGGTGCGACGAGCAGGCCGACTGGATGCCGGACCTCGCCGACATCGAGCGGAAGATCACCGACCGCACCAAGGCGATCGTGATCATCAACCCGAACAATCCGACGGGCGCGGTCTACGACGACGAGATGCTGCGCGGGCTGACCGAGATCGCCCGGCGTCACCAACTGGTCGTCTGCTCCGACGAGATCTACGACCGGATCCTGTACGACGGCGCGACCCACACGCCCACCGCGACGATCGCCCCCGACCTGATGGTGCTCACCTTCAACGGGCTCTCCAAGAACTACCGGGTGGCCGGATACCGGTCGGGGTGGCTGGCGGTCTGCGGCCCGAAGGCTCACGCCGCCTCGTACATCGAGGGACTGACGATCCTCGCCAACATGCGGCTGTGCGCCAACATGCCGTCGCAGTACGCGGTGGCCACCGCCCTCGGCGGGCGGCAGTCGATCGACGACCTGGTGCTGCCGGGCGGGCGCATCCTGGAACAGCGCGACACCGCGTACGAACTGCTGACCCGGATCCCGGGCGTGACGTGCGTGAAGCCGAAGGGGGCGCTGTACCTCTTCCCGCGTCTCGACCCCAAGGTCTACAAGATCAAGGACGACCGGCAGATGGTGCTGGACCTGCTGCGGGCCGAGAAGATCATGGTCGTGCACGGCACCGGGTTCAACTGGCCGGAGCCGGATCACTTCCGCGTCGTGACGCTGCCCTCGGTCGAGGACCTGACGGACGCGGTGAACCGGATCGCGCACTTCCTGGACGGGTACGGCCAGCCCTGAGCCCCACCGGCCCGGCCCCGGACGGCCTCCGCGCCGGTTCCGGACGGCCTCCGCGCCGACCCAGTACGGGGCCCCCGCCCGACCCGGTGCGACCGGGCCCGACCCGGTGCGATCCCGCCCCGAACCCACATCGACCACAGACAACTTTAGACTGAATCCAATGTAGGATGGTTCCACGGCAACACCAGGAGGCCATCCATGTACGAACCGATCCGCACCAAATCGGTCCACACACCGGCCGACCACGCCGGCGACTTCCCGCACCGTTCCCGCGAGGAGGAGCTGGACATCCAGCTCGCCGGGCACCTGGCCGCGCTGCTCGCGGTCACCGACTCGCTGGGGCTCGACGCGGCGGGCGAGCGTATCGCCGAGCAGGTCGCCAGGCTGCGCGGTGCGCCGCCGGCCCGGCACGCCGGGGGCCGGACCGACGCATCCGCGCAGGCACTGCACCGCCGCGCGCACGCCCTCGCGGGCCGCGCCCTGGTGGTGGCGGCATCCCGTGCCGACACGGTCGTCGCGATCCTCGCGGCCGAGCGCATGGACGCGCACACGGTGGCGTTGGCCGCCGCGACCGCCCGCGCCACACCGCCGCGGCTGGTCGGCGCCCACTGACGGCCCCGGTCCGCGACCGCGACACCCGGCCGCGGACCGGGCGCCACCCACCCGGGTCCCGGTGGTACCCGGACCGGCTCCACCCGAGGAGGCCGGACACGGCGGCACGGAAACGCGGCACGACGGCAAGCCCGGAGAAGCGGTGCCGCGCGGCGGCGGACCGGACGGCCGCAGCACGGGGACGCGGCACGGACACGCGGGACGAGCGGCCACGGCACTGACGCGGAAGGGGGCCGGCTCCCGGAACCGTGAGGGGGTTCCGGGAGCCGTTCCGCGGCGGGCCGTCGGCCCCACAGGTCAGGGCGGATGTCCGAGGGCCCGGCCGCGGCGCCTGCGGGGGCGCACCCGCACGGGGTGCGCCCGGCGGCGTCAGCCCAGGCGCTGGACCAGCGCCCGGTACTCGTCCCACAGCTCCTTGGGCGTGTGGTCGCCGAAGGTGTTGAGGTGCTCGGGGACCAGACCGGCCTCCTCGCGCCAGACCTCCTTGTCGACCGTGAGCAGGTAGTCCAGGTCGGAGTCGGAGAGGTCCAGGCCGTCGGTGTCCAGGGCGTCCTTGGTGGGCAGGATGCCGATCGGTGTCTCGACGCCCTCGGCCCGGCCTTCGAGGCGTTCGACGATCCACTTCAGCACACGGCTGTTCTCGCCGAAGCCGGGCCACACGAACGCGCCCTCGTCGTTCTTGCGGAACCAGTTCACGTAGTAGATCTTCGGGAGCTTGGACTGGTCCGGCCTGTCCGCGCCGACCTTGATCCAGTGGGCCATGTAGTCGCCCATGTTGTAGCCGCAGAACGGGAGCATGGCGAACGGGTCGCGGCGCAGCTCACCGACCTTGCCCTCGGCGGCGGCGGTCTTCTCGGAGGCGACGTTGGCGCCGAGGAAGACGCCGTGCTGCCAGTCGAAGGACTCGGTGACCAGCGGCACGGCGGAGGCGCGGCGTCCGCCGAAGAGGATGGCGGAGATCGGCACGCCCTTCGGGTCCTCCCACTCGGGCGCGATGATCGGGCACTGGCCGGCCGGGACGGTGAAGCGGGCGTTGGGGTGGGCGGCGGGGGTGTCGGACGCGGGCGTCCAGTCGTTGCCCTTCCAGTCGGTGAGGTGGGCCGGAGCGGTCTCGGTCATGCCCTCCCACCAGACGTCGCCGTCGTCGGTGAGCGCGACGTTGGTGAAGACCGAGTTGCCCCACATGGTCTTCATGGCGTTGGCATTGGTGTGCTCGCCGGTGCCGGGCGCGACGCCGAAGAAACCGGCCTCGGGGTTGATCGCGTAGAGGCGGCCGTCCTCGCCGAACCGCATCCAGGCGATGTCGTCGCCGATGGTCTCGACGGTCCAGCCGGGGATCGTGGGCTCCAGCATGGCGAGGTTGGTCTTGCCGCAGGCGCTCGGGAACGCGGCGGCGATGTACTTGGGCTCCTCGGACTCGCCCTGCGGCGGGGTGAGCTTGAGGATCAGCATGTGTTCGGCGAGCCAGCCCTCGTCGCGCGCCATGACGGAGGCGATGCGCAGCGCGTAGCACTTCTTGCCGAGCAGGGCGTTGCCGCCGTAGCCGGAGCCGTAGGACCAGATCTCGCGGTCCTCGGGGAAGTGCGAGATGTACTTGGTGGTGTTGCACGGCCAGGGGACGTCCTCCTGTCCCTCCGCCAGGGGGGCGCCGAGGGTGTGGACGGCCTTGACGAAGAAGCCGTCGGTGCCGAGCTCGTCCAGGACGGCCTGCCCCATGCGCGTCATGGTGCGCATCGAGACGGCGACGTACGCGGAGTCGGTGATCTCGACGCCGATCGCGGAGAGCGGGGAGCCGACGGGGCCCATGCAGAACGGGACGACGTACATGGTGCGGCCGCGCATGGCACCGCGGAAGATGCCCTGCTCCCCGGAGAAGATCTCGCGCATCTCGGCGGGAGCCTTCCAGTGGTTCGTCGGACCGGCGTCCTCCTCCTTCTCGGAGCAGATGAACGTACGGTCCTCGACGCGCGCCACGTCGCTCGGGTCGGAGGCCGCGTAGTAGGAGTTCGGGCGTTTGGCCTCGTCCAGCTTCGTGAACGTGCCCTTGGCCACGAGCTCCCCGCACAGGAGCTCGTACTCGGCCTCGGAGCCGTCGCACCAGACCACCCGGTCCGGCTGGGTGAGGGCAGCGATCTCGTTCACCCAGGAGACGAGTTCCTGGTGGTTGGTGGGGGCAGTGGGGGGAGCCGCGATGTCGCGCGCCACGATCGCTCCTTGCTGAGGGTGTGTATTGACTGGCCCCGTGGGGGCTGCGGCCCGGACGCTTCCACCCCTCGAATCCCGCTGGCGCTCATCCGGTGCCGACCGCACTCATTTGATCATCCGACCCTTGCGCCCATATGTCCAGAGGGCCGCACACGTGAGCATCGCCACTCCTCACCGTTACCTACGGTTGCGTAGGTACGATGCGGGAATGACTGCCGCCACCGCCGCACCCGAGCAGGCCGGACCGGAAACGGCCGCGCCCGAGACCGCCCCTGTGAAGCCACGGATGCGTGGCTGGCTGCATGCCGGAATGTTCCCCGCCGTGATCGTCGCCGGGGTCGCGCTGATCGCCCTGACGGACAGCGCCCGCGGCA
Organism: Streptomyces sp. NPDC056061; assembly: GCF_042266885.1. NCBI lineage: Bacteria > Bacillati > Actinomycetota > Actinomycetes > Kitasatosporales > Streptomycetaceae > Streptomyces > Streptomyces sp. NPDC056061. The sequence continues at coordinate 220,678 of NZ_JBHJWQ010000001.1, read as the reverse complement.
GGATCGCCTGCGGTGTGTACACGCTGACCGCATGCCTGCTGTTCGGCGTGAGCGCGCTCTACCACCGCGGCTCCTGGGGCCCGCGCGGCGAGGCCGTGCTGCGCCGGCTCGACCACGCCAACATCTTCCTGATCATCGCGGGCACCTACACCCCGCTGACCCTGCTCCTGCTGCCCGAGGCGAAGGGGACGCCGCTGCTGTGGGCGGTCTGGGCGGCGGCCGTGGCGGGCATCGCCTTCCGGGTGTTCTGGGTCGGCGCCCCGCGCTGGCTCTACACCCCCTGCTACATAGCCATGGGATGGGCCGCGGTCTTCTTCCTGCCGGACTTCCTGCGCACGGGCGGGATCGCGGTGCTGGTTCTGGTCGTCGTCGGCGGGCTGCTCTACAGCGCGGGCGGGATCATCTACGGCATCAAGCGCCCCAACCCCTCGCCGCGGTGGTTCGGCTTCCACGAGGTGTTCCACTCGCTGACCCTGGCGGCCTTCGTCGTGCACTACGTCGGCATCTCCCTGGTGGCCTACAACCACAAGTGACGCGCGGAGCGCTTCCGCCGCGATGCCCACGCCGTCCTCCGCCGTCCCCCGTCGTCCCCCGCCGTCCCCGGGGCGAGCTCCCGCACCCCTCCCCCGTGTTCCCGCCTCCTTCCCGTGGCCGTGGCTCCCGCAGCCGCGGCCACGGCCCGTCCATGGCCCCGGCACCGGTCGGTGCCCGACAATGACGACCATGGCCGCCACCTCCCGTACCCCGTCCGTTTCCGCTCCCGTCCTGCCCTCGCAGCTGGGGCTGCGCGAGCGGAAGAAGCTCAGGACCCGTGTCGGGATCCGCCGGGCGACCTACCGGCTGATCGCCGAGCAGGGGTACGACGCGACGACGATCGAGCAGATCGCGGAGCGGGCCGAGGTGTCGCCGAGCACTGTCTTCCGGTACTTCGCGACGAAGGAGGACATCGTCCTCTCCGACGGGTACGACCGGTTCCTGGAGGCCGAACTGCGCAGGCGGCCGGTCGACGAACCGCCGCTGACGTCCCTGCGGTTCGTGATGACCGGGGCACTGTCGGCGTTCCTCGCGGCCGAGGAGGAGCTGCGCGATCGCACCCGGCTGATGGTGGAGGTCCCGGCCGTCCGGGCGCGCATGACGCAGTCCATGTGCGACACGGCGAAGCTGCTGGCCGACGTGCTGGCCGAGCGCAGCGGCCGCGACCCCGACGACCTGGAGGTGCGGGTGTTCGTCGCCGCGGTGCTGGGCGCCCTGCGCGAGGTGGCGCTGCACTGGGGCGAGCACGGCGGTCGGGGCGACCTCGTCGCGATGTTCGACCAGGCGCTGGACACCCTGGAGGGCGGCCTGACGCTCCGGGCTTCCGTGCCGTGATCCCCCGGGGCCTCCCGGCCGGGGACCACGGCACGGGCCCCGGTCTCACCGCGCCCCGAGCCTCCGGGCCAGCTCCTGCGCGTCCGTCGTCGGCGCGTCGCACACGAAGCGACGGCACACGTACGCGGTCGGCGTGCCGTCCGCCATCGGACGGTCCGCCAGCAGCGGGAACTCCGCCCCGCCCGTCTCCCCGGCCGCCACCACCGCGCCCGGCGCCGTACCCAGCAGCGCCGTGCGGTGCAGTGCGCCGCCGACCGGTCCGGCCACCGCGACCTCGCGCGGTCCGTCGAGCAGTGCCTCGGCGACGGCGAGCCCCCAGCCGATGAACCGGGGCACCCGCGGCCCGAGCGCCTTCACCACGCCCAACGCCTCTTCGGCGGCGGCGCGATGGGCCTCGGAGCCGGTGTGCGCCGCGTACGAGAGCAGCGCCCCGGCGGCGGCCGTCCAGCCCGCCGGGGCGGCATTGTCGGTGGGGTCCTGCGGGCGGCGGATGAGCTGCTCGGCGTCGTCCGCCGTGTCGTACAGCTGCCCGCCCTCACCGGTGAAGTGCTGGAGCACGATGTCGAGCAGGAAACCGGCAAACTCCAGCCAGACGCCCTCCCCGGTGACCGCGGCCAGGGCGAGGAAGCCCTCAGCGACGTCGCCGTAGTCCTCCAGGACCCCGGCGTGCCCGCCGGACCGCCCGTCCTTCGAGGTGCGGGCCAGCCGGGCGGAGTCCCCCATGTGGACGCGGACCAGCAGATCGGCCGCCTCGGTGGCGCGTTCGACCAGGTCGGGGCGGTCGAAGCAGGCCCCCGTCTCGGCGAGCGCGGCGATCGCCAGGCCGTTCCAGGCGGCGACCGCCTTGTCGTCCCGCGCGGGGTGCGGGCGCGTTTCACGGGCGGCGAGCAGCCTGGCCCGCACATCGGCGATCCGGTCCGCGTCCGCGACGCCGGTGCGCGGCAGCCGCAGCACCGAGGCGCCCGCCTCGAACGTGCCCTCCTCGGTCACCCCGAAGTACTCGGCGGCGAAGGCCGCGTCCCGCTCGCCCAGGACCTCCCGCAGTTGCTCCGGCGTCCACACGTAGTACGCGCCCTCGACGTGTTGCCCGGTCCCGTCGTCGCTGTCGGCGTCCAGGGCGGAGGCGAAACCTCCCTCGGCGGTGCGCAGTTCGCGCACCATGAAGTCGGCGGTCTCCAGCGCGACCCGACGGGCGAAGTCCGCTCCGGTGGCCCGCCACAGGTGCGTGTACACCCGGCAGAGCAGCGCATTGTCGTAGAGCATCTTCTCGAAGTGCGGTACCAAAGGTCCACCAGCGCTCGGCGTGAGCACGTACCGGTGGAACCCGCCTCCCACCTGGTCGTACAGGCTCGAACGCGCCATCGCGCCGCACAGCCCTTCTGCCATCTCCAGCGCGGCCACGGAGCCGGCCCGCGCGTGGTGGCGCAACAGGAACTCGATCACCATCGACGGCGGGAACTTGGTGTCTCCCTTGAACCAGCCGCTCGCGGAGTCGATGTCCCGGGTCAACTGTAGGAGTGCAAGGGTTTGGGTCTCCTCGGTGGGCGTCCCAGTATCCCCGGTGCTCAGCTCCCGCTGGGCAAGGTCCCGAGTGATCTTCCCCGCGACTTCTCCCACCTCGTCCCGTCGGCTCGTCCAGGCGTTGCGCACGCCTTCGAGCACCTGACGGAAGGACGGCATGCCATGCCGGGACTCGGGCGGGAAGTAGGTGCCGAAGTAGAACGGCTCCCCGTCGGGGGTCATGAACACGGACATCGGCCAGCCGCCCTGCCCGGTGGCCGCCTGCACCGCCTCCATGTAGACGGCGTCGACGTCGGGCCGCTCCTCACGGTCGACCTTGACGGACACGAAGTGCTCGTTCATGTACTCAGCGGTGTCGTCGTCCTCGAAGGACTCGTGCGCCATGACGTGACACCAGTGGCAGGCGCTGTAGCCGACGCTCAAGAACACGGGGACATCGCGCCGCCGGGCTTCTTCGAACGCGTCGGTCTCCCAGGGCCACCAGTCAACGGGGTTGTCCGCGTGCTGGAGGAGGTATGGGGATGTGGCCTGCGCGAGTCGGTTGGGCATACCCCCATCCTTGCGCACCCGCCTCCGCCCCGCCCATGCGCCACGGGGGCAGCGTACGAACGGGACGGAGGGGTGCCGGCTCAGTGCTCTCGCGGCCGGACCGGCTGACGAGTGGCGGCACTGCGCCACCACCACAGACCCCGGCAGGCGGGCAGGGAGAGCCCGAAGAACGCCCCGCACCGCGCGCACCACGGCAACCCGTTCTCCGGATCCGTGGGGCACTCGGCATCACACCGGGGGCACTTCGGCACGGGACCTACTCTCAGGCGATCACGTCGTACTCTCCGGCCTTCACAGCGGCCGTCAGGTCCGCCCACTGTGCCGCCGTCATCGTGACGATGGTGTCCGGCCGGTCACTGTCACGCAAGGCGACGATGCCGGGAACGTTGATCGCGACCTCAGGGCAGTTGTTCACGCGGGCGTCACGGCACGCGGCCGTCTTGGCGAATTCGAACTCGGGCAGTGGAGCGGGCACGGGACCATTCCTCTCGCAGTACGCAGCGGGGAATCGGTCCCCGCGCCGCCTTGCTGACCGTCCCGACCGCCTGCCCTTCCGTAGCTCAGCGACCGGGACGGGGCCTGTCCTCCCAGCCCTGCCGCCCCGCGCCGCCGCGATCACGGAAGGGATGGGAAACCTAGATGGGCAGCGTGAGCACCAGGCCCACGAGGACCCACGCCAGGAACTCGGCGAGGGCCGGCAACAGGGCGCGCGTCCGCCTCACGTGTGCTCGCTGCGGAACGGGGACGGGTTGCTGCCGGGCGGGAAGTAGACCGCCCCGGAGACCGGATCTTGAGCCCCGCCCCGCTCCGTCCACCAACCCTCGGGAGAGTCCCTGTACGGGCCGTCAGGGTCCTGCGTGAGATCAATGAGAGTGACCAGTTCCGGGGCCGGTAACGGGCGCGCAGGACGTCTCTGGAGGCTCGCGGGCGTCACTGCCTGGCCGTCCGCCGGTACCGCTTGGCGCACTCGCTGTGCCGGTAGACCACAGCGGGCGGGCCGGACTGTCGTTCCACGGTGCCACGGCGGCAGGGGTCAAGGGCCCCGATCGGCTGGGAGCACTCCGGGCACGTCTCCCCCTGCGGGGCGAACGTCGCGTACTCGTCCCTGCGTGCGTCGGTGTCGCCGGTCGTTCTCGCCATCGTCGCTGTCCCCTCACGTGGTCCGATGCCGACCACGCCAGGGAGAGCGGAACCCCAACTCCCAGGCGATTGAACGAGGTTGCACGCGAGTTACCCGAGGGCATCCATGGCCGATGTGATCAGCACGCGAGCGGGGGCCCCGTAAACCGCCAGCGCTGCCAGCTCCGCGAACGTATCGGCGTACATGACCACCTCGCTCGGCTGCGTGATCGTGAGGTAGCCGGAGATCAACTCGACGTTGACCTGTGCCGAGTCATAGATCCAGAACCCCTCAGCCGGCCAGCGCTCCCGATGCGGCGTCATAGGCACAACTCCCAGGCTGACATTGGGAAGTGAGGCAATCGAGATCAGGTGGCCAAGCTGCCCGGACATGACCTCAGCACCGCCGATCCCTGCACGCAACACCGACTCCTCGACGAGGAACGCGAACCGCCGGTCACCCTCGTACAACACCCGCTGACGCTCCATGCGGGCGGCCACCGCTTCGGCCACGTCGTCCACCAGGCCGCGTCGTCGCTGGATCGCTTGCAACGCTGCCGTGGTGTACGGCTGCGTCTGGATCATGCCGGGCACGAGCCACGACGAGTAGGACCGGAAACGGCGGGTCCGCTGGTACAGCGGTAGGCGGGCCTCCTGAGCCTGCTTGAGCCCGGCCCGCTCCATGCGCCGCCAGCCAACCCACATACCCTCGGCCGTCCGCAGCGAGGCAATCAGGTCCTCGGTCTGGTCCTCGGCCCCGCACGCCTCGCACCATGCTCGGATGTCGTCAGCGGACGGGGGCGTACGGGCGTTCATGATCCGGGACGACTTGGACCGGCTCCACCCGCAGCGCTCGGCGAGATCGGCCCCGGTCAGGCCAGCATCCCGGCAGATGTCCTCAAGACGTTTCGCGAGGACCTGCCGGGCCTGCTGGGCGCTGGAAGATGCAGAGACAGCCACGGTGCGTGATCAGCTCGGCCGGTACTCCGCGTGAGGAATCGCGCGCTCCCACGCTGCCTCGTACGCCCTGACGTACTGCGAGGCCAACGCCGGGTCGTGGTGGACTTCCATGCGCGGGCCGGTCCACTGACCCTCGCCGCTGAAGTGGTGGAGGATCACTGTTTCCTCATCCATGACCCACCCGTCCAGCGCGGGGAGGAGGAGATCGCGGGCGCGCGAGCGGGGCAGCCAACGCACGTCCTCTCCTGCTGCGACGTTCGTAAAGGTGCCGTCGTACTCGTACCGCACGTAGTCGCTCAGCGGCTCGGAGACGACGCGCAACCGCCGCATGACCACACCCCGGCCCGTCGTTTCGGCCACCACGTCCAGCCACGAGCGCCACCACGACTCGCGGTCGGCCGGGGCGTACCGTTGCCCTTCCTGCCAGCGGATGAACTCCGGGTCATCCCGCATGTAGCTGTCTCGCATTTCCAGGTGCATCGCTGAGCGCTGCGCCTTTGCGAGGCATTCACGTACCGCTGTTGCCACCGTTGACCTCACTGTCCGGGCGGGGGATGAACTGAAGCATGTTGACGGGCAGCCGGATCACGGTCTCGTGCTCCGGAACGTCCGTGGAGTGACCCGGCACCGAGCCGACCTCCTGAGCCTGCCGGAGCGTCTCCTCATCCGCCTTCCATGACTGGATGATCAGGTCTCCCGTCTCCTCCTCCAGCCAGATCGTGGGCGAGCCGTCGTCCGGCGTGTTGGGCCAAATCCCCAGGAACTTTAGGGCCATTGGGCACTCCTCTACCGAGTCGGTTGCACGGACGTGCACGAGCTTCACGCCCAAGCGTGATCAGCGCAAGAGGGCAGGCAGAGACACCGGAAGCCCCCCGACAGCCAACCCCGGCCACGGGTGGCCATCGGGGGCTTCGTGGGGCGTTCGCATGGCTCATCGACCCGTTAGAGGGTGCCTTTCTCGGCTGCCCAAACACGGCCTTGCCCAGTAGCCGCAAAGGTCGAGCGTCCAAAAAGGGAGCCGCACCCAGGGCGCGTTTCCCGAGCTGGGGCCGGGATCGTCGGCGGGCACGCGCGGGAACTTCCGGGCCGCTCCCCCCTACCCGGGCGGGTTCGCCGGGAACTGCGGGCAGTCAATGACCCATGCGTCCGAGCGTGCTTCGCCGCGGACATCGGCCGGTAGGCGGCCCTTGGGGGCGTAGCCGAACCGGGGGCAGGCGCGGCAACGGGCTGACGTCCACAGGCGGTCATCTCCACTGAATGAGACACGGCCATCGGGCCTGATCCTCGTCACGGCCGGCCTCCCAGTGGGGGCGCAGGGAAGCCCCGGACAGACAGTCGGGGGCAGCGCGTGAGCGGCTGAATCTCGGGCGGTGACGAAGTGACGAAGTCACCCTGAATCCGGGTTACCTCTTATAGACGGTGTTTTCGGTTCTATGTATGGAACAGAACTAAACGTCATTCCGTCACTTCGTCACCACGTAGGGGCCAGCGGGCGCGTCCGCGCTGTCCCGACGCACTCAGGCTGGGCGCGACACATGCGCAAGGCCGTGTCCGATGCCCGGCCTTGCGCTTCGAACTCACTTCTTGGTGGTTGTGTCTTTCTTCAACAGCCAGTCGAACTCAAGCCGTTCCAAGATCGGGGTGTGATCCCCCTGCCGTGCCGCGGGCTTGACCGTGATGCCCTTCTTTCCAAGGGCGCACTTCAGGAGCATCCGTTTGTCCGCCATGTCCGCCGCCTCCCATGCCTCACGCAGGGTGGCAACCTGGGTTAGCGGCGATAGGTCTGCCTCCGCGTCCAACGCCTCAAGGGTCGCGGTGGTGCTCTCGATGACGGTGCGCTGCCCCTCGCTCAGCTCCTCGAAGCGCTCTTCGTCCATCTTCCCGTACACGTAGAAGTCGTCTTCGAGCTTCTTCACACGACGCAGGGCCGCCTCAAGGGCCTTCTGGGCCTCGTCCTTCTTCGCCTGCGTTTCGGGGTCCGCGAAGGCGAGCCACCGGCGGGCTATCTCGATGACCACCGAGTCACCGGGCTCAAGGGCTGTGATGTGGTGGATCCAAGCCTGTCCGACCGCGTGGTCGATGCGGTCGGCGAGTGTCACCACTCCCTCGCAGATCGACTTGCCCCGCGTCTGCCGGACCTCGCACCGGTAGCGTCCGCCACGGTGGCTCATCGAGCCGCCACACGGTTCAAGCTCGCCCGTGCCCTTCTTGTCCCGCATCCGCCCGCATCGGTAGCTCCCCGTCCCCAGGTACCTCGCTTCCGGCTTCCCCTTCGCCCACCGTTCATCGGTCCGTTCGGCGATGAGGGCCTTGATCTTGAACCACTCGCCCGGCGTCACGACCCCCTTGCCGCACATGATGACTTCACCCATCTCATTGCGCAGAGGCTCGCCGTACCCCTCCCAACTGTCCAAGGGGTTGCCATGCTCGTCCGTCTTGCGCCGCCGGACTGGGACCATGCCCGCGAAGAGCGGGGACTGAGCCAGCTTGCTCACCGCCGTAGGCGACCAGGTGGCACCGCTCCGGGTCCGGTACCCCTCCTCATTGAGTTGGTGGGCCGTGTCCTTAGTCGTCTTCTTGTCGAGCAAGAGATCCGCCAGCCTGCGAGCTGTGCCGTACTCGTCGGGATGGGGTTCGACCTTGCCGCTTCCGGGGGCACTGTAGAGACCGAACGGGGGCCTGCCCGTTCCCCTTCGGCCTTCCGCCTTGTGCGAGTCATGGCCGATCTTCACACGCTTCGCTATGTCCTTCGCTTCCTCCCTGGCGCGCTCGCTCAGGATGGCGAAGACCATGCGGCCACCCTGCGATGAGTCCAGCCCTTCGGACACGGAGACGAGCCGCGATTGCCGACGGTCGAACTCGTCGAGCATCCGGCCCACCGCCCCCATGCCGCGCCGGTCGAAGCGGTCCGTCTTCCACACACCGAGCGTCTTGGACTTGCCGTCCATGATCGCTTGTGTGGCCTTCTCGAACTCCCTGCGCCGCACGTAGGTCTTGGAGGCCGAGAGTTGTTCAAACCAGACGTGCCGGATCTCAAGCCCGTTCGCCTGCGCCCAGCGCACGACATCCCGCAAGTGTCCCCGCAGCGTGGCCAGGTCTTCCTTCTTGTTGCTGCGTCGCAGATAGGCGTCCATGAGTCCGGACGGCTCGGCCGTCGCGGGCTTGTCCAGTCCCAGGCCTTCCAGTTCCTCCGGACTGAGCCCCAACCCGACCAACGTCGCGTGATCCTCGCGCACCACAACCCCCTCTGCTCTCGGGGTAAATGGTACGGAAGTGATGGACCCTAGACAGCTGCTTTCTCGAAGTGGGGGACGATCCACTCCCGGTCCACCGAGTAGCGGGCGAACCCGCCGCCGAGCTGGTCGTACATCCCGCCCCGGGCCATCTCCTCACAAGTGTCGACGGCCATCTGGAGGGCGCCTTCCGCGCCGGTGCGGGCGTGGTGGCGCAGCAGGAACTCGATGATCATGGACGGCGGGAACTTGGGCGCCCTGCCGAATCCGCCGTGCCTGTCGTCGTACTCGCGGGTGAGGCCGAGCAGCGCCCGGGCCAGGTCCTCCTCGCCCGGCAGTCCTTCGGCGCCGCTGGCGAGGGACCGCTGGGGCAGATCGCGGACGATGTGTCCGGCAACCTCGGCGACCTCGGCGCGGCGGTCCGCCCAGGCCGTCGCCACCCCTTCGAGGACCTGCCCGAAGGACGGCATCCCGTGCCGCGGCTCGGGCGGGAAGTACGTGCCGAAGTAGAAGGGTTCGGCATCGGCGGTCAGGAAGACGGACATCGGCCAGCCGCCCTGACCGGTCGCCGCCTGCAACGCCTCCATGTACACGGCGTCGACGTCCGGCCGCTCCTCCCGGTCCACCTTCACGCAGACGAAGTTCGCGTTCATGAAGGCCGCCGTCGCCTCGTCCTCGAAGCTCTCGTGGGCGAGCACGTGGCACCAGTGGCACGAGCTGTACCCGACGCTCAGGAACACGGGTACGTCCCGGCGGCGGGCCTCCTCGAAGGCGGCGGGCTCCCACGGCCACCAGTCGACGGGGTTGTCCGCGTGCTGGAGGAGGTACGGGGACTGGGAATCGGCCAGTCGGTTCATGGGGGCAACTGTAGACACAGGGAAGGGGCGGCCGGGAACGACGGCGCCGGCTACCGATGGCCGTCGGATCGGGCGGCCGGGAACAGTGGACGCCGACGGCCCACGCCCACCGGATCGGGCAGTCGGGAACGGCAGGCGCCGACCTCCGCGCCCGTCCCGCCGCACGTCCGCGCACCCGGGCGCCTCCGCCCCACGCCCCGGTACCGGGCCCGCTCTCTCCGTCGCGCCCTCTCCCGTCCGGTGGTCTCCCTCATCCGGCCCGCTCCCGTCCGGCCCGCTCCCATCCGTCACCGCGCCCGTCTGTCACCGCGCCCACCCGTCACCGGGCACGTCTCACCCGGCCCAGCGCCCGGAGAGGAAGGTGACGGCGACGACGGTCATCAGGGGCGCGGCGACGGTGAGGTAGGCGGTCTTGACGCGGGGGCTCCGCAGGCTCCACGCGGCGAGGCCGACCCACAGGGGCCACCACAGGAGGCTCGCCCGGGGGATGGACGTGTACCAGTAGGAGGTTCCCAGGGCCCACAGGCTCAGGCCGATGTACGCGGCCTCCGGCCAGCGCCGGTGCCACAGCAGCAGGCCGCACAGGGCGACGCCGACCAGCATGGCGAGCAGTTCGGCCTGGCTCATCACGGCGTACCCGGTGGCCTGGGAGTGGCCGAAGGCGGCGTGCCAGGTGTTCTGCCATGCCTCCCAGGGGGTGTGGAAGTCGCGGTACCAGCCGCGTTCCTCGGCGTGTTTCCAGGCCATCCAGTCGCCGGTGTGCGCGTGCAGGTACCAGCTGTACAGGAGCGGCGGCAGGGCGGGCAGGGTCAGCCAGGGCAGGCGGCGCCATTCGGCGGCGGTGCGGGCGGTGACCAGGAAGTGGACCGCGAGGGCCGCGGCGAGGAAGAGGCCGCTGACCCGGACGGTGGTGGCCAGGGCCGTCAGCAGGGCCGCGAGCGGCCAGTTGAGGCGCTGGGCGGCCAGCCAGGCGGGCAGGGCCAGGGCGAGGAAGAGGGCCTCGGTGTATCCGGCGGCCAGGAAGACCGCGCACGGGGAGAGCAGGAAGAACAGGGCCGCACGCGGTCCGGCCCCGTCCTGCGGCAGGTGCAGCCGGGCGATCCTGGCGAGGGCCAGTACGGCGACGCCCCCGGCGACGAACGAGATCAGCGCACCGGCGGCGGGCCAGCTCGGGACGACGGTGTGGACGGCCCGCAGCAGGAAGGGGAAACCGGGGAAGAACGCCTCCCGGTTGTCCCATTCGGAGATCCAGGGCCCGTTCCCGTCCGGGAAGTAGCCCTGCTGGGCTATGTGCAGGTAGTGCCACCAGTCCCACCGCTGCCACGACGAGAAGAACGAGGGGGCGTGGTGGCTCCGGCCGTCGTCGGCGAACAGCCAGCGGGTGCAGTAGGCGACGGTCCAGATGCCCACCCGGGTCAGCAGGTACAGCCACAGCACCTCGCGGTCGGCGGGGGTGAGCCGCCGGAGCAGCCGGCCGAGGGGGTTCGGTTCCGGTGCCGGGGCGTCGCCGGACGGTCCGGGGACGGTCTCGGTCGCGGTCGTGTTCCGGCTCGGGGGCCGTTCGCGCTGCCGGGAAGGGGTGGGAAGGGTCACTGCGGTGTCTCCGGTGTCGGGGCGGGTGGCGGGAGGCCGGGGGAACGTTCGGCGGGGATCAGCGGCCGGGGTGCGACGGGGGCGGGCTGGTGCTCCGGTCCGGGGTGTTCGGCACCCGTGAGCGGTCCGGGTCGCCGAGCGGGGGTCCGGGCGGCGGACTGGTCCGCGTCGGACCGGGCAGGGGCGGGAGTGACGCGGACGACGAGGACGACGAGGAACGACCGGGCGAGGGGGGTGTGGTGGCGGGGACGGTGGCGCCGGTACCGGTGGGCAGGAGCGCGGCCGCGGCCGCGCCGGCGCCCGAGACGGCCAGGCAGGCACCGACGGCCAGCGTCAGGACCCGGCGGCGGCGTGCCCGCCTGCCGCGCTCGGTGATGAGCGACGGCGGGGCGGAACGGGCCCGGGACCGGCCGGTGTCGGCGGCCTCCCGGAACAGCGACCGCAGCGGGTCGTCGGGTTCAGGCACGGGGCCCCTCCTCGGTGCGCGGGTCCTGCAGACGGTGCGAGAGCGTGGCCCGGCCCCGGGCCAGGTGCGTCTTGACGGTGCCGGGGGCCAGCCCGGTCTCCGCGGTGATCTGCGCGACGGTCAGGTCGCACACGTAGTGCAGGGCCAGGACGCGGCGCTGCTTGAGCGGCAGGTCCCGCAACATCTCCACGAGGGCCACCGACTCCGGGCCGGGCGGCTCGGCGTGGGGCGGTGCGCCGCTGCGCTGCCAGGCATCCGTCGTACGGCGCCGGCCGCGCCACCGGCTCACCGCCAGACGCCAGGCGACCGTACGGATCCATGCCTCGGGCTGCCCTTCGCGGTCGAGCCGGCGCCTCCGGCTCCACCCCCTGACGAAAGCTTCCTGCACCACGTCCTGCGCCTCGTGCAGGTCGCCGAGCATCACGAACAACTGCCCCGTCAGCCGGGCGACCGTCTGCGCGTAGAACTCTTCGAACTCCTCGACGGTCAACAAACAGCTCCTGGATCTCCTCGGCCTCACCGGGCATACGCCCCGCACCCCGCGTCCGGACGACATCGGCCCGGAAAAGCGCACGTGACGATCGTCACACGGCCATCACGCGGCCGTCCGGGGCCGGTTTCCGCCCCCCGTCGCCGCCGCGCACCCGGCCCCGATCGACCGCCGCGCTCCCTCGCGCCGGAAGGTCGCAGGCAGGAGACTGGGCGCCGGTGCCGGCCGGGGCAGTCGCAATCCTCGCATCCGGCCGCATCCGGTCCGTATCCCTTCACACTCCGCCGCATCCCGTCACAACCCGTCACACCGGGCCACGGCCGGCCGCCCGTTGTCGCACACCATCACGCCGGGCCGCATCCGGCCGCTCCAGGTCGCACACAGCAGGCCCCGACAGGACCCAGCAGGACCGACCCAGCAGCACTCAACACGATTCATCCGATTCACACATGCTCGGCCGCATTCGGCCGCATGCATTCGTATCCGTCATACGACGGGACGAACACCTGAATTCGGCCACGACCAGAGGGGGAACACATGCGGGACAGCCATCGGGCGGAGGCCGAACGGCTGTTGGCCAGGGCCGTCGAGGAGGAGGTGCGGCGCTCGGGCGGCCGGGCGGATACCGGGACGCTGATGTCGCGCGGACGGGCCGCGCTCGACTCGCTGGCGGACGCCGCGGCCGACGAGTACGCGGCGTATCTCCGGGCGCTGGACGCGGCGGATGCCGGGCGGCAGCCGCTGTCGCAGCGATTCAGCCGGGCGGCCCTGGGGACTCCCCTGCTGGTCACCGGAGTCGCGGCACTCGCCGCGGTCGGCGCGGACGTCGCCCTCGGCGCGGCGACGGGGCCGGCCCTCGGTGCGGGCGCCGTCGTGGCGGTCGCGGGGGCCACGACGACCGTCGCCCGGGTGGCCGGCGCGCACTGGCCCGCCGCCCACCGCCGGGCCGGCGCGCTGGGGCAGCCCGGCGGCCCCGAGCAGCTGCGGTTGCAGTGGCTGGCGGCGCTGGAGGTACGGGGCATCCGCCCGTTCCTCGACCAGCAGCGGATGCTCGCCGCCTCCTCGCGCACACCGGCCCGGAAGCTCCCCGCGCAGTCCAGGGCCGCCGCGTCGCCGCGGAGCCGGGACCGCAGCGCGGCGGCCCGCACCCGCGCCCTTCTCGAACAGTCCTTCGGCCAGCTGCCGGCCGCGGAGGGACCGTTCGCCGGGCGGCGGGCCGAGCTGGCCCGGATCGCGCAGTGGGTGCGCGAGGGCCGCGCCTCGACCGAGACCCTGCCGACCGTCGTCGTCCTGCACGGCACGCCGGGTGCCGGGCGCACCACGCTCGCGGTCCGGGCCGCGCACGACCTGAAGGACCAGTTCCGGGGCGCCTGCGTGGTGGACCTGCGCGGCGAGACGGCCGGACAGCCGCCGCTGCCGACGCGGGACGCACTGCTGCACCTGCTGAACCGCCTGGGCGCGCCCCGCGAGCAGCTGCTGTTCCGGGACGGCTCCCCCGCGGGCCGGGCGGAACCGGAGGCGCGGGCGAGGGCGTCGGCCGAGCAGCAGGTGCGGCGGCTGAGCGAGCTGTACCACCAGCATCTGACCGGCACCCCGGTGGCGATCGTCCTCGACGACGCGAGCGACGCGGACCAGGTCCGCACGCTGCTCCCGGAGCGTTCCGACAGCCTCGTCCTGGTCACCGCCCGTGAGCCCCTGGAGCTTGCCGCCGACGTCCCGGCCCGGGTGCACCACCTGTCCGTCGGCGCGTTGGACGCCGCGGGGGCGGAGGAGCTGCTGCGCGGGTCCGCCGCGGCGGCACAGGACGGCCCGTACGACGGCCGGTCGACGGATGCCGTGGCCGAGCTGTGCGGCGGGCTGCCGCTGGCGCTGCGGGTCGCGGGCTCCTCGCTCGGCCGACGCACCCCGAGCGCCCTCGCCGCGGATCTTGCCGCCCAGGAGGCGGCGACACCGGTCGAGCGGGCGCTGTGGCTGCGCTACACCGACCAGTCCGAACAGGCCCGGCGGCTGCTGCGGCGGCTCGCGCTGGCCGGGCGGGCCAGCCTGGGCGCCGCGGCGGCCGCCGCGCTGCTCGCGGCCGAGGAGCAGGAGGCCGAGCGACTGCTCGGGGAGCTCGCCGGGGCCGGGCTGCTGGACCATGTGCGGGGCTCCCGCTACCGGCTGCACGACCTGGTGCGGGGCTTCGCGCTGGCCCGGCTGCGGGACGAGGAGGACCCGGCCGACCGCACCGCCGCCCAGGAGCGGCTGATCAGGAACTACGCGGAGTTGGCGGGTGCGGTGATCCGCATGGTGGACGGCAAGATGTCCACCCGGGCGGGGCAGTTCGGTCCGCACGGTTTCGGTTCGCTGGACTCGGCGCTGCGCTGGCTGGACGAGGAGTCGAGCTTCATCACGTCGGCGCTGCGGCACGCGGAGGGCGTCGACCAGCGGGCCGTGCTGGATCTGCTGGGCTCGCTGTGCGACTACTGCCTGCTGCGCGGCGACCTGTACCGGCTGGGCGAGATCGGCGAGTTGACGCAGGCCGTGGACAAGGGCCTGCTGGAACGGTCGGTGCAGTGGCGCACCGGCATCGCGGCACGCCAGCTCGGTGAGCTGGACAAGGCCCGCTCCACACTGTCGTCGGTGGTCGGGCTCTACCGCGAGGCGGAGAACGAGGCGGGCACGGCGCTGGCGCTCTGCTCGCTCGGCATCACCCTGCACCACCAGGGCAATCTGCCCGAGGCGGCGGAGCGGCTGCGCGAGGCGATCGCGTTGCAGTCCTCCGACGAGCAGGCCGAGGACCGTGCCTGGTCGATGCACGCGCTGGCCGCCGTGGAACGCGACAGGGCCCGGCTCGCCGAGGCGATGACGCTCCTGGACACCGCGCTGGCCCTGCACCGGGAGGGGGAGTCGCTGCACGGCGAGGCGTGGACGCGGTTCCAGCTCGGCCAGACCCTGCTGTGGCGGGACGAGGTGGGGCGGGCCGAGGAGGAGCTGCGCACGGCCCTGGACCTGTACGGCAGCACCCGGGACGAGCGCGGCGAGGCGTGGGCGCTGACCCAGCTGGCCCGCGCCCGGCTGCTGGACGGCGAGACGGCCCCGGCCGTCGAACAGCTGGAGCGGGCCCTGGCCCGGCACCGGGACAACGAGGACGCGCGCGGCGAGGCGTGGACGCTGTACTACCTGGGCCAGGCGCTGGAGGAGGGCGGCGACCCGGACGGGGCGGTGCGGCAGCTGGAGCGGGCCCGCACGATGTTCTCCCGGATGCGGGACGTGTACGGCCTGGCGTGCGCCCGGCACCATTCGGGGCGGGTCACCCGCGACCAGCGGGCCGCCCGGACCGGGAACCTGCGCAACTCCGGCTTCGCCCGCCAGCTCCTGATGGACGCCCGGGCGGATTTCCGGCGCATCGGTGTCGCGCACGGCGAGGCGTGGACGTGCCTGGAGCTGGCCGTGATCGACGCGGGCAACAACCGGGCCCCGCAGGCGCTGGAGCTGTGCGACGAGGCCGTGGAGCTGTTCGGCTCCTACGACGACACGCGCGGCGCGGACTGGGCCCGCTTCCTGCGCTGCACGCTGCTGCCCTACGCCTCGCCGGGCGGCACGGAGGTGGGCACGGTGGTGGCCCAGCAGGAACTCGCCGACCTGCTGCGGGCCGGGCACCCGGCGCGCGACGGCAGGCTTCAGGAGTGCGCGGAGGCGTTCGCGGTGGTGCTGAACCGCGGGGTGGATCTGGAGGACGGCTGGCGGGTGTGGCCGTTGGGCATGACGCCGTCCCGCCACGCCCGGGAGGTCATGGGCGCGGCGGTCGCGCCGCAGGGGTGACGGCCGCGCGGGCCCGCGTCCGCGGCCGCCGGGACGGCGCATCCCGGCGGTCGCGTCGGCCGCGGCGGACGGGGCTGTCGGCCCCGGGCGCGCGGGGACGTGGGGGCGCAGGGGCGCCGGTGCGCCCGCGGCCCCGTCACCGCCTCGCCGTGGGGCCCGGCCCCGCTACTTCCCCTTCGCGGAACCTGCTCCGGCGGCCTCGGCGGCCATCGGCTCCGGGGCCTCCTCGAAGTCGACCCTGCCCATGTGCCGGTTCATGGACTTCATCAGCATCCACACGCCGACGGCCAGTGCCGCGAAGACGATGAAGCCGAGAACGCCGGGGGTCACCTTGTTCTTGTCGAACGTGTCAGCAAGCGTAACGAGGTCGGTCAGTGCCTGAGTCGCGTACATATCAGGCATTGTCGCGGATGCCCGCGAAGAGGTCGCTCTCGGGGAGGGAGGTATCGACCAGAGACTTCGCCAGCTCGTACTCCTCGGTCGGCCAGACCTCCTTCTGGATGTCCATCGGGACGCGGAACCAGCCGCCGTCGGGGTCGATCTGCGTGGCGTGCGCGATCAGCGCCTTGTCACGGGTCTCGAAGAAGTCCGCGCACGGCACGTGCGTGGTCAGGGTGCGCTCCTCGCGCACGAACTCCTTCCAGCGCTTGAGCCAGTCGCCGTACGGGGACTCCAGGCCGCGGGCCAGCAGGGCCTCGTGCAGCGCCAGGGTGCGCGGCCGGTTGAAGCCCTGGTTGTAGTAGAGCTTCTGCGGCTGCCAGGCCGGGCCGAACTCCGACTCGGGGAAGGTCTCGGTGTCCGCCGCACCGTCGAAGGCGATCATCGTGATCGTGTGGGTCATGATGTGGTCGGGGTGCGGGTAGCCGCCGTTCTCGTCGTAGGTCGTGATGACCTGCGGGCGGAAGGCCCGGATGCTGCGAACGAGGCGGCCGGCGGCCTTCTCCTCGTCCTCCAGGGCGAAGCAGCCCTCGGGCAGCGGGGGCAGCGGGTCGCCCTCGGGCAGGCCCGAGTCGACGAAGCCGAGCCACTCCTGCGAGACGCCGAGGATCTCGCGGGCCTCGTCCATCTCCTTCCGGCGCACCTCGTGGATGTTCTCCTCGATGTACGCGTCGCCCTGGAGCTTCGGGTTGAGGATGGAGCCGCGCTCGCCGCCCGTGCAGGTCACGACCAGCACGTCCACCCCCTCGGACACATACTTGGCCATCGTCGCCGCGCCCTTGCTCGACTCGTCGTCGGGGTGGGCGTGCACGGCCATCAGTCGCAGCTGCTCAGTCAAAGCTCGATCCTCAGTGATTGGTCGCGGTTACGCGGTGTCGTCGACGGGTGGTCGCCCCGCGGAACGCTCGGCGGGGTGGCGCGTCGGGCGGCGGTCCGGGGCTTCTATAGTGACCGAACCGGGGGGCGGAAAATTCCTCGATCCCCGGCACGGGAGGAACGATCATGACTGCGGTGCGCGACGCGCTTCCGGAGAACCGCTACGGCCGCTCCGCGGACGAGCGCGCCGACCGCAAGCTCAGGATCATCGGTTCGGTGCTGGGTGTCGCCCTGCTCGGGCTGGTCGGCTGGATCGGCTACGACTACATCGCCGGGCAGCAGATCAGCGCCGAGATGATCAAGCGGAAGATCGTCTCGGACGAGCGGATCGACGTCCACCTGGAAGTCCGCAAGGACAAGGACGCCAAGGGCTACTGCACCCTGCGCGCCCAGCGCGAGGACGGCAGTGACGTGGCCCGCAAGGAGTTCCGCTTCGACGATCGCGCGGACCGCATCGACAGGATCGTGTCGCTGCGGACGGCCGGCCGGGCGACCAGTGTCGAGCTGGTGGGCTGCACCACCGACGGCGGGGCTGCGGACTGACCCACCCCACCCGGCGGCGCCGAACGCCTTGCGGCGACCCGCCGAACCCCCTGCGACCTGCGCGTACCCGGCCCCGACGACCGGCTGCGCAAGGTCCGTGCGATTAACCTTCTCCCCCTTTTCCCGGCGAATTGTTAGGCTCGTGGTTTCGCCCACCCGTAGGGGCACATGCTTACGGGTAGGGCGATGCTTTGTATTCCCAGTACCGACGAGGAGCACCTGTGACCCAGACCAGCGAAAACGTCACCTGGCTCACGCAGGAGGCGTACAACCAGCTCAAGGCCGAGCTGGAGTACCTGTCTGGTCCCGCGCGCACGGAAATCTCCGTAAAGATCGCGGCGGCCCGTGAGGAGGGTGACCTCCGGGAGAATGGCGGGTACCACGCGGCCAAGGAGGAGCAGGGCAAGATGGAGCTGCGCGTGCGCCAGCTCACCCAGCTCCTGGAGCACGCGAAGGTCGGCGAGCCGCCCGCCGACGACGGCATCGTGGAGCCCGGCATGGTCGTCACGATCGCCTTCGACGGCGACCCGGACGACACCCTGACCTTCCTGCTCGCCTCCCGCGAGTACGCGAGCTCGAACATCGAGACGTACTCCCCGCAGTCGCCGCTCGGCACCGGCGTGAACGGCAAGCGCACCGGTGACAATGCCGAGTACGAGCTGCCGAACGGCAGGACGGCCACCGTGAAGATCCTTGAGGCGAAGCCCTACACCGGCTGACCCGCACCACCGACACGGGGGCGCGCCCCGCACCGCCGTCCGTCGTGCGACGCCGGGTGCGAGGGCACACCCCACGAGCCGCCGGTCCCCTCGGACCGGCGGCTCGGCCGTGTCCCCCGCGCGTCCCGGCCCGAGGAATCAGCCCTCAGCCCATCACCAGGTATCCGGCCGCGCGCAGGGCCGCCGAGACCTCCTCGCAGTGCTCCGGCCCCTTCGTCTCCAGGTGCAGCTCCACCTCGACCTCGGTGAGCCCGAGCCGGGGGTCGGTCCGCACATGGCCGATGTCGAGCACATTCGCGTCGACCGTCGTGAGCACGCCCAGCAGCGTGGCCAGCGCGCCGGGCCGGTCGGCCAGCCGCAGCCGCAGGCTCAGATAGCGGCCGGCCGCCACCATGCCATGGGTCAGGACGCGCTGCATCAGCAACGGGTCCATGTTGCCGCCCGACAGCAGTGCCACCACCGGTCCGCGGAACGCCTTCGGATCGCTCAGCAACGCCGCGACCGGGCTCGCGCCCGCCGGTTCCACGACCAGCTTCGCCCGCTCCAGGCAGAGCAGCAGGGCACTGGACAGTTCGTCCTCGGAGACCGTGCGGACCTCGTCGACGAGGTCCCGCACCAGCTCGAACGGCACGTCCCCGGGCCGCCCCACCTTGATGCCGTCCGCCATCGTGTTCAGCGGGCCGATCGACACCGGGTGGCCCACGGCCAGCGACGGCGGATAGCTTGCCGCGCCCGCCGCCTGCACGCCCACGATCCGCACGTCGGGCCGGAGCGCCTTCACCGCCAGCGCGACGCCCGCGACGAGACCGCCGCCGCCGACCCCGACGACGACGGTGCGCACCTCGGGGCACTGTTCGAGGATCTCCAGACCGACCGTGCCCTGCCCGGCGATGATGTCGGGGTGGTCGAAGGGGTGGATGAAGACCGCGCCGGTCTCCCGCGCGTACTCCTGGGCGGCGGCCAGCGTCTCGTCGACGACCTGGCCGTGCAGCCGGACCTCGGCCCCGTACTGACGGGTCGCGGCCACCTTCGGCAGCGGCGCCCCGACCGGCATGAAGACCGTCGAGCCCACGCCGAGCAGCGAGGAGGCGAGCGCGACGCCCTGCGCGTGGTTCCCCGCGCTCGCCGCGACGACCCCGGCCGCCCGCTCGACCGGGGACAGCCCGGCGATCCGCACGTACGCGCCGCGCAGCTTGAACGAACCCGTCCGCTGGAGGTTCTCGCACTTGAAGTGGACCGGCGCGCCCACGAGCTCCGTCAGGTGCCGGCTGCCCTCCATCGGCGTCACCCTGGCCACCCCGGAGAGCATCTTCTGCGCCCCGCGCACGTCGTCGAGGATGAGCGGGGGCAGCCGGTCGGGCACGCGGAAGTCCATACCGCAAGTCTCGCAGCCCGGCAGCGTGCCGTACGCCCGGCAGCGGTCCCGTCCTGCACCGGTGTCCACGGGTTTGCGCAGCACTGGTACGCGTTGCCCGGTGGCCGCGTACTCTGTCCCCCACCCATCCGACACCGCACGAAGAGAGCTCCCGGCCATGCCCCCTCAGGACATGACGACAGCTGCGTCTCCTTCCGGGGGCGCCGCCCCCGAGTCCACGGAACCCGAGCACGTTCTCGACGTGCTCCAGCACCAGGTCGCGGTGTTCGCCCGCCGTGCCGAGCAGACCCGCCTCGGTGGTGTCGGCCAGGTGCGCAATTCGATGGACCGGGCCGCCTATCTGCTGCTCAACCGGCTGGACCGGGAGGGCCCGATGGGTGTCAAGGCCCTGGCCGCGGGCATGGGCATCGACTCCTCGACCGTGACCCGGCAGGTCGCGCCGCTCGTCGACACCGGTCTGGTCAAGCGCACCTCGCACCCGGAGGACGGCCGTGCCGTCGTGCTCCAGCTGTCCCCGCGCGGCCTGGCGCGGCTGGGCGAGGTGCGCGACTCCCGGCGCGAGCTCATGACCCAGGTGACGGACGGCTGGACGGCGGAGGAGCGCGAGACGTTCTGCGCGCTGCTGACCCGGTTCAACTCGGCGCTGGCGGCCCGGCAGGCCGCGCACCAGGCTCCCCCGGCCGGCTGACCACCCGCCGGGCCCGCCCGGCGGCGCCGGACGGCGCACACCTCTTGACCGTCGAACCGCACAGGGTCTCGTATGAGCACTGTGCGGGGAGAGCGCAGAGCGGGCCGGGAGCGGCGCCGCGCCCAGGAATTCGATTCCTTCGTGGCGGGCGCGGCCGGCCGCCTGCTGCACACGGCCACGCTGCTCACCACCGAGCCGCTGCGACCGCCCGGTGCGAACCCGCGGGCCCTGCGGCTGCTGACGGCCGCGCTGGCGTGCACGTACGCGCGGTGGGACCGGCTGCACGGCGAGGACCCGTACGACCGCACCCGGCAGGAACTGGTCGTCCGGTTCGCCCGTGAGGTCTGGCGGCATCACCGGCCGCGCGGCGGGCCGCTGGACCCGCTGACCCCGCAGGAGCGTCTGGTGCTGGTGCTGCGGCTGTACGAGGGGGTCGCGGAGGAGCAGGCCGCGGCGCTGCTGGGGCTTCCGGCGGACCGGCTCCGGGCGGTCTGCAACCGCTCGGTGGCGACGTTGCGCGGCACCCGTCGGCCCACGGCCCGGTGGTGGCTGCGGCCGTCGACGAGGGCGGTGTCATGAGCCGGCGGAGCAACCAGGAGGACGAGGTCCGGCGCCTGCTGGAGGGCCCGCACCCGCAGGTGCCCGCCGATCTGGCGCGACGGGCCGCCGCACGCGGTGGCGCGCTGCTGCGCCTCGGGCGCCTGGCCCGCCGGTTCCTGCTGCTGGTGGCGTTCGCCGCGGTGGTCGCGTTCACCGTGTGGGCGGTGACGGCACGGCCGTGGCAGCCGCCGCCCGCCGCCACGACCCCGGTGGGCGGCTGGTGAGAGCCTGCGGGAGCGGCGCGAGCAGCAAAGGGGGCTGCCCGGAGAACCGTGGGGCCCTCCGGGCAGGTGCGGGTGGTGCGGGTGGTACCGGTGACGAGTGGTACCGGTGATGCGCCAGGTCAGCCGAGTGCCTGCGTCAGGTCGGCGATCAGGTCGTCGGCGGACTCGATGCCGACGGAGATCCGGACCAGGTCGGCCGGGACCTCCAGCGGGGAGCCCGCCGCCGAGGCGTGCGTCATCCGGCCCGGGTGCTCGACCAGGGACTCGACGCCGCCCAGCGACTCCCCGAGGGTGAACAGCTTCGCCCGGTTGCAGACCTGGACCGCCGCCTCCTCGCCGCCCGCGACGCGGAAGGACACCATGCCCCCGAACGCCCTCATCTGCTTGGCGGCGACCTCGTGGCCGGGGTGCTCGGGCAGTCCCGGGTAGAGGACCTGGGTGACCTTCGGGTGACGGGTCAGCAGGTCGGCGATCTTCGTGGCGTTCTCGGTGTGCCGGTCCATGCGGACCGCGAGGGTCTTGATCCCGCGCAGCACCAGCCACGCGTCGAACGGTCCGGCCACCGCGCCCATGGCGTTCTGGTGGTACGCCAGTTCCTCGGCCAGCGCGGCGTCATCGGTGATCAGCGCGCCGCCGACGACGTCCGAGTGGCCACCCATGTACTTGGTGGTGGAGTGCACCACCACGTCGGCGCCCAGGGAGAGCGGCTGCTGGAGGTACGGGCTGGCGAAGGTGTTGTCGACGACCAGACGCGCACCCGCCTCGCGGGCCACCTGGGCGACCGCGGCGATGTCGGTGATGCCGAGCAGCGGGTTGGACGGGGTCTCCACCCATACCGCCTTGGTGCGCGGGGTGATCGCCGCCCGTACCGCCGCCGGGTCGGAGGTGTCGGCCACCGAGAACTCCACGCCCCACCGCGAGACGACCTTCGCGAACAGCCGGAACGTGCCGCCGTAGGCGTCGTTCGGGATGACCACGTGGTCGCCGGGGGTGAGCAGGGTACGGAGCAGGCAGTCCTCGGCGGCGAGGCCGGAGGCGAAGGCGAGGCCCCGGCGGCCGCCCTCCAGCGCCGCGAGGTTGTCCTCCAGGGCGGTGCGCGTCGGGTTGGCGCTGCGGCTGTACTCGTAGCCGCCGCGCAGTCCGCCCACGCCGTCCTGCTTGTACGTGGACACCTGGTAGATGGGCGGAACCACGGCGCCGGTGAGGGGATCGGCGGTGTTTCCGGCGTGGATCGCGAGGGTTTCGAAGTTGTGCTGGTCGCTCATGGGGCCGAGCGTAGTTCGTCGGGAGGGCGCCCACCGGGCCATCGCGCCGTCCGGTGACAATGGGGGCATGGAGATTCTGTGGTTCCTGATCGCGCTGTGCATGCTCGCCGCGGTCGTCGGCCCGTTCGTCTTGCGCCGCCGCGGCGGAATCCGGCAGGTCGCGCCGGGTTCGCCGGATGCTGCCGATCCGGACGCCTACGGCTTCGTGCGCCAGGAGGAGCTGGACATCCGACTGCCGGGACCGGACCAGGATCTCCTCGACGTGCTCGACGTGGTGCAGCGCTCCCAGGAGTGGCGGGCCGCCTCGCAGCTGCTGGCCGGCACGCCCGCGGAGGGCGAGGTGCGCTGGCAGCGCGTGCAGGCGTTCGCCGGTGCCGCCTCGCTGGAGCTGGCGGAGCGTCCCGGGGTCGGTGGCGCCTGGCTGCGCGCCTGGCGGGCCGAGGCGCCGAAGGACGCGGGCGGTGCCGCGGTGCACGCCGAGTTCCTGGTCCAGCAGGCGTGGCGCTCGTCCACGGCGGGCACCGACGACTTCCGGATCATCCTGGAGGAGGCCCGTACGGTCTGCGGCGAAGCCGCGCTGCTGGCCCCCGGCGACCCGGTCCCGTACCTCGTCGAACTGGCCGTCGCCCGTGGGCTGGGTTACTCCCACGAGGAGTTCGACCTCCTCTGGGCGAAGGTGATCGACCGCGCCCCGGCCCACATGGGCGCGCACCTCGCCGCACTGCACTACTGGTGCGAGAAGTGGCACGGCTCCCGCGAGGAGGCCGACCGCTTCGCCACCACCGCCGCCGCCCGCGCCCCGCACGGCTCGCTGCTGGCGGCCCTGCCGCTCTTCGCCGTGTACGAGCACCTGCCCGAGGTCAATCTCGTGCAGGGCTTCTACCGGAGCGCGGTGGTGACCAAGGCGGTCGAGGGCGCCCTGTTCGCGGTGCACGCGGCCCGCCCGGACGATCCGATGCTCGCCCACGTCCGCCACCTCCTCGTCTTCTTCCTCGTCCGGATGGAGCGCTGGTCGGAGGCGATGAACCAGATCGTCCACATCGACGGCCACGTGGGCGCGCTGCCGTGGACCCAGAGCCCCGACCCGGCCGCCGAGTACACCGTCCACCGGGCACTGGCGGTCGCCGGTTACGAGGCCAACGGCGGCAACCCGGCGACGCTGCCGCGATAGCAGCCGGAACGGGCCCCGCCGCCGTGGCCCCGACAGGAACCGAAAACGGCCCCGCCGCCCTGGCAGGAACCGGGGCGGGCCGGAAGGACCGCATGGCGGGGGCGGAAGGACCGCACGGCGAGGCCGGAAGCCGACCGCCGTTGCCCCCGCCCGGGTCCGCCCACGACACCCCCGGGCCGTACGCCTCGGGAGGGCACCGGAATCCCCCGCGCCCTCCCCGCGTTCTCCCCACATACCCCGTCCCGAGGAGCCCCGCATGTTCCTGCACCGCCGCACCCCGCAGCTGCCCACCCCCCAGGAGGCGCTGAAGGGCCGCCCCACCGCCGAATTCTCCGTCCCGTCCCTCCACACGGTCCTCGGCAACCCACTGCTGGGCCCGTACCCGGAGGGCCTTGAGGTCGCAGACTTCGCGCTGGGCTGCTTCTGGGGCGCCGAGCGCAAGTTCTGGCAGACGGACGGCGTCTGGACGACCCTCGTCGGCTACCAGGGCGGCTACACGCAGAACCCCCTGTACGACGAGGTCTGCTCGGGCCTGACCGGCCACACGGAGGCGGTCCGCGTCGTCTTCGACCCGCGCACCGTCTCGTACGGTGAGCTGCTGAAGCTGTTCTGGGAGTCCCACGACCCCACGCAGGGCTTCCGCCAGGGCAACGACGTGGGCACGCAGTACCGCTCGGCGATCCACACCCACTCCCCCGAGCAGGCAGCCGCCGCCGAGGCATCCCGCGATGCCTACCAGAAGGTCCTCACGGCCTCCGGCCACGGCACGATCACCACCGAGATCCTCCCGGCCGAGGACCGCACCTTCTGGCCCGCCGAGGCATACCACCAGCAGTACCTGGACAAGAACCCGGCGGGCTACTGCGGGATCGGCGGCACGGGCGTCGCATGCCCTGTGGGGATCGCCCCGGCAGGCGAGTAACAAGCCCCGAGGGTGCCCGCCCACCTGCTCCTGGTCGGCGGGCACATCTTTGCCAGTAGGGCAGAGCGGGCGCGTCCCTCTGCGGAGATTTGCTGAACCTGTAGGTGCGACGTTCAGTCAGTGTTGTCCGCAGTCTTCACCTCAGCAACGAACGCTCGCCAACTGCGACCGCTGAAGGTGATGACACGACCTCGGTTCTTAGTGTCACGAACCGGAACCACACTGTCGCCGTTCCTGACGGCAGCGACCTCGACACACTGGCCGTTCCCGCTGCTGTAGCTGCTCGTTCGCCAATCCAACTCTGAGGGCTCGTACTGCACTTCCAGACACCTTCTCTCGATCACTCTGTTCGGCACACACTATCCAGCAGAAGAGCGCTGTCGTCCGGCCCCAGCGCGACGGCTTGCAGGTGCTCAAACATGGACTTGTACCGCCGGATCTCTGCCTCGGACTCCAGGAACAGGTCTCCCGCTGGAGTGTCGACGTAGACCAGTTCCGGGTCTTGAGCGTCGGGGAAGTCCATGTGAACGAAACTGCCGGTCATCCCGGCATGGGCGCCTGTTCCGAACGGGATGAGCTGCAAGGTCACATGCGGCTCCTCTGCAAGGCGGACAAGGTGTTGGGTCTGTTCGCGCATCACCGCGCGCCCGCCGACCATCCGGCGTATGGCGGCTTCGTCCATGATCGCCCATAGCTGAAGCGGGCTGCTCTTGGTGAGTACCGCCTGTCGTTCGATGCGGGCTTGCACGCGCTGATCGACTTCCTTCTGACTTGCGGTGGGCAACACACCCTTGATCACGGCTCGTGCGTAGCTCTCGGTCTGGGCCAGCCCTGGAATGAAGAGAGATTCGTAGTTGCGTACTGTTCGGGCCTCGGCCTCGAACCCGATGTAAGCGGTGTACTCCTCGGGCAACTCGGAGTGATACGGCCTCAACCAGCCTTGCCCCTGTGACCCGCTCTGCATGGTCAAC
Source organism: Streptomyces sp. NPDC056061 (assembly GCF_042266885.1). Lineage (NCBI taxonomy): Bacteria > Bacillati > Actinomycetota > Actinomycetes > Kitasatosporales > Streptomycetaceae > Streptomyces > Streptomyces sp. NPDC056061. The sequence goes on along the minus strand of NZ_JBHJWQ010000001.1, from coordinate 194,926 downwards.
AAGTCGGCCCGTTGCACCTCCGTCGCTTCGTACAAGTCCAGGAGTGCTTGCAGAGTGCGTTTCTGCGGACGGGCACGCGCCTTCTCGATTCGGTACAGCGTCGCGGTGTTGATGCCGGTGCGCTCGGTGACCTCCTCACGCGTCAAGGCCGCTGCGGCGCGCAGGCGCCGAAGTTCAGCCGCCAAGCGTCGAAGCCTGACGGTGGGTGGGTTCTGTCGCCTATCGGACACGGTGTGCACCCTCCTGACTCGGTGATACCCGTGAGTCTGATCGGTGACCGTCCATCACCTCAACTTGACGAAACGCCATGAAGCATTTCGCAACCCTTGCGTTCTACAGCTCCGCGCATGCATCCTATGCATGGCTACTTACCGTTGATGGCTAGTGACGGTGAAGAGTCTTGATGGGGCATGCCCGCCCATGAAAATTCCCGGCGACGGCGGTACCCGTCCCGGGAGCGGCCAACGCTGTAGAGGAGCGCTGACATGTTCAACCTTATCGTCCAAACCTTCGCTGGTCTCACCGTTCGCTTAGTTCGAACGCGTAGCCAGAACCGGCACGGGAGCACTGACAGCCGCCTGTGTCGTCAGAGGCGGTGGACGCTCTGGCTGGCCCTCCACGGGATCGACGTGGGCCCTCGCGTCATCCACGGGGTGATGGTGCGGTGACGGACTCCGAGGCGTGGGAAGAGGCGGATTGTCCGTGGCGGTCGTCGGTGGCCTTTCCGCCGTGTGAGTGCGGGGCGCCCGGGTGTCCTGACGGCCCTGTTCAGCCGGTGAAAGCGGACAGCCCCGTACTTCTGGAACTTCGGGCTCGCGTCTGTGACGAGAATGCCCGGCGCGAGTTCTGGAGGCTGTGATGGAGTCCCGAGGGACCAGTCTGCCTGCGGCGTCGCCCCGGTCGTCGTCGCCTGCGGTGCAGGGGTGCACTCTCCCGGCGCAGGTGCCGGTGTTCACGTCGGCGCGACAATTGCGGCCCGGTCAGGTGGTGTTCGACCGGGCCAAGGAGATGCCTTGCATGGTGATCCATGTCCGTGGCACTCGGGCCATGGTCGTGCGGCCCGGTGGGCGGCCGTGGGAAGCGGAGTTGCGACGGCTGTCGCCGGGGACCCACTACCACTGCCGTCAGCTCGATGCCTTGGCCGAGCACATCGCCTACCAGCAACGAGGAGAACAGTAGGGGCGCGATTTCCGCGCCGCATCAGGGCTCTGTGAAGGGTCCGGGCCCCGCCCTTCCGGGTGACGGAGCGACGGGGCCCACTTGATCCTCCGCCTCGCCGTTGTGCAGGCGGCGGGGCGGGTCGGTAAACGCAGTGCACCACTCAGCAGAGAGGACACAGCAACATGACCACGTTCGTCGAGTTACCGGCTCGTGAGCCGGTGGGCAGCATCCAGTCTTTGGAGCTGGAGATCACCGGGAAATGCCAACTCTCCTGCTCCCACTGCCTGTCGGAGTCGAGTCCGCAGGCGAGTCACGGGAGCATGACCCTCGATGACTGGTGGACGGTGATCTCCGATGCCGCCGCGCTGGGCATCCGGACGATTCAGATCATCGGTGGGGAACCGACAGTTCACCCGCACTGGCGGGACCTGGCCGAACACGCGCTGTCGCTCGGGCGTCAGGTGGAGGTGTACAGCAACCTGTACACGGTGCATGAGGCGTGGTGGGACATCTTCACGCATCCGGCGGTGACGCTGGCGACCAGCTACTACAGCAACGATCCGGCCGAACACGACACGATCACGGGCCGGAGCGGGAGCTACGTCCGGACTCTGTGCAACATCCGGGAGGCAGTGAACCGGGGCGTGACGGTCCGGGCCGGAATCGTGGAAGTCCTCCCGGGACAGCGGGTCGAGCAGGCTCGTGCCGAACTGCAATCGATGGGGGTGTCCCGGATCAACGTGGACCGTGCGCGTGCGGTGGGGCGGGCGTTGCTGCCGGGGCAGTCTCCGACGCTGGACGAGATGTGCGGGCGGTGCACGCGTGGGCGGGCGGCTGTGCTGCCGAACGGGGACCTGGCGGGGTGCGTGCTGGCGCGGGACTTCCCGGTGGGGAACGTGCGTGAGATGCGGTTGGCGGAACTGCTGGGCGGGGAAGCGTGGGCGGATCTCGCGGCCCGGGTTCCGCTGCCCGCCCAGGACGCCTGTCCGCCCGACGACAGCAGCGACTGTGACCCGGCGAACACCACCGCGTGTAATCCCAAGTCACGCCCCGGCCACCGGTCGGCCGGATAGAATCCGATGATGTTCGGATCTGGCGCCCGCACCATGGTGTTCGACATCGACGGCACGCTCTGCTTCGACGGACGGACCATCGACGATCGAATCCTCACGGCGATCGGTGCGTGCGAGCGCATCGGGTATGACGTGGTCTTCGCCTCCGCCCGGCCCGTCCGAGACCTTCTACCGGTGCTCGACGGGGCCTTTCCGTCCGCCACCCTGATCGGCGGGAACGGGAGCCTCGTCTCGGTAGGCAGCGAGGTTCGGGCCCGTGCCTCGTTCGATCCCGCCGGATTCGGCGCGCTGATGGACGTGGTCGGGAAGTACGGAGCGACCTATCTCGCCGACGGGCCCTGGGACTACGCGTACACCGGGCCCGTGGACCACCCGATTCGGGGCCGTGTCGATCAGGGAAACCTCGCGAGGATGGTGGATATCGCCGACCTTCCCGAGGTTGTGAAGTTCCTCGTCGTGGGTGCCTCGGACATGGCGGAACTCGCCGAGGCCGGCCGTCGGCTGGGGCTGACGGTCAACCACCACCTCGACGAGGCCATCATCGACTTCGCACCGGGTTCGACGACGAAGTGGGAGGCCCTGACGTCGCTGGGAACCGGCGCGTACATCGCGTTCGGCAACGACATCAACGACTTCGATCTGCTGCGGAACGCCGAACGGGCCGTACGTGTCGGCTCGCATCCGAGCCTGGACGATGTCGCTCAGTTCACCGTGGCGGCCACCCCGGAGGCAGTCGCGGCGGAAATCTCGTTGCTGGCCGAGGCGGTCTGAATCACCGGCCGGAGGCGCGAGTCGGCGTCACGAGTCGGTGCCGTGGTCCGGAGTCGTGGTCCGGTGTCGTGAGTCGGCGCCTCGGGACGTGGACCGGGCCGGGGCGCAGCTGCCTTTCCGCGTGCGCAGGCGAGAGTCGGGAGTCGGGAGTCGGGAGTCGGGAGTCGGCCGGAACGGGCCGATGGAGTCGCCGGTTCCGGAAGTGCGTTCGCGGGCGTGACGGGGAACGCTCTAGTCTCGTCGCCCATGACCCGACCGACCTCATACCTCGACGCGACGGCGCACGCCTACGACGACGTCGCCGCCCTGTACTTCGACCTGGCCCGCGACTCGCTCGACGAACTCCCGCTGGACCGCGCGATACTCGCCGCGTTCGCGGAGGTGGCGCGGGCGCAGGGGCCCGGTACCGTCGCCGAGCTGGGGTGCGGTCCGGGGTATCTCACCGCGCATCTGCGGGACTTGGGGCTCGACGTGTTCGGCGTCGACCTGTCGCCGGTGATGATCGATCTGGCCCGCGAGGCGTATCCGGACCTGCGGTTCGAGGTGGGTTCCATGGCTACCCTCGCGGACCTGGGCCTGACGGACGGCGCGCTGAGCGGCATCGTGTCCTGGTACTCGGTCATTCACGTCCCGCCGGGCGAACTGCCCCCGTACTTCGCCGAGTTCGGGCGGGTGCTCGCGCCGGGCGGCCACCTCCTGCTCGGGTTCTTCGAGGCGGAGGGTGAGCCGGTCACTGCGTTCGACCACAAGGTGACGACGGCCTACCGGTGGCCGATCGACGACCTCGCGAAGCTGGCCGGCGCGGCCGGGTTCGTCGAGATCGGCCGGATGCTGCGGGAGCCGCTGGAGGGGGAACGGTTCCGCCGGGGACATCTGCTGATGCGCAGGGGCGGGCAACCGGGGTGATCCGCTCTCCCGCGACGGGCGACGGGCGACGGCCGTAGGGCGACGGGCGCAGGGCGGGTGCGGGAACGGGTGGTGGCGCGGGCGGAGGCCCTGGCCGTGCCACCCGCGCTCGCGCGGCGCGCGCCGTTCCGGCCCGGCCCGGCCCGGTCCGGCGCCCCGAACGCATCGTTCCGGCCCGGCCGCGCGGGGCGACCGGGCCGGAACGGTACCGGGGCGGAACGGTACCGGGGCGGAACGGTACCGGGGCGGAACAGTGCCGGACCGGAACGGTACCGGGGCGGAACAGTGCCGGACCGGACCGGTGCCGGGGCGGAACGGTACCGGGGCGGCGGTGGGGTCAGATGAGCCCCTGCGCCAGCATCGCGTCCGCGACCAGTTCGAAGCTGGCGATGTTGGCGCCGACCACGTAGTTGCCGGGGCTGCCGTAGCGCTCGGCGGTGGTGTAGCAGGAGTCGTGGATGTGGCGCATGATCTCCGCGAGGCGCTCCTCGGTGTGGGCGAAGGTCCACGAGTCGCGCGAGGCGTTCTGCTGCATCTCCAGGGCGCTGGTGGCCACCCCGCCCGCGTTGGCGGCCTTGCCGGGGGCGAAGGCGACGCCCGCCTCCTGGAGGACGCGCACGGCCTCCGGCGTGGTGGGCATGTTGGCGCCCTCGGCGACCGCCTTCACACCGTTGCCGACCAGGGCCACGGCGTCGGCCTCGTGCAGTTCGTTCTGGGTGGCGCAGGGCAGCGCGACGTCGCAGGGGACGTTCCACACGCCGGCGCCCGGGACGTACGTGGCGTGCGCGCCGCGGCGCTCCGCGTAGTCCGAGACCCGGCCGCGTCCGGCCTCCTTGATCTCCTTGAGCAGGGCGAGGTCGATGCCCTTCTCGTCCACGACGTAACCGTTGGAGTCGGAGCAGGTCACCACGGTCGCGCCGAGTTGCTGGGCCTTCTCGATCGCGTAGATCGCGACGTTGCCGGAGCCGGAGACGGCGATGCGCTGGCCGTCGAGGGACTCGCCGCGGCTGCGCAGCATCTCGGCGGTGAAGAGCACGCAGCCGTAGCCGGTGGCCTCGGTGCGCGCCTGGGCGCCGCCCCAGCCCAGACCCTTTCCGGTGAGGACGCCGGACTCGTAGCGGTTGGTGATCCGCTTGTACTGGCCGAACAGGTAGCCGATCTCGCGGCCGCCGACGCCGATATCACCGGCGGGGACGTCGGTGTACTCGCCGAGGTGACGATGGAGCTCGGTCATGAACGACTGGCAGAACCGCATGATCTCGGCGTCGGAGCGGCCCTTCGGGTCGAAGTCCGCACCGCCCTTGCCGCCGCCGATGGGCATGCCGGTGAGCGCGTTCTTGAAGATCTGCTCGAAGCCGAGGAACTTCACGATGCCGAGGTTGACCGAGGGGTGGAAGCGCAGTCCGCCCTTGTACGGGCCGAGCGAGCTGCTGAACTCGACGCGGAAGCCGCGGTTCACGTGGATGTCGCCGGAGTCGTCCGACCACGGCACGCGGAAGATGAGCTGGCGCTCCGGCTCGCAAACCCGCTCGATGATCCGGGCGTCCACGAACTCCGGCCGCTTGGCGAGGACCGGGCCGAGGGTCTCCAGGACCTCCCGCACCGCCTGGTGGAACTCCTTCTCGCCCTGGTTGCGGCGGAGGACCTCCGCGTACAGGGGCTCGATGATGCGGCTCTCGGCGGCGTGGGGGGTGACGGGTTCAGGGGTGGTCTGCATCTGATCAAGACCTTCCATGGGTCGGCGTCGCGCGCGAAGGTGCCCCCGTCCCGGGGGACACCAGCGGTCCCCCCTCCCCATTGAGGGCGTCGCCCAGACATCGCACGCTCGGCGGCTCACGAAGACGACGTACAGAACCGTTGTGGCACATCGATTGTCCCAGTGGCTCCGCGCGACGCGGAACTGCATCCACATAGTGGGCCCGATCTGCCCTGAAGCTGCCCGCCAATTCGCGACATAAGCGGTCAATCTCTCAGGCGTCGTGGCGTTCGCGCAGCATCCACAGGCCCGCACCGGCTCCGAGGACGATCACGCCGGACACCACGCTCAGGACGATCTGCGCGCCTTCCCGGGGCATGCCCAGGCTGGCGAAGACATTGGCGGCGAGGGCGGCGACGAGGGCGGTCCACAGCAGCGACTTCATGACGGTTTCCTCCGTGTTCGGCGAGGTCTCCATCGTCGCGGGCGGGGCGGGTCCGGTACGAGGGAGCGCCCTCCCGGAAAGGGGGTACAGCAGGCTCCACCATGCCCTCTCCTCTTCGATGCCCCTCGGCTCTCCGGCTCCTCGCTCCTCCCCCGGCCCCTCGGTCCTTCGGTGGCCCCTCTTTCCTCCCCGGCCCCCGGTCCTTCGGTGGCGGCCCCGCCCCGACCCCTCGCCCCTCGGGCCCCGGTGGCCGACCCGGCGTCCCGCCCGCCCCTCGGGCCCCGGTGGCCGACCCGGCGTCCTGCCCGCCCCCGGTCCGCGCGTCGGCCCCCGCCCCACCTCAGCACTTCCCCCGCCAGGGCGGCCGGTACGAGGAGCCGATCCGGTACTCACCGGCCGCCGGCGCCCTCAGCCGGGTCCACTGCCCCGCGCGCTCCAGGCATCCGGCGTTCGACCGCAGCCAGGGCGAGTAGGCGATGCGGACGGTCACCGGCCCGCGTTCGCGGACCCGTACGACGAGGTCGGCGCCGTCCCGGCCGACGACGGACGCGCCGGCGCCCGTCACCAGGGGCGTCGCCTCCTCGACCCGGTAGACGCGCCAGTGGGCGTCGTGCCACACGAGCCGCAGCCAGTCCGGTCGGCCGCGGACGAGGGCGGCCTCCTCCTCCGCCGCCCAGTCCGGGGTGCCGTCCGGCAGGACGACGTACCCCACCGCCCAGCGGTCGAGCCAGGCGCGGTAGGTCGCGGCGGAGAAGGTCCCGTCGTAGAAGAGCGCCCCGCGCTCCAGGTCGATCTGGCGGTTCCAGCCGCGGGCCAGGTCGACGTGCGGGCCGAGGACGGTCGTCTCCCGGTGGTCGACCGCCGGTACGGCCTCGACGCGGGTGCGGTCGGCGCCGAGGCGGTCCAGGGCGGCCACCACCCCCTCCGCATCCGCGGCCCATGCCGGGACGGGGGTCGACATCTCCAGCACGTGGACGGCGTGCTCCGACACCCACTGCACGGACAGCACCAGGGCGGCGGCGAGGGCGACCCTCCGCCAGGTCCGCACCCCGTGGGCCAGGATCGCGGCGAGCAGGACCGGGGCAGCGAACAGTTCGGCGAGGCGTACGACGTTCGACCCGACCGGCGACGGAACGAGGAAGGTCAGCACGACCCCGACCGCGTAGACCCAGGCGCCGTGGCGCAGCGCCCGCCATTCGCGCGGCGCCAGCGCGAGGAGCAGAACGCCGAAGAGGACCGGCTTCCAGACATCGCCGGGCGACATCGGCATCTCGCCACCGAAGGGAAACACCAGGGTGGTGAGTCCGACGACGACGGCGGGCGGGGCGCACAGGGCGACCGCCTTCCGCCAGTCCCGGTCCAGCAGCCACCCCGCGCCCGCGACGAGCAGGAACAGTCCGGCGACCGGGCTGGCCGTCGTCGCCAGCGCGCCGAGCACACCCGCGAGGACCGGGCGGCGCGACGTCCCCGTCAGCACCAGGCAGGCGGCAAGGGCGAGGGCCACGCCCAGGGCGAAGGTGGACCGCCCGGACGCGACATTGCACCAGAGGGTCAGCGTCGCCAGCAGGGCGGGCCACAGGGGCCTGCGCATCCCGCTGCGCACGAACAGGTCCGCCGCCAGCCAGGAGGCGGCCGCTCCGGAGAGGACGGTGACGGTCCGCACTCCGAGCAGGGCCATCAACTGCGGTGCGAAGACGCTGTAGTTGCCGACGTGGATGCCGCCGTACCAGGACAGGTTGTACGGGGCGCCGGGGTGCCGCGCCACGAAGTCGGTCCAGGACACCTGGGCCGCCAGGTCTCCGCCGCCGGTGGCGAGGAAGGCCGCCCAGAGCGCGTACAGGGGCACGGACAGGGCGGTGGCCAGGATCGGCACGCGGTAGCGCTGCCGGAAGGCACCGGCCCGCACGGGTTCGTCGGTGCGGGGGTTCCCGGCGAGCAATTCGGTAGTCCCGGCAGAGGACTGCACGAGGCGGCGCACGGACGGTTCCGTTTCGTTGGTCGAGCAGGGGCGGCAAGGTGTACACGCTACGACCTTGCCGACGCGGGTCGACGAGTCGGCCCGTACGTCCCGGGCAACGCCGAAGGCGGCGGAGCCCCGGATCCAGGAGGATTCGGGGCCCCGCCGCCTTCGTACGGGGTTCGGTGCCGCGGGAGGAAGCGGTGCGTGCGTGCGCGCCGGTCAGGCGGCGGAGCCCGCCTTCCAGTCCGCCCAGTTCATGTTCCAGCCGTTGAGGCCGTTGTCCGGGGTGATGGTCCTGTCCGGGGAGTTCTTGACGACGACCACGTCACCGATGAGGGAGTTGTCGTAGAACCAGGCGCCGGGCTGGCCGCCGTCGCCCGCGCCCTTCACGTCGGGGAGGCCGACGCAGCCGTGGCTGGTGTTGGCGCTGCCGAAGATCGATCGCGCGCCCCAGTAGTTGCCGTGGATGAAGGTGCCGGAGTTCGACAGCCGCATGGCGTGCGGAACGTCCTTGATGTCGTACTCGCCACCGAAGCCGACGGTGTCACCGTTCATCCGGGTCTCCTTGTACTTCTCGGAGATCACCATCTGCCCGTTGTACGTGGGGTTGGCGGAGGAGCCCGCCGATATCGGGATGGTCTTGATCGTCTTGCCGTCCCGGGTGACGGTCATGGTGTGGGTCTTGGCGTCGACCGTCGAGACCTGGTTGCGACCGATCTTGAAGGTGACCGTCTTCTGCTGCACGCCGTAGACGCCGTCCGCACCCTCGACGCCGTCGAGGTCCAGCTTCAGCGTGACGGTGGAGCCGCCCTGCCAGTAGTTCTCGGGGCGCAGGTCGAGACGCTGGTTGTTGAACCAGTGGCCGGCGACCTCCTGGCCGCTGCTGGACGTCACGGTGATGCCGGCCTGGACGGCCTTGCGGTCCGTGATCGGCTTGTTGAAGTTGATCGAGACCGGCATCCCGACACCGACGGTGGAGCCGTCCTCGGGGGTGAAGTTGCCGATGAAGCTGTTGGCGGGCGACACGGTGGTGAAGGAGGAGTTCTCGTGCGCCTCGCGGCCCTTGGAGTCCTTGGCCGTCGCGCTGATCTTGTACGTGGTCGAGCGCTCCAGCTGGGCGTCGGGCTTCCAGCTCTTGCCGTCGGCGGCGAGCGTGCCCTTGACCGCCGCGCCGGTCGACGTGGTCATGGTGACCTCGCTCAGCGTGCCCTTGGCGACGGTGACCTTGGCGGCGTTGTTGATGCTCGCGTTGTCCGTGCCGTCCTTGGGCGCGATGGATATCTGTGCTTCCGACGTCTCCTCGGCCGCAGCCTTGTCGACCTCGGACGTCTGCGACTTCTTCGAGCCGTCGGCGGCGCCGTCGGCCTTGCCGTCGTTGCAGGCAGTGAGTATCAGTACGCCACCGAGCAGTGCGGACGCGGCCACGAGGCCCTTGCGCCGCTTGCTGTCCGTCATCACACGCTTCTCCATCGTTGCCGAATCCCCAAAAACCCCGAGCGGGGCCGCCGAACCATCGGCGAAACCCGTCATTGTTCCAAGAACCCATTGATAGGGTCCTTCGTTCCACATCCGCGAAGGATGTGGGGAACAACACTGATCGACGCGCTCAGGGCCGCGGCGGTTCCCGATGTCGGCCGCGGTCCGCGGAACCGGCGACGAGGCCCTCCCGCGGTGGGGGACGCCGTCGGCGTCTCCGGCGCTCCGCAGGGAAGGGCCCACGTCGTCTCGCCGCCACGACCCGTGCCCCTCGCCGCTTCCCCGCCGTGGTCCGTCTCCTTCCCCACGGCGGCGCCGCGGAACCGCGCGAATTCCCCAAGGCGGCGCCGCGGAACCGCGCGAACCGTGTCGCCCAGGGACTGCGCATGCCCCGGCGCCCGGGACTGCGCATGCTCCGGCGCCCAAGCACTCCGCACGCTCCGGCACGCGGGGACTGCGCACACTCCGGCGTGCGAAGGGCTCGGACGCACGGCGCCCTCACACGCCTCGCCACCCGCCCACCTGCCCGCCCACCTGCCCGCCCGGCCGGCCGGTCCGGATCGCCTCCCGGCCGGATCGGTCCCGCGACGGGAGGCCCGATGCCGCGAGGCCGACGTCCGCCCGTCGCGGCACCGGTTCCCGTTCCGCCGCGGCACGGGTTGCCGCCCTGTCGCGGCACCGGTTCCCGGCGGGTGCGGCGCCGGGAACCGTCGAGCCCGTCAGGCCAGCGGTCCGGTCACCGGTTCGACCGCGGCGACAAGTCGGCCCGCGCGGACGAACGTGTCCGCGGCGGCCAGGTCGGGCGACAGGAAGCGGTCCGGCCCCGGCCCCTCGACGCCCGCCGCACGCAGCGCCTCGATGACGGCCCGTGAGGCGGGCGCGGGGGTGAGGCCCTGGGCGGCGCGCAACTCGACGGCGCGGGTCGCCGCGTACAGCTCGACGGCGATGATCCGGGCGAGGTTGTCGACGGCGGTACGCAGTTTGCGCGCCGCCGACCAGCCCATGGAGACGTGGTCCTCCTGCATCGCGGACGACGGGATGGAGTCGGCCGAGGCGGGGACGGCGAGCCGCTTCATCTCACTGACCAGGGCGGCCTGGGTGTACTGGGCGATCATCAGGCCGGAGTCCACACCGGCGTCGTCGGCGAGGAACGGCGGCAGCCCGTGCGAACGGTTCTTGTCCAGCAGCCGGTCGGTGCGGCGCTCGGTGATCGAGCCGAGGTCGGCGGCGGCGATCGCCAGGAAGTCGAGGACGTACGCGACGGGTGCGCCGTGGAAGTTCCCGTTGGACTCGACCCGCCCGTCGGGCAGGACGACGGGGTTGTCGACGGCGGCGGCGAGTTCGCGGTCCGCGACGGTCGCGGCGTGGGCGAGAGTGTCCCGTCCGGCGCCGTTGACCTGGGGTGCGCAGCGCACGGAGTAGGCGTCCTGCACGCGAGGCGCGTCGTCCTGGTGATGACCGGTCAGGCCCGATCCGGCGAGGACCCGCAGCATGTTGTCGGCGCTGGCGCCCTGGCCCGGGTGCGGGCGGATCGCATGCAGTTCCGGGGCGAGCACCTTGTCCGTGCCGAGCAGCGCCTCCAGGGACAGGGCGGCGGTGATGTCGGCCGAGGTGTAGAGGGTCTTCAGGTCGGCGAGCGCCATGACGAGCATGCCGAGCATGCCGTCGGTGCCGTTGAGGAGGGCCAGGCCCTCCTTCTCACGCAGTTCCACCGGGGTGATGCCGTGGGCGGCGAGCAGTTCGCCGGCGGGGCGCACGGTGCCGTCGGGCCCCTCCGCGTCCCCCTCGCCCATCAGGGTCAGGGCGCAGTGCGAGAGCGGGGCCAGGTCGCCGGAGCAGCCGAGCGATCCGTACTCGTGGACAACGGGGGTGATGCCCGCGTTGAGAACGTCGGCCATGGTCTGCGCGACCTCGGGGCGTACGCCGGTGTGTCCGGAGGCGACGGTCTTCAACCGCAGGAACATCAGGGCGCGCACGACCTCGCGTTCGACGCGCGGGCCCATCCCCGCTGCGTGCGAGCGGACGATGTTGCGCTGGAGCTGTGCGCGGAGGTCGTGGCCGATGTGCCGGGTGGCCAGGGCTCCGAATCCGGTGGAGACGCCGTAGACCGGCTCGGGCTTGGCGGCGAGCGCGTCGACGATCTCGCGGGCGGCGGCGAGTGCGCTCACGGCGGCCGCGGAGAGCTCGACACGAGCGTTGTCGCGGGCCACGGCGATGACGTCCTGGGCCGTGGTACCGGACGTCCCCACCACGACTGTGTGCATATCCATATTCAGCAGCGTACGGACTGAATCCCGTCATGTCACGAGTGGGTGCGCGGTCCGCCCCTTACGACCTCGCCCACGACAGGCCGCAACGGGGCGGGACGGGAGGGCGGGGCCGTCGCGCCCGGCCGCACCACCGGTCGCGCCACCCGCCGGACCGATCACCGCACCGCCCGGCCGGCAGGCCGCACCACCGGTCACACCGCCCATCGGACCGATCATCGCCGCCCGCCGGACCGATCGCCGGACCGATCGCGGACCACCCGGCCGCACCGCCCACCGGACCATCTGCGAGGTCCGGACCGACCTCGGGGTCAGAGCCTGCTGCCGCGCAGATGCCGACGGTCGTGCGCGAATCGGGGCGGGGCGTCGGCCAGCCGCAGCGCCTCGCCGTCACGCCCCGCCACCACCGGCCCCGTCGAGCGCGCCGCCTTCGCCCGGTACTGGGCCGCATCCGCGAGCCGGAACAGTCGCCGCGCCGAGACCGTCGGCTGCCCGATCGGGTCACCGGTGGAGGCGATCCCGCACGCCACCCCGTCGCCCAACTCCAACTCGGCCGCCCGGTCGCAGAGTTCGGTTGCGACACGGATCACGTCGTCCTCCTCCGGGCCCACCGCGAGAAGACAGAACTCGTCTCCGCCGAGTCGGGCCGCGAGGGCGCCGGGGAGCATCGCACCGCAGCGGGACAGCACCGAGCCGAAACGTTCCAGCAGGCGGTCGCCGACGGCGTGGCCGTGCGTGTCGTTGACCCGCTTGAGGCCGTTGAGGTCGCAGACCACCAGGCTGACCACCGCCCCGTCCGCCCGGTGCCGTTCGATCGCCTCGTCGAGCCGCATGTCGACCGCGCGCCGGTTGGCCAGCCCGGTCAGCGGGTCGGTGAAGGCGAGCCTGCGGACCTCTTCGAGCCGCTCGGCCTGGGAGATCCCGGCCGCGACGACGGCGGCGAGCACGGTGGCGAAGTCCGCGTCCTCGCGTCCGAACACCGGCTGCCCCGCCGGGCGGGCCACGTACAGCTCGCCCCAGGCCCGCCCGTGCAGCACGATCGGCGCGATCACGCAGCAGCCCCGTCCGCGCCGGCGCAGTGCGGCCACCCGCTGATGGGAGTAGCCGCCCCCGTACCCGCGCTCCCCCGCGCCCGGGGCGTCGCCCGCCGAGGTGTCGTCGATCTCCACCCAGGCGTCGGGCTCGCCCCCGGCGGCCCACCGTTCGTGCAGGAACTCGGTGATCTCCGGGAACCGGTACACGGGGTACGCCTCCTCCTCGGGGAACTCCTCCTCCCCCACAGCCCGTTCGCCGGCGTTCACCAGCACCCGCAGCCGCCCCCGTCCGCGCTCCCACACGGAGAGCGCGGCGAAGGAGCCGCCCAGCGCCTCGCACGCACCCAGCGCGGCCGCTCGCCACGACCCCCGCGGGGTGTGCGCCGCCGCCATCGCCTGCGCAAGCGAAACCACGGCCCGCAGCCGTGCATCCTCACCACCCATCACTACAGCTTATGTAGATTTGTGGTGATTTGATCAGTTTGAGGCGTCTAAATTATTCACTGCGTGTCCCTTTGAACGCGCAACGTTACTCACCGGGCCAGTTCGGCTTCCTCTTCTCGTTGAACGCGGCGACGCCCTCGGCCCGGTCGCCGGAGAAGGCCACCGAGCGCCACGCGGCGTCCTCGACCTCCAGCCCCGTCCGCAGATCGAGACCGTGCCCGACTCGCAGGGCCCGCTTGGCCGCCCGCAGCCCGACCGGGGAGTTGGCGGCGATCCGGCCGGCGAGCGCGAGCGCGGCCTCGCGGTCCCGCCCCGCCTCCACCAGCTCGTCGACGAGGCCGGTGTCGTGCGCCTCGGCCGCCTCCACCCGCCGGGCCGTGAAGACCAGCTCCGCCGCCCGCGCCGCCCCGACCCGCCGCGGCAGCAACTGCGTACCGCCCCCGCCGGGGATGACACCGACCGACACCTCGGGCAGGCCCACCACGGCGGTGCGGTCGGCGACGATCAGGTCGCAGGACAGGGCCAGCTCGAAACCGCCGCCGAGCGCGAAACCGTGCACCGCCGCGATGGTCGGCATCGGCAGCTCCAGCACCCCGGTGTACGCGGCGCGGGCGGTGGGGCGCTGGCGCAGCAGTTCGGCGTCGGTGAAGGAGTTCCGTTCCTTCAGGTCGGCGCCCACGCAGAAGGCCCGCTCATGGCTGGAGGTGAGGACGGCGGCCCGCACGGCCGGGTCGGCGGCGAGCGCGGCACAGGCGGCGGCGATCGAGCGGGCCATGTCCGTGGACACCGCGTTCATCGCCTTCGGCCGGTCGAGGACCAGTTCGGCCACGTGCTCCTGCCCCTCGTGGACCCGCACCACGACGTACTCCCCGAACCGCTGCTCGGACGTGACGGTCATGACTTCACTCCTCCGGTTAACGATCGTTTCCGGAGGGATCCTATGGGGCCCGGGACGCCGGTCCCGGGTGCGGTGGCACGGCCCCCTCGGACGGTGCGAGGCGGCGCCGGAGCCCGCTGCGGCGGGGCCGGACGTACCGGGCGGGTCACGGCGGGCCCGCTACCGGACGGACCCACCCGCCGAATGCGCGGCATCCCGACGGACGCGGCTCAGAACACGCCAGGGACGCTCGACGCACGGGCGCCTCAGGACACACGGGGAACGCCTCGCCGCACGCGCCTCAGGACGTACCCGGCGTGGCGCGGCGGAGTGGTGGAGCGGAGTGGCCCGGCGGACGCGCCTCAGGACGTACCCGGCGTGGCGCGGCGGAGTGGTGGAGCGGAGTGGCCCGGCGCACGCGCCTCAGGACGTACCCGGCGTGGCGCGGCGGGCCAGCAGCCAGGGCTCCACGACCCCGAGGCCGCGCACCGGCCGCTGCCACATGGGCTGCAGTCCGTAGCGGTACCTCGGCAGGGGCTTCGGCTCCAGGCCCTCCCGGCGGTCCTTCTCGGCCGCCGCGGCCGCCTCGGCGGCCTGCGCCTCGGAGGCCGGGGCATCGCCGGTGCGCGTCAGTTCCTCCGCGAACGCGCCGTCCACCAGCACGGCGTTCTTCGGCGCTATCGAGGTCAGCCGACTGGCGAGGTTCACCGTCGTACCGAAGACGTCGCCCATGCGTGTGGTGACGGTGCCGAAGGCGATGCCGACGCGCAGTGCGGGCATCGTCTCGTCCTGGGTCATCACCTCGATGAGGCGCAGAGCGATCTCGGCGGCCGTACCGGCGTCGTCGGCGGCGAAGAGGACCTCGTCGCCGAGGGTCTTGATGAGCCGACCCCCGTGGGCGGCGACCAGGTCGGCGGAGGTGGTCTCGAATGCCTCGACGAGTTCGCCGAGCTCCTCCTCCTCCAGGCGCCGGGTCAGCCGGGTGAACCCGACGAGGTCGGCGAAGCCGACGGCCAGGCGCCGGTCGACCATCTCCTCGTCGTCGGCGGCCTGGACGACCCTCCCGGTGGCGGCGGCGAGCTGGCGCCGCCACACGTACACCAGGAACTCCTGCAACTCCGGCAGGAGCAGCTCGATCAGCGGGTAGGTGACCTCGGTCCGGGTCATGCCGGGCTCGGGCGGTTCGGTCAGCCCTTCCAGGAACGAGTCGATCTGCCACTCCGCCAGCCGGGCGGTGGTCTGCCCGGTGGACCGGGCGACCTGGATCGCCATCGGCTCGCTGAGCAGCCCCGCCTCCACGAGACCGGCGAGGCGGCGCAGCGCCAGCACGTCGGCCTCGGTGAGCGCGCGGGCCTGCCCGATGTCGGCGAAGCCCATGGCCCGCCAGAACCGCGAGGCGAGGTCCATCGAGACGCCCGCGCTGCGGGCCGCCTGGAAGGGCGTGTAGCGACGGTCGGCGCCGAGGATCAACTGTTCCAGGCGGATCGCGAGGGGGTCGTCGCTCGGTTCCGCCGTGTGGTCGACTTCGTGATGCGGTGTGGGGTGGACCGAGGGCCCCGACGGGGGCTCCTCGCCCGCGCCGGAAGTCGTGTCGCCGACGGTCACCAGCCGCCTCCTGCCCGTTCCCTGCGCACTGCCCTGCCGATCTGTCGGTGGATCGCCTCAACGATACGGCAGGTGTGCCGTGGCTCACGTCCGCGATCCGGCCGGAGCGCTGCCGGAGCGCCCCCCAACATCCCTGGTACGCCCCCCGTGCGCCCCGGAGCCCCGTCGGCCCCGGACGGTGCCGGAACGAGCCGCAACGGGCCGGAGAAGCACGGGGGACGCCGGAGCCCGGTGGGAGGCGGAACGGCCGGCGGGACGGCCCGGCGGAACGCGACCCGCGCCCGCCCCCTGCCCCGCGCCCGCAACCCGTCCCGAATCCGCCCCGAATCCGTCCCGGCCGCGTCAGGTCAGTCCGCCCCCGGATCCGCGCAGGTGCACGATGTCGCCCGCGGACAGAGGTTCGCGCAGGCCCTCGTCGGTGGACAGCACCAGCCGGCCGCCGCTGTCGATCGCCACGGCCTCTCCGACGAGCGTGCGGTCGCCGGGCAGCTGGGCCCGTACCGTGCGACCGAGCGTCGCACAGCCCGCCGCGTACGCCTCCTGGAGGCCGCCGGCCGCCGCGTCGCCGTCGGCGGCACGCCACCGCCCGTACCACTCCTCCAGGGAGCGCAGCACACCGCGCAGCAGGGTCTCGCGGTCGGTGGAGACCGCTCCGGCCAGGGAGAGCGATCCGGCTGTGGGGGCGGGGAGTTCGGCGGCGCGGAGGGTGACGTTGACGCCGGTGCCGATGACGACGCCGTCCCCGGCACGCTCGGCGAGGATGCCGCCCGCCTTGCGTTCCTCACCGGCCACGGTCACCAGGAGGTCGTTGGGCCATTTCAGGGCGGTGTCGACGCCCGCGGCGCGGGCCAGGCCGGTCGCGACGGCGACGCCGGTGAGCAGCGGCAGCCATCCCCACCGGTCGACGGGGATGTCGCCGGGCTTCAGGAAGACGGAGAAGAACAGCCCCGAACGGGCCGGAGCCGTCCAGGTGCGGTCGAGCCTGCCGCGGCCCGCGGTCTGCTCCTCGGCGACCAGTACAGCGCCCTCGGCGAGCCCCGAGGCCGCCCGCGCGGCGAGGTCGGAATTGGTGGACCCGGTGGTCTCCACGACATCGAGCGAGGTCCACAGTCCGCCCGGCCGCAGCAGCCCGCGGCGCAGCGCGGGGACGTTCAGGGGGGGCCGGTCGAGGTCCGACCAGCGGCTGTGAAACGCATCCGAAGGTGTCATGCAAGCCAGACTAGGTGTGGTAAACGACGCACTGCTGATCCGTATCGGCGCCGATACGCTACGGATCAGTAGGTGTGCCAGAAGCTGACCGTCCGGTGTTCCGGGCCTGATCAGCAGCACAGTCGTCCCCCGTGACCAGGCAGGGAGCCGCCACCCGATGTCCGAGCCGGAAGAGACCGACATCCACACCACCGCGGGCAAGATCGCGGACCTGCGCCGCCGTATCGACGAGGCGACGAACGCGGGCTCCGCACGTGCGGTCGAGAAGCAGCACGCAAAGGGCAAGCTGACCGCCCGGGAGCGGGTCGACCTGCTGCTCGACGAGGGTTCCTTCGTGGAACTCGACGAATTCGCCCGGCACCGCTCCACCAATTTCGGCATCGAGAAGAACCGGCCGTACGGGGACGGTGTCGTCACCGGCTACGGCACGGTCGACGGCCGTCCTGTCTGCGTCTATTCGCAGGACTTCACGATCTTCGGCGGCTCGCTCGGCGAGGTCTACGGTGAGAAAATCGTCAAGGTGATGGACTTCGCGCTGAAGACCGGCTGCCCGATCATCGGCATCAACGACGGCGGCGGCGCGCGTATCCAGGAAGGGGTCGCCGCCCTGGGCCTGTTCGCCGAGATCTTCCGCCGCAATGTGCACGCCTCGGGTGTCGTCCCGCAGATCTCGCTGATCGTCGGGCCGTGTGCGGGCGGCGCGGTCTACTCCCCCGCGATCACCGACTTCACCGTGATGGTCGACCAGACCTCGCACATGTTCATCACCGGTCCCGACGTGATCAAGACCGTCACCGGCGAGGACGTCGGCTTCGAGCAACTCGGCGGCGCCCGCACGCACAACACCACCTCCGGGGTGGCGCACCACATGGCGGGTGACGAGAAGGACGCCATCGAGTACGTCAAGTCGCTGCTGTCTTACCTGCCTTCGAACAATCTCTCGGAGGCTCCGGCCTTCCCGGAGGAGGCGGACCTCGCCACCACCGACGAGGACCGCGAGCTCGACACCCTCATCCCGGACTCGGCGAACCAGCCGTACGACATGCACCACGCCATCGAGCACGTGCTGGACGACGGCGAGTTCCTGGAGACCCAGACCCTGTTCGCGCCGAACATCATCACCGGCTTCGGGCGGGTCGAGGGCTATCCGGTCGGCATCGTCGCCAACCAGCCGATGCAGTTCGCGGGCTGCCTCGACATCAACGCGAGCGAGAAGGCGGCCCGGTTCGTCCGTACCTGCGACGCGTTCAACGTGCCCGTCCTGACCTTCGTCGACGTGCCCGGTTTCCTGCCCGGCGTCGACCAGGAGTACGGCGGCATCATCCGGCGCGGCGCCAAGCTGATCTACGCCTACGCGGAGGCGACGGTCCCGCTGATCACGGTGATCACCCGCAAGGCGTTCGGCGGCGCGTACGACGTGATGGGCTCCAAGCACCTGGGCGCCGACATCAACCTCGCCTGGCCGACCGCGCAGATCGCCGTCATGGGCGCGCAGGGCGCGGTGAACATCCTGCACCGCCGGACCCTCGCCGCCATCACCGATCCCCGCGAGGCGGACGCGACCCGCGCCGAGCTGATCACCGACTACGAGGACACACTGCTCAACCCGTACGTGGCGGCCGAGCGCGGCTACGTGGACGCGGTGATCATGCCGTCCGACACCCGCGCCCACATCGTGAAGGGGCTGCGTCAGCTGCGCACGAAGCGGGAATCACTGCCCCCGAGGAAGCACGGCAACATCCCCCTCTAGAAAGGTCCCTGGCCATGATCAAGGTCGTACGGGGCAACCCGACCCCGGAGGAGCTGGCCGCCGCGCTCGCGGTGGTACGGGCTCGCGCCGCGGCGACGGCCTCCGGCGGGTCGTCCGGGGCTCCGGCGCTGCTCGGGCACTGGTCCGACCCGGCCCGCGTCGCCCGCCGCGAGCGCCGGGTACCGGGACCGCGCGCCTGGGCACGGACGTACTGGCCCGACTGAGGGCTGTCCCACGGATGTGGCGGCCCCGGACGGTCGCGAGCCGTCCGGGCGGCTCGCACGGTCATTCGCCCATACGTGTCGGCGGAGGTCCGGGTCCTCGGCGGTCGCCGGGGTCCGGGCCTCCGGCGCGTCGCGGCGCGATCTGGTCCGTATGCGTCACGGCGCCTGAGTACGGGTACTCAGGCGCCGTGTCCGCCGTCGCAGCAGGATCGGTCCATGCTGTGGTCCGACCCGGAGAACAAGCCTCCGAAGGAATTGCGCGACGCCCAGGACATGATGCGGCGCGCGGGGCTGGTGGTCGCGCTCGCGATGGTGGTCCTGATGCTGGTGCTCGGAACACGCTGAGACCGCGGGCACGCCGGGGCCGGGGAACACGCCGGGGCCACGTGCACGCCGGGGCCGGGACATGCCGGGCGGCCGGATCGGGCCGATGCCCTGCCGGGCCGGGTGCCGCACCGCCCCTTCTACGATGGCGCGTATGACTGATCAGCGCCGTCTCGTGCTCGCCTCCGCCTCCCCCGCCCGTCTCGGTCTGCTGCGGCAGGCCGGATTCGCGCCCGAGGTGGTCGTCAGCGGGGTGGACGAGGACGCCCTGAGCGCGGCGACGCCCGCCGAGCTGGCGCTGGTGCTCGCCGAGGCGAAGGCCGCGGCGGTGGCCGGTCGCCCGGAGGCGGCGGGCGCGCTGGTCATCGGATGCGATTCGGTCCTGGAACTCGACGGCGAGGCGCTCGGCAAGCCGACCGACGCCGAGGAGGCCACCGCCCGCTGGAAGTCCATGCGCGGCCGGGCCGGCGTGCTGCGGACCGGTCACAGCGTCATCGACACCACGACCGGGCGCACCGCCTCGGCGACCGCGTCCACGACGGTCCGTTTCGGCGAGCCGACGGACGCCGAGGTCGCCGCCTACGTGGCCTCCGGCGAGCCGCTGCACGTGGCGGGCGCCTTCACCCTGGACGGCCGTTCGGCCCCGTTCGTCGAGTCCATCGAGGGCGACCACGGCAACGTCATCGGGCTCTCGCTGCCGCTGCTGCGCCGCCTGCTGGGCGAGCTCGGGGTCTCCGTCACCGATCTCTGGGTCTGAGCCGCCGCCGACCCGCGGAACCCCGGAACGCCACCGGCCCCGGAACACGGCAGGCCCTCGAAGCACCGCAGGCACCTGGAAGCACCGGCGCCGCAGCACCCGGAGCGCCGCGGGGCCGGATTCGGCCCCGCTCACCGCCCTCCGGGGCTGGGCCGTCACCGCGCTCCGGGCGTCGCGGTCAGGCCGCCGCCGGTGCGGCCGGCCCGGACTCCTGCGCGGGGCCGCCGCCCGTGGGCCCACCGCCCGTGGGCCGACCCTTCTCCGGGCCGTAGGCCACCAGGGTCAGCACGATCAGTGCGAGCGTCACCATCAGACACGCGAACGCGGTCCAGCCGACCGGACCGACCGCCACCGCGCCGAGCACCCCGTGCCCCACGGCACAGACGATGAGAGCGATGCGGCCGATCCGGCCGGGTATCCGGTCCCGCACCCCGGCCAGCAGCAGCACCACCCCGCACAGCACCAGGCAGAGGCCGAGGATGCCGCCCATCACCCAGGCGCCGCCGGTCATGGCCGCGGGCTCCAGCCCGGCCAGCGACATGTCCTGGTTCCTGACCACTTCCGCCAGGACGACGTTCACCAGCGCGACGCCCGCGGCCTCCACGAAGAGCACGAGCGCGGCCACGAACGCCACCGTTCTGCGCACCACTGCGCCCACCCCCTGTTACCGGTAGTACGTGTGACAGCCTGTTACCTGCAGTACATGCAACAGCGCGGACCCTACTCACCGGTAACGCCCGGGACAAGGCTTCGCACGACCGAGACCGCCGTTCCTCTGCCGTTCCCCACTCGTTCCGCCCCCGATCCACGCCCGTTCCCGCCGTCCCCCGTCCGTGGGGCCCACCCGTGCGCTCCCCGCGCGCGCCCGCGTCCGCAGCGCTCGCGCGTCGGGCAAAGAATCGTTCGTCCATTAGTGGGGACTCCACAAAGAAACGCCGAGTCCGGCTGCTTGCCCGAACAGAGACCTGGACCACACCTTGCGGCTACTGTGCGGTCATGAATCCCGGCGTACCTTGGTGCCACAAGGGATTTCGCGACTTGAGCAAGCCTCGAATCACACTCCGTGTGGGCAAGCTCACCATTGGGGACGGGTCGTAGGGCCGTGTCGGTTGTCCCTAAACTCAGCTTGTTTCAAGGAGGGAGCCATCGTGCGCAAGGTGCTCATCGCCAACCGTGGCGAAATCGCTGTCCGCGTTGCTCGGGCGTGTCGGGATGCGGGGATCGGGAGCGTGGCCGTCTACGCGGACCCGGACCGTGACGCTCTGCATGTTCGCGCGGCCGACGAGGCATTCGCCCTGGGCGGTGACACCCCCGCCGCGAGTTACCTGGACATGGCCAAGGTACTGCGGGCCGCGAAGGACTCCGGCGCGGACGCGATCCACCCCGGCTACGGCTTCCTGTCGGAGAACGCCGAGTTCGCCCAGGCCGTCATCGACGCGGGCCTGACCTGGATCGGCCCGCCCCCGCACGCGATCCGCGACCTCGGCGACAAGGTCGCCGCCCGCCACATCGCCCAGCGCGCCGGCGCCCCCCTGGTCGCCGGCACCCCCGACCCGGTCAAGGACTCCACCGAGGTCGTCGCGTTCGCCCGGGAACACGGACTGCCGATCGCGATCAAGGCCGCCTTCGGCGGCGGCGGCCGCGGCCTCAAGGTCGCCCGCACCCTGGAAGAAATCCCCGAACTGTACGACTCCGCCGTCCGCGAAGCCGTCGCCGCCTTCGGCCGCGGCGAATGCTTCGTCGAGCGCTACCTCGACAAACCCCGCCACGTCGAGACCCAGTGCCTGGCCGACCAGCACGGCAACGTCGTCGTCGTCTCCACCCGCGACTGCTCCCTCCAGCGCCGCCACCAAAAACTCGTCGAGGAAGCCCCCGCCCCCTTCCTCTCCCCGGCACAGAACGCCGAGCTGTACGCCGCGTCCAAGGCCATCCTCAAGGAAGCCGGCTACGTCGGTGCCGGCACCGTCGAATTCCTCGTCGGCACCGACGGCACCATCTCCTTCCTCGAAGTCAACACCCGCCTCCAGGTCGAACACCCCGTCACCGAAGAAGTCACCGGCCTCGACCTCGTCCGCGAAATGTTCCGCATCGCCGACGGCGAGGAACTCGGCTACGACGACCCCGCACTGCGCGGACACTCCTTCGAATTCCGCATCAACGGCGAGGACCCCGGCCGCGGCTTCCTGCCCGCCCCCGGCACCGTCACCACCTTCACCCCGCCCACCGGCCCCGGTGTCCGCCTGGACACCGGCGTCGAGACCGGCAGCGTCATCGGCCCCGCCTGGGACTCCCTCCTCGCCAAACTCGTCATCACCGGCGCCACCCGCGAGCAGGCCCTGCAACGCGCGGCCCGCGCCCTCGCCGAATTCACCGTCGAAGGCATGGCCACCGCCATCCCCTTCCACCGCGCGGTCGTCACCGACCCCGCCTTCGCCCCCACCGACAACACCCCGTTCACGGTCCACACCCGCTGGATCGAGACCGAGTTCGTCAACACCATCACCCCCTTCACCCCCACCGACACCGACACCGACACCGAGGAAGAAGCAGGCCGCGAGACCGTCGTCGTCGAGGTCGGCGGCAAGCGCCTGGAAGTCTCCCTCCCCTCGTCCCTGGGCATGAGCCTGGCCCGCACCGGACTCGCCGCCGGCGCCAAGCCCAAACGCCGCGCCGCGAAGAAGTCCGGCCCGGCCGCCACCGGCGACACCCTCGCCTCCCCCATGCAGGGCACCATCGTCAAGATCGCCGTCGAAGAGGGCCAGCAGGTCCAGGAAGGCGACCTCGTCGTCGTCCTCGAAGCCATGAAGATGGAACAACCCCTGAACGCACACCGGGCAGGCACCATCAAGGGCCTCTCCGCCGAGATCGGCAGCTCGATCTCCTCCGGCGCCGTGATCTGCGAGATCAAGGACTGAACGAGCAGCACCCGACGTTCACCGGGGCCCTGCGGAGTCGATACGACTCCGCAGGGCCCCGGTCGTCGTCCGACGGCGATCGGCGTCGCTCGATGCGGAGGCATCCTCCGGACGTGCGATGGCATCCTGGACCCGGGGCGGATGAAGAGGGAGGCCACGCCATGGTGACGAGCACGGCACGGACGCCGTCCCGGCCCATGCGCGCCGACGCGCGCCGCAACTACGAACGACTGCTGAGTGAGGCACGGACCGCCTTCGCGGAACACGGCACGGATGCCTCGTTGGAGGACGTCGCGCGCCGCGCGGGCGTCGGGATCGGCACCCTGTACCGGCACTTCCCGAGTCGGCATGCCCTGATGAACGCCGTCTTCCAGGAGGCCCTGGAAGCCCTGATCTGCCGTTCCCGCGAACTCGCGGAGGCGGAGCAGCCATGCCGGGCCCTGGTGGAGTGGCTGGGCGCGATCATCACGCATGCGGGCGAGTACCGCGGGCTGGCCCAGGCACTCATGTCGGCGTCGCGGGACGAGAGTTCGGCACTGTCGCCGTGCCATGTGCCGCTGCGCGAGGCGGGCGCGGTGCTGCTGGCGCGGGCACAGGAGAGCGGGGCCGTGCGGGCGGGCGTGTCCATCGACGACCTGCTGCAACTGACGAACGCGATCGCGCTGGCGTCGGAGCAGTCGCCGGACGATCCGGAACTGGCGGGCAGGCTGCTGGCGTTGACCCTCCAGGGGCTGAAGGGGGCTGCCGCGGAGGCGGGTTGAGGGGTACGCGGTAGTCGCGCCCGGTGCGCGGGCCCCGCACGGCGGGCCAGGGGCCCGGGCCGGCCGGAGCCGCCATGCCGAGTGCGGCAGCTCAGGGGGCCGGACCAGTCGGAGCCGCCATGCCGAGTGCGGCAGCTCAGGGGTCCTGAGTAGTCGTGAACCGTCGTACCGGGTGCGGAGAACCGGGCAGAGATGGACTCGTCGCGCCGGGCCCCGGACGCAAGCACGAACAACACCGGGCCCCGACGGCAAGCGCGCGAGGCACCGGGCCCCGCAGCCGGGCGGGGGAGGCGGCGGGCGGCGGAGTTGCCCGCCGCGGGGCGGCCGGTGACGGTCCGTCGGGCGGACGGCTATCTGCGCCGCAGGTCCGCCACCCTTGTCCGGTCCCCCTGCCCCTGGTCCGCCAGCACGGCGGCTCCCCGCAGTTGCTGCGGGCCCGGCGCCCCGGGGCCGCCGCCACGGGTGCGGCGCTGGCCGGGCAACGGCATCTCACGGCGTGCCTGCCGACCCGGCGGGGGCGCCTCGGCCGGTGCCGGACCGCCGCCCGCTCCGGCCACCGCGATCTGCACCCCCTGGTCCGCCAGGGCCCGGAGTTCGGTGGCGGCCCGGTCGTCGTGCGCGGGCGGCTCGTCCGTCACCAGGCGGGTGATGAGGTCCGTGGGCACCGTCTGGAACATCGTGTCGGAACCGAGCTTGGTGTGGTCCGCCAGCACCACCACTTCCGCCGCCGCCTGCACCAGGGCCCGGTCCACGCTCGACGAGAGCATGTTGGACGTGGACAGCCCGCGCTCCGCGGTGAGTCCGCTCCCGGAGAGGAAGGCGCGCGAGACCCGCAGCCCCTGGAGGGACTGCTCGGCCCCGCTGCCCACCAGGGCGTAGTTCGACCCGCGCAGGGTGCCGCCGGTCATCACCACTTCGACCCGGTTGGCATGGGCCAACGCCTGGGCGACCAGGAGGGAGTTGGTGACGACGGTGAGGCCGGGGACGCGCGCGAGTCTGCGGGCCAGCTCCTGCGTGGTCGTACCGGCGCCCACGACGATGGCCTCGCCCTCCTCGACGAGTCCGGCGGCGAGGTCGGCGATGGCCGTCTTCTCGGCGGTGGCGAGATGGGACTTCTGCGGGAAACCGGACTCCCGCGTGAACCCACCCGGCAGCACCGCACCGCCGTGCCGACGGTCGAGGAGCCCTTCCGCCTCCAGCGCCCGCACGTCCCGCCGTACGGTCACTTCGGAGGTCTGGACGACGCGGGCGAGCTCACGAAGCGATACCGCCCCGTTGGCGCGCACCATTTCGAGGATCAATTGACGACGTTCTGCAGCGAACACGAAACTGACAGTAACGCGCCCACCCGAGCGTTTTCAGCAGTTTGCACCGAATAACAGAAGTTGCACACACAAGGGGTCACCAAGTGGTATAGGTGATCCCGTCGTTGCTCCGTACCGATCGTCCTACGGTCGTTTCGGTCGCCCGAGCTGCCGCAAATCGCCGCGCGACACAACGAGATGCAGCGAGATGCCGGGGGGGCACCGGAACCCCGGAGGGACGCGGCGAACCCCCGGGACCCCCTACGCCTCGCCCGACTGCTTCCGGGTGTGCAGCTGACGGGCCACTTCCGCGATCGAACCCGACAGGGACGGGTACACGGTGAAGGCGTTTGCGATCTGTTCGACCGTCAAATTGTTGTCGACCGCGATCGAGATCGGGTGGATCAGCTCGCTCGCCCGCGGCGCGACGACACAGCCGCCGACCACGATGCCGGTGCCGGGGCGGCAGAAGATCTTGACGAAACCGTCGCGGATGCCCTGCATCTTGGCGCGCGGGTTGCGCAGCAGCGGGAGCTTGACCACCCGGGCGTCTATGGCGCCGGAGTCGACGTCGGCCTGGGTGTAGCCGACGGTGGCGATCTCGGGGTCGGTGAAGACGTTCGAGGAGACGGTCTTCAGGTTCAGCGGGGCCACCGCATCGCCGAGGAAGTGGTACATCGCGATCCGGCCCTGCATGGCGGCGACCGAGGCGAGGGCGAAGATCCCGGTGACGTCACCGGCCGCGTAGACGCCCGGGGCGCTGGTGCGGGAGACCCGGTCGGTCCAGATGTGGCCGGACTCCTTGAGCCGGACCCCGGCCTCCTCCAGCCCCATGCCCGCGCTGTTCGGGATGGCGCCGACGGCCATCAGGCAGTGCGAACCGGTGATGACCCGCCCGTCGGCGAGGGTGACCTCGACCCGGTCGCCGACGCGCTTGGCGGCCTGGGCGCGGGAACGGGCCATGACGTTCATGCCGCGGCGCCGGAAGACGTCCTCCAGCACGGCGGCGGCGTCCGGGTCCTCGCCCGGCAGCACCCGGTCGCGGGACGAGACCAGGGTGACGCGGGAGCCGAGCGCCTGGTAGGCACCCGCGAACTCGGCACCCGTCACACCGGAGCCGACCACGATGAGCTCCTCGGGGAGCTCGTCGAGGTCGTAGACCTGGGTCCAGTTCAGGATGCGTTCGCCGTCGGGCAGCGCGTCCGGGATCTCGCGCGGGTGGCCGCCGGTGGCGATCAGCACGGCGTCGGCGGTGAGCCGTTCCTCCGTGCCGTCGGCGGCGGTCACCACGACGGTCCGCGAGCCGTCGGCGGCCTGGAGGCCCTCCAGACGGCCCCGGCCGCGCACCACCCGCGCGCCCGCGCGGGTGACGGAGGCGGTGATGTCGTGGGACTGGGCGAGCGCCAGACGCTTCACCCGTCGGTTGACCTTGCCGAGGTCGACGCCGACCACCCGGGCCGCCTGGTCGACGGGCGGGGTGTCGTCCGCGACGATGATGCCGAGTTCCTCGTACGACGAGTCGAAGGTGGTCATCACCTCCGCCGTCGCGATCAGGGTCTTCGAGGGCACGCAGTCGGTGAGCACGGACGCGCCGCCGAGGCCGTCGCAGTCGACGACGGTCACCTCCGCGCCGAGCTGGGCGCCCACCAGCGCCGCCTCGTAGCCGCCGGGTCCGCCGCCGATGATCACGATCCGGGTCACGAAAAGTCCGCCTCGCGTATGTCATCCCGCGGCCGTCCGCTGCCCCGGCCGGGGGTCCGGGGGGTCGCCCCGGGGAATGCAGTACGTACTTCATTGTCCCGCACGCGCCAAGCGGCTTCGCCCCGGGGCCCTCCATCCGGGCGCGAGACCTCGCACAGGGGCCCGGCACGGGGCTCCGCCGCCGCCCGGGCGCGGGGAGCCGGCAGGAGCCTCGCACGCCCCCGGCACGAGGTCTCGCGCCAAGGAGTCGACGTTCCGCCCGTCACCTCCCGTACCCTCGATCACATGTCGCTCTACGCCGCGTACGCCG
This sequence comes from Streptomyces sp. NPDC056061, assembly GCF_042266885.1. Classification (NCBI taxonomy): domain Bacteria; kingdom Bacillati; phylum Actinomycetota; class Actinomycetes; order Kitasatosporales; family Streptomycetaceae; genus Streptomyces; species Streptomyces sp. NPDC056061. The sequence goes on along the minus strand of NZ_JBHJWQ010000001.1, from coordinate 167,956 downwards.
GCAACCTCGACGCGCGGCTGATGACGCGCCGCGCACCGCATTCCCCGCTGCGCGGCACCGGCTGGCTCAACGGCTGGCGGCTGACCTTCGGCGGCGAGCAGATGGGCTGGGAGGGCGCGCTCGCCACAGTGGTGGAGGCGCCCCGCTCGCAGGTCTTCGTGGCGCTGTACGACCTCGCGCCGATGGACGAGGACTCCATGGACCGGTGGGAGGGTGTCGGCCTCGACGTCTACCGGCGGATGCGGGTGCGCGTGCACACCCTGGACGGCGAGGAGCCGGCCTGGATGTACGTGCTGAACGGATACGAGGGCGGGCTGCCCTCCGCCCGCTATCTGGGCGAGATCGCGGACGCCGCGGAGTCCGCGGGCGCCCCTCACGACTATGTGATGGAACTGCGCAAGCGCCCCTGCTGACCGAGCCGCCCGGCATTTTTGTGCGATTGCACGAGTAATCGGACGCAGACTCTGCACAAGGGCATCTACGCGCGTAGGGAATCAGCGGTTACGCTCATCCGCGTGAACGCATCAGTTATTCCGGACAACATCCAGGGCGACCCCCGGGCCGCCGCCGACGCCGCCGCCGCGCGCCTGCGCGAGCTGACCGGCGCCGAGACCCACGACGTCGCGCTCGTGATGGGTTCCGGCTGGGCTCCGGCAGGCGACGCGCTCGGCACTCCGGAGGCCGAGTTCCCGGTGACCGAGCTGCCCGGTTTCCCGGCGCCCGCCGTGCAGGGGCACGGCGGCACGATCCGCTCGTACCGGATCGGCGGGAAGCGCGCCCTGGTCTTCCTCGGCCGCACGCACTACTACGAGGGCCGCGGCGTCGCGGCCGTCGCGCACGGGGTGCGCACCGCCGTCGCCGCGGGCTGCAAGACCGTCGTCCTGACCAACGGCTGCGGCGGTCTGCGCGAGGGGATGCGCCCCGGGCAACCGGTCCTGATCAGCGACCACATCAACCTGACCGCCGCGTCCCCCATCATCGGCGCCAACTTCGTCGACCTGACGGACCTGTACTCGCCGCGGCTGCGCACGCTGTGCAAGGAGATCGACGACACCCTCGAAGAGGGCGTGTACGTGCAGTTCCCCGGCCCGCACTACGAGACGCCCGCCGAGATCAACATGGTCCGGGTCATGGGCGGCGACCTGGTCGGCATGTCCACCGTGCTGGAGGCGATCGCCGCGCGCGAGGCGGGCGCCGAGGTGCTGGGCATCTCCCTGGTCACGAACCTGGCGGCCGGGCTGAGCGGCGAGCCGCTCAACCACGAGGAGGTGCTCCAGGCGGGGCGGGACTCCGCCACGCGGATGGGCGCGCTGCTGGCCCGGGTGCTCGAACGGATCTGACGGCCTCGCACGCCGCCCGTCGGCGGGACCGCGGACCGGACCCGGAACGCGTGGCGTGGCCGCGCACGCGGGACGGGCCCGTACCGGCGGGGCCGCGTCCGCCGGATCGCCGCCCGCCCCGGGCCCGTACCGACCACCCGCCCGGGTACCGATTCCTTCAACCCTCCCCGCAGAAAGGCGGACACCGTGCAGCAGGACCTCATCGCGCGGGCCAGGACGTGGCTCGCGGAGGACCCCGACCCCGAGACCCGTGACGAGCTCGCCGCGCTCATCGACGCCGGTACCGCCGAGAGCGCCGACGAGCTCGCCGCACGGTTCGCCGGCACGCTCCAGTTCGGCACGGCCGGGCTCCGCGGCGAACTGGGCGCCGGGCCGATGCGGATGAACCGTGCCGTCGTCATCCGCGCCGCAGCCGGACTCGCCGCGTACCTGAAGGCGCGGGGGCAGGCCGACGGGCTCGTCGTCATCGGCTACGACGCCCGCTACAAGTCCGCCGACTTCGCCCGCGACACCGCGGCCGTGATGACCGGCGCGGGCCTGCGCGCCGCCGTCCTCCCGCGCCCGCTGCCCACCCCCGTGCTCGCCTACGCCATACGGCACCTGGGCGCCGTCGCGGGCGTCGAGGTGACCGCCAGCCACAACCCGCCGCGCGACAACGGCTACAAGGTCTACCTCGGCGACGGCTCGCAGATCGTGCCGCCGGCGGACGCGGAGATCGCCGCCGCGATCGACGCGGTGGGGCCGCTCGACGGCGTGCCCCGCCCCGACGGCGGCTGGGAGATCCTCGGCGACGAGGTGCTGGACGCCTACCTGGCGCGTACGGACGCCGTGCTCGCCGCCGGCTCGCCGCGCACCGCGCAGGTCGTGTACACGGCGATGCACGGAGTCGGCACGTCCGTGCTGACCGCCGCCTTCGCCCGGGCCGGATTCCCGGAGCCGGTGCTCGTCGCCGAACAGGCCGAGCCCGACCCGGCGTTCCCCACCGTCGCCTTCCCCAACCCGGAGGAGCCCGGTGCGATGGATCTCGCCCTCGCCACCGCCCGCCGCACCGGCCCCGACCTGATCATCGCCAACGACCCGGACGCCGACCGCTGCGCCGTCGCCGTGCCCGATCCGGCCGCCGAGGGCGGCTGGCGGATGCTGAGCGGCGACGAGCTCGGGGCGCTGCTCGCCTCCCACCTGGTGGACGGCGGCGCGACCGGGGTGCTCGCCGAGTCGATCGTGTCCTCCTCCCTGCTCGGGCGGATCGCCGAGAAGGCGGGCCTGGGGTACGAGGAGACGCTGACCGGCTTCAAGTGGATCGCCCGGGTGGACGGCCTGCGCTACGGGTACGAGGAGGCGCTCGGCTACTGCGTCGACCCCGAGGGCGTGCGCGACAAGGACGGCATCACGGCCGCGCTGCTGGTCGCCGAACTCGCCTCGGTCCTCAAGGAACGGGGGCGCACGCTCCTCGACCTCCTCGACGACCTCGCTGTCGAGCACGGGCTGCACGCCACCGGTCAGCTGTCGGTCCGGGTGGAGGACCTGAAGGTCATCGCGGACGCCATGCGAAGGCTGCGCGAGCACCCGCCCGCCTCGCTCGGCGGCCTCGCCGTCACCTCGGCCGAGGACCTGTCGCGGGGCACGGCGCAGCTGCCGCCCACCGACGGGCTGCGCTACCGGCTCCGGGGCGCCCGGGTGATCGTCCGTCCGAGCGGCACCGAGCCGAAGCTCAAGTGCTACCTGGAGGTCGTGGTACCGGTCGGCACGGCGGAGGAACTGCCCGCGGCCCGCGCGAGGGGCGCGGAGCTGCTGGCCGGGATCAGGCGGGACCTGGCGGCCGCGGCCGGTATCTGACTCCGCGACGCCTCCCCACCACCCGTCCCGCCCCCGGGCCCGGGACCTGCACGCGGTCCCGGGCCCGGGTGGTTCGTCGGCCCGGCCGTCCGGTGTTCTCGGGGTGGCTGTGCCGGGGCCCGGTGCTCAGGGTGGGTCGACGGTGAAGACCACGCGGTGAACCGTGTATTCGTCCAGGCCCCGGAGCCGGCCGGAGGCGAAGCTGTACGTGAGGTTCTGCGTGAGGCTGGGCGATCGTGTGACGACGGAGGGCGCGTCCTTGGGCCGGGCCCGGTGGATGCACGAGGAGGCACCCGTGGCGGTGGGGTCGGACACCCGACTCGTGGGGCACTCCCTGGCCATGCAGAACCAGGTTCCGTCGGTGGCCACGAACAGCTTGTTGCCGTACCAGACGATGCCGTCGGCGTGGATGTTGGAGATCGGCACGAAATTGCCGTTCACGGCATCACCGGTCGGCGCGACCAGCATCACGTGGCCGTGGCCGACCGCGTTGCCGGTGGACTCGGCGATGGTGATGCGGCCGTACCGGTTCTGTGTGGAACCGGCGCCGTAGTACCAGGAGGCGAGGTACAGGTGGTGGCCGTTGTCGTCGCTGCCCGTCGCGTCGTGGGCGGCGGTCATGCCCTGCGAGTGCCGGCCCCCGCCGCTGGAATACGCGCTGGTGTTGTCGTCGGCCGTGTCCCAGCAGAAGCCGTCGTATCTTCAGGGATCCGTACAGGCCCGTGTTGTGGCACAGCGCCGCCCGCCCGGTGTGCTGTCCGGACTCGGCCACGGCCAGGGGCGTCACCCGCTCGACGGCACCGCTCTTCTCGACCCCGCCGATGGCGGCACCGTAGGCGTCGTAGTCCGATGCCCGGTCGATGTTCAGCTCGAAGGACTTGACCGTCGCATCCGGCAGGGAGGCGAACGACGCGGCGGCGGTCGCCGGTGGCGCGGCCACCAGCAGCGCCGCGATGGTGGCGGGCTCGCGCACAGCGACCCCAACAGCCGCCGTAATCTCAAATATTCGCCCGATTTCATCGGCGCAGAGGACATCGCCCCACCCGATCCCGATGCGCCCCGACGGGCTCCCGGAGAACGGGATACGGTCCCCGATCCGCCCGCCCTCCCCGTCGCCCTCGTCGCGGATCGGGCGGCACGCGCACTGCGGGAGGGCGGGCGCGGCCCGTGCCGCCGCCGGGCACCATCCGTTCGATTTACCCGATATGACACGAATGAGGAACGTACTTACGCTCAGTCACGGGTCGACTACCGGGTCGACCGCTCCCGGACAGGAGAAGTGACATGGTCACGCGTTCCCTCATCATCACCGCCACCAGTACCGTCGCCGTGGCCGTCGCGACCGCGGCGGCCCTCGCCGCGACCGGCGGCACCTTCAGCTCGGCCGCCCCCGACAAGGCACCCCAGGCCGCTCCGGCCGCCCGGCACGCCGAGGCGCCCGCCGCGCCCCCGCACGACGGGGCCGCCGCCCCGAAGAACGACACGAGCAAGGGCAGCACCGGCGAGAGCGCCGCCGGGGACAGAGGCGGCGACACCTCGCGCGGGAACGAGGAAGGAGGGGGCGGCGGAGACCGCGGCCGTGACGGCGGCGACCGCGGCGAGGGCGGGGGCGGCGAGGGCGGGGGCGGCGACCGGGGCGAGGGCGGCTACGACCGCGACCGGGGCGGCGACGAGGGCGGAGGCCACGGACGGGGCCGGGGCCGGGACCACGACGAGGTGGGCCGCATCCACTTCAACGAGCGCACCTACCCCGCCTACCCCGGCGGCTGCGTCACCGCGGCCAGCGGCCTCGGCGCCACCAGCTTCAACATCTTCAACGACAGCCGGATGACCGTCGAGGTCTTCTCCGGCGCGACCTGCGACAACGGCGGCCCGGTCGCCGTCGTCGGCCCCCACGGCGACACCGCGGGCGTGTTCCCGCAGCGCGTCCAGGGCGGCGTCTCCGTGTTCAACGGGGTGGGCGCGAGCTTCCGGGTGCTCGGACACGACGACTGGGACTACTGAGCACCCCGCCCCGCCCGGCCGCCCGCCCGGCACGGCGACGCACGACACATCGCCGCACGACGGCGCACGGCACATCGCCGCGTGACGGCGCACGGGGCCCGGCCCACCGGAATCGGGCCGGAACCCCGTCGCCCGCGCTCGCCCCGCAGCCTCCCCCCACGTGAGTAGGTAGACTGGTCTACCTACTCACGGAGAGGGGCAGCCATGTCCGACACCGGGACCACCGGGACGCCGGGGAAACGGCCCGCGACGCGGAGGCGCGGGAGTGCGAGGGGCCGGATCCTGGACGCCGCGGCGCGCCGGTTCTACGCCGACGGCGTGACGGCGACGGGGATCGACACGATCACCGCGGAAGCGGGCGTGGCGAAGATGAGCCTCTACAACAACTTCGACTCCAAGGCCGACCTCGTCCGCGCCTACCTCCAGGCCCGGCACGAGGAGTGGCTGGACCTCTACCGGCGCCGTCTGGCCGACGCCCGGGGCCCGCGCGAGGCCGTGCTCGCCGTCTTCGACGCGTACGCCGACCACGCCGATCTCGGCTACGAGCACGGGTTCCGGGGGTGCGGGCTGCTCAACGCCGCCGCCGAACTCCCCACCGGCCACGAGGGCCGTGCGGTGGTGCGCCGCCACAAGGAGGAGGTCGAGGAGCTCCTGACCGGCCACCTCCGGGAACTGCTGCCCGGCCGGGACGAGCGGGCCCGCGCCACCGCCGAGCATCTGGCGTTCCTCCTCGAAGGGGCCATCGTGCGCGCGGGCCTCGAGGGGGACGGCGCACGCATGCGGCACGCCCGCGACCTGGCGGCACGCCTGGTGGACGAGCTGTGACGCGGTCGGCCGGACACGCCACCGGGCCGGGTGCCGGAGCCGCCTCCGGCACGACGGCCGGGGCGGGTACGGGCCCCGGCCCGGACGCGACGGCCGGGGCTGATACGAGCAGCGGCCCGGGGGCCGGGGCGGGGGCACTCGCCGTGCTGGTGGCCTCGGTCCTCTGGGGCACCACGGGCACCGCTGCCACCTTCGCGCCCCGGGTGGGGCCACTGGCGATCGGCGCCGCCGCAATGGGCCTGGGCGGCCTGCTCCAGGCGGCGATGGCCGGACGGAGCATCGCGCGGGTGCGAGCGGTACTCGCGGCGCAGTGGCGGATCGTGCTCGTCGGCGGGGCGGGCGTGGCCCTGTACCCGCTCGCCTTCTACACCTCCATGCACCTGGCCGGGGTCGCGGTGGGCACGGTCGTCTCCATCGGGTCGGCCCCGCTCGCGTCGGCGCTGATCGAGCGCATCGCCGAGCGGCGCCGCCTGTCCCGGCGCTGGACGGCCGGTGCGACGCTGGGGCTGGTCGGCACCGTGCTGCTGTGCGCGGCCGAGGCCGCGCAGTCGGGTTCCGGGCCCGGTGCCGGCTCCGCGGGGCAGACCGTCGCCGGGGTGGGGCTCGGGCTGATCGCGGGCGTGACCTACGCCGTCTACGCCTGGGCGGCGCACCGGCTCATCACCCGTGGCGTGCCGTCCCGCGCGGCCATGGGTTCGGTGTTCGGGCTGGGCGGGCTGATGCTGGTTCCGGTTCTGCTCGCCACCGGCGCGCCGCTCGTCGCCTCCTGGGCCAACGCGGGAGTGGGCCTCTACATGGCGCTGGTGCCGATGTTCACCGGGTACGTGCTCTTCGGCTTCGGCCTGGCCCGCATCCCGGTCAGCACGGCGACCACGCTGTCCCTGCTGGAGCCCGCCGTGGCGGCCGTCTTCGCGGTCCTGGTCGTGGGCGAGCACCTGCCCGCACTCGGCTGGACGGGGATCGTCCTCGTGATCGCCTGCCTGGGCGTGCTGACCGTCCCCGCCCGGCGCCGGCGCGCGTCTCGTCGGCTCCCCGCGCCCGTCCCCGCGCCACCGCGCCACGAGGAGACGACCGGCGCCACGTCCGGCCGGTGACCGGCGCCCGATCACCGGCGACCGCCGGGGCCCGACGCCAGGTCCCGGTGCCGGAGCCCCGGCGCGGCATCCCGGCGCGACGTCCCGGCGGGCACCCGCCCACCGGACGATCCGTCTCAGCCGATCGCGAGCAGCACCACGAACAGCACCGCGCCCGCCACGGCCGGCGCGATCACCTCGTACGCCCAGCGCACCGAGACCGACGGCTCCGCAACGGCCGCGGTGTGCGCGTCGGCCGCGGCGTCCGACGCGTCCGGGTCCGTCGAGGCCGCGTCGGACGCCGCCCGCACGGACGCCTGCGCCCTCGCCCGCTCGGCCAGCTCCCGCAGTTCCGACATGGCCCGGTCGGCCGGGGCCATCCGGGACGAGGGGGCGCGGACGTCGGCGGGTGCCGAGGTCCGGCCGGAGGCGCCCACCGCCGCGTCCCGGGCCTGCTGCCTGGACGCCCGCTTCCGCTGCCGCAGCGACACCGGCACCGCCCACATCTGGTACTTGCTGCCGTCCTCGGTGAACAGCTCGCTCGAATACCCGGCGCGGAGATCCGCGACCTCGGTCCACGGCGCGACGATCGTCCGGAACGGGTTGCGGACCCGGATGCGCTGCTCGTTGGCCGACACCACGGGCCGCACCGTGAACGCGACGACGAGCGGCACCACGGTCAGCATCCCGGCCAGGGCGAGCCACGGCACCCGGCCGGTCCCCCGGAACAGGGCGTCCCCGCCGAGCCAGCAGATGAGGAGGAGCAGCATGACACCGCCGGCGATCCCGGCGGGCGACCGGAAGGTCCGGTCGGCGTAGGTCGGTTCGGCGGGCGGTGTGGGGCTCGTCATGGGCCCGATTGTGCCTGACGGTCCCGGGGGCCACCGGGGCGCCCGTCCGGTACCGCACCGCGCACCGTCCGGCATGCCGCGCGTACCGCGAGGAAACCGACCCCCTGTACAGGTCGCTACGCGCGTAGATATGCTCCTCTGGTGACCATGCCCACCACAGCTCCAGCATTCTCCGACGCGACCGCGTCCGACAGTGCGCTGCGCCGCTTCCTGCACGGGCTGCCCGGCGTCGACGCCGTCGGCCTCGAAGCGCGCGCCGCGTCCCTCGGAACCCGTTCGATCAAGACCACGGCCAAGGCGTACGCCATCGACCTGGCCATCTCGATGATCGACCTGACGACGCTGGAAGGCGCGGACACCCCGGGCAAGGTCCGGGCCCTCGCCGCCAAGGCCGTCAACCCCGAGCCGCTGCGCTACACGCCGCACCGGCTCGCGACCGACCTCCCGGACGCCGAGCCCGACCGCCCCGCCCCGCGCACCGCCGCCGTCTGCGTCTATCCCGACATGGTGCCGACCGCCGTCGCCGCGCTCGCGGGCTCCGGTGTGAAGGTGGCGTCCGTGGCGACGGCCTTCCCGGCCGGCCGGGCCGCGCTCGACGTGAAGCTCGCGGACGTCCGCGACGCCGTGGCCGCCGGGGCCGACGAGATCGACATGGTGATCGACCGGGGCGCCTTCCTCTCCGGCCGCTACCTCAAGGTGTACGAGGAGATCCTGGCCGTGAAGGCCGAGTGCGCGCGGGCCGACGGCCCCGACGCCCGGCTGAAGGTCATCTTCGAGACCGGTGAGCTGTCCACGTACGACAACATCCGCCGGGCCTCCTGGCTCGGCATGCTGGCGGGCGCCGACTTCATCAAGACGTCGACCGGCAAGGTCTCCACCAACGCCACCCCGGCGAACACCCTGCTGATGCTGGAGGCGGTGCGCGACTTCCGGGCGCAGACGGGTGTGCAGATCGGTGTGAAGCCGGCCGGCGGCATCCGCACGTCCAAGGACGCGATCAAGTTCCTGGTCCTGGTGAACGAGACCGCGGGCGAGGACTGGCTGGACAACCACTGGTTCCGCTTCGGCGCCTCCAGCCTGCTGAACGACCTGCTGATGCAGCGCCAGAAGCTCAGCACCGGCCGTTACTCCGGCCCCGATTACGTGACGGTGGACTGATCCCCATGGCATCTGCATTCGAATACGCACCCGCCCCCGAGTCCCGCGCGGTCGTCGACATCGCGCCCTCGTACGGCCTGTTCATCGACGGCGAGTTCGCCGAGGCGGCCGACGGCAAGGTCTTCAAGACGGTCTCCCCGTCGACCGAGGAGGTGCTGTCCGAGGTCGCGCGGGCCGGCGCCGCCGACGTGGACCGGGCGGTGAAGGCGGCCCGTAGGGCGTTCGAGAAGTGGTCGGCGCTGCCCGGCTCCGAGCGCGCCAAGTACCTCTTCCGGATCGCCCGGATCATCCAGGAGCGCAGCCGCGAGCTCGCCGTCCTGGAGACCCTGGACAACGGCAAGCCGATCAAGGAGACCCGCGACGCGGACCTGCCCCTGGTCGCGGCGCACTTCTTCTACTACGCGGGCTGGGCCGACAAGTTGGACCACGCCGGGTTCGGCGCCGACCCGCGCCCCCTCGGGGTCGCGGGCCAGGTCATCCCGTGGAACTTCCCGCTGCTGATGCTGGCGTGGAAGATCGCTCCCGCGTTGGCCACCGGCAACACCGTGGTCCTCAAGCCCGCCGAGACGACCCCGCTGTCCGCGCTGTTCTTCGCGGACATCTGCCGTCAGGCGGGCCTGCCCAAGGGCGTGGTGAACATCCTTCCCGGCTACGGGGACGCGGGCGCCGCCCTGGTCGCGCACGAGAACGTGGACAAGGTCGCGTTCACCGGCTCGACGGCGGTCGGCAAGTCGATCGCCCGCCAGGTCGCCGGCACGGACAAGAAGGTCACCCTCGAACTGGGCGGCAAGGGCGCCAACATCGTCTTCGACGACGCCCCGATCGACCAGGCCGTCGAGGGCATCGTCACCGGCATCTTCTTCAACCAGGGCCAGGTCTGCTGCGCGGGCTCCCGCCTGCTCGTCCAGGAGTCGGTCCGGGACGAGGTGCTGGACGCCCTGAAGCGCCGGCTGTCCACCCTCCGGCTCGGCGACCCGCTGGACAAGAACACCGACATCGGCGCGATCAACTCCGCGGAGCAGCTCGCCCGGATCACCGCGCTCGCCGACACCGGCGAGGCGGAGGGCGCCCGGCGCTGGACCGCGCCCTGCGAACTCCCCTCCGCCGGCTACTGGTTCGCCCCGACGCTGTTCACCGACGTCACCCAGGCGCACACCATCGCCCGGGACGAGATCTTCGGGCCGGTGCTGTCGGTGCTGACGTTCCGCACGCCCGACGAGGCGGTCGCCAAGGCGAACAACACCCAGTACGGCCTGTCGGCCGGCATCTGGACGGAGAAGGGCTCCCGCATCCTCGCGGTGGCGAACAAGCTCCGGGCGGGCGTCGTCTGGGCCAACACGTTCAACAAGTTCGACCCGACCTCGCCGTTCGGCGGCTACAAGGAATCGGGCTTCGGCCGCGAAGGCGGCCGTCACGGCCTGGAGGCGTACCTCGATGTCTGAACCGAACCGTCTGAGCGTCTTCAAGACCTACAAGCTGTACGTCGGGGGCAAGTTCCCCCGCTCCGAGAGCGGCCGGGTGTACGAGGTGACCACGCAGACATCCGCCGCCGACGCGGCGGGCAAGGGCAAGTGGCTGGCGAACGCTCCGCTGTCCTCGCGCAAGGACGCGCGTGACGCGGTCGTGGCCGCCCGCAAGGCGTTCGGCGGCTGGTCGGGCGCGACCGCGTACAACCGCGGCCAGATCCTCTACCGCGTCGCGGAGATGCTGGAGGGCCGCCGGGACCAGTTCGTCCGGGAGGTCGCGGACGCCGAGGGCCTGTCGAAGTCGAAGGCGGCGGCCGTCGTGGACGCGGCGATCGACCGCTGGGTCTGGTACGCGGGCTGGACCGACAAGATCGGCCAGGTCGTCGGCGGGGCGAACCCGGTCGCGGGCCCGTTCTTCAACCTGTCCACGCCCGAACCGACGGGCGTGGTCGCGGTCCTGGCGCCCCAGGAGTCGTCGTTCCTGGGTCTGGTCTCGGTGATCGCCCCGGTGATCGCGACCGGCAACACCGCGGTCGTCGTCGCCTCGGAGAACTCCCCTCTGCCCGCCCTGTCCCTGGGCGAGGTGCTGGCCACCTCGGATCTGCCGGGAGGCGTGGTGAACATCCTGTCCGGGCGGACCGCGGAGATCGCGGCGCCGCTCGCCTCCCACCAGGACGTGAACGCCATCGACCTCACGGGCGCGGGCCCGGATCTGGCGAAGGAACTGGAGATCGCCGCGGCGGACAACCTGAAGCGGGTCCTGCGTCCACGGCCCGTGGACGGGGAACGCGCGGCGGACTGGACCGCCGACCAGGGCACCCACCGCCTGACGGCGTTCCTGGAGACGAAGACGGTCTGGCACCCGACGGGCGCACTGGGCGTGTCGGGCTCCTCGTACTGACGACCCGGCACCCAGTAGTGCTGCGACCGGAAATGTTCACCGGCTCGCGGCGCCCGGCACGGCACCTCGCCGCGTTGTCGCATCACCCGAGTACGTCCAGTACGAGGGCGATCCTCCGCCTTGCGATGCACCGCACCGGACGCCGCGAGCTTCCCGGCAAACCTTTCCGGCCACAGCACCAGCCGCGGTGCACACGGACACGGCCCGCTCCCCGGGGTATCCGGGAAGCGGGCCGTGACGTGTTCCGTGCACGCGTCCGTGCGCGTGCCGGACGTCCCCGGCAGGGTCTCAGCCGTGCAGCGCCTGCACCGCCTGCCCCACCACCGGCAGGTCCTTCAGCGCGCCGCCGCTGGTCAGCGGGTCGGTGACGAGGGTTGTGGAGATGGGCTCGAAGTCGGCGACCTGCGTCCCGACCGCGTTGTTCAGCGGGTCCGTTCCGGTACCGGCCAGCGGGTCGAGCTTCAGGTGCGTGATCGGTGCGACGCCGCTCCTGAGCGACTGTCCGAGCGCGCCGGTCACCGCGTGCCCGGCCGCTTCCGGATTGCTGTCGGTGCCCGTGGCCGACGCGACGGGCAGCGGCGCCGCCTGGGCAGCCGCACCCCCGGCGCCGAGTGCGGCGCCCACCGCGGTGACGGTAAGCCCCGCCCGCAACAGGGTGCGGCGCCGGGACGTTTTCAGTGCGTGACGTGCCATGGAGTTCCCACCTGATCGAGTCGATCGAGTAATCAACTGAACGCTCAGCGTAGTTGAGGTGTGATGCTCGATACCAACACGACCACCGGGGGATCCCCTGCGCGGGTCGATGCCTCACACTGATGTCCTGTGAGTTCCCAACCCATCCCGACCCGTGTCGTGCTGCTCGCCGGCCCCTCCGGCTCCGGCAAGTCCCACCTCGCCGCCCGCACCGACCTGCCGGTGCTGCGCCTGGACGACTTCTACAAGGAGGGCGACGACCCCACGCTGCCGCTCGTGTCCGGCAGTACGGACATCGACTGGGACTCCGCGCAGTCCTGGGACGCCGACGCGGCGGTGACGGCGATCGCGGAACTGTGCCGCACCGGACGCACCGAGGTCCCGGTGTACGACATCGCCACGAGTTCCCGGGTGGGCAGGGAGACGCTCCACATCGCGCGCACGCCGTTGTTCGTGGCCGAGGGGATCTTCGCCGCGGACATAGTCGGGCGGTGCCAGGACCTGGGCGTGCTCGCGGACGCGCTGTGTCTGCGCGGCCGTCCCACGACGACGTTCCGCCGTCGGCTGCTGCGCGATCTGCGGGAGGGCCGCAAGTCGGTGCCGTTCCTGCTGCGGCGCGGCCTGCGGCTGATGCGGGCGGAGCGGCGGATCGTGGCCCGGCAGACGGCGCTGGGCGCCCACCCGTGCGGCAAGGAGGAGGCGCTGGGGCGACTGGCCGCCGCCGCTGCGGGTCGCTGCCGCCGCACCCCCACGGTGCGCGACACGGTGTAGGAGCCGTCCCACGACGGCCGGTGGTCGCGAGGGCCCGGCCCGGCACACGCCCCCCGGGACGCACGGCCGGAAAGGCCCCGTGCGTGCCGACCCCGGAACACGCCGACGGGGCCGGACAGGCCCCCCAGCCCGTCCGGCCCCGCAGCGTTTCCCCCGTACTCCCCCAGCAGGTCCCCCGACCCAGTGGGTCCCCCGTACTTCCCCCGTGTCTCCGCCGCCTCCCCCGAAGCAGCGGCCCCACTTCCCCCGTGGGTCCCCCGACCCATTTCCCCCGTGAGCCCCCGTGTCCCCCGCGGGCTCCCGTTTCCCCCGTTCCTTCAGGCCACCAGCTCGCCGAAGGACTCCTCCTGGTCACGGCCGAAGCTGAGGACCTCGTCCTCGCGCAGCCGACGGAGCGACCGCCAGATGCTGGACTTCACCGTGCCGACACTGATGTCGAGGATCGCCGCGATCTCCGGATCGGTGCGGCCCTCGTAATACCTCAGGACCAGCATCGTGCGCTGGAGTTCCGGCAGCCGCGCCAGCGCCTGCCAGAGCACGGTGCGCAACTCGGTGCCGCGCATCGCGTCCGTGTCACCGGGCGTCTCCGGCAGCTCCTCGGTCGGGTACTCGTTGAGCTTGCGCCTGCGCCAGGCACTGATGTGCAGGTTGGTCATGGTGCGGCGCAGGTAGCCGCCGATCGCCGCCTTGTCGCTGATCCGGTCCCACGCCCGGTACGTCGAGAAGAGGGCGCTCTGCAGCAGGTCCTCGGCCTCGAACCGGTCGCCGGTCAGGTGGTAGGCGGTCGCGTACAGGGAGGCACGACGTTCCCTGACGTAGGCCGTGAACGCCGTGTCGGCGTCCTCGGCCCGCGCCGGGACCGTCTTTTCCCCCGTGGTCTCCCCGTTGCCCCCCGCGGGCATGTCGACCACCGCCATCCAGGACCTGCGTCCCGTATCGGCGGACGACGTGCACGGACGTCCGGCGCCGCGGGCACACCCCCGTGTTCCCCCGTGCTCCCGGCCCCGTTCGAGCAGGGCGGTCCCCGCTCCGGCACCGGTCTTCTCGGCGCTCCGGCCGACATCGTGGAGACGCGTGACAACTGCGCTTGCGGTGATGCTGTGAGTTGCGTTCATCTCGCGCCCCCCATCGGTGGAGTCCGGCTCGTTCCGTGTGCCAATGAGCTTGCCGGGGCAGTTTCATCACGCTGTCCCCCGACTGTCACAGCCCTGTCACAGGGCCTGTCGTTCCCACACCTCCGGTGCGCCCGGCGCGCGAGTCGGCGCCAACGGTCGAACTGAGGCTCCACCATGGGTCAGAATGACCAGCGTGCCTTTCCTGTTGCTGATCGAGGACGACGATTCCATCCGCACGGCCCTCGAACTCTCGCTGTCACGCCAGGGCCACCGTGTGGCCACCGCGGCGACGGGAGAGGACGGCCTGAAACTGCTGCGCGAGCAGCGGCCGGATCTGATCGTGCTGGACGTGATGCTGCCCGGCATCGACGGCTTCGAGGTGTGCCGGCGCATCCGGCGCACCGACCAGCTGCCGATCATCCTGTTGACCGCGCGCAGCGACGACATCGACGTCGTGGTCGGGCTGGAGTCCGGCGCCGACGACTACGTGGTGAAGCCCGTGCAGGGCAGGGTGCTCGACGCGCGCATCCGGGCGGTGCTGCGCCGCGGGGAGCGCGAGTCCACCGATTCCGCGGTGTTCGGGAACCTCGTGATCGACCGGTCCGCGATGACGGTGACCAAGAACGGCGAGGACCTCCAGCTCACGCCGACCGAGTTGCGGCTCCTGCTGGAGCTGAGCCGCAGGCCGGGCCAGGCCCTGTCGCGGCAGCAATTGCTGCGCCTGGTCTGGGAGCACGACTACCTCGGTGACTCCCGTCTGGTGGACGCCTGTGTGCAGCGGCTGCGCGCCAAGGTGGAGGACGTGCCGTCCTCGCCGACCCTGATCCGTACCGTTCGGGGCGTGGGCTACCGGCTGGACTCGCCTCAGTGACTGCCGCCGCTGTACGGAGCCTGCTCACCGGGCTCCGCTGGACGAGCCTGCGCCTGCGCCTCGCCGTCGTGTTCGGACTGGTGGCGCTGACCGCCGCGGTGTCCGCCTCGGGAATCGCGTACTGGCTGAACCGTGAGGCCGTGCTGACCCGCACCCAGGACGCGGCGCTCGGCGACTTCCGCCAGGAGATGCAGAACCGCGCGGCGTCGCTGCCGCTGCGGCCCACCAAGGACGATCTGCAGAAAGCCGCCGTGCAGATGGCGAGCAGTTCGCCCGGTTACAGCGTGCTGCTGGTCGACGAGCGGGACGCCGGAAAGCCGATCGTCGGCAACTCCGACCTGGACTCCTTCACGCTCGACAACGTGCCGCCGTCGTTGCAGAAGGCGGTCACCGAGGAGCAGAAGGTGGGGCCGGGCAACAAGTACGAGTACCACCTGTTCTGGCAGCGGACCAGCATCGGCGGGACGCCGTACCTGGTGGGCGGCACGAGGGTCACCGGCGGCGGCCCGACCGGCTACATGCTGAAGTCGCTCGACCAGGAGCGGCAGGACCTGAACTCCCTGGCCTGGTCGCTGGGGATCGCCACGACACTCGCCCTGATCGGCTCGGCGCTGCTGGCGCAGGCCGCGGCGACGACCGTGCTGCGGCCCGTGCAGCGGCTCGGCGATGCGGCGCGCAAGCTCGGCGAGGGCAAGCTCGACACCCGGCTCGCGGTGTCCGGCACCGACGAACTCGCCGACCTTTCCCGCACGTTCAACAGGACGGCGAGTTCGCTGGAGAAACGGGTCGCGGACATGAGCGCGCGGGAGGAGGCGAGCCGCCGGTTCGTCGCCGACATGTCGCACGAACTACGCACCCCGCTCACCGCGTTGACCGCCGTGACCGAGGTGCTGGAGGACGAGGCGGACGGCCTCGACCCGATGATCGCGCCCGCGGTGCATCTGGTGGTGAGCGAGACCCGGCGCCTGAACGACCTGGTGGAGAACCTGATGGAGGTCACCCGCTTCGATGCGGGCACGGCCCGTCTCGTCCTCGACACGGTCGACGTCGCCGACCAGGTCACCGCCTGCATCGACGCCCGCGCCTGGCTGGACGCGGTGGACCTGGACGCGGAGCGCGGCATGATGGTCCGCCTCGACCCGCGTCGGCTCGACGTGATCCTGGCGAACCTGATCGGCAACGCGCTCAAGCACGGCGGTTCCCCGGTACGGGTCGCGGTGCGGACCGAGGGCGACGAACTCGTCATCGAGGTCCGCGACCACGGCCCCGGCATCCCCGAGGACGTCCTGCCGCACGTCTTCGACCGGTTCTACAAGGCCAGTGCCTCCCGTCCGCGTTCCGACGGCAGCGGTCTCGGGCTGTCCATCGCGATGGAGAACGCGCACGTCCACGGCGGCGACATCACGGCCTCGAACTCGCCGGACGGCGACGGCGCGGTGTTCGTGCTGCGTCTGCCGCGCGACGCCGAACGGCTCACCCGTTCCGGCGACGACGGGCCCGACGGCCCCGACGGCATCCCCGGGGAACGCGACTCCGGCGGCCGGGGCGAGGAGGACGACGCGACGTGATGGGCAGCAACCACCGGGCCCGCCGCCGGGCCGCGGCACTTGCCGGTGCCGTGCTCACGGCGGCACTGGCCGCGGGCTGCGGGATCAGGACCACCTCGGTGCCGGTGGACGCCGGGCCCGCACCTTCCCGGGTGCCGTGCACGACGTCCTCGGACGACGTGACCACGCAGGCCCTGCGGGGCATACCCGTGCAGATCTATCTGCTCTGCTCCTCGCAACTGGTCGCCGTGGACCGTGCCGTGCGGGTCGACGAGACGGCGTCGGGGACGAACCGGGTCGAGCTCGCACGGGCGCTCCTGGCGGAGTTGCGGCAGCGGCCTCCCGCCGAGGAGCGACAGGCCGGGTTCACCACGGCGGTCCCCGAGCGCCTGCGGATCGACGCGCCCCGTGACGGCGACCCGCACTACGCCCTGCGGCTCGGCGAACAGCCGGAGGATCTGCCGGCCGAGGCGCTCGCACAGATCGTCTGCACGTACGCGAAGAGCACGACGCTCGCACCGGGGGGCACCGTGGTGCTGGGCGGGCCCGGGAAGTACCCGTCGCGCAACTATCTCTGCACCGCGGAGATGAAGGCGAGGCCGCAGGCGGTCACGACGCCGAGCAGGAATGCGGACCCGGACGCGGATTCGGGGACGGAACCTGGGTCCGGGACGGGAACGGGGCTGGGCTCCGGGGCGGGAACGGGCGACGACTGAGCACCGGGGCGGGCGACCGCCGCGGATACCGCGTGGTTTCCCACGCGGCTTCCCCGCGCCGCATTCCCGGCGGACGGAACCGATCCTGCCGCCCGACGCGTCTTGGGTGGCGTGCGTCAAGGTTCGGACAGCCAAACTGTCATCCGTTTCCGCGCGGCCGGGGTCCTTCTCCTCCTCGCGCATCTGTTGTTCGTCGGGTGGCTGACCCTGCGTCCGCTCGATGTGCCCTGGATGACCGCCTCGAACCTGCATCCTTTCGCCGGGATCAGGGCGGATCTGTCCCTCGGCCCCGTCGAGGCGACTCGCCGGATCGGCAAGGGGCTGCTGCTGCTCGCCCCGCTCGGCATCCTGCTGCCGATGGCCGGGGGCCGCCTGTACGTCTCCCCCTGGGCCTCGATGGCCCGTACCGTCGCGGCGGGAGCGATGATTTCGCTGGCCATCGAACTGGGCCAGACCGGGGTGCCCGGACAGCGCGTCGATGTCGACTCCCTCCTGCTGAACACCATCGGTGTGGCCCTGGCCCATCTGCTGGTCGTCCCGATGTGCCGGGCGCGGCTGCGTCGCCGGAGGCAGCAGCAGCGGCAGCAACGGCAGCGGCGGGTCAGGGAGGCGCCCCGCCCGGAGGACGAGACGGCTCAGGGACCGACCCCGACGATTCCCAGGGTCGGGATGGCACCGTAGAGCGACGCTTCGCCCCGGTTTGCCGGGCGACCATGGAGGCATCGGGAGCACGGAGGAACGGCTCCCCCACCACGGTTCACGAAGGAGCCCACCATGGCCGCACTTGCCCGCCCCCGTGACGGACGCATGATCGGCGGAGTGTGCGCGGCGCTGGCACGGCGCTTCGGTACCTCCGCGGGGACCATGCGCATCATCTTCCTGATCTCCTGCCTGCTGCCGGGGCCGCAGTGCCTGCTCTACCTGGCGCTGTGGGTGCTGTTCCCGGCCGAGAAGACGCCATCGACCGCCTGGTGACAACCGCCGCACGACATGCCTGTGGGCGGCACCCGAATGCGGGTGCCGCCCACAGGCATGTGCCGGACACGTCGTACGGCGGGTACGCGGTGTAGCGGCGGTGTCGGCCGTGCGAAGGGGCTCAGCCGCCGAGCGGGAGTCCGTTGACCGAACCGCCGGCGGCGTTCAGACCGCCCGCGGGCAGGCCGCCGAGCAGACCCTTGACCGGGGCGGTGACGCCACCGACGAGCTTCTGCTGGCCGGTGCCGAGGAGCTTCGTGGCCGTGTCCTCGACCGGCAGGGTCTTGGTCGCGTTGCCCAGCGCCGCACCGGCGACCGGCAGGGCGGTACCCGCGGCGTCGGTCGGCAGCACGGCGGCGGAAGCGGTACCCGCGGCGGCAGCGGCGAAAGCGGCACCGAGAACGGCGGCACCGAGGGTCCTGGCAGCAGACTGCTTCATGTGAAATTCATCCTTGAGGAAGGGGATTGAGCGGCTCCGAAACGTAGTCAGCCCACTACCGCTTCCGCAAACAACACCGACACGGAAAACGGCCGGGACAGCCTCGCGATTCCGAGGCCCCGGCCGTCTTCCACGACATGCCTATCAGCCCGCCGACGCGGAAGAAACGCTGGTCGCGGCCGTCTGCTGGAAAAGCCACTCCGACTTCAGCTCGGCATAGCCGGGCTTGATCACCTCGTTGATCATTGCCAGACGTTCATCGAAAGGGATGAACGCGGACTTCATCGCGTTGACGGTGAACCATTGCATGTCGTCGAGCGTGTATCCGAAGGTCTCGGTCAGCTTCTCGAATTCGTGGCTCATGCTCGTGCCACTCATCAAGCGGTTGTCCGTATTCACGGTGGCGCGGAAATGCAGCTTCCGCAGCAGCCCGATGGGGTGCTCGGCGTACGAGGCGGCCGCCCCCGTCTGGAGGTTGGAGGTCGGGCACAGCTCCAGCGGGATGCGCTTGTCCCGTACATAGGAGGCGAGGCGTCCCAGCTTCACACCGCCGTCCTCGGCGACCTCGATGTCGTCGATGATGCGGACGCCGTGGCCGAGCCGGTCGGCCCCGCACCACTGGATGGCCTGCCAGATCGAGGGCAGCCCGAATGCCTCGCCCGCGTGGATGGTGAAGTGGTTGTTCTCCCGCTTGAGGTACTCGAACGCGTCGAGGTGGCGGGTGGGCGGGAAGCCCGCCTCCGCCCCGGCGATGTCGAAGCCGACGACGCCCTGCTCCCGGTAGCGGTTGGCGAGTTCGGCGATCTCCAGGGAGCGGGCGGCGTGCCGCATCGCGGTGAGGAGGGCGCCGACACGGATGCGGTGCCCGTCCTGCCTGGCCCGCCGCTCGCCCTCGCGGAAACCTTCGTTGACCGCCTCGACGACCTCCTCCAGGGTCAGTCCGGCCTCCAGGTGCTGCTCGGGGGCGTACCGCACCTCCGCGTACACCACACCGTCGGCGGCCAGGTCCTCGGCGCATTCGGCGGCGACCCGGACCAGGGCGTCACGGGTCTGCATGACGGCGCAGGTGTGCGCGAACGTCTCCAGGTAGCGCTCCAGCGATCCGGAGTCCGCCGCCTCGCGGAACCAGATGCCGAGCTTGTCGGGTTCGGTCTCGGGAAGCCCGTCGTATCCGCTCGCGAGAGCGAGATCGACGATCGTTCCCGGGCGCAGACCACCGTCGAGGTGGTCGTGGAGAAGGACCTTCGGGGCGCGCCGGATCTGATCCCGGCCGGGCACGTGCGGGGTGGGGCTCGTCATTTGGGCACTGTAACGCCTACGCGCGTAGATTGTCGCTCGTCGATACGTAACAGTGACCGCGAAGACGGGTGGAGTACACCCGTCCTTCTGACACTGTTCTGTCATGGCACAGCGCGCACTCACCCCGCCCGGCGCAAGGCTGGGACGGGCCGTCGGCACGGCCGGAACACCGACTTCGGTCAGCGGCGTCGTTCTGCTGCTCCCGGACGGCGAACCCGACTCGCACCGCCGCCCCTCCCCCCTCGCGTACGCCCGCCGCCTACCGCTGGCCCGAGCCCTGGCCCGCGCGGGACGCGCGGACGGCCTCGCCGTGCACGTCGTGCACTACCGCTGCCACGGCTGGAACGCGCCCGACGCGCACCTCGCGGCGGACGCCGAATGGGCGACGGACGAGATCGTGCGGCGCTACGGCGACGTCCCCGTCTGCCTCACCGGCCATGGCATGGGCGGCCGTGCCGCCCTCCGGGCGGGCGGCCACGAGGCCGTCACCTCCGTTCTGGCCATGGCGCCCTGGCTGCCCGAGGACGATGCGGGCGATCCGGAGCCGGTCAAGCACCTGCTCGACCGCCGGGTCCTGCTCGTCCACGGCACCAACGACGCCCGCACCGACCCCGAACTCTCCTTCCGCCTGGCCGAACGCGCCAAGAAGACCAACCGCGACACCTGCCGCTTCGAAGTCCACTCCGACGGCCACGCGCTGCGCCAGCACCGTTATGAAGTGACCGCCCTGGCAACGGACTTCGCGCTCGGCTCCCTCTTCGGCCACGCCTACGCCCGCCCGGTCGCCGACGCCCTGGCGGCCCCGCCGCCCCTGGGGCTGCGGATGCCCCTCGCGGCGGGGTTCGGGAAGTCGCTGCGGAGGTGAGGGGACCGGGGCCTTTTTCGCGAGGACGGGATCGAAGGGCCGAAGCGAGGCGGCCACGACCCCGTGGTCCGGCAGCCACCGCCTCGCGACGTGATGGGGCGCATCGGGCTCGGGCGGGCGTCCCTGCGGTGTCACCGGGCGGTACACCTGCCCGATCGGGGACATTGTTCCCAATCGTTATACGGGACTATCGGGACAAGCAGCGCACAACGCGGCACATGCGGTCAGAGGTGCATTGACGGGGCGTGTGCCGTCGCAGGAAGCTGAGCGTTCTCCCCCCACGGTAGCCATTTCATTCAACCGTTGGATTACCCATGCGCACAGTTGCTTCCGCAAGCACGCTCACGGCCGCCGTCACCGCGGCCCTGCTGCTTGCCCCCACGGCGTACGCCACCGCTCCCGGCGACAACGGCACCGTGAAGATCCACGATGCCGCGACCGGCGAGGAGCTTCGCAAGAACGAGCCTCACGTGTGCACCTTCTACCTCGACGCCTTCGGTTTTGATGCCGGTCAGAAGGTCGACTGGCGCATCGAGGCCTGGCCCCCGACCGCCAAGGTCAAGGGCGAGATCGTGAAATCCGGTTCGCTGACGCTCGACGGCAAGGGACATCTCCGTTCGGAGGACCAGTCCCTGCCCGACGGCCACTACAAGCTCTTCTGGAACTTCGACGGCGAGCACGGCCGGGCCAAGCACAAGGTCTTCTGGGTCGATTGCGGCGAAACCCCGAGCGGTGAGAACCCGAGCGGTGAGAACCCGGGTGGCGGGACCCCTGGCGGCGAGACCCCGGGCGGTGAAACGCCTGGTGGCGAGACCCCCGGCGGGTCCACGCCGTCGGGCTCCGCCACCGAGCCGGGCGCCGTCGCCCCGTCCACCCCCGGGGACGCCACGGCAACCCCCTCGGCTGCGGCCTCGGCCTCCACCCCCTCGTCCGCACCGTCCGCACACGGTGGCGGTGACCTCGCCGAAACCGGTAGCAGCGCGCCCGTCGCCCTGCTGTCCGCGGCGGCTGCCGCGCTCGTCGCGGCCGGCGGCTTCCTGGTGATCCGTCGCCGCAAGGCCCAGCAGCACTGATGCGCGTCGGAGTCCCCGTGCTCCGCGGCCGGTGAGCCGTCGTTCGCTCTCCGACGCCCGTGGTCGGCCCTCGGCCGGCCACGGGCGTCGGGGTTTTCGGGGCGGCTTGGACGCTCGAACCGCGCCGGTGCCGCGGAGGGTGTCGCCGAGGTGGGCACCGGAGGCCGGGCCACTGGTGCAGTTCATCGACTGCCGCACTGCGACGGGCCGGAGGTCCGTGCTGAGCAGTGGTTCCTCGCGGTCAGGCCCGGTGGGCGCGGGACGCGAGGCGATCGGCGAACTCGATGACGCGGTCGCGCAGTTCGTCGGGGCGCTCGACGACGAACGGCCGGTCGAGTGAGGCGAGTACCGGAGGCAACCAGTCGAGCCGCTCCGCCCGCAGCTCGACGTGGAGCCAGCGCTCGCCCGCCCCGACCTCGCCCGCCGCGGGCTCGTACTCCAGCAGGCTCGCGATGCCGGAGGGAAGGTGGGCGCGGATCTGCTCGACGGTCCCGTGGATCCGCAAGGTCACCTCATGCCGGTACTCGGCCGTGGCGAACCCCGACAACACGCGCTCTGCGGGACCGGGACCTGTCGGCACCTCGAAGGAGCCGGGCAGGGTCCGCGCGTCTGCGATGCGATCGAGCCGGAAGGTTCGGTCCTCGCCGATCCGGGCGTCCTTGCCCGTGACGTACCACCGGCCCGAATGGCTGACGATCCCGTACGCGTGCAGTGTGCGTTCGCTGCGCCGTCCGTCGCGGCCGGTGTAACGGATCGAGACCGGTCGGCGGTGGCGCACCGCATCGGCGACGGCGAGCAGGACCCCGGCGTCCGGGGTGCCGGACTCTCCGGGCTGTTCCGTGAAGGCGAGGGATTCCAGAAGTGCGTCGAGACGGCGGGCGATGTGCTTGGGCAGCACCCGCCGGATCTTGGCCGATGCCGTCTCGTTCGCCGTGTGCTGCGTCGTCGTCAGCCCTGCCCGGCGGCCGGCGACAAGGCCGAGCAGCACGGCCAGCGCCTCGTCGTCGCTGAGCATGAGCGGAGGCAAGCGGTACCCGGGGGCGAGCCGGTACCCGCCGTAGCGGCCGCGCACCGATTCCACCGGCACGTCGAGGTCGATCAGCTGGTTCACATACCGCCGCACGGTGCGCGCTTCGACGCCGAGCCGGTCGGCGAGCTCGGCCACGGTCCGGCTGCCGCCCGATTGCAGCAGCTCCAGAAGTGTCAGCACGCGGCCGGTGGGTCGAGACATGTGCACAACCTAGTGCGAATACAGGACCGATTCTGTCCACTATTTCTCCTAGCCTGCGCTGTGCACGCCTCCACACAGCCAAGGAGATCCCCCCATGAACTTCGTCTCGATCCGCATCATCACCAGCGATGTGGCGCGTCTCGTCGAGTTCTACGAGCGAGCCACAGGAGTGCGGGCGACGTGGGCCACCGAGGACTTCGCCGAGCTCGGGACCCCGGGCGCCACCCTCGCGATCGCCGGCACCCGCACCGTCCCGCTGTTCGCCCCGGGCTCTGCCCGCCCGGCGGACAACCACAGCGTGATCGCCGAGTTCCTCGTCGACGACGTGGACCGCGTGCACCAGAACCTGACCGGCTTCGTCACCGACTTCGTCAACGGGCCCACCACCATGCCTTGGGGCAACCGGTCGCTGCTGTTCCGCGACCCCGACGGCAACCTCGTCAACTTCTTCACCCCCGTCACCCCGGCGGCTGTCGAGAAGTTCGCGCGCTGACGCCGCGCACGGCCGCTCGGCGTCAGGGGCGAAGCGCCACCAGGAGATCGACGACGTAGGTCTCTTCCAGCTCCTCGCGAGGAAACATCCTGCCCAGCCGCTCACGCTCCTCGGCGAAGAACGCACGGCGGGCGGACTCTTCCAGGACGAGGAATGCCGATCGGCTGCCGATGTTGGCGAGATGCATGTCCAGCGAGACGGTGCGGCTCCAGCGCACCTGGCGGCGCCCGACCCTCAGCCCCGTCAGCCCTGCCAACCGGACGGCCTCACTGTCCGAAGGGCGCACCGCGGACCTCGGACTCACCCCGCAGTGGTGCGCGATGCGCGCGTGCTGCTCACGGAGCCACGGCACGTCGAAGGCCGTGGTGTTCCACCAGATCGCCAGTGCACCGCTCGCTCGCAGCACACGCAACGCCTCCGGGACGGACCGGCCGGGGTCGGTCCACTGCCAGGACTGCGCATACGTGATGAGGTCGCAGGAAGCATCGGCCAGCGGCAGAGCGTTGCCGTCGCCCCTCACGACCGGCATGCCCGGGAGCGCCTGATGGAACCCACCGGCCATGACCTCACCCGGCTCGACGGCGATCACCTCGGCACCCCGCTCCCGCAGAAGCGCACTGGCGATTCCGGTACCCGCGCCGACATCGGCGACCCGGGCACCTGCCAGACGACAGCCTGCGAATTGCTCGACGGAGTCGAGGACCTCGGCCGGATAGGCGGGCCGACTCGCTGCGTACTGAGCCGCGGCCACATCGAACGACTGGGCGCGAGAGCTGGCGGTCATACCCTCGTCATCGCGTCCCTGCGCCGAACGTTCCACCACCGCGAACCCGGTGAACGTTTCCGGTCACGGCACCAGGGCGTGTGAGGAGGACCCGCCTGCCCACACGCCCTGGTGCTCGGACACGCCCCAGGAGGACTTCGGCGGGGACAGTGCGTTCGGTCGCGCATGCGAAGCCAGGGCTACGCTCGTCGGCATGCCGAACCGTGTTCCTTTCAACGAGGCGCTGCTCTCCACCGTGGGCACCCCCCAGCAGGCCGAACTCCTGGACAGCAGTCCGCGGTCACGGGTGTGGCGGGTGCGGCCGGCCGACCGGCAGCCGGTGATCGTCAAACAGATCACCGACGGCGGGGACGCGGACGCCGACGCGAACACGCGCTTCGCGCGGGAGGTCGCCGGGCTGCGCCTGGCGGGGCGGGCCTCCGGACCCGCCGTGGCGCCCGCGGTGCTCGCCACGGACCTGCCCTCGCGGGTGATGGTCCTGGAGCACGTGGACGACCTCGGCAGGACGGACGACTGGATGCCGGGGTACGCCGAGTCGCTCGCCCGGCTGCACGCCCTGACCGGGCCCGCCGACGTGGGCGCACTGCCGGTCTGGTCGGGGCCCACGGCCACCGACGCGGAGTCCTTCCTCGCCCTGGCCAGGGCGCTCGACGTGCCCGTACCGTCCGCGGTTCCCCATGAACTCGCCGGTCTCCTGGAGCGGTTGGACCCCACCCCGTACCATGCGCTGCTGCACGGCGACCCCTGCCCCGGCAATGATCTGCGCGCCGCCGACGGCGTCCGCTTCGTCGACTTCGAGCGGGCCTCGCTCGGCAACGGCCTGATCGAACTCGCCTACTTCCGCATCGGTTTCCCCACCTGCTGGTGCGCCATGTCGGTCGCCGCGGCCCCGCTCACGGAGGTCGAGGACGTCTACCGGACCACCTGGCGCGGCCTCACCGGGAAGGACGTTCCGGGTGACCTCGCCGACGCGTGTGCGGGCTGGCTGATCCAGGGCGACGCGCTCGTCGAGCGGGCCCACCGCGGGACGGTCGACCAGCTCGCCCGGGTGCCCGCCGAGGACTTCGAGTGGGGGTACATCTCCGCCCGTGAGCGACTCGTCCACCGCCTGGGCGTGGTCGCCGACATGACCCGCGACCACGATCGCCTGCACGCCGTCGGCCGCCTCAGCTCCGCCCTGGCCGACCGCCTGCTCGAACGCTGGCCGAAGCTGCGTCCGCTGCCCGCACATGACGCCCGCCCTTGGTACTAGGCCCGGTCTCCTCGATCCTCTTCGGCTGCGGATCGTGTTGCCCTCAACGGCTGAGTTGATCAGGGCCCGTTGTCGACCGAGCCGGCCGGCCGCCTCGCGTTCCGGAAAGCGCCGACGCCCGTGCGACCGCCGCGCTCTCACCGCTTCGGCGTCCCGTCCGGCAGCAACAGCTCCATGCGTGCCCACTGTGCGTCAGCCAACGACACACCACACCAGCGATCAGGTGACCGAAGGAAACGGCCTGGGCTCCCCGTCACGGACGACGTCCGGCCACCACCGCGCACAAGGCCGCGAGCGGCAGCTCGGCGACCACGGCCATGACGGCGGCGATGGCCAGTTCCCGGCCGGGGGCGGCGGTGACGAGGTCGACGCAGGCGTCGGCGAGGAGGAGAACCGCCGCGGCGGCCGCGGGCGCGCGGTGGCGGGCGTCGGCGTGCAGCAGCCGGCCGCCCGCGGCGAGCAGCGCGACGGCCTCCAGGGCGTCGAGGGTGACCCAGGCAGCGGCCTCGGCGGGCGGCAGGGTGCCGGCGAGATAACCGAGCCAGGGCAGCAGCGCGAGGCCCGCGCCGACGAGGACGCGGCCCTGCCGACGGTGGGCGCGGCTGAGGCGCACCACTCCGAGCGCGGCACCGTCCGGGGCACAACCACTGTCGATGGAAGGCGAGTTGAAGGCGACGAGAGTCACGTCGAAAGACCTCTTCCGGGTGTCGTGAACCCTGCCGTCGGGCTCGTGATCCACCCTCCGGTTTCCGTCGCCCGGAATCAGTAACGCCGCTGTCCGTCTTGGGGTGGCACTGGTTATACCCCTGTCATGGACGACAGGTTCATGGCAGACCGGCGGGACCGGCGCCTACGGTGAGGCCATGAAGATCCCGCCCCGGCTGCGGCGCGCGCTCACCCGCCTGGCCCGCGACACGTCCTTCCTCGCTCTGGGGGCGCCGCTCCATATCCTCATGGGGTTCCTGCTGTTCATCGACTTCGGTCTCACCTGGGAGGTCATCGGCGGGGGCGACGACAGCGCGCCGATAGCCCTGGGGGTCGTGGTGGTGCTGACAGCGGTCTGCGTGCCCGCGCTGACCGTGGCCCAGTGCTGGCGGTTCCGGCGGCTGCTCGGGATCGACATCCCACGCCCGGGATGGCGGCGGCCGTGGCGCCAGTTCGGCTACCACGGCCTGGCCGGGACGCTGTTCGGCTGGCTCGAAGTGCTGGTGGTGGGGCTGCTGCTGGTGGGCGCGGTCGCGTCGCTGACCGTCGTGTGGGTGTACGCGCTGCCCTGGGAGTGGCGGATCGAGCACCTCGGCCATGCCACGCAGGCGGCGTACGTCTCCGCCGCAGGACTGATCGCGCTGGGCGCCGTCCCGGGCCTGTCCGCCGCCCTCGTACGGCTTGAGGCCCAGGTGGTCCCGAGCCTGCTCGGCAACAGCAGGGAGGAGGACCTGGAGCGGCGGGTCGAGGACCTCACCGAGAGCCGGGCGGGTGCGGTGGACGCGGCGGACGCGGAACGGCGGCGCATCGAGCGGGATCTGCACGACGGTGCGCAGCAGCGGCTGGTGTCGCTGGCGCTGAACCTGGGTCTGGCCAAGGCCACGCTGACGGATCTGCCGCCGGAGGCGCGCGAGGTGATCGATACGGCGCACCGGGAGGCAAAGGAGGCGATCGAGGAACTGAGCAGTCTCGTGCGCGGCCTGCACCCCGCCGTCCTGGACGAACTCGGCCTGGACGCAGCCATGTCGGGGCTCGCGGCCCGTGCCCCGCTGCCCGTACGGCTGCGGGTGGAGATGCCTCGGCGGGCGGCTCCGGCGGTGGAGGCGGTCGCCTACTTCGTGGTCTCCGAGGCGCTGACGAACGTCGCCAAGCACGCGCGGGAGGCGACCCGGGCGGAGGTGACGGTCACCCAGCTGGGCGGGATACTGCGGGTGGCGATCGCGGACGACGGCCTGGGCGGGGCCGACCCCGGCAGAGGGAGCGGCCTCACGGGGCTCGCCCAGCGGGTGCGGTCGGTCGACGGAACATTCCGGATGAGCAGTCCCGTGGGAGGACCGACCATGATGAACGTGGAGCTGCCGTGCCAGAGCTGAGCGGTGCCGTCCTCGGCACGAGACACGAGGGGGCCGGTGTGCGGCGTGCGGTGATCGCCGAGGACTCCGTCCTGTTGCGGATGGGGCTGGTCAAGGTGGTGGAGATGGCCGGTTTCGAGGTGGCCGCCGAAGTGGGGGACGCCCAGGGGCTGCTGGCCGCCGTCGAGGAGCACCGGCCCGATCTGGCGGTGGTGGACGTCCGGATGCCGCCGGACTTCACCGACGAGGGGGTACGGGCCGCGCTGTCGATCCGGCGCGACCGGCCGTCGACCGCCCTGCTGCTGCTCTCGCAGTACGTCGAGGAGCGCTACGCGGCCGATCTGCTCGCCGCCAACACCAGTGGCGTGGGCTATCTGCTCAAGCAACGGGTCGCGGACGTCGAGGAGTTCATCGGGGCGCTGCGGCGGGTGGCGGACGGCGGTACCGCGCTCGACCCGCAGGTCGTCGCCCAGCTGCTGGTACGGCGGTCGAGCGATCCGCTGACCCGGCTGACGGCCCGCGAACGGGAGGTGCTCGCCCTCATGGCCGAGGGCCGGTCCAACGCGGGCATCGCCGCCGAACTCGTGGTCAGCGAGAGCGCGGTGGCCAAGCACATCAACAGCATCCTCGCCAAACTCGACCTGCCCAAGGCCGACGCCGACCACCGCCGGGTGCTGGCGGTGCTGCGTTTCCTGGGCGTGGGCGCCTAGGCCGATTCCTTCGGATCACCTCGCCGGACTCCGCCTCGCCGCCATCGTCATCTGGTCGGCGAGATGATCCGAAAGAAACGCCTCAGCTCCCCACCGAGGATTCGAACCTCGTCCTCCGGGTCCAGAGCCCGGCGTGCTGCCAATTAGACCAGCGGGGAAAGTGTCCGGGTCGTTGTCGGGGAGCGTATGGGCTCGCGCTGCATTGCCACCAGCGAATTACACACCGCTGCGCCAACGCGGAATCCGGGCAGCCATTCCGCAGCCCGCCGGCAAAGCCGCCAAGCCGCCAACCGCGCCGTCGCGACACGGTTCGACGAACTCACCGCCCGCTGCGGGGCCGGTGGGCGGACATCCCTCCGGCTTGCGATGCACCGCATCCGATGCCGCGCGCCGATCCGCCGCGGATTGCGGGACAGCCCTAAGTCGACGCCGGGCGCGGTGTTCTTCCTGCTCCGCGCATCGGCGACGGCGTACGGCAGTCCGGGGAGGAGGAGCACCGGGCCCATCCACAGCGGCAGCGTGAACAGCGCCTCGCCGCCGTCCAGCCACTGGAAGAGCAGCACGACGACCACAGCGACGACGAGGGCGACCGTCATGTTCCTGCCGAGCCCCAGGCTGCCGCGCCGCAGCTCCCAGGCGACCGTGACCGCTCCGACGACGGCCCAGAAGGCGAGATCGCCGACGCTCACGGCACGCTCGGTGGTCCACCGGACCAGACACGTGGTCAGGATCAGCCCGCCGATCACACAGCTGACCCTGGCCGCCATGCGCAGCAGTCGGCTTGCGAACGGAACACGGGCCCGCGCCCAGGACGCGGCGAACTTCGTGGCGTCGCCGCCCACGACGTCCTGGGGCGTGCGGCCTGCGGCCACCGCGTCCTGCCACTCCCTTGGTGTGGGCCCGCGCACGCGGGGACGCCCCGAGCTCCGCCAGTGCTGTGACCGGGTTGGTCCATCGTGATCGGAAGGCGGCTCGCGGGACGAGCGCACGCGCAATGGCTGGTATTACTGGGGCATGCAGGAAGAGACGGCACGCTCCGCGATCGACACGTTCATCTCCGCGTTCAACGCCTCGGACGACAGCTATGTGACTGCCCTGCTCTCCCAGGCCCTGACCTCAGACGTGGTCTTCTGGGGGCCGTTGGGTCGCAGCGAAGGAATCGCGGCGGTCGAGCGGTTCGTGCTGGACATCCGGCGCCACCCGGCGGGGACCGGCACGATGGTGCGCTGCTCAGCAGTGGACATGCCTGGCGAGTGGGCCCGGTACCAGTGGGTCTTCACCACGCCGGATGGAGGCCCCCGCCTGGCGGGAACGGACGTCGTCCATCTGCGGCGGAGCCTCATCGACCAGGTCATCGTCTTTGCGGGGGAGATCGAGCCGTCCGCCTCCTGAGTCGTCCTTCTGTCGCTGTCCTTCTCGTGAACCTGTCCCTTTCGGCACTCCGGGGCTGCGGTTCGCGGTCGGTCAGGCTGCGGCGCTGAGGGGGCGTCCGCCCCAGCGGATGCCTTTGGGTACGGCCCGTACCCCGAGCGGCTGCGGCAGCAGTTCGAGGGCGTGATCCGGCGGTTCAAGACGGGCGGGCGGTGGCGGGAGACGCCGCAGGAGGTCGGTGCCTGGTCGACCGTCTGCAACCGCTTCCGGCAGTGTAGGGACGCCGGCGTCTTCGAAGCCCTGCTGGAGGGCCTGATCGCGGAGGCCGCGAAGCGCGGTGAGGCGGACCTGTCCTTGGTCAGTATCGGCTCCACCACCGCCCGGGCTCACCACGGCACAACCGGGATGCACCTCGACGAGGACGTCGTCACCGCCCCTGGAGAAGGCCACCGCCGAAGAGGAGAAGGCCAGGTCAAAAGGGGCCGCCTCGAAGAACAAAGCGGGCAGGAGGCCGAAGGTGATCCCGAGCGGGAGGAGCGACGACGCATCCGGCGTCGGTGAAAACTCCGGCTGAAGGCCGCCCTCCTCGGACGTTCCAGCGGTGGGCAGACCAGCAAGGTCCATCTCGCCGCCGACCGCAAGTGCCGCCCACTGGCGTTCGTCCTGACCGTGGGCCAGGCGGCGGACAGCCCGCAGTTCATCCCCGTCCTGAGCAAGTGCGGGGCAGGCCGACGGGATCGCAAGGCGGTCGGAGGCTCTCGGATGGGGTCTCCCCTGCTCGAACGAAGCCGAGAGCTCGGGGAAGTGCCGGACGGTGCGACGGGGGCAAACGTTGCCTGGATCGGCACTGGTTCCGAGCCGAGCCGCCGCGGACCGCCGGATCCCGCCAAACAGTCGATTTCCCACCGCACTTGGGGGGCGGTCGTGCATTCGTTCGGGCCTGGGCTAGCCTGAAACCATGGACAGGGGGCGGGAAGAAGAGCCAGGTTTACGCGGCAGCGGAGCCGGGCCGACCGGGCCGGATGATCCTCGGCGGATCGGTGCCTTCAGGCTGCTCGGCGTGCTTGGCGCCGGCGGTATGGGGCGGGTCTATCTCGGCGCGGCGGCGGGGCGGTACGCGGCCGTCAAGCAGGTGCTGCCGGTCCTCGCCGCGGACAAGGACTTCCTGTCCCACTTCGGGCACGAGCTCGACAATCTCGCCAAGCTGCCGTCCGGGGTCAGCGCCCGGCTGCTGGCCAGTGACCGCACGGCACAGCCACCGTGGTTCGCCACGGAGTACATCCCGGGCATCACCCTGAGCGATGCGCTGCGGCTGAACGGCGGCCCACTGCCCGCCGACAGTCTCTGGCGACTGCTGCGCGACGCGGCAAAGGGGCTGCGCGCCGTACACGCCGCCGACATGGTGCACCGCGACCTCAAGCCCTCCAACGTCATGCTGACCCTCGACGGTGTGACCCTCATCGATTTCGGGGTGGCGCGGGCGGCTGACCAGAGCAGGGTGACGAGGACCGGCATGGTCATCGGGACACCTGCCTACATGGCTCCGGAACAGGCCATGGCCGAGCGGGAGCTGACCGGAGCGGTGGACGTGTTCGCACTCGCCGGCCTGCTGCTCTTCGCGGCGAACTGCCGTCCGCCGTTCGGCGACGGGTCGGGGCCGGGCCTGTTCTACCGCATCGTGCACACCGAACCCGATCTCGGGCGTCTGCCGGACCTCGATCCGGCCCTGGCCGCCGTGGTCAAGTCCTGTCTCGCCAAGAACGCCGCGGACCGGCCGACGGCCGCCGAGATCTTCGAGATCGCCGACGAACGGGTGCCCGCCGCGGTCACCGAGCCGTGGCCGTCGGTCGTCACGGACCGGATCACCGAGCGGGCGGCGTTCGCGGCGAACCCGCCGCCGCCCGAGGAGCCCGAATCGGAGCGGGCGGAAAAGCCCGCCTCCGCCGTGGTGCCTTCCCTGCCGGTCGTCGGGATGACCGGCGCCGTCCCCGAGAAGCCGCACAGGCGCCGCCAGCGGGTGCTGCTCGTCGCGATCCCCGTCGTGGTGGCCACGGGCACGACGCTGACCCTGGCGCTCGGGCCGTACCAGATCGGCCGATCCGGGGCGGACTCCGATGCCGCGGCGCCGTCGATCAGCGTCGGACCGTCCGGATCTGCGGCGGGCAGTGGTTCCTCGGATCCCGTGAAGTCGCCCTCCCGCTCACCCGGTTCCAAGCCCGGATCGGGCTCCGCCTCACCAAACGGCTCCACAGACAAGTCCAAGGACGGGAAGGACGGTGCGGGCGGAGCCGAAGGCTCAGGTTCCGGCGGTTCCGGCGGTTCCGGCGGTTCCGGCGGTTCTGGCGGTTCTGGCGGTTCCGATGGCGGTGGTTCCAATTCCTCGGGCGGTTCCGGCTCAGGTTCCGCTTCCGGCTCCGGCTCCGGCTCCGGCTCCGGCTCCGGCTCCGGCTCCGGCGGATCCCAGTCCTCCGGCGGCTCCGGTTCGAGCTCCGGCTCGGGCGGAGGACAGGTTCCGGCCCCCTCGGGGCAGCACTACCTCAAGAACGCGTCCAACAAGCGGTGCCTGGGCGAGTCCGCCTCCACCTACGGCGGCTCCATGATCATGAATTCGGTATGCGGCGAGCCTGCGCACAACGGGGCCACGCTCTACTACAAGTGGACGTACAAAAACACCTCCGGCGACAGCTTCAAGCTCGTCGGCCAGGGCACCGGCAAATGCCTCAGGCTGAACGGCTACGCAGGGCTGTCGACCGAGACCTGCAACTCCTCCGAATCCCAGACCTGGCGGATTGGGTCCAAGACATCGAGCGGCCACACCCTGATGAACGTCGCCGAGGGCGTCTGCCTCCAGATGTTCAGCAGCATCGGCTTCCAGTCGGCGGCGTGCAACCCCTCGGAACCGTCCCAGCTGTGGCGCAACTCCTGACCGCCGGACACGGACCTTCGCGCGCGAGCGCGGAAGCCCGTACGGGGTCGGGCACTGGCTGCCGGGCGGCCGAACGGACGTGTCGCGCAGCGGTGTTCAGCGCCGCGATACCGGCGCCGCGCCCGCCAGGATGCGTGGTTCCTCGCCCTGGTACAGGCGGCGTGCGGCGGGTGCCCTGTTGCGGAGGAGGACCGTGCCGAGCCAGCCGGCCAGGAAACCGGCCGGAACGGAGACGAGCCCGGTCGTGATGTACGGGTACCAGTTGAAATCGAGGTCGGTGAAGACCGACGAGGGCGAGCCCGAGACCGGGTTGGTGCCGGTGATCAGCACCAGCACGGTGCCGGTTCCGACGATCAGGGTGCTGAGCAGCCTGATGCGGGTGAAGCGTCGCCAGAACATACTGTAGACGAGGGCTGGTGCCGGGGCCGCAGTTCATCCCCGTGCTGGAGAAGGCCCGGGTCCGTGACCCGGTCGGCCGCCCCCGCACCCGGCCCGACGCCGTCGCCGTCGCCGTCGCCGTCGCCGGAGACAATGCCTACTCGTCTCGCGAAAACCGCGCTCACCTGCGCAGACGTGGCATCAAGGCCGTCATCCCGGAGAAGCGGGACCAGGCCGCGAACCGGAAGAAGAAACGCTCTGGCGGCGGTCGGCCCGTCAGCCACGACGCGGACCTGTACAAGGAGCGCAACACCGTCGAGCGGCCGATCAACAAGTTGAATACCTGGCGGGGCATCGCCAGCCGGTACGACAAGACCCCGGAGAGCTACCTCGTCGGCCTCCACTTGCGAGCCTCGATGATCTGGATCAAAGACCTCACCAGGACGGCCAGTTGATCACGACCCGATACGCACTCCAGTCGACTCACGGAGCTCCGCCCTGCACCCCGCGCATGTGCAGGAGGTAGTCCTGTTCTACAGCGTCGCGCTGAGCTCACGAACACGGGCAATGCGGAGATCGCGCAGGTGTACACCTACACATCGGGCGACAGGTCGACCGAACCCAACGCCCATCCGGGCCTGGGCGTGGTATTCCACAGCAAATCCCGGATCTTTATGCTGTTCCAGCACACGGCACGCCCCGGCCAGGGCAAGGGAAGTGAGCCGTTCGCACTGCAAGAAGCATTCTGATCGTCCCCTCCGGCTGCGCAGCGGGAGAGGAACGTAAGAGCACCACCTATCAGCACCACCCCGCCAAGGAGGAACTGATATGTGCGACACGCTCGACCATCGCTTCGATCCCAGCCGATGCGAAGGCTCCTGCCCCGTCTGCGGTGCGGGAGTGGGCACGGCGACCGGCCAAAGCCCGCCACGATCCACCAACGCTCCGGGAGCGGCACCGAGACCTGTCCGGGGAGCGGGCAGCCTGCACTGTAGCGCCAACCATCCGAGTCCTGGACGCACGTGTACCGGGACTCGGATGGCCCGGGACGTGGAGCAGCCTGACTCCGGACTCGACGTGACTGTCGTCGTCCACCGGTCCGAACGCCCGTCGAGAGGAGCGGCTCCACACGGGTTCACCGGTTCGGTGAAGTGTCAGCGGTACCAGCTAGGTTCGCGGCATGAATGATGCTGAAGTCGCCTCGCTCCTGGCCGGATGTACGCACAGTCCCTACCCCGGGGCGTGGCAGAACTCCCCTTTCACGGAACGCACGGTGGACGGTGTGCGGTACGCCTTGGTCGCGGTCGACCCGGGGGTGAGCGCGCTGGGCATGCGGCGTGACGACGGTTCGCTGTGGGGCTTGCCGGAGGACGGTGTCCCCCACCTGGTCAACGCCGACGTCGAGGCGTTCGTCGCCTTCGACCGCGCCTACGCGGAGGCCGCGGCCGAGGCCGCCGCGTACGAGGGGCCGGGTGACGATCTCGACGACGAGGAGGCCGCCGACCGGGCCGAGGAGGCCGCCGACGCGCTCACCGAAGCGTTGGTGGCCCGGTTCGAGTCCCTGGACACCGACGCCGTTGTCGACGAGAACTCCTTCTGGTGCCTCGCCGCCGAGGAACTCGGCTACGGCATGAGCACGTGACCACGCGGAACACCTGAACGGGTCCGGCAGGCCGGAGCCATCGAGGCGGGAGACGGTCGCGAACTCGCGCTGCCATGCCGCACGATTGCCGCACCTCTCCCTCCACCGCAGCGAGAAGCCCCACCGCGCATGCTCCGCGCGATGGGGCCTCCCAGGACGGACAGGCGTGGCGCCGGGTGGTCAGAGCGTGCCGAACTCGTCGGCCTTGACGCCCGCCACGAAGGACGCGAACGCACCGGCAGAAGCGTTCAGCGCCGGGCCGCTCGGGTTCTTCGAGTCACGGACGGGGACCACGCCACGCGCGGCGACGAGATTGACGGCGACCTCGACGCAGGTGCCGCCGTTGTTGCTGTAGGAGGACGTGAACCAATGAGGGGATTCGGTCGTCACGGGGAGCCCTTTCGTATCCAGCTGATCACGGCCACAGGCGCCGCTTGGGGCAACGCCTCGGCTTGAAGGTGATGGCAGACCGTCAACAACGGTAGTGCCGACGCGCTTACCCGGTCGAGACGGCCTCGTCGAGCGGACTCCTCATACGACTTCAGCTCCACGCCGCACCCCTCCAGCACCCCTCCGCCGCGCAGCATGACCGAAGCCCCGCCATGCCCCTAACTCGGGGCAGACGGGGCCTCGTTGTGCCGTGCTCGGCATCGATGTGTGCAGGCCCGGTGATCAGACCGTGCCGAACTCTCCGGCCTTGACGCCCGCCACGAAGGAAGCGAAGGAGGCGGAGGAGGTGTGCAGCACGGGGCCGCCGGGGTTCTTGGAGTCGCGCACGGGGACGATGCCGGTGGTGGACGCCTGCGCCGGGGCCCACTCGACGCAGGAACCGCCGTTGTTGCTGTAGGAGGATTTGACCCAGTGCTGGGTCGCAGCTTCGGTCGTCACGGGGTGCCCTTTCGTAGCTGGTGGATCAGGTCCACGGAGGCCGTCTGCGACAGAGATACAGCCTGCAACTGATGGTAGTCCCTCACCAGCGGCAGTACAGACGACAGTTCGCGGTCCAGATGCCCCTGGGTCTGCGACTCCACGTAGGCGAACACGGATCGGTCCGGGAGGGTCAGCAGATTCACCAGCCGGTCGAGTGGGCGGCGTTCGCCGACGCTGTACGGGGCGATCTGAAGCATGGTGTTGGGCTGCGCGGCGAAATCGATCAGATGCTGAAACTGGGCATCCATCACGGCCGGGCCACCGATGGCTCGTCGGACGCAGCTCTCGTCCAGCACCGCGACCACCAGCGGGGGCAGGGGGCGTGCCAGTGCGGCTTGTCGTTCCATGAGGAACGAGACCCGCTCGTCGGCCTGTTCCTGCGTGATGACTCCCCGGTCGACCGCGCCGGTAGCCAGGGCCTGTGCGTATTCACGCGTCTGAAGTGGCCCAGGGACCATGCCGCACTCGAACAGCTTGATCTCCGCAGCCCGGTGCTCGTACCCCACGTACTCCGGGAAGCCCTCCAGCAGATTGCCGTGCTTGATCTCGCGCCACTCACGCTCGAACGAATCGGCGGTGTTGGTCGTATCTAACGACACATCGGCACGACGAGAGAACGGCAGAGTAGGAGATTTCCTACCGGTTTCGATAGCAGAGATATGCCTGCCCGTGCAGCCAAGCAGCGAACCGAGGTGGTCCTGGGTCCAGCCGCGCTCTTCGCGCAACCTGCGTAGACGTGCCCCGAAAGCCGCTTGGGGGCTTGCTTCAGGGTTCAGCTCCTTGCGGTTTACCAACGTACCCTCCACATAAGCCACGTTGAAGACAACCCAACTCTAGGTCACGCTACTCCCGCTTGGTAGTGGATTCGCTACGGAGAGGAGTTGCCTTGTCTGCGAGGAACACCCCCCGAGACGGACAGGAACCTGCCCGCGCGCCATCCGTTGGCGCACTCGTGAAGGACGCGAGCCACGGTGATCGCTTGGGTGAGTTCCGTGGACTCGCCGGCCCGAAGTGGTCGTTGCGGCCGATCGGTGGCGGGGTCGAGTGGGAAGCCGAACCGAAATGGGTTCAAGCGCTCACCCCTGCCGAACGGTTGAGCGCGGAGAACGCGTTGCGGAACCTCAGAAGCAGCCGGGGCGGGCTGTGACCCGTGGCCCCACCGTGCCGACGCACGTCCTGGTCGAGGTGCACGCGGGTGATGCGCGGACGAGCGTCCGTCTCGGTGGAGCGCTCGTCGCATCGCCCCGTCTGGCGCTCCGCTGGTTGCGCGACCGGGCCGACCGGATCGCGAACGGGCTCGATCCGGACCCCGGCACCCCGTGGATTCCCCCGGCGGCGTTGTGGCCGGTCTCCCCGCCGCAGGCCGACGCCGCCGAGGGGGACGCACCGGCCGACTTGCGCGCGTGGGCCACCGACGACGAATGCCAGGACGGCGCGATGCGGCGACTCGCCGAAGGAGGCGAATTCGCGTTCGTCGCACGGGACGGAACGGGCTGGTACGGGCTCTCCGCAAAGCCCTTGTCCGCAACCGAGTTCACGCACATACCGCGTACGCCGATCCACGCGTGCCCCAACGAAACACGTGCCCAACGAAACACGTGCCCAACGAAACACGTGCCCGATGAAGCACGTACCCGACGAAACGCGTCACCCGACGAAAAGGCCCCTGATGTCCGCACAGCCCATGCAGCAGACCGACGACGGCAAGCTCTGCCCGCACTGCAACTACTGCGACGGGACCAAGCCCTACTGTCCGTTCAACAAGAAGCCCGACGCGATACAGGTCGACGACTGGGGCGAGCCCCGTCGAGACCGGTCCGCCGCCGCGATCGTGCGCGGGCCCGGCGTTCCCCCGTCCGGGCCGCGAGGGTGAGGCAACGCCCGTATCCGTCCGATGTGTTCAGGGACGGGGAGACGGGGCAGCTGTACATGCTGCGCTGTCCCGGCCCTCGTTGTTTTCGCCCGATCCCCGTGATCCGGGGCCGACTTGACGAGCACTGCGACGACG
The DNA here is from genome assembly GCF_042266885.1 of Streptomyces sp. NPDC056061. Classification (NCBI taxonomy): domain Bacteria; kingdom Bacillati; phylum Actinomycetota; class Actinomycetes; order Kitasatosporales; family Streptomycetaceae; genus Streptomyces; species Streptomyces sp. NPDC056061. Next base: position 130,356 of record NZ_JBHJWQ010000001.1, on the reverse strand, counting down.
TCGGCGGGGAGCTCTGTCCTCTGTCCCGCGCAGAGGTTCTGGACCGTGTATCGCCGACGGTTCCGCCGCCTCGGAAACGATGAGGAAGAAACACCCGCCCCATGCCCGCAACCGCCAGGGGCATCCGGTCGCGGTCCACGTACTCACGCACTCGTCACCGGCCCGAGGCGCACGAGCGGGTTCCGTGGTGTCCGCCCACCGTGAAGGAGATCCCGCAGAAGTGCTCCTGCAATGCACTGCCTTCACCGCAGTGCCCGAAGAAGACACGTTCGCCCTGCTCAAGGCCATCCCGGGCGGCCCGGCCGATCCGGCCCAAGCGCTGGACCGCCACGCGTTGTGTGCTCTCGCCGAGCACGACGACGACACCGAACACGCCGCACGGTTATGGGCGGTACTGCCGCCGCTCAACCCGCTGCATGTGTGGCTGTTCTGGACGGTCACCGGCACACAGAGGCTCTACCGTCTCGCCAGACTGCCCGCGTGCGGTGCACGGATCCGCCGGAAACCGATCGGCCACATGCGCTCGTGCCAGTTGTTCACCGAACACCTCGCCGCGCACTCGTGGGACGTCACGGACCCGTTGGGAGACCTGCTGACGGAGATCGCTCGCGACGACCTTCGGCGCATGTACGGGGATCACGACCAGTACGGCATCGCCGATCAGACCGACCGGCGCGACCGGCGCGACCGGGACGACCAGACCGGCCAAACCGGCCAGAACGACCAGACCGGCCGGGACGACCAGACCGGCCGGGACGACCGGAGCGACCGGAGCGGCCGGGGCGGCCAGGGCCACGGGGGCGACACGGGCCACAGGGGCGACACGGGCTGAGTGGCCCTTCCGGCGTGGCGCCCGGCAGCTCACCGCGCCCCCACGCCTTCACGCCTTCACGCCTTCACGCCTTCACGCCTTCACGTTTCCATGATTCAACACCCGTCATTTCCAACGGACTTGACGAAAACTCGGGAGGGTTTCCATGACGAGCCGGAACACGGCGGACACGGATGCACAACGGTGGGAGTACACGACGTTCGCTCCCTCGGGGGAGACATGCCCGGCGTGCATGAGGCCGATCAAGAGCCTTGAGCGCTGCCGACGCGGTGAGATCGTGCGCACGTCCGGCAGTTCCGTCACGGTCTATCGGCACATCGACTGCGAGGACCCGCAGGGGCTCAAGAAGGGGCTCAAGAAGGGGCTCAAGAAACGGCGGGCGCGAAATGAGTCTGCGCCTCCCGCCGGACGACGTCCGGCGGACCCTTGCGCCGGACGGGTCGGCGGGTGAACAAGAGGGCGCTCGCTTCGGCAAAAAGAAAGGGAAAGGAGGCTTCCCGCTCCTTTCCACTCTCAACGTATAGCGCACCGGGGGGCTTGCGGCAAGGCCCCCGTCGTACCGCAGAATCACCGCCCTGAGCCGGTATCCGCGGAAGAAGGGGAGTCACGACGTGCGGGTGTTGTTGTCGACGTACGGGTCGCGCGGGGACGTCGAACCGCTGGTGGGACTCGCGGTGCGGTTGCGGGAGCTCGGCGCGGAGGTGCGGGTGTGTGCGCCGCCGGACGAGGACTCCGCGCGGCGGCTCGCCGGCGTCGGCGTGCCGCTGGTGCCGGTCGGCAGGCCCGCCCGCGCGCTGGCGCCGGCGGCTCCGGCGCCGTCGTCCATCCCGGAGCGCGCGGCCGAGGTGATCGCCGCCCAGTTCGAGGTGGTCACCGAAGCGGCCGAGGGCTGTGACGTGCTGGTGGCGACGGGCATGATGCCGGCCGCGGCCGGTGCGCTGTCGGTGGCCGAGAAGGTGGGCATCCCGTCCGTGTCGGTCACCTTCCAGCAGCTCACCCTGCCGTCGCCGCACCATCCGCCGCTCGCGTACCCGGGGCGGCCGTTCCCGCCGGGGGTCACCGGGAACCGGGTGCTGTGGGACCTGGACGCCCGGAGCATCGAGGTGCTGTTCGGCGAGGCGCTCAACGGCAACCGGACGGCGCACGGCCTGCCCCCGGTGCGCGGCGTCCGCGACTACGTCATCGGCGACCGGCCGTGGCTGGCGACGGACCCGGTCCTGGACCCGTGGCGGGGGACGCCGGAGTTCGACGTCGTACAGACCGGCGCATGGATCGCGCCCGACGACCGTCCGCTCCCGGACGAGCTGGTGGCATTCCTGGAGGCCGGTGCGCCACCGGTGTACGTGGGCTTCGGCAGCATGCCCCTGCACGCGGCGGCGGACGCCGCCCCGGTGGCGGTCGAGGCGGTTCGGGCGCTGGGGCGCCGGGTGGTCCTCGGGAGCGGCTGGGCCGGACTGGCCCCGGTCGACGACCGGGACGACTGCTTCGTCGTCGGCGAGGTCAACCAGCAGGCACTGTTCGCCCGGGTGGCCGCGGTCGTGCACCACGGCGGCGCGGGCACCACCACGACGGCCACCCGGTCCGGGACGCCCCAGGTCGTCGTACCCCAGGCGGCCGACCAGCCGTACTGGGCAGCCCGGGTGGCCGAACTGGGCACCGGCGCGGCACATGACGGCCCGACGCCGACCGTCGGCTCCCTGTCCGCCGCACTCACCACGGCCCTGGCCCCGGAGACCCGCGCACGGGCGACCGACGTGGCCGCAACGATCCGCGCCGACGGGGCGGCCGTGGCCGCGAAACTGCTGCTGGATACCGTCGGTCGCGGAACGCCGCCCATGACGACGTGAGCCGCACCGGGGCGCCGGGCCCCGCGTTCCGGGCGGTACGAACGTCCAGGAACGACAGAACCGGAGCACCGGGCCATCACCCGGGTACACACCCTGCTTCGCGCCGTGGTCGCGAGCAACCCCAGATCGGAGCTCATGCCGTGCCCCCCTCGACCACCAGCGCGTTCGCCCTTCCGGACCGCCTCTCCCCCAAGGCCGAACCGAGGCTGATCGCGGGCGACGAGCAGCACTTCGCGGCCATCGCCGAGTGCCTCGAAGACTCGATCGCCGAACTGTCCGGTCGCCTCGCCGCCGCGCGCAGGGCGCCCGGCGGTGCCGGCCGGGAGGCGATGGAGCGGGACATGGAGGTGCACCGGCTGAGCGGTCGCCTGCGCACCCTGCGCCGCTTCGGCCTGGACCTGTGCCTCGGGCACATGGTCGGCGCGGACGGCTCCGAGCCCGTGTACGTCGGACGGCTCGGTCTCACGGACAGTGCGGGCCGCCGACTGCTGATCGACTGGCGCTCCCCCGCGGCCGAGCCGTTCTTCGGAGCCACCCACGCCAACCCGATGGGGCTGGCGAGCCGCCGCAGGTACCGCTGGACCGGCGGCCTGATCAGCGACTACTGGGACGAGGTGTTCACCCCGGACGGAATCGTCGGGCACGCCGCGCTCGACGACCAGTCCGCGTTCATCGCCAGTCTGGGCGGCAACCGGTCGGCGCGGATGCGGGACGTGCTCGGCACCATCCAGGCCGACCAGGACGCCATCATCCGCGCGGGCTCCCGCGGCGCGCTCGTCGTCGACGGCGGTCCGGGCACCGGGAAGACCGTCGTCGCCCTGCACCGTTCCGCCTATCTCCTCCACTCCGACCCGCGTCTCGGGCACCGCAGGGGCGGTGTGCTGTTCGTCGGCCCGCACCGGCCCTACCTCGCCTACGTCGCCGACGTCCTCCCCAGTCTCGGGGAGGAGGGGGTGCAGACGTGCATCCTGCGGGACCTCGTCGCCGAGGGGGCCGGGGCCGCGATCGAGACCGATCCCGACGTGGCCCGCCTGAAGTCGTCGGCGAAACTGGTCAAGGCGATCGAGACGGCCGTCAGGTTCTACGAGGAACCGCCCGCCGAGGGGATGACGGTCACGGTCCACGGCACCGACGTCCGGCTGGGCGCCGACGACTGGGCGGTGGCGTTCGACGCGGCGGACCCCGGTGTTCCGCACAACGACGCACGCGAGCAGGTCCGGGAGGAGTTGCTCACGATCCTCGGGGACCGGTACGAGGGCGACGCCCCGGCCGAACTGGTCCGCAGGGCGCTGCTGCGGAACCGGGAACTGCTCGCGGCCTTCGACCGGGCGTGGCCGCTGCTCGAAGCGGCGGACCTCGTCGGTGACCTGTGGTCGGTCCCCGCCTATCTGCGGATGTGCGCCCCCTGGCTCGGCGCCGACGAGGTGGCGAAGCTGCAACGCGGCGACGCACGGGCCTGGACGGTGTCCGACCTGCCGTTCCTGGACGCGGCACGACAGCGGCTCGGCGACCCGGGGGCGGCCCGGCGCAGGCGTCGGCACGACGCCGCGGTCGCCGCCGAGCGCGAGCGAATGGAGCGGGTCATCGACAACCTGCTCGAAGCCGACCCCGACGGGGAGGGCGCGGTGACGATGCTGCACGGGCAGGACCTGAGGGACACCCTGGTCGACGGGGGCGCGGTGCCCGGCACCGAACCGGACCTGCTCGCCGGTCCGTTCGCGCACGTCGTGGTGGACGAGGCCCAGGAACTCACCGACGCGGAATGGCAGATGCTGCTGCTCCGGTGCCCGTCCCGGAGCTTCACCGTCGTCGGGGACCGGGCCCAGGCCAGGCACGGGTTCACGGAGTCGTGGCAGGACCGGCTGAAGCGGATCGGGCTCGACCGCATCGACCTGGCCTCCCTGACCATCAACTACCGGACGCCGGAGGAGGTCATGGCCCAGGCCGAACCGGTCATCCGGGCCGTGCTGCCCGATGCCAACGTGCCGACCTCCATCCGCAGCAGCGGCGTACCCGTCGTGCACGGATCCGTCGCGGACCGGGACGCGGTCCTCGATGCCTGGCTCGCCGAGAACTCCGAGGGAGTCGCCTGCGTCATCGGCGATCCGGCCTTCCGGGCGACGCCCCGCGTCCGGTCGCTGACCCCGGAGCTGTCGAAGGGGCTGGAGTTCGACCTGGTCGTCCTCGTCGACCCGGAGACGTTCGGCGACGGCGTCGAAGGGGCGGTCGACCGCTATGTCGCGATGACCCGGGCGACCCGGCAGCTGGTCGTCCTCACCAGCTCCTGAAACCGGTCGGACGGACCGCGGCGATCACTCGGGCAGCAAGTGGCCCCGGCGCGAGAGCAGGAAGCGTTTGAAGGCGGCCACCGGAGGCGTGTCCGGGTGGCCGTCCAGCCAGGCCACGCCGATCTCGCGGGCCGCCCTCGGGGCCGTGACGGTGAGTTCGACGACGCCGGGGCGGGCCACCGCGGGCGGGGGCAGCAGTGCCACGCCGAGACCCGCCGCGACGAGCCCGCGCAGCGTCTCCGCCTCCTCGCCCTCGAACGCGACCCGCGGGGTGAAACCCGCCTGGGCGCACAGGTCGTCGGTGATCCGGCGCAGGCCGTACCCCGGTTCCAGGGTGACGAACTTCTCGTCCGCGGCCTCGGCCAGCCGGATGCGGCGACGCGAGGCGAGCCGGTGGTCCTCGGGGACGACGAGGCGCAGCCGCTGTTCGTCGAGGCGGCGGGCCACCAGGTCGGGGGCGTCCGGGACGGGTGAGGTGAGGCAGAGGTCGAGGCCGCCGGCGCGGAGGCGTTCGAGCATCGCCTCCCCGTAGTTCTGCACGAGCTGGAAGCGGACCCGGGGGTGGTCGGCGCGGAAGGCGCGGAGCAGGGCGGGCACGGTCTCGGAGCCCATGGTGTGCAGGAAGCCGAAGGCGACCCTGCCGGTGGCCGGGTCGGCGTCGGCCCGTACCGAATCCGCGGCCTTCTCGACCTCGGCAAGGGCCCGCTCGGCCGAGCCCAGGAAGGTGCGGCCCGCGGGGGTGAGGGAGACGGTACGGCCCTTGCGGGCGAACAGGGCGACTCCCAGGTCCTGTTCGAGCCTGACCATCGCCCGCGAGAGGGTCGACTGCGGGATGCCCAGCTCGTGCGCGGCCCGGGTGACATGCTCGTGGCGGGCCACCGCCTCGAAGTGCGCGAGCCGTGGCGCGAGAACGGCGCGGATGTCTTCTTCGTAACTACTCGGTGACAGCCGGGGCTGTGAGCTGTGTTCATGCGCCATGGGATTGATTATGGCCATTTCATGCATTGGACGCATGAAACTGCGGAGCCTACCTTCGAAGCATGCCTCCTGCCAGTACCGGGGCGTCCACGATCGTCGTGGCCGCCTCGCCCCAGCCGTCCCCCGTCGCCGACTCGGACCGCGCCGCCGCCGTCGCCGGCCCCTCCGCCGCCACCGCGACCGCCGGTCGCCCCGCGCCGGACCGTCTCGAACCGGGCCGCCCCGGATACCGCCGGATGAGCTTCGCGCTCTTCGCCGCGGGGGTCGCGACCTTCGCGCTCCTCTACTCCACGCAGGCCCTGCTGCCGGCCGTCTCCGCCTCGCTGGGCGCCACGGCCGGGCAGGCCAGTTGGACGGTCTCCGCCGCGACCGGCGCGCTGGCGCTGTGCGTACTGCCGCTCAGCGCGCTCTCCGAACGGTTCGGGCGGCGGCAGATGATGACCGCCTCGCTCGCGGTCGCCGTGCTGGTCGGGCTGCTCGTGCCCTTCGCACCCTCGCTGGGCTGGCTGATCGCGCTGCGCGCCGTCCAGGGCGCGGCACTGGCCGGACTGCCCGCCTCCGCGATGGCGTACCTGGCGGAGGAGGTGCGGCCGAAGGCGCTGGTGGCCGCGATCGGGCTGTTCGTGGCCGGGAACAGCATCGGCGGCATGAGCGGCCGCATCCTTACCGGCTGGATCGCCCAGCTGTGGGGCTGGCGGGCGGCGCTGGGGGCGGTCGGGCTGCTGGCCGCGGCCTGCGCGGTGACCTTCCACCTGCTGATCCCCCGGGCCCGGAACTTCACCCCCGGATCGCTGAACCCGAAGGCGCTGGCGAAGACGGTCGGCGAACATCTCGCCGACCCGCTGCTGCGACGGCTGTACGCGATCGGCGCGCTGTTCATGACGGTGTTCGGCGCGGTCTACACGGTGATCGGCTACCGGCTGGTGGAAGCGCCGTTCGGCCTTCCGCAGGGTGTCGTCGGGTCGATCTTCCTCGTCTACCTGGTCGGCACGGTCTCCTCGGCCGCGGCCGGCAAGCTGGTCGAACGGCTGGGCCGCCGGGGTGCGCTGTACCTCGCCGTCTCCACCACCGCCGCCGGACTGCTGCTGTCGGTCGCCGACGATCTGACCGCCGTCCTCCTCGGTCTTGTGCTGATCACCGCGGGCTTCTTCGCCGGGCACGCGGTCGCCTCGTCGTCCGTGAGCCGTACCGCGACAAGGGGCCGGGCGCAGGCGTCGGCGCTGTACCAGTCCGCGTACTACCTGGGTTCCAGCGCGGGCGGCACCCTCGGCGCCGTCGCCTTCCACGCCGGGGGCTGGGCGGGGACGGTGTCGCTGGGGCTGCTCGCTGTCCTCGGTGTCGTCTCGATCACGCTGTACGGTTCGCGGGCCGCGGCACGTGCCGCGCGACGGCGGCCGGTGCCGGTGGTCTTCCCGCAGCACTGAGCGCGTTCGCACGTCGGCGTGCGGGCCCCTCGCACCCCGGCGGCACGGGAGTCACACAGCGGGTTCCTCCGTTCGCGAGACCGGGGGAACCCGCGATCGACTGCCGTGCGGGCAGGAACTCAGCCCGGCTGGTCCCCGGTGTAGCGGTAGATGTTGCCGGCCGCGTTGACGTGCCAGACGGTGCCGTCGGCGCCCGCCCCGACGTCGCTCCCGTTTCCGGCGATCTGGGCCCAGGGGCTCGCGTCGTTGTTGGTGTAACGGTAGATGTTCCCGGCCGAGTTGATGCCCCACACGTTCGTCCGGGACCCCGCCGAGATACGGGCCAGCGCACCCGAGACGAGCTTCCAGTGGGTGGAGCTCTCGTCCCCGGTGTAACGGTAGGTGTTCCCCGACGCGTTGACCCCCCACACCGTGCCGTCCGCAGCCGCACCGATATCCGTCAGCGCACCCGGGATCTGCACCCACGGACTCGCGTCGTTGTTGGTGTAACGGAAGATGTTCCCGGCCGAGTTGACCCCCCACACATTCGTCCGCGACCCCGCCGAGATACGGGCCAGCGCACCCGGGATCTGCTTCCAGTGGGTGGAGCTCCCGTCCCCGGTGTAACGGTAGATGTTCCCCGACGCGTTGACCCCCCACACCGTGCCGTCCGCAGCCGCACCGATATCCGTCAGCCCACCGGGGATCTGCACCCACGGACTCACGTCGTTATTGGTGTAACGGTAGATGTTCCCGGCGGAGTTGACCCCCCACACATTCGTCCGGGACCCCGCCGAAATCGCCTTCAGGGAACCGGAGACCTGCTGCCATTCAGCCATGGTGCGCTCGCTTTCCTGCTGCGTCGTTCGCTGCTCCCAGATCATTGGCGTCCCGAAGATTCACCCAAACAGTCCTTTATCGCGATGAGATATCCAAATAGTCCGGAAGTAGTCGTTTGACGATTCGGCGCCCCGGGGGTGTCGACGGGATCGCGTGCCGTTCCGGGTCTCGACTGTCCGAAAGCCCCGTACCTCACACAGGCTTCGCAGCCCCCGCCAGTTGACGACCGCAACGGGCCGGAACTCGTCGGGTCGGCGGGCCGGAGACAGAACCGAGACGTTCCGCGTACAACCGTCCGCTCCCCGGCGGACGTCTGGTGCTGTGAAGGTTCACCGACACGCGGACCGGCCACGGCACGGGGCCGTGCGGCAGAGCAAGGGGAGTCGGCACAGATGAGAGTCACCACCACGGGAGGGATACGGCTGCGGCGCGCGCTCGCCGTGTCCGCGGCCGCGCTGACGGCGGCACCCGCCCTCGTCCTGGGCACCGGCGGATCGGCGCAGGCGGCAACCTGCACCACATCCACCGGGCCCTACCAGAAGCAGGTGGAGAAGTACCTGCACAGGCCGGTCGACGGCAAGCAGTCGGCGGCCGACTGCAAGGCCATCCGGTCGTTCCAGAGCACCTACGGGGTCACCCCCACCATCGGATACGCCGGTCCGGTCACCTGGCGCACGATGAAGACGATCACATCCCAGAAGGCGGCCGGAAAGAACCCGAACAAGGCGAGGAAGTGCCCCACCAACAAGGGGCGCATCGCGTGTGTGGACCTGACCCGGCAACTGTCCTGGATCCAGGACGGCAGCAAGCTGAAGTTCGGTCCGGTACCGGTGCGGACCGGGCGCGACAAGTACGAGACGCGCACCGGGCTGAAGAAGGTCTACTGGCGGCACATCGACCACGTGTCGTCGATCTACCACGTGCGCATGCCGTACGCGCAGTTCTTCGACGGCGGGCAGGCGTTCCACGCGGTGGGCGTGAAGATGTGGAACCCGCCGGGCTCGCACGGCTGCGTCAACATGCGGACCGCCGACGCGAAGACCTACTGGAAACTGCTGAGGAACGGCGACGAGGTGTACGTGTACGGACGCAAGCCCGGCACCTGATCCGGCGGGACACCGTCCGACCGGCCGCACCGCACCCCGCCGGGTGGGGTGCGGCCCGGTCGTCGGCCGGACACCTGCCGGAGTGTGCGCGGCTTCGGCACTTCCCGCCCCCGTTGTCAGTGGTCTGTTGTAGCTTCCGAAGTGCTGAAGTGAGCGGTGTCACAGCGCAACAGGGGTGGAGCGATGAGTGATCTGACAGCGACGGCGGACGTCGACAGCCGTCTGGAGGGATACCGGGTCGAGCTGACCGGCTACTGCTACCGGATGCTCGGCTCCGCCTTCGAGGCGGAGGACGCGGTGCAGGACACGCTGGTGCGTGCCTGGCGCAACTTCGAGAAGTTCGAGGGCCGTTCGTCGTTGCGGTCCTGGTTGTACCGGATCGCCACCAACGTCTGCCTGGACATGCTGAACGCGGGCAGGAAGCGGGCGCGTCCGGTCGACCTGTCGGGTCCGACGCCCCTCGCCCAGGCGGCGCTCAACCCGCTCCCGGAGAACACCTGGCTGGAGCCGATGCCGGACGGGCGCATCCTGCCGTCGGTCGAGGACCCGGCGGAGGCCGCGGTGGCGCGGGAGTCGGTGCGGCTGGCGTTCGTGGCGGCGTTGCAGCACCTGCCGCCCAAGCAGCGGGCCGTGCTGATCCTGCGCGAGGTGCTGGCCTGGAGGGCCAGCGAGGTCGCCGAGCTGCTCGACACCTCGGTCGCCTCGGTGAACAGCGCCCTCCAACGGGCGCGGGCCACCCTCACCGAGCACGGCGACAGGGCCGCGGACTGTGCGAACCCGCTCGACGAGGAGCAGCGCAAGCTGCTCGACCGATACGTCGCCGCCTTCGAGGGGTACGACATGGCGGCGCTCACCGCGCTGCTCCACGAGGACGCAGTGATGACCATGCCGCCGTTCGACCTCTGGCTCCGGGGGCACGACGACATCACCGGATTCATGCAGACCATCGGTGCGGGCTGCGCGGGCTCGCGGCTGGTGCCGACGCAGGCGAACGGCACCCCGGCGTTCGCGCACTACAAGCCCGACCCGGACGGGCCGGGGTTCGTGCCGTGGGCGGTGCAGGTCATCGACATCTCGGACGGGGCCATCACCGGTATGCACTGCTTCCTGGACACGCCGCGCTGGTTCCCGCTGTTCGGGCTGCCCGATCACCTGGACGCCGCTGCATGAGGCGTGGCGTCCGCAACGGGCTGGTGGCAGGGCTACTGCTGCTCGCCGTCGGCGGTTGGGGGGCGACCCGGTGGCTGGGCGAGCCCTCGGCCACCGACGGCCGCCCCACCCCCGGAGCGGAGTGGGTCCTGAATCCCGACGCGGAGCCGGGAGCCGAGGACTGAGCCGGGAACGGGTTCGTACGACGCGAGGGGCGAAGGGCTGAGGGCGTCGGACGAAGGACTGGCCCGGGACGGACCGGCGCCGGCGCGGCCGGCCGCCGGGACCGTGTCTGCGGGTCAGACTTCGGGGCTTTCGGGGCCCGGCCCCGGCACCGGGGGGCCGCACTCCACGTCCACCACGTCGGCGAGCCCGACCAGGTCGATCAGGCCGCGCAGTTCGGGTGGTGTGTTGCGCAGCCGCAGTCGCTTTCCGCCCGCTCGGCGCGCGACGAGTCCCAGTCGCGCTATGGCCTCGACCAGGGTCAGATCCAGCTGCTCGACACCGCCGACATCGCAGTCCACCCCGCTGCCGGGGATGCGGACGGCGCCCTCGGGGCCGTGCAGCAGCGACTCCAGCTCGGCGCAGAGTCCCGGCATCTCGGCCCGCGTGACACGGCCGGTGACGACAAGAACGTTCGGGTTCACGGATTCCACGTCAGGCAGACCGCCCCGACGGCCGAAACTCATCGCTGTCCGCACCCCGTCCGCTCGCCATCCGCACCCCGTGTGCCCGTCCCTCTCCGCCGCCGCTCGCCCGCCCCGCCCGGCCGAGGGCCCGTCGGCGCCGGTCCCGCAACGGATTCGTGCCCGGCGACACCGCACGCCCGGCTCCTGCGGCTGCTCCTCCGATCCGGTCCCGGACCGATGATCTTCCGTCAACTCCGGTCAGCTGTACGTCGGCTGTGAACCCGCGCGATCGAATTCCCCTCTAGGTACGTGACCGGTCGGCACCGACCGTCCCATCGGCGCCGACTGACCAGCGGCCCCCGGGGCCGCCTGATTCTCCAGGGGGAGAGTTGCGCAAACACGTGAAACACGCGTGTGTATCGACCATCGCCGCGGCTGCTGCCGTGGCTCTCGCGGCGGGTATGACCACCCCGGCCGCGGCACAGTCCGACACCGCCCGACGGTCCGGCACCACGTCGGCGGACCGGCACGAGCTGACGCTCATCACCGGCGACCGCGTGACGGTGGACGCCAAGGGCCGGGTCCTGCACTTCCGTCCCGCCGCGGGGCGTGAACACATAGCCGTGCAGCGGCAGATACGGAACGGGCACACCCTGCTCGTCCCGGCCGACGCCCACCGGTTGATCGGCTCCGGCAAGCTGGACCGCCGGCTGTTCGACATCACCGAGCTGAACCGCGCGGAGATCCGCAGGTCCCAGAAGTCCGGCCTGAAGCTGATCGTCTCCTACCGCGGCGCGCAGGCGTCGGCCGCGAAGGCCGAGGTCCGTGACGCGGGGGCCACCCGGGTCGGCCGGACCCTGACGTCGTTGAACGCCGAGTCGGTGACCACGCCGACCGACGACGCCCAGGAGATCTGGAAGGCGCTCACCGGCAAGCCGTCGCGCGGGCTCCAGCGCACCACGGCCGCGGGCATCGACCGGGTCTGGCTGGACGGCGTCCGCAGAGCGAGCCTCGACCGGAGCGTCCCGCAGATCGGCACCCCGACCGCCTGGAAGGCCGGTTACACCGGGAAGGGCGTCAAGATCGCCGTCCTGGACACCGGCGCGGACGCGACCCACCCGGACCTCCGGGGCCAGATCCTGGAGACGAAGAACTTCTCCACCTCGCCCGACACCAAGGACCGGGTCGGCCACGGCACCCACGTGTCGTCGATCGCGGCCGGTACCGGCGCCAAGTCCGGCGGGAAGTTCAAGGGCGTGGCCCCGGACGCCAAGCTGATCGAGGGCAAGGTCCTCGACGACGACGGCTACGGCGACGACTCCGACATCCTGGCCGGTATGGAGTGGGCGGTCGCGCAGGGCGCCGACGTCATCAACCTGAGCCTCGGTGGCGCCGACACCCCGGGCATCGACCCGCTGGAGGCGGCGGTCAACAAGCTGTCCGCCGAGAAGGGCGTCCTCTTCGCCATCGCGGCGGGCAACGAGGGCGACGGCGCGGGCACGATCGGCTCGCCCGGCAGCGCGGACGCCGCGCTGACCGTCGGCGCGGTCGACCACGACGACGTGCTTGCCGACTTCTCCAGCCGCGGCCCGCGCCTCGGCGACGGCGCGATCAAGCCCGATGTCACGGCCCCCGGCGTGGACATCACGGCTGCGGCGGCGCCCGGTTCGGCCATCGAGCAGGACGGCGGACAGAACCCGCCCGGCTACCTGACGATCTCCGGCACGTCGATGGCGACCCCGCACGTCGCGGGCGCCGCGGCACTCCTCAAGCAGCAGCACCCCCAGTGGAAGTACACCGAACTCAAGGGGGCGCTCACCGCCTCGACGAAGCCGGGCGCGTACACCCCGTTCCAGCAGGGTTCCGGCCGGATCGCCGTCGACCGGGCGATCGCCCAGACCGTCGTCGCGGACCCGGTGTCGGTCGACTTCGGTGTGCAGCAGTGGCCGCACACCGACGACGCCCCGGTCACCAAGCAGGTCACCTACCGCAACCTGGGGACGACGGACGTCACCCTCGACCTCGCCGTCGACGGCACCGGCCCGAAGGGCGAGCCCGCCCCGGCCGGCTTCTTCGCCCTCGGCACGAAGAAGGTGACCGTTCCCGCGGGCGGTACCGCCGACGTGCCGCTGACCGTGAACACCAAGCTCGGCGGCACCGCCGACGGCAGCTACTCCGCGTACCTCGTCGCCACCGGTGGCGGGCAGACCGTCCGCACCGCCGCGGCGGTCGAGCGCGAGGTCGAGTCGTACGACCTCACCGTCAAGGTCATCGGACGCGACGGCAAGCCCGCCGAGTCCTACACGAACGACCTGGCCGGCCTCTCCGGCGAGGCGACCGGTGTGTGGCTCAGCCCGTCGGGCGAGGGCGCCACGGCGAAGGTGCGGGTGCCCAAGGGCGGCTACACGCTCAACTCGGTCGTGTACACCGACCCCGAGGACAGCACCAAGGGCACGGACTGGCTGTCCCGGCCGAAGCTGGACATCACCGGGAACACCACCGTGACCCTCGACGCGCGCACGACGAAGCCGGTGGCCTTCACCCTCCCCGCCAAGGGCGCGAAGAACCGGATGGCAGCCCCGGAGCTCCAGTTCCGCCTGGGCGACGACATGGGCTACACCTACGGCTGGCTGATGGACTCGTACCAGGGCCTGCGCACCGCGCACGTGGGCCCGAAGGTGACGGACGGTTCGGTCTCCCAGCAGTGGGCCGGCACCTGGACCAAGGGTGACTCGACCCGCTACGACATCGCGGTCGGCGGGCCGGTGACCCGGGCCGCGACCGGATACGTACGGAACTTCACCGCCGGTCAGCTGGCCAAGGTGAGGATCGGCATCGGCGCCTCCGCCAGGAACAAGACCGCCACGGTCTCGGCGACGGGCCTGCTCCCCGGTTCGTTCGGCGGCTGGGGCTCCTGGTCGAACCACAGGCTGCCCGGCACCATCGACGCCTACGTGTCCGCCACCGACCGTGCCAAGTGGTCCTTCGACGTCATGCAGGCGGGCAAGCCGGACGCCGACGGCGTACCGGCCATCGAATCGATACACATGATCGAGGATCCGCAGCCCTTCAAGGCCGGTCGGACCTACGAGAAGAAGGCGAACATCGCGGTGTTCGGCCCCATGATCGAGGGCGACTTCGGGATCTTCCGCGAAGGCGACGCCCTCGTCACGGATCTGCCGCTCACGGCCGACGGCAGCGGCAACTACGGTGCCCTGAAGTACGCCTCGGTCAAGACCGTGCTGTACCGCAACGGCACGAAGCTCGCCGAGAACGCGAACCCGATGGAGGGCGAGTACTTCACCGTGCCGTCGGGCGCAGCCGACTACCGGCTGACGACCTCGGTGCGGCTCGACCCCGAGGTGTCGGCCGTCTCCTCCCGGATCGACGCCAGTTGGACCTTCCGGTCGAAGAAGACCGCCGACCTCACCGCGCTGCCCGTCTCCACGGTCCGCTTCACCCCCGAGGTGGCGCTGGACGGAACGGCTGCCGCGGGCAAGACCGCCTCGGTGCCGGTGACGGTGCAGGGTGCGGCCGCCGGGAAGAACCTCAAGTCGCTGACGACGTACGTCAGTTACGACGGCGGCAAGAGCTGGAAGAAGACCGCCGTCAAGGCGGGCAAGCTCTCCGTGAAGAACCCGGCCAAGGGGAAGTCGATCTCCTTCAAGGCCGACGTCACGGACAAGAAGGGCAACAAGTCCTCGGTCGCGATCTACCACGCCTACCTCGGCAAGTAGACCGTCCCGGGAGTCCTTGGGAAGAGAACGATCCGGTGCCCCGGCGAGCCCATCGGCCCGCCGGGGCACCGGCCGTGTGTGCGGGAAACGATCGCCGAGCGGGTCGGGCCGGGCTCGCCTGCCGCACGGGACCGGTGGCGGTCCACCGGTCCCGTTCACCCGTTCGGGGAAACCACGGGTCAGGCGATGCGTTCCCGCACCACGGGGGTGGGCGTGAAGTCGGTGCCCGCCGGGGCGATGTCGTACGCGCCGGGCAACGCCCCCAGCGCGTGGTCGAACTTCTCCGGGGTGTCGGTGTGCAGGGTCAGCAGCGGCTGCCCCTCCGTGACCGTGTCACCGGGCCTGGCGTGCAGTTCGACGCCGGCGCCCGCCTGCACCGCGTCCTCCTTGCGGGCCCGGCCCGCGCCGAGGCGCCAGGCGGCGACGCCGATGTCGTAGGCGTCCATCCGGGTCAGCACGCCGGTGGACGGCGCCGTGACCACGTGCTGCTCGCGGGCGACCGGGAGCGGGGCGTCCGGGTCGCCGCCCTGGGCGGAGATCATCCGGCGCCAGACGTCCATCGCGGAGCCGTCGGCGAGGGCCTTCTCCGGGTCGGCGTCCTTGAGCCCGGCGGCGTCCAGCATTTCGCGCGCCAGGGCCAGGGTCAGATCGACGACGTCCCTCGGACCGCCGCCCGCCAGCACCTCGACGGACTCGCGCACTTCCAGGGCATTGCCCGCGGTCAGCCCCAGCGGGGTCGCCATGTCGGTGAGCAGCGCGACCGTCCGCACCCCGCTGTCGGTGCCGAGCGCGACCATGGTGGAGGCCAGTTCGCGGGCGTCCTCGATGGTCTTCATGAAGGCGCCGGAGCCGACCTTGACGTCCAGCACGAGCGCGCCGGTGCCCTCGGCGATCTTCTTGGACATGATCGAGCTGGCGATCAGCGGGATGGCCTCGACGGTACCGGTGACGTCGCGCAGCGCGTACAGCTTCTTGTCGGCGGGGGCGAGCCCGTCACCGGCGGCGCAGATCACCGCGCCGGTGGTGTCCAGGACGTGTCGCATCTCCTCGTTGGAGAGGGTCGCGCGCCAGCCGGGGATGGACTCCAGCTTGTCGAGCGTGCCGCCGGTGTGGCCGAGGCCCCGGCCGCTGAGCTGCGGCACGGCGGCGCCGCACGCGGCGACCAGCGGGGCGAGCGGCAGGGTAATCTTGTCGCCGACGCCACCGGTGGAGTGCTTGTCGGTGGTGGGACGGGAGAGCGACGCGAAGTCCATGCGCTCGCCGGAGGCGATCATCGCGGCGGTCCAGCGGGCGATCTCGGCGCGGTTCATGCCGTTCAGCAGGATCGCCATGGCCAGCGCGGACATCTGCTCGTCGGCGACCTCGCCGCGGGTGTACGCGTCGATGACCCAGTCGATCTGCTCGGGGGTCAGCTCGCCTCGGTCCCGCTTGGTGCGGATGACGGAGATGGCGTCCATGTCCAGGGAGTCCTTCCGGCCGGTACGTATGTACACGCGTGCGTCACGCGAGAGTCCCCCATGACTCTACGCGCATAGAGGGTGGAGATGGGGGTGGCCCTCCCGACATGCGGGAGGGCCACGGTGGACGAGGTCCCGGAGAGTCCGGAGCCCCTACTTCAGATGGTCCGGGCCGAATGCCTGCGGCAGCATCTGGTCGAGCGTGCGCAGCCCGTCCGGGGTCTCCATGATCAGTTCCGGTCCGCCGAACTCGTACAGCAACTGCCTGCACCTGCCGCACGGCACCAGGATCTCGCCCGACCCGTCCACGCAGGTGAAGTGGGTGAGGCGGCCTCCCCCGGTGGCGTGGAGCTGGGAGACCAGGCCGCACTCGGCGCACAGGCCGATGCCGTACGAGGCGTTCTCGACGTTGCAGCCGGACACCGTGCGCCCGTCGTCGACCCGGGCCGCGGCGCCGACCGGGTAGTGCGAGTACGGGACGTACGCACGCGTCATGGCGCACCGTGCGGCGCTCCGCAGCGCCGCCCAGTCGACCTCCGCGGCGGCCGTCACTTGCCCTGGCCCTTCCGGTAGCGCATGCCGTCCGCCTTGGGCATCCGCAGCCGTTGGGCGGAGAGCGAGAGGACCAGCAGCGTGACGATGTACGGGGTGGCGCTCACGAACTCGGTGGGCACGCTGTCCGTGGCGAGGTACCAGACCAGCACCGCGGCCGCGATCACCGCGCTCACCGTGCCCTGGACGAAGCTCTTGCGGTAGAGCTTCCAGCCGGCGAGGAGGGCGAGGACGACCACCAGCAGCAGGAGCAGTGCGTGCACCGACTCGCCGCCGTTGCGCAGCTGGAGCGCGTCGGCGAAGCCGAACAGGCCGGCGCCCATGGCGAGCCCGCCGGGCCGCCAGTTGCCGAAGATCATCGCGGCGAGACCGATGTATCCGCGCCCGCCGGTCTGGCCCTCGTTGTAGATGTGCGAGGTGACCAGCGACAGGAAGGCGCCGCCGAGTCCGGCCATGCCGCCGGAGACGATCACCGCGATGTACTTGTACGTGTAGACGTTCACGCCGAGCGACTCGGCGGCGACCGGGTTCTCGCCGCAGGAGCGCAGCCGCAGCCCGAACGAGGTCTTCCACAGCACGAAGAACGTGAGGGCGAAGAGGATCACCGCGAGAATCGTCAGCAGCGACACATTGGTGACCAGTCCGCCGAGGATGCCGGCCACGTCGGAGACGAAGAACCAGTGGTGCTTCTCGATGGAGTGCAGCCCGTCGGAGAGGCCGGGGATCGTCACCGAGGTGATGTCGTCGGCCGGCGGGGACTGCTTCGGGCTGCCGCCCTTGGCCGCCGCCTCGCCGCTGTTGAACCAGAGCTTGGCGAAGTAGGTGGTGAAGCCGAGCGCCAGGATGTTGATCGCGATGCCGGAGATGATGTGGTCGACGCCGAAGGTGACGGTCGCGACGGCGTGCAGCAGTCCGCCGAGCATGCCGCCGACGACACCGGCCAGGACGCCGAGCCACGGGTTGGTCTGCCAGCCGGCCCAGGCGCCGAAGAAGGTGCCCAGGATCATCATGCCTTCGAGGCCGATGTTGACCACACCGGCCCGCTCGGCCCACAGGCCGCCGAGACCGGCGAGCCCGATCGGCACGGCCATCGCCAGCGCCGCGCCGATCTGTCCGGCCGAGGTGACGTCCTCGGCTCCGGTGATGGCACGTACGGCGGACAGCGCGAGCAGGGCGCCCGCGATGATCAGCAGTACGACGGGGAAGGAGAGGCGGGTGCGGCCGCCCTTGCCGCCGGAGACCTTGGGGGCCGGTGGGGTGGAAGTCGCCGTGGCGCTCACGCCGACACCTCCTGCTGGTCGTTGTTGCGGGCGGCGGCCTGGGCGGCGAGTTCCGCGCCGACCTTGCTCTGCTGGCGCTTGAGTCCGTAGCGGCGGACGACTTCGTAGGCGATGACGACGCACAGGACGATGACGCCCTGGATCACGCCGACGATCTCCTTGTCGTAGCCCTCGAATTCGAGCTTGCCGGTGCCGCGCTCCAGGAAGCCCCAGAGGAGCGCGCCGAGTGCGATGCCGACGGGGTGGTTGCGGCCGAGGAGGGCGATGGCGATGCCGGTGAAGCCGATGCCGACCGGGAAGTCGCCGCTGTACTCGTAGCTGTCGTTCAGGAGGGTCGGCATGCCGATCAGACCGGCGACGGCGCCGGAGATCAGCATCGAGGTGACGACCATCTTCTTGACGTCGACACCGCTGGCCTCGGCCGCGGAGCCGGACTGGCCGACGGTGCGCAGGTCGAAGCCGAACCGGGTGCGCGAGAGCGTGAACCAGTACAGGACGCCCGCGATCACGGCGACCACGAGGAAGCCCCACACGGGCGACGGGGTGGTCGGGAAGTCGAAGAAGTGCGCGGACTCCGGGAGCGGCTTGGTGGAGATCTTCGTGCCTGCCGCGTCGAGGTGACCGAGGCGGCCCTGCTGGAGCAGGTAGCCGATGATCGCCGTCGCGATGGAGTTCAGCATGATCGTCGCAACGACCTCGCTGACGCCCCGGGTGACCTTGAGGACACCGGCGATGCCGGCCCACATCGCACCGACGAGCATCGCGGTGACGATGATCAGCGGGATCTGGAGGATGCCCGGCAGGGTCAGCGCGCCACCGACCGCGGCGGCGAAGAAGGCGGCGAGGCGGTACTGGCCGTCGACGCCGATGTTGAAGAGGTTCATCCGGAAGCCGACGGCCACCGCGAGACCCGCGAGGTAGTACGTCGTCGCCTTGTTCAGGATGTAGACCTGGCTGTCCGACTTCAGGCCGTAGTCGAACATGATGCCGAAGGCGCTGAACGGCTCCTTGCCGGTGGCGGCCAGCACCAGCGCGGTCACCAGGAAGGCGACCACGATCGCGAGTACGGGGGCCGCGATCCCCAGGAGCAGCCGCTCCTTGTCGATCTTCTTCATCGGTCCTCTCCCCCGTCCCGGGGGTCGGTGTCGGTGCGTGCGCCGCCGTCCTCGGCAGCGGCTTCCTCGGACGCCGCCTCTCCGGACGCCGATCCCTCTCCGGCTGCGTCCTCGGACGCTTCGAGGTGGCCGGAGGCCGCGCCCGTCATCGCCGAGCCGAGTTCCTCCGGGGTGATGGCCGCCGGATCGGCGTCCGCGACCAGCCGGCCGCGGTACATCACCCGCAGGGTGTCGGAGAGTCCGATCAGCTCGTCGAGGTCGGCGGAGATCAGCAGCACCGCCAGCCCGTCGCGGCGCGCCTCGCGGATCTGGTCCCAGATCTGCGCCTGGGCGCCGACGTCCACGCCCCGGGTGGGGTGCGCGGCGATCAGCAGCTTCGGGTGGTGGCTCATCTCACGGCCGATGATCAGCTTCTGCTGGTTGCCGCCGGAGAGGGAGGCCGCGGTGACCTCGATGCCGGGGGTGCGGACGTCGTACTCGCGCACGATCCGCTCGGTGTCGGCACGGGCACCCTTGAGGTCGAGGAACACGCCCTTGCTGTTGGGGCTCTCGGTGACGTGGCCGAGGATGCGGTTCTCCCAGAGCGGGGCCTCCAGCAGCAGCCCGTGCCGGTGGCGGTCCTCGGGGATGACGCCCATGCCGTCCTCGCGGCGCTTGCGCGTCGGGGTGCGGGTGATGTCGACGCCGTCCAGGGTGAGGACGCCGTCGTCCGGGCTCCGCATGCCCATGATGGCGTCGACGAGTTCGGACTGGCCGTTGCCCTCGACGCCCGCGATGCCGAGGACCTCGCCCTTGTGGATGGTGAAGTCGATGCCGTCGAGCACCGAGCGCACCACACCGTCCGGGTCGGTCGCGCTCAGCCGCAGCCCCTCGACGGTCAGCATCGGGACGTCGGTGACCGTCGACTCACGCGTCTGGGGGGACGGCAGCTCGCTGCCGACCATCAGCTCGGCGAGCTGCTTCGTCGTGGTGTTCTTCGGGTCGGCGGTGCCCACCGTGGTGCCGCGCCGGATGACGGTGATCTCGTCGGCGACCGACAGCACCTCGCCCAGCTTGTGGGAGATGAAGATGACGGTCAGGCCCTCCGCCTTGAGCTCGCGCAGGTTGTCGAAGAGCGCGTCGACCTCCTGCGGCACCAGGACGGCGGTGGGCTCGTCGAGGATCAGGGTGCGGGCGCCGCGGTAGAGGACCTTGAGGATCTCCACGCGCTGTTGGTCGGCGACCCCGAGGTCCTCGACCATGGCGTCCGGGCGGACGCCGAGCCCGTAGGCGTCGGAGATCTCCTTGATCCGGGCGCGGGCCCGGTCGCCGATCCCGTACAGCTTCTCGGAGCCGAGGACGACGTTCTCCAGGACGGTCAGGTAGTCGGCGAGCATGAAGTGCTGGTGCACCATGCCGATACCGCGGTCGATGGCGTCGCCGGGGTTGTGGAACGAGACCGGCTCGCCGTCCACCGCGATGGTGCCCTCGTCCGGCTTCTGCATGCCGTACAGGATCTTCATCAGTGTGGACTTGCCGGCGCCGTTCTCGCCGACGAGGGCGTGGACGGTGCCGCGGCGCACGGTGATGTCGATGTCGTGGTTGGCCACGACTCCGGGGAACCGCTTGGTAATGCCGCGAAGCTCCACGGCATGAGGGCTGCTTGACGCGTTGATGGCGCACTCTCCTTGGCAGGAACGGAGGGCGGAGACGGTGGGGGGTGGGTTTCGTCTGACGGAGGCGGCGGGGGCGTGAAAAGGTACCGCGTCCGACGGGTGCTACGCGCGTAGCGCGATCGAATCGTTGGCCACCTGACAACAGGTGGCGGACCGTGTGCGCACGGCTACCCGATCCCGACCGGAAGCCCTACGCGCGCGGGGCCCGCGCGAACCGCCGAAGCGGCTCGCGCGGGCCCCGGTCCACGAAAGGATCAGAGCGTGGACTTGACGGTGATGCCGCCGTCGACGATCTTCTTCTTCGCCTCGTCGAGCTTGGCCTGGATGTCCTTGAGGTGGTCACCCGTGGTGGTCAGGCTCACGCCGTCCTTGGCCAGGGTGTACGTCTGGGTACCGGCCAGCGGCTTGTCGTCCTTGACCGACTTGATCAGGTCGTACACACCGCCGTCGACGTTCTTGACGACCGAGGTGAGGATGGTGTCCTTGTACTTCGCCAGGGACGGGTCGAGGGCCTGGTCGGAGTCGACGCCGATGGACCAGGCGCCCTTCTTGCCCGCGACGGCCTCGATCGAACCGGCACCCGAGCCGCCCGCGGCGGCGAAGATGACGTCCGCGCCCTTGTCGAGCATGCCCTTGGCGGCGGCGGAGCCCTTGTCGGGGCTGCCGAAGCCGGAGAGGTCCGAGCCGGTGGACAGGTACTGGATCTGCACCTTGGCCTTCGGGTTCGTCTCCATGACGCCCTGCTGGAAGCCCGCGGCGAACTTCTTGATCAGCGGAAGGTCCACACCGCCGATGAAGCCGACCTGGCCGTCCTTCGACTTCAGTGCGGCGGCGACACCGGCGAGGTAGGAGCCCTGCTCCTCGGTGAAGACGATGCTGTCGACGTTCTTCGCCTCGGCGACCGAGTCGACGAGGCCGAAGCTGACCTTCGGGTACTTGGCCGCGATCTTGGCGACCGCGTTCTGGTAGGCGAAGCCGACCGCGATGACCGGGTTGTAACCGCCCTCGGCGAGCGATTCGAGGCGCTGCTCGCGGTCCGCCGGGGTCTCACCGCTCTTGGCGGTGAGCTCCTTCGTCTCCGCGCCGAACTCCGACTTGGCCTTGTCCAGACCGCGCGCGGCGGAGTCGTTGAACGAGTTGTCGCCGCGGCCGCCCACGTCGTAGGCCATGCCGATCTTCATCTTGCCCTTGTCGGAGCCGGAGCTCTCGGTGGACGACTCACCGCACGCGGAGGCGGTGAGCGCGAGGGTCGCGGTGACAGCACACGCAGCGGCGATCTTGGATACCCGGCGCAAGGGAAGGCTCCTTCAAACCTGACCGAAGCGCCTCTTCCGGCGCTGGTTTCGCGGCGATCGTAACGCGCGTAGATGTCAGATAAAGCCCCGTACGGAAGCCGTTATCGGATCGTCGCGAACGGGGGGTGACGCATTCGGTCACGGATGGTTGCGATGCAGCAACGCGGAGGCAGTGAACAGCTCCACCGCCACCGAGATCGCCCGCTCGTCGACATCGAAATCACCGCGATGCAGGTCGAGTCGGGCGGTGTCCCCGGGCGTGCGGACGCCGAGCCGCGCCATGGACCCGGGGACGTGCTCCAGGTACCAGGAGAAGTCCTCGCCGCCGAGGCTCTGCTCGGTGCTCTCGATCGCGTCCGCGCCGCGGCGCGCGGTCATCGCCCCGGCGAGCAGATCGGTCACACCGGCGTCGTTCACGACCGGGGGGACGCCCCGGACGTAGTTGATCACCGTCTTGGCCCCGTACATCCCGGCGACCTCGTCGACCGCCGCGTGCACCAGGTCGGGCGCCTCGCGCCAGGCGGCCAGGTCCAGGCAGCGGACGGTGCCGGAGAGCTCGGCGTGCTGCGGGATCACGTTGCAGGCGTGCCCGACGTCCAGCCGCCCCCACGTGACGGCGAGCCCGGCCCGCGCGTCGACCCGGCGGGACAGCAGGGCGGGGACCTCGGTGGCGACCTTGGCGGCGGCGGTCACCAGGTCGGTGGTCAGGTGCGGGCGGGCGGTGTGCCCGCCGGGGCCGTCGAGACCGACCTCCAGCCGGTCGCAGGCGGAGGTGATCGCGCCGACCCGCAGCCCGATCCGGCCCACGTCCACCCTCGGGTCGCAGTGCACGCCGATGATCCGGCCGACGCCCTCCAGGGCCCCGGAGGTGATGGCGTCGGGCGCCCCGCCCGGCAGCACCTCCTCGGCCGGCTGGAAGATCAGGCGCACGGGGTTCGGCAGCAGCCCCTGCCGGTCCAGCTCGGCGAGCACGAGCCCGGCGCCGAGGACCGAGGTCGTGTGGACGTCGTGTCCGCAGGCGTGCGCCCGGTCGGCGACGGTGGAGCGGTACGCGACGCCCGCCTTGGTGTCCGGGATCGGCAGTGCGTCGATGTCCGCGCGCAGGGCGAGCATGGGAACGGTGGAGTCGTCCCGCGTGCCCACGTCACAGATGAGTCCGGTCCCGGTGGCGAGGACCTGCGGGCGCAGCCCGGCCCTCTCCAGCCGGGCTTTGATGGCCGCGGTGGTACGGAACTCCTGGTTGCCCAGCTCGGGATGCATGTGCAGATCGCGCCGGAAGGCGATCAGCTCGGCACGCAGGGCTTCGGGGAGGGTGCCGGGAAGGGCTTCGCCCTGGGTCGTCGGCTGGGCATCGGACGCGCGGGACATCAAGTGGCTCACCTGGCGAAGCGTACGTCTCTTCCCCCTTCAACTGCCCATGAAACAAGAAAACTTCAGCCACATAGACGAATAAATGACTGCGTCGCCGCGTGTGAGGCGACGGCGAGATGGGTAAACTCGCCCATTTCGATCTTCAGGGGTGCATGAGGTGCTGGACACGGAATCCTCGGTCTTCGTCAGCGCGGTCACTCCGTGGGAGATCGCGATCAAGCAGTCCCCCGGAAAGCTCGAAGGTCCCGAGGACCTGGCGGAACGCGTACGGGACAGCCAGTTCACCTCGCTCCCGATCACCGCGGGCCACTGCGTCCGGGCGGGCAGGCTGCCCGCTCATCACCGCGACCCGTTCGACCGGATACTGATCGCCCAGGCCCGGACCGAGGGCATGACCGTCCTCACCCGCGACAAGTGGATCCCCTGCCACGACGTTCGGGTCATGCCGGTCTGACGACCTGGGAGGCGGCAGGGGCGGGGGCGGGACGTCCACCGCCCGGCTGCCGCTGTCCGGGCTTCAGGCCTCCGTGACCGCCGTCGCGCGCCAGGGCGCGAGGCGCTGTACGTCGCGGGCGGTCTCGGTGACCCCGGAGAGGAAGCCCTGGGCGCGGGGGGAGGCCGTGTCGCGGAGCCATTCCGGAGCTATGTCGCAGACGGCGACCCTGACCTCCGTGCCGGTCAGGGCCAGCGGCAGGGTGTGGACGACCGTGGAGGGGAAGCTCAGCACGGTACGGCCGATGGGGCCGCGGCGGGCGATGAGTTCGAGCGGGAGGTCGGGGCGGACGATCTCCAGCCCGGTGGCGGCCTCCAGGGCGTGGAGCTTGGCGGTGGCCTCGCGACGGTGGGCGAAGTAGCGGGTGGCGTGGTGGGTGCGGGCGAGGGCGGCGACGGCCTCCAGGTAGCGGTCGTGGTCGACCACGCCGGTCTCGACGAGGGAGGTGCCGACCAGGTCCGCGCCCTTGGTGAGCCGCGGCGGCCCGAAGCGGGCGCGGGTCCAGGCGAAGGCGTTGAAGGTGACGGCGACACCGGGCGGGGCCTCGACCGGCATGGCCGTGAAGACCTCGACCGCGCGGTTCGCGGAGGGGGTGAAGCGGCTGCGGGCGCGGGCCGTGACCGGGGCCAGGACCAGTTCGCGCGGGCCCGTGCGGCCCCTGCGGTGCCAGCGCACCAGGCGTTCCCCGCGCGCCAGTTGGGCGACGAACTCCATGGTGGCGGTGCCGTCGTCGACCACGGTGAGGTGGCGGGCGCGGACCAGGGTCAGCAGGAGCTGGACGTAGCGGGAGAACGGATCGCCGATGACGATCCGGTCCGCGCCGCGCAGCAGTCCGGCCAGGGAACGCAGGGTCTTCAGGGGCGCGCTCGCGCCGCCGCGCGCCTCCTGCCAGCGGACGTGGATGCCCTCGTCGCGGGCCAGCTCCGCCATCCGGCGCAGCTGGCCGCGCGACATCGGGTCGACCGGGGGGAGGACGACGACCGTGACGTCGGTGAGGACGTGGTCGTCGCCTCCCTCTGCGTAGGCCCACTCCAGGACGTTCAGGAGCTGGACCGGGCTCTCGACGAAGGCGAGGTTCACCGGTCGGCCCGTCAGACCGCGACCGGCTCGGCGGCGGTCACCAGGTCGGCGGCCGGGGCGGCCTCGCTCTCGGCGACGACGCCCGCGACGCGGCGGAGCTTCTTCATGGGGCCGAGCTCGGACTCGTAGACCTTCTTGATGCCGTCGCCGAGCGATGCCTCGATGGTGCGGATGTCGCGGACGAGGCGGGTGAGGCCCTGCGGCTCGACGGAGGCCGCCTGGTCGGAGCCCCACATGGCGCGGTCCAGCGTGATGTGGCGCTCGACGAACGCGGCGCCGAGGGCGACGGCGGCGAGGGTGGTCTGGAGGCCGGTCTCGTGGCCGCTGTAGCCGATCGGGACGTTGGGGTACTCCTGCTGGAGGGTGTTGATGACCCGCAGGTTCAGCTCCTCCGCCTTGGCCGGGTACGTCGAAGTGGCGTGGCAGAGCAGGATGTTGTCCGAGCCGAGGACCTCGACCGCGTGGCGGATCTGCTTCGGGGTCGACATGCCGGTGGAGAGGATGACCGTGCGGCCGGTGGCCCGCAGGGCGCGCAGCAGTTCGTCGTCGGTGAGGGAGGCGGAGGCCACCTTGTGGGCGGGTACGTCGAACTTCTCCAGGAACGCGACGGCCTCGGTGTCCCACGGGGAGGCGAACCAGTCGATGCCGCGCCGGGCGCAGTGCTCGGAGACGGCCCGGTACTCGTCCTCGCCGAACTCGACGCGGTGGCGGTAGTCGATGTACGTCATCCGGCCCCAGGGGGTGTCGCGCTCGATGTCCCACGGGTCGCGCGGGGTGCAGATCTCCGGGGTGCGCTTCTGGAACTTGACGGCGTCGCAGCCGGCCTCGGCGGCCACGTCGATCAGGGCGAGGGCCTTGTCGAGGTCGCCGTTGTGGTTGATGCCGATCTCGCCGGTGATGTAGACGGGGCGGCCGGGGCCGGCGGTGCGGGTGCCGAGGGTGCGCAGGCGGGAGGTGCTCATGGGGTGTGTTCCTTCGCTTCGGGGGACGTCGCGTGGTGGATCGGGGTGGGGTGGGGTGTTCGGGGTGGGGTGGGGTGTTCGGGGTGGGGTGGGGTGTGACGGGACGGGTCGGGGGACCCGGGATCACTCGGTGGACTCGCTGGACTCGCTGGATTCAGGGGAATCGGTGGAGCCGGGGGAATCGGAGGAGTTGGTGGAACGGGTGGGGTGTGCGGGGGTGGTGAGGGTGGGGCCGAGCAGCCAGGCGGCGATCTCGCGGATCGCGCCGAAGCCGCCCGGCGTGGTCGTGACGGCACGCGCCGCGGCACGTACCGAGTCGTGGGCGCTCGCGACCGCGACCGGCCAGCCGGCGAGCGCGAAGCACGGCAGGTCGTTGACGTCGTTGCCCACGTAGAGGACACGGTCGGGAGCCACGGACCGTTCGTCGCACCACTGCTTGAGCGCGAGGTCCTTGCGGTCGATGCCGTGCAGGACCGGGATGCGGAGCTTGTGCGCGCGGGCGGCGACGACCGGGTTCTGTTCCGTGGACAGGATCAGCAGGGGCACTCCGGCCCTGCGCAGGGCGGCGATGCCGAGGCCGTCGCCGCGGTGGACGGCGACGATCTCGCGGCCGTCGGCGTCGATGAGGACCCGGTCGTCGGTCTGGGTGCCGTCGAAGTCGAGGACGACCGCGTCGATGTCGGCGAGCGTGGGCAGCGGCGACGGGTCGAGCAGCGGGGCGAGCGCGCGGGCGCGGGCCAGGTCGTGCGGGTCGTCGATCTCCAGGACGCGGGCGGCGTCGACGCGCACCAGGGCGGTGTTCCCGAAGAAACGGTGGCGGTGGGTGCGGAAGCCCTCGGCGGCCATGGCGTACGCGGTGCCGGTCTCCAGCAGGTCCTCGGGACGGTCCTGCCGCATCTGCCGGACGGACTTGTCGTGGTTGACGCCGTAGTTGTCCTCCTCGATCGCGCCGCCGTCGCGCCAGAGGAAGCCGTGGAAGGGGGCGACCGTGACGGCGGTGTCGGCACCGTCCCGGGCGACCGCGGCGGCCACGCCGTCGATGTCCTCCCGGGCGACGAACGGGCTGGTGCACTGGACCAGCAGGACCACGTCGACCGTCCGGTCGTGCATCGCCTCGTACGCGTCGAGGGCGTGCAGCACGGCGTCCTCGCTGCTGGACCGGTCGCCGGAGATGGCGGCGGGGCGCTGGACGAGGTGCAGCCGCTCCGGGCTGCCGGAGGTGTCGCCGGCCGCGCGGGCGGCGTCCGCGATGGCCGCGTCGTCGGTCGTCACCACGACGTCCGTGACCTCGCGGGAGGCCAGGCAGGCGCGCACCGCGCGGGCGATCAGGGGCACGCCGCCGACCTGGGCGAGGTTCTTGGCCGGGACGCCCTTGGAACCAACGCGGGCGGGGATCACGGCGAGCACGGTCGGGGTCGAGGTCATCTCTGCTCCTGAGGGGGTGGACACGGTGGGCTGCTCGACGGCCCCGGACCCGGCGGGCCCGGGGGCGGTGGTGCCGGGGGTCGCGCGCATCACAGCTCGCCCATCCGCCGGATGACGGGGGCGACCCGCTGGACGCCCTGCCGGTACGCGCCGCGCGCCGCCTCCCGTACCGCGTCGCGGACCGCGCCGCGCACCCGGCCGGTCTCGCGCGGGCGGTCGGCGCCCGGCAGCGGGTGGCCGTCGGGGGCCAGGTGGTGGCGGGCCAGGATGCCGGGGAGGTAGCCGGGTGCGGTGGCGGGTGTGTAGTACGGAACGAGGTCGGGCAGCCGGGAGGCGGCGAGCAGGGTCGCCACGCGGGCGCGGGCGGCGTCGTAGGCGGTGGCGTACGTGCCGTCGGCGGCGACGCCCTGGCCGGCCAGCCACGCGGCGGCGGGCTCCGGGCGGTGGCCGCCGTCCAGGTGGTCCCAGGAGGTGAGCAGGCCGGATCCGATGAAGTGGTGGTTGCCGAGGGCCTCGCGGACGCCGAGGTCGGTGAGGACCGCGGTCGGGACGCGCCGGTGCAGCGACTCCAGCGCGGCCGTCGAGGAGACCGTGACGAGCAGGTCGGCGCGGTCCAGGACCTCGCCCATGTGCCCGTACACCAGGCGGAAGTTGGGCGGCGGGCCGCCGGGGACGCGTTCCACGAGCCGCTGGTAGGGAAGTTCCTCGATGTGTGTGGTGTGCTCGCCGGGCTTGGAGCGCAGCTTCAGCAGCACCTCGCGGCCCGGGTGCAGCCGGGCGTGCTCGACGAGCCTGCGCAGCAGGTACGTGCGCTCGGCGCGGGTGGCCGGCACCGAGGGCTGGGCGGCGAAGACGACGGTGTCGCGGCCGTCCTGCGGCCGGTACGGCTCGCCGCCGAGGAACGGCAGGGCGGCCTCCGTGACGGCCGAGTCGTCGGCACCGACCCCCGCGTACACGGCACGGAACCGCTCGGCGTCGTGGCGGGAGTTGGCGAGGACGACGTCCGCGCCGTGCCGCAGCAGCAGCCCGTCGGCGAGCTTCTCGTAGACGACGCCGACGTATCCGGTGACGACGACCGGCCGGGCCGGCAGCCGGAGCGCGGCGAGGCCGTGCAGCATCGCCTGGACGCCTCCTCCGACGAGGGCCAGGACGACGACGTCGTACCGCTCCTCCCGCACCGTGCGCAGGAATTCGACGGCCGTCACCTCGCGCACCCGGTCGGGCCCGATGCCGACGTCGCCGACCTCGGCGAGCTGGCGCGGGGTCGGGGTGGCCCGGCCGCGCAGCAGCAGTCCGCTGATCTCGACGCGCTGCGCCGGACCGCCGGAGCCCTCGGTGAGGCGGCGCGCGGTGAGCGCGCCCCACTTCCACCGGGTGTCGGAGTCGGCGAGCACGGCTACCCGGAGGGCGGTCGTCTTATCGGTACGTGGGGGCACGCCCCAGAACTTAGGAAGGCATTTCGATTCGCGGCCCAACGCGATGGCAACAGCTGGTTAACAGCCCGACGACGATCGGCGAATCACCTGCACAAACACTCCGCACGGAACAGGCAATCGATCCGGTTCATCACTTCGACGCCCTTCGTTCACCTGCCGTCCTTTCCGGGGCCAAGGCAAATGACAGGCCCCCGCCTAACGTGTGACGCGTGGTTAAGCTCTCCGTCATCGTGCCGTTCTACAACGTGCGGGCATATGCCCCCGACACCCTGCGAAGTCTGCGGGCCAATGCCCGAAATGATTTCGAATTCATTCTCGTCGACGATTGCTCGACCGACGGGACCCTGGAGATCCTGCTGCGTGCCGAGCGCGAGATCCCGGGGGCCGTCGTGGTCGGACACGAGAAGAACGGGGGCCTGGCCACCGCACGCAATACCGGGATCGACGCGGCGCGCGGCGAGTACCTCACCTTCCTCGACGGCGACGACTGGGTGGTTCCCGGCCACTACGAACGGCTTCTGGCCGCCATCACGGAACTGGGCTGCGATTTCGTCCGTACGGACCATGTGCAGTTCACGGACCGGGTGCGCACCGTCCACCAGGTCCCGCACGGTCTGCGCGGCACGGTGCTGCGACCGCGCGACGTGATCCTGCCGTCGGACCGGTCGACGCCGGTGGACTACGCGTACGCCTGGGCCGGGGCCTACCACCGCCGGCTCGTCGAGTCGGGGCTGCTCCGCTTCCGGGACGGGCTGCGCACGGCCGAGGACCGGCCCTGGATCTGGCGGCTGCACCGCGAGGCGGAATCCTTCGCGGCGGTCGGCCTGCCGGGCGTCTTCTACCGGCGCGGGGTGGCGTCCTCGCTCACCCAGATCGGCGACATGCGGCAGCTCGATTTCATCCGGGCCTTCGACCAGGTCCTCGAAGAAACGGCACGGGATCCGGAGGCGGACCGGCTGCTGCCGAAGGCCGTACGCACCTATTGCGCGGTCATGGCGCACCACCTGGAATCCATCGAAAGGTTCGAACCAGCAGTGGCAAGGAAATTGCGCTCCATGAGTGCGGCTGCTCTCCGGCGCATGCCCCAGGACATTCTCGCCGACACGCTGAATTCCCTGGGCGACCGCCGCGCGGACCGGCTGCGCCGGGTGCGCCGCCGCCCCGTCTCCCGGGAGGTCGCGGCCTGATGTCCGGCACATACACCGCGCCGTCCGGCCGGTCGACCACGCAAATCTTCTCCGCGTGCACGCAGTACGCCGCCGCCACACTCGTCGCCGCCCTGCGCGCGGGACAATTCGGCCCGCGCGCCGAGCACCGGCGCATTCTCGTCGTCAGCGACACGTCTCCCGCGCCCGAACTGGGAACACCGCTGCATCACCGGCCCGGATTCGAGAAACTGGCGTCCGAATTCGACACGGTGCATTCCTGGAACGCGTTCATCCGGCCATTCCACCCGGCGGGTTGGTCGCCCCGCGAACAGGACGCCTCGCTGTGGGAACGGGCCGTGCGACGCGAGTGGAATCTCCGCGAGGACGAGCCGGTCGAGATCGCCTGCGAGTCCATCCAGGCCAACCCGGCCCAGGCCCTCGCGGTGATCTTCGGCGACAGCCCGGTGCACGTCTACGCCGACGGGTTGATGAGTTACGGCCCGACCCGCAACAAGCTCGACCAGGTGCTCGGCACCCGCATCCGGCGGCTGCTCCACCTCGACCTGGTGCCGGGCCTGCGCCCGCTGCTGCTCACCGAGTTCGGGGTCGAGTCCGAGGTCGTCCCGACGGATGTCTTCCTGAAGGTGCTGGGCGAGCTCACCGATGCGGCGGACGTCGACGTCCCGCGTCTTGCCGACGGCACCGACGGGCCTGCTCCGGCGCTGCTGCTCGGGCAGTACCTCTCCACGCTGGGCATCCTCACCGCCCAACAGGAGGAGGAGCTGCACGCCCGGATGCTGTGCGGCACCGTCGCCCTCGGCCACACCCGGATCGTCTTCAAGCCGCACCCCAGCGCACCCGCCCGGTGGGCGCGGTCGCTGGAGCAGGAGGCGGAGCGGCTCGGCGCCGAACTCACCGTCCTGGACACCCCGGCGCTCGCCGAGACGCTGTTCGCCACCCTGCGCCCGGCCCTGGTCGTCGGCTGCTTCTCCACCGCGCTGCTGACCGCCGCCTCGTTCTACGGCCTCCCGGTCGCCCGCGTCGGCACCGGCCCCCTGCTGGAACGGCTCGCCCCGTACCAGAACAGCAACCGCATCCCGCTGACGATCGTCGACGCGCTCCTACCCGACCTGGAGGACCGGTCCGCGGTCGCCGACTGGTCGATGCCGGACGCGGAAGAGGTCCGGGGCGAGCCGACCGGCCTGGTCGGCGCCGTCGGGTACGCGATGCAGCCGCAGATCCGGGCCGACCTGCGCCCGGTCGCCGAGCGCCATCTCGCCCGGCACCGGGACGACGTCCGGCGCTACTTCAAGCGGCGTCGGCTGACCGTGCTGGGGCTGCCCGGCGCCGTCCCCACGCAGCTCGCGTTCATCCCGCGCAACGCGACGGTCCGCCGGATCGCCCGCAGGGCCCGCACCCTGAAGCGCGCGGCGGCGGGCTGAGGACCACGCCGACGACGCCCCTCCCCCGCCCACGCGGCGTGGCGGTCCCATGACGGCGCCGGTACGGGAGAGGCGCAGCCGGACCCTCACCACCCGCAGTCGCCCTCCCGGGCGGGGGCGGCACCGAGACGTCCACGCGGACGGTGTGCCGGATTCCGCCCCGGCACGCCCCCGGCGAAGACCGCCGACCTGCACACGTCCCGCACCCGCGCCCCGGCCGCACCGCTCGGTGCACCTCGTCCCCGCGCCCGGCCGCACCACCCGGCGCGCCCCGGTCACCCCACTCGGCACGCCCCGCACCCGCGCCCCGGCCGCACCGCTCGGTGCACCTCGTCCCCGCGCCCGGCCGCACCACCCGGCGCGCCCCGGTCACCCCACTCGGCACGTCCCGCACCCGCGCCCCGGCCGCACCGCTCGGTGCGCCTTTGCCGGGGCCTGAGTGGTGGCAGGCCGGCACCACTGCACACACCCGGATTGGTCAGCCAGGGCGGCAAAGGGGCTCTCCAGGCTATGCGTAGGCCCTCACCAGGAGGGTTCCGACGCCCTGTCCTTCTGGCGGAGAGATGACCTCGACTTCGGTGTTCGAGTACCCCGAAGACGCCAGAAGGGCTGACCAATCCTCTGGACTGTAGTCCCACCTGGTTACCGCCCTTGCCTCTCTCAGAGTGCCTACCGGCTGAGTGCCGGCCGTTGGGGGCTTGTGGGAGAAGGCCAGTACGCCACCATGCGCAAGCCTCTTGCGGATCAGCGGGAGAAGCTGTTCAGGGTCCGCGAACCACACGGGTCCGAAGATGGACAGAACCACGTCGAAGAGGCTGTCTGTGCGGCTCAGGTACTCGGCCACCTCTGCCGTGTGGAAGGTGAGGCCGGGAAGGTGGCCCCATCGGGCTACTGCCTTCTTGTGCTGACTGGGGGCGATGTCCACTCCGGTGCAGATGGCCCCGAGCGTGGAGAGGTGCGCGAGATTGCAGCCCGTGCCGCAGCCCAGTTCCAGAACGGTCCGGCCCTGAAGCTCGCCGAGGATCGATTCATCGGGGCCGTGGTCGGGGTACTGCGTCCAGTTCAACCAGGTGTCGGCCCCGCAAGCGTTGGTCTCCCTCCGTGGTGTCCGTCCCTGGGCGTACCGCTCCCAGGCGTCAACGACCTCCATGCAGAGCCTCCCCTCATGACGGTAACTCCCCCCGGCCCCGAGGGGAGTTGCCGCAGTCAGTGCGGTGTCACTTCCCGCTGTTGGGGCTGTCCGTGCACCCGGCGTGGCACTGGGAGCACTCGGCCGCGTCCTTCATGGTCCACAGCTCCGGGTCGATCTCGAAGCCGGAGGTCTGGATGGCCTTGACCGTGTCCCGCAGGGCGAGGGGCTCCTGCGTGTCCTGTCCGGGCAGATGCGGAATGTGGTGGATGTAGTGTCCCGCGTACTGGTCGCAGAACTCTGTGTAGACGACCGAGTCGAGCACGAACGAGTGGACGCCCAAGTCCACGGCCTGAGAGGGCCCCATGCGGGTCTCGGGGCACTCGGCGGAGGTCACCAGGTAGGCGACGGCCTGACCGAAGATGCGTTCAGCCAGGTCACGCTCCATGGCGTGGTCCCGCATGATGAGTCGGACTTCCCGGTCCCACACCTGGGTGGGGACGCAGGTTCGGGGGTCTCGGACTTGTACGGCTGTTGCCATCAGTGGTTCCCTTCGCGTTGACGTGCTCGGGTGATGGAGCCCGCCCCGGCCACTCGAACGTGCCTGGGTGCTCGGGGCGGGGGTCTCAGAGGGCTGCGCGCCGACGCAGCGGCTCGGCCAGGGTCTGTGCCTGCTGGTGGCGGTGTCGGGCCGGGGCGACGAGTTGGATGCGTTCCCTGACGCCGACGGGACGTACGCAAACGGCGCAGGTCTGCCGGCTCAGGCCGGAATGGCGAACCAGGGTGAGCATGGGCCCGCGTTGCTCCTGGACGACACCGACCATGTGACTGGCGTTGTCGAAACACAGCCTTGCCAGGTTCCCACGATGCGTCCTGCTTCGATCCCGTTGCCATGCCGTCGCGCCTCCCGCAGCTCGTAACGGGAAAGATGATCCCCGAGTCACGAAGCGATACAGCAAGTTATTCACGTTGTTGAATAAATATCATCTACGGCAGTGATCGGCCCAGCCGGCCAGGCGCTCCCTGGCCGGCTCGCCAAAGAGCGCGTATTCCTCGTAGGTGGCGAAGCGGCCAATCAGGTCTTGTACGTCTCGACTGTCACGGAACACGATTGCACCCAGGTCCAGTTCAGCGGTTGCCAGGGTCTCGTCATAGACCGTGAATGTATTGAGGGCCCCGGAGGTGAAGTGAACCCCCATGGGGATGATCCCGAGCCTGATGTTCGGCTGGCGAGTGAAGGATGCTAGTCGGTCAATCTGCATGGCTAGCTCGTGAGGTGGAACGAGCGGATACCTGACGGCCTGTTCGGTCAGAATGAATGTGAACCGTTTGGAGCGGTCGAACAGAACCCTTTGCCGGTCGAGTTTCATGGCTACAGCCTTGGCCTGTTGCTCCGGTGGTGCCTGGGTTAGGCTGGCACGGACATATTCGGGAGTGGCCAGGAGCCCGGTAACCATGGAGAGAAGAAAATACCGGAACGTTGTGGACGACGCTTCCAGGCCGGCTAGCTGCAACTGCTTTTTGTCGAGCCCTTTCCTGCGAAGGGTCCTGCCGTCCTGCCATTCCGTCTGGGCAATCCTGGCCAGGGCCATGACCTCAGCCGCTATGGCGGGGGAAGCTTCAAGGCCCCGAAGGAGCTGTTCAACGTCCAGGAGTGACGGGCGAGACTTGTTGCCCTCAATCCGACTGATCTTGGATTGGGACATGTTGCAACGCGCAGCAAGCCGGACCCCTGAGAGTCCGGCTTGCTTGCGAAGGTGCTTGAGCATGGCCGCGAGTTCACGCCCCGACTGGTCCAGCTCGTCAGGCTCGATGGCCACCGTTGATGTACTCCCTGAACGCTACGGATTCTGCGAGGGCAATCCGCTGGTATTCGATGTACGGCGCCGGGTCGCCGTCGTACAGTTCCCGGCTGGTCTGGGTGCCGTCCTCCGCATAGTTCATGAGCACGACTTCCGACCGGTCGAAAAGCCAGAAGTCTTGAACCCCTTCAAGGGGGTTGGGTCTTTCGGTCACATCCAGGATGCGGATATCGTCTCCGACCCGTGAATGTACGTCGTAGTACATGAACTCAAACCGGAGATAGTCGGTCAGGGGTCGCGTGACGATGTGAACGCGTCCTTTGGACCTTCCTTCGACTCTGATCCGTTTCAGACCCTCTGTATAGCCGGAGGAGTAGTTCTCAGGGTCCAGCCGTTGCCCGTCCAGGAAGTCCCGGATATCTCCGTCCTCACTCGGCACCCTGTAGACGGGAAGGGTTTCGAGTCGCCACGCTTCCTGTTTGAAGCCCTGGACCTTGGCAGTCCAGTCCTCACCATCCAAGAGCACGGAATGCCTCCCTCAAAGTCTCTTCGGGGATCTCAACGATCCCTTCTCCATCCGGTGCGGTGAAAGCTTTGGAAATGTCCCCCTGGACCACGAACGAGCCGGACGCGGTGCGGTAGACGTTCGGGCAGTCGTCGTTGTTGCAGTTGCCGTTCCCGTTGCCGGTCAGTCGGGTCAGTTCCTCACGAGCCATGGCCACGAACCCCCTGCTGCGGGCCCCTTGAGGGCCGGTCGCCACGACAGTACGAGCGGGGCGGGTGTGCCGTCCATGCAGGAACGCGAATATGCGCGTCATTGCATAAAGACCGGTCCGGGAGTGCGAGTTGGACTGGTTGAGGTCATGCGCCGCAGGGGCGCCCCAGGGCTACCGAGGCTGTTCGCCATCCCCATGTGAAGAATCCGAACTTACTGAACCAACCGTCACGGTGATTGGCTGACGCTTCCGCCTGCTAAGGGCTGTCCCGTAATCCGTGGTGGACCGGTGCGCGGCGTCAGATCCGGTGCATCGCAAGGCGGAGGGGCGTCCGCATACTGGATGTATGCGGACGTTCCGACAACGCGGCGAGGTGCCGCAACTGTCGTCGTGCACCCGCCAGGGATTGCGGGACGGTCCTTAAAGGTGCCGACCAGGGCAGCGAACGGCGTGACCGATGCACCGGATCTGACGCCGCGCGCTGACCCACCAGGGATTACGGGACACCGCTCAGGCACTGGCCAGCGACAGCTTGACCGCGAAGCCGAGGAACAGCAGCCCCGCCGCCGAGGTGGCCCCCGCCGACAGCCGCCTGCGACGGCGGAACGCGGCGGACAGCCGGGTGCCGCCGAAAATCAGCATCGACAGGTAGAGGAAGCTGGCGATCTGCAACAGGGTGCCCAGCACCAGGAACGACAGCGCCGGATAGGCGTAGCCGGGGTCGACGAACTGCACGAAGAACGAGATCAGGAACAGGATCGCCTTCGGGTTGAAGAGACTGACCACCAACGCCCGCCGATAGGGCCGTTCCATCGCCCCGGCGGCCTCCGTACCGGCGCTCTCCTCGGCCAGCTCGGCCACCCGCCGGTGCCGCTCGCGCCACATGACCACCGCGGCCCGCAGCATGCCGATGGCCATCCAGGTCAGATAGCCCGCACCGGCGAACTTGACGACGCCGAACAGCACCGGCGTGGTCCGCAGCAACGACGAGGCACCGAGAGCGGACAGCGTCATCAGCACGGTGTCCCCGGTCCACACCCCGGCCGCGGCCACATACCCCGACCGCACCCCGCGCCGGGCGGCGACGGAGAGCACGTACAGCGAGTTCGGCCCCGGCAGCAGAACGATCAGCGCCAGACCGGCGAGGTAGGTCGGCAGGTCGGTGACACCCAGCATGGGACGGAGTGTCGCACGCGCGTAGGGCAGTTCGTCCAACGAGTCCACGGATCGGAAGCGGCGGACGGGGGTACCGGCACGCGGGTACCCGGCACGCGGTCCGAGGCGGGACGGCCTGTTGCGGTCGAAGGCGGCGTGGCCCGCGACGTGGACCGGTCCGACCGGCCCGACCGGCCCGCCTCAGAACGCGTCCGTCGGCACGTGCTTCCCCCACACCTGGCGCAGCGCGTCGCAGACCTCGCCGACCGTCGCCCGCGCCCCGAGCGCCTCCTTCATCGGGTACAGGACGTTGTCCGTGCCCTCGGCCGTCTTCCGCAGCGCGGCCAGGGCCGCGTCCACCGCGTCGTTGTCGCGTTCGGAACGGAGCCGCGCCAGGCGGGCCGCCTGCTCGGCCTCGATCGCCGGGTCGACGCGGAGCGGCTCGTACGGCTCCTCCTCGTCGAGCCGGAAGCGGTTGACGCCGACCACGACCCGCTCCGCGCTGTCCGTCTCCTGCGCGATCCGGTACGCGTTGCGCTCGATCTCGCTCTTCTGGAAGCCGCGCTCGATCGCGTGCACCGCACCGCCCAGGTCCTCGACCTTGGCCATCAGTTCCAGGGCGGCGGCCTCCACGTCGTCCGTCATCCGCTCCACGACGTACGAGCCCGCGAAGGGGTCGACGGTCGCGGTGACGTCCGTCTCGTGGGCCAGGACCTGCTGGGTGCGCAGCGCGAGGCGGGCGGACTTGTCGGTCGGCAGGGCGATCGCCTCGTCGAAGGAGTTGGTGTGCAGCGACTGCGTTCCGCCGAGCACCGCGGCCAGGCCCTGGACGGCCACCCGCACCAGGTTCACCTCGGGCTGCTGGGCGGTGAGCTGGACGCCCGCGGTCTGGGTGTGGAAGCGCAGCATCAGCGACTTGGGGTTCTCCGCGCCGAACTCCTCCTTCATCACCCGTGCCCAGATCCGGCGGGCGGCGCGGAACTTGGCGACCTCCTCCAGGAGCGTCGTGCGGGCGACGAAGAAGAAGGAGAGACGGGGCGCGAAGTCGTCCACGTCCATGCCGGCCGCGACGGCGGTGCGGACGTACTCGATGCCGTCGGCGAGGGTGAACGCGATCTCCTGCGCGGGCGAGGCGCCGGCCTCCGCCATGTGGTAGCCGGAGATCGAGATGGTGTTCCACTTCGGGATCTCGGCCCGGCAGTACTTGAAGATGTCGGCGATCAGCCGCAGCGACGGTCCCGGCGGGAAGATGTAGGTGCCGCGCGCGATGTACTCCTTGAGCACGTCGTTCTGGATCGTGCCGGTCAGCCGGTCCGCGGCGACGCCCTGCTCCTCCGCGACGAGCTGGTAGAGGAGCAGCAGCAGGGCGGCCGGGGCGTTGATGGTCATCGACGTGGAGACCGTGTCCAGCGCGATGCCGTCGAACAGGACCCGCATGTCGTCGACGGAGTCGATCGCCACCCCGACCTTGCCGACCTCGCCGGAGGCGATGGGTGCGTCGGAGTCGTGGCCCATCTGGGTGGGCAGGTCGAAGGCGACCGAGAGCCCCGTGGTCCCGTTGGCGATCAGCTGCTTGTACCGGGCGTTGGACTCGGTGGCCGTGCCGAAGCCCGCGTACTGCCGCATCGTCCACGGCCGACCGGTGTACATCGTCGGGTAGACACCGCGCGTGAACGGGTACGAGCCCGGCTCCCCCAGTTTCTCGGCGGGGTTCCATCCCTCAAGTGTGTCCGGCCCGTACACCGGCTCGATGGGCAGTCCCGACTCCGACTCGCGCGTCATCCGCTGTTCCTCCCGCTGTAGCTGCCTCACGAAGCCACCCGCGTGTGACGAGGGTGTCCGCGACGGACTGTGGCGGCGGCCACGGGACCCGGGGAAGGGGCGGGTGCTGGGACCTTGCTCACAGCACCCGTCGGCCCCCTGTCGCCGCACCCCCTGGGAGGAGTCCAATGACGGGGGCCGGTTCCCGCGGCCGTTCCTCCATCATGCGCGGGCTTTGGCAACCGGGCAGAGCGGGAGACCGTCCCAGGGGACACCGGAGCAACCCGGACAGGCAGGGGGCCGAGATGATACGCAGCACCACCACGGGCGCGTCTCCGGGCGGGACGCCGCCCGGCGCACGGGGCGGTCCGCGCGGCGGCAGGACGCGGGCCAGGAACCGGGGCAGGACCCGGAGCTGGGCGGGAACCACGGCCGCGGCGACGCTCGCCGTCGTCGCCGTGACCGCCGCGACCACCGGCTGCGAGCCGCGGACCACCGCGGGCGCGCCGACCCCACCGCCGCCACCGCGGGCCACGGCGAGCGGCGACGCCGAGCCCGTCACCCGGCAGTCGCCGTCACCGACCCACGCGCCGCCGTCGCCCTCCCCGACGGACACCGCGACGTCCACGCCGGAACCGGAACCGCCGAAGCCGGAGCCCGACCCGCAGGGCACGGTGCTCATGGCCGACGGCTCGGAGGGGAAGCAGGTCCGCGAACTCCAGGCCCGGCTGCGCCAGATCGGCCACTTCGACCGCTCCCCCACCGGCTACTACGGAAGCGTCACGGCCGCCGCCGTCCGGTCCTTCCAGGGCAAGCGCGGGCTGGTCACCACGGGCCGGACGGACACGGTCACCTGGCAGCGGCTGCTCGGCATGACGCACGCGCCGACCGCCGCCGAACTGCGCCCGCCGACCACACTGCCCGTCGCCAAGCCGGACAAGCGCTGCATGACGGGGCGGGTGCTCTGCATCAGCAAGAACAGCCGGTCGCTGTCCTGGATGGTCGACGGACGGGTCGTCTCGACGATGGACGTCCGCTTCGGCTCCCAGTACACGCCGACCCGCGAGGGCACCTTCTCGGTGTTCTGGAAGTCCCGGCACCACGTGTCGACGATCTACCACACGGCCATGCCGTACGCGATGTTCTTCAGCGGCGGCCAGGCGGTGCACTACTCGGCGGACTTCGCGGCCCGCGGCTACGACGGCGCCTCGCACGGCTGCGTCAACGTCCGGGACGAGGGGAAGATCGCCTCGCTGTTCGCCCAGGTGAAGACCGGCGACAAGGTCGTCGTCCACTGACCGCCGACCCCGGTCGGCCGACCGGCGAAGCCGGCCGGGAAAGAGATGGCGCGGGCGGGACAGGGGGAACGTGTCCCGCCCGCGCCGATGCGCTGAGCCGTAGGTACGGGGGGAACCCCGGCTCGGAGCGCAGCCGATGACCAGTCGGCTCATTCCGTACTGCGTCACGGGGTCGAAAAACGTCACACCGCCTCGCACCGGACGTTCTCGAAGCCTGCCGGACGGTGCTCACCTCGAGAGCCGACACGACCCCCGCGCGCCGGTTCCGGCGCACCGGATGGTGCGGAGGCGGAGCTGCCGCCCCCTCTCGGCAACGCCGGAAACACGCACGCTCGGCAACGCCGGAAACACGCACGCCGGACCCGCTCAACGACGCCGGAAACACGCATGCCGGAACCTCTCGGCGACACCGGAAGCGTGCACACCGAGACCTTTCGGCAACGCCGAGAACGCGCATGCCGGCCCTCTCGGCAACGCCGGAAACGCACGTGCCGGGGCGCGGCCGTCCGATCGGACGCCATCCGCCGGACTCTCAGCCGAAGGAGCGTGCGACGGCCGCCTCGTCCGCTGCGGGCGACACGGTAGGAACCACCGCGGCCGGGGTGGCGGCGACCCGGATCGTCCTGCCCGCACCGGTCCGCCGGTCGCCGCCCTCGTCCGTGTCGTCGTCCTGCTCGGCACCGCTGCCACCGTTGCCGTTGTTCCCGGCGGCACTTCTGCCGTCGCCGATGTTCCCGGCGAGGCTGTTGCCGTTGCCCTTGCCCTTGCCCTTGTTGCCGTTGCCGTTGCTCCCGGCGGCGCCGTCGCTTTCGTCCGAGCCGTTCTGGCCACCCTGCCCGTTCTGCCCGCCCTGAGCGTTCTGCCCACCCTGCCCGTTCTGGCCGTTCTCACCGCTCTCGCCCCGGCCGATCAGACGGTCGCAGAACCGCTGCAGATTGCGGGCCCCCTTCGCGAGCCCTTCGAGGTAGCGCCTGCGGTCGTCGTCCAGGTCGCCGTTGCGGTAGTCGCGGCACGCCTTGAGCGCCTGGGCGTACCAGTCGCCGGACATGCCGCTCCCGGGAATGGTCGGGTGAACGGACGAGGGGCCGTGCTCGGTGCCGTTCGTGGAACCGTTCGGTGCGTCGCCGGGGTTCCGTCCGGTGGCGCGCCCGTGGTTCTCCCCCTTGCCGCTCCGGCCGGGGGCCCGGCCGTCGGCGGGGTCGGGCGGACCGGTCGGGCCCGCGGGAGGCGTCGAACCGGGCGAGCCGGACGGCCCCACCGCAGGGGTCTCGCCGGTGACCCCCTCCGCGCCGAGCTCCTCGGGGGACGCGTGGGCCGAGACGGAACTCGCCGGTGCGGGTCCGCCCCCGCCGAACGCCCCGGGGAACATGCCGGTGCCCGCGGCCACCGCCACCCCGCCGAACGCGCAGCCCGCGAGGGAGGCGGCCAGACCGAACCGGACGGGACGGCTCCAGCGCGGGGGCCGGATACCGACGCGACCCGTGCCGGCGGCGCCGCCGACGGGGCGGATGCGCACGGGGTCGAGCACCTCGGCCGGTATCGGCCCGCCCTCCTCACCGGCGGGCCCGTCTGCCTCCCCGGCCGTCGTGGGGACGCCCGCGCGGGCGGCGGCGCGGAACGCGGCCACGGCCGCGGTCTCGCCGGGCAGCGCGTCGGTGACCGGGCGGGCGTCACGGGCGAGCGCGTCCAGCGCCGCCGCGAGGGCCTCCGCCTCCGTACAGGGGTGACCACCGAGGGGAGCGACCGGCTCGCCGCGGAGCAGTTTCTCCGCCGCGTCCTTGTCAAGCCATTCGTACCGCTCGTCGGCCATCACATGTCCTTCTGCGTCCATGGACGCGAATGCGTCACACCGGCCGGCGCCGCCAGACCGTGGTGCGCGGAGCGCTGTGCGGGAAGGGCGTCGAGCTCCGCCGGCCGGCCCGCCGCGCCCGGTTCTGCCGGTTCGCCCGCCGTGTCACGGGCCGCCGCCTCGCTTCCGGCCGCCCCCTCCGACCGCTGCCGACCTTCCTGTCCCGCTGTGTCGTCCTCCCCTGCCGGACCGTTCGCACCGTTCGCGTGCAGCAGCTCGGCGAGCCGCTTCAGCCCCCGGTGCGCCGCGGTGCGCACCGCGCCCGGCCGCTTGCCCAGTGTCTGCGCCGCGCTCTTGGCGTCCAGGCCGACGACCACGCGCAGCACCACGGCCTCGGCCTGGTCCTGCGGCAGTTGCGCGATGAGCGACATGGTGTCGCCGGTGGCCAGGGCCTCCATCGCCTCGTCGGCGGTGTCGGAAGCGGCCGGCCGCTCCGAGAGCTCCGACTCGTCGCCGCCGGTCGCGGGGCGCCTGCCGCGCATCCGCAGATGGTCCAGGGCACGGTTGCGGGCTATGCGCGCCGTCCAGCCGCGAAACCGGTCGGCGTCGCCGCTGAACCGGTCCAGGTCGCGCGCTATCTGCAGCCACGCCTCCGACGTCACGTCCTCGGAGTCCGGTTCCCCCACGAGTGTCCGTACGTAACCGAGCAGCCGCGGCTGCACAGCGCGGTACACAGTGCGGAAGGCATCCTCGTCCCCGCGCTGCGCCGCGAGCACCGCGGCAGTGAGCTCCGCGTCGTCCCCCAGCACTCCCTCAACCTGCCCTGCTGTCTTGAATAGCAGCTGGTCATCACTGCCGCGCCACCCTGCGCGACTCAGCACGCTACGTCCTCACGCATGGGTACGTCCACGACTTGTACAACCCGCAACATTCTTCGGA
Organism: Streptomyces sp. NPDC056061; assembly: GCF_042266885.1. Lineage (NCBI taxonomy): Bacteria > Bacillati > Actinomycetota > Actinomycetes > Kitasatosporales > Streptomycetaceae > Streptomyces > Streptomyces sp. NPDC056061. Next base: position 88,247 of record NZ_JBHJWQ010000001.1, on the reverse strand, counting down.
CACGGTGCGGTGTGACAGATATCGCGACGGTGGCGCTGAAAGGAGTACGGGGTCGTCCTACGTCCCCGTGGAAGACGACCGGGGCCTCTCCTGTGGGGGGTGGCGGCCCCGGTCGTCCTCATTCCCCCTGCGCCTTTGACCAGGCAGTACCCCCAGGCGCGGGAGCCTGTCACAACCACTCCGCAGCCAACGCGCCCAAGCCTTCGTCCGGTCTCCCCGGGCCAATGGCCGCGCCGTACCGTGCGCGGTCACGGAGAGCCGGGGCACCGCGTCGCGCACATCCGGCGCATCGGCGCGCACCACGCGGAAAGGCCGGAGCGCTTCCGCCTTCGCTCCGGTGACGTCGTCCTGGCACGACGCGGAGAGCCGGCACGCCCCGACCCCGTCGGCCCCGGCGGCAGGCGCGCCCGGCGGACGCGCCGCCCGGATCAGAACTGGGCGGGGAACGGGTGCGCGCCGAGTGCGGCCCGTTCCCGCTGCATCCGGGTCAGAGAGGATCGCGAACACCGCCGCCACGATGTCGAGCGCGTCGTTGATCATCACCAGACCTGCCGTGCCGTGCCGCGCGGACCGGCCGGGGTGCGGGCAACCGGCCGCACGGATCCGCCCGGCCGCGCCGACCGCCCGTCGCGGGTGCTCCTCGCCCCTCCGCGCCCCTCCCTGTCAGACCGTCGCGTCGATCCGCGCGGCCAGCGCCCGGAACTGGTCCCAGCTCAGTGCCGGACGGCCCGGATTCCACAGCTTCTGGGCCGTCGCCCGCAGCGGCATCCGGATGCCCGCGGCCACCTGCTCCGGGGTCTGCGCCTGCGGGAGGTCTCCCCAGACGGCGAACCGGCCGCCGAGGATCTGGCCGGAATAGCGCGCCGGGACCTCCCGCGTGCCGCGCAGCACGAGCGGGTTCCACTGCTCGTAGATCCGCTTGCCCGTGGGGTAGACGAAATTATTGGGCTGGCCGAGCACGTAGTAGAGGAACTCGTCGTTGAGGTTCACGACCTTGCGTCCCTCGTCCAGGTACTCCTCCGGCGGCCGGGCGCCGTACTCCTTGCCTGTCCAGTACTCGACCTCGATGTCCTTGTCGGCGTGGACGACCCCGCCGCGGAAGAAGCCGTCGTTCCACGCCTTGGGCTGCTTGCCGTGCGGGCGCACCACCGCCGCGCGGTCGTTCAGCCAGCCGGTGGCGAGGTCCTTGATGCCCGCCCGCGGCCCGTACTTCCGCTGGGCGGCGCTCTGCAGCTGTGGGTACGAGGCGGCCGGGTCCCGCGCCATCAGCGCGAGGTACTCGTCGGCACCGAGGTGCCAGTACCGGCCGCCGAACAGTTCGGTGAACTCGCCGAGGAGTTCGTCGACGAGCTTCGCCGCGCCCGGGTCGGAGATGTCGAGGGAGCCGGGCGAGCGCACCCCGGACGCGTTGCGCAGCTGGAGGTCGGGGTGGGCCTTCAGGACCGCGCCGAGGTGGCCGGGCGAGTCGATCTCGGGGACGACCTCGATGTGCAGCCGGTTCGCGAGCGCGAGGATGCGCCGCACCTCGGCCTTGGTCAGATGCTGCGGCGACACCACCTCGGGGTGGGTGTCGGACTCGATGCGGAACGCCTGGTCGTCGGAGAAGTGCAGGCCGAGCTGGTTGAGCTTGAGGTCGGCCATCTCACGCAGCCGGTCCTCGATCCAGGCGACGGAGTAGTACTTGCGCGCGATGTCGAGGTTGAGCCCGCGCTGCGGCCGGTCGGGGCGGTCGCGCACCTCGCCCTCGGGCATCGTGCCGTCGGCGCGCACCGACTGCTTCAGGGTGCGGGTCCCGTAGAAGACACCGGCCCGGTCGGGTGCGCTGATCGTGACCCGCCCGTCGTGGACCGCGAGGGTGTACGACTCGCGCGTGCCCTTGCCCGGGGTGAGGGCCAGTTCCACGTCGCCCGGCCGGGCCGGGACGTCGCCCCGGTAGTGGATCTTCAGTTCCTGGGCGAGCAGCCGGCCCTCGTCCGCCGGTGCCCCGCCGCCCCCGGCGACGACGACCCCGGCGTCCGGGCCGGGCCGCCAGCCGGGGCCACGTGCGGCGGTGTGCTCGCGCACGGCGGGGATGGTGCGGGGCGGGACGGAGAGCGGGTAGCTCCGGGTCGGCGAGGGCGGGACGGGGGAGCCGGTGGGGGTGCGCGCCCCCGTCTGTCCCGCGAGTCCACCGCCGGAACCTTCCGGCCAGACGACGACGGCGATCGTCGTGGCGGCCGCCGCGGTGAGGACCGCGCCGGTCACGAGGGCGCCGCGTGAGGGCGACATCGGTAAGAAACCTCCGGAATGTGAGGGAAAGATGTGGGGGAAGAGGGACGAAGCGGGGGAACGGTACGGGGCGAACGGCCGGGGTGCGTATCGGCGACGCCGTGGGGGCGGCCCGACGACGGGCGGAAGTCGACGGGGGAAACGCCCGGCGATCTCCTTGGAATACGGCGCATGAGGCGTTTGGATACACCCCAACGGTCCATCAGGCGTTTCGAAACTCTCCCCTCCGGGTGAAGTTCGCACATCCGACGTACGACTGTTGCCCGGCCTCGCTAGCTTTGAGGCCCATTCGTCTCGCCCTTCACCCTGTTTCCGCCTGGTCTCATCCTTCCCACCGACTCCAGGTTCACAGAATCCGTTGATCCGAGGAGCACCACGCTGTCCAGGTCCAGCGAGTCCCCCGCCGGCCTCCCGAAGCGACCGCGGCAACCGGCCACCCGGACGGCCCTGCCCGTCCAGCACACGGAATCGGCACCGAGCCGCTCCCCGGGTCTCGACCGCTTCAACGCCGCACCGTCCACCCGGGTCGAGACCGCCCTGCTGACGTGCTGCGGGAGCCGCCGCTGGGCGCAGCGGCTGACCGCCCACCGCCCGTATCCGAATCTCGACGCCCTGCTGGCCGCCGCCGACGAGGCGGGGTACGACCTGCCCCCGGCGGATCTCGCCGAGGCGCTCGCCGCCGAGGTCTCCCCCGGTCTCCACGACGGCGCGCCGCACTCCGCCCATCTGGCGCTGCGGGCCGCCCATGCCGCGTACGAGAGCCGCTTCGGTCATGTCTTCGTCATGTGCCTGGACACGTTCGAACCCGCCGAGCGGCCGGACCAGGTGCTGGCCGGGATCCGGGCGAGGCTGGGTCACGATCCCGATCAGGAGCGGGTGGTCACGGCGGACGAGATGCGGCGACTCGCCCGCGGTCGCATCATCGGGCTGATATCGGCTTCGTAACGGAACGCCCCGTCGCCCCGGCCACCATGCGGCCGGGGCGGACCGTGGTGGTATGGAGCGCGGGCGACCATCCGGCAGACGGCTCCGAGAGGGCCCGTTCTAGCCCGTCCGTGGCTGTTTGATTGCCACTTTGATCACACCAGAGGCCCCCACGCGAACAAACCGACAATGCGTCGCTACGATGGCCGGGGCCGGTGGACCGTACCCGGCCGGGTCAGACCGACAGTCAAGCCGGCCGACCCCAATCCCCGCTCCCGGAGGGTTCTTCCGTGCCGGCTGGAACGCTGTACCGCGGCCGGGAAGGCATGTGGTCCTGGGTGGCTCATCGAGTCACCGGTGTCCTCATCTTCTTCTTCCTGTTCGTACACGTCCTGGACACCGCTCTCGTCCGTGTGTCCCCCGAGGCGTACGACGATGTCGTGGCCACGTACAAGACGCCGATCGTCGCGCTGCTCGAATACGGCCTGGTGGCCGCCATTCTCTTCCACGCGCTCAACGGTCTGCGCATCGTCGCCGTGGACTTCTGGGCCAAGGGCCCGCGCTACCAGAAGCAGATGCTCTGGTCCGTCGTGGGCATCTGGATCGTGCTGATGGTCGGGGCGCTGTACCCCGTCCTCGGTCACGCCGTACGCGACGTCTTCGGGAGCTGAGGCCCATGTCCACCGAGTCCTCCGCCGCGATCGGCTCCGTCGAGGGCGTTCAGCCTGTGCGCCTGTACGACGCAGACAACCCGGCCCCGGTCATCGAGCCGCCGCGCAAGCGCACCGGCAAGACCCCCAAGGGTTCGCGCACCAATTTCGAGATGTACGCCTGGCTCTTCATGCGCCTGTCGGGCATCGTCCTGGTCGTCCTGGTCCTGGGCCACCTGCTGATCCAGCTGGTGCTGGACGGCGGCGTCTCCAAGATCGGCTTCGCCTTCGTGGCGGGCCGCTGGGCCTCGCCGTTCTGGCAGCTCTGGGACCTCGGGATGCTGTGGCTGGCCATGCTGCACGGCGCCAACGGCCTCCGTACGGTCATCAACGACTACGCCGAGCGGGAGAACACCCGCTTCTGGCTGAAGATGCTGCTGTACACCGCCACGGTGTTCACCGTCCTGCTGGGCACGCTGGTGATCTTCACCTTCGACCCGAACATCCGCTAGGCGCCGGGCCAGAGGGACCAGAGGAAATCATGCAGATCCACAAGTACGACACCGTCATCGTCGGCGCCGGCGGCGCCGGTATGCGCGCGGCCATCGAGTCCACCAAGCGCAGCCGTACCGCCGTGCTCACGAAGCTCTACCCGACCCGCTCCCACACGGGCGCCGCGCAGGGCGGCATGGCCGCCGCGCTCGCCAACGTGGAGGAGGACAACTGGGAGTGGCACACCTTCGACACGATCAAGGGCGGCGACTACCTGGTCGACCAGGACGCCGCCGAGATCCTGGCGAAGGAGGCCATCGACGCCGTCCTCGACCTGGAGAAGATGGGCCTGCCGTTCAACCGGACGCCCGAGGGCCGCATCGACCAGCGCCGTTTCGGCGGTCACACCCGCAGCCACGGCGAGGCCCCGGTCCGCCGGTCCTGCTACGCCTCGGACCGCACCGGCCACATGATCCTCCAGACGCTGTACCAGAACTGCGTCAAGGAGGGTGTGGAGTTCTTCAACGAGTTCTACGTCCTGGACCTGCTGCTCCAGGACGTCGACGGCGTCAAGAAGTCCGCGGGCGTCGTCGCGTACGAGCTGGCGACCGGCGAGATCCACGTCTTCCAGGCGAAGGCGATCATCTTCGCGTCCGGCGGCACCGGCAAGTTCTTCAAGGTGACGTCGAACGCGCACACCCTGACCGGTGACGGCCAGGCCGCCGCCTGGCGCCGCGGGCTGCCGCTGGAGGACATGGAGTTCTTCCAGTTCCACCCGACGGGCATCTGGCGCATGGGCATCCTGCTGACGGAGGGCGCCCGCGGTGAGGGCGGCATTCTCCGCAACAAGGACGGCGAGCGCTTCATGGAGAAGTACGCGCCGGTCATGAAGGACCTCGCGTCCCGTGACGTCGTGTCCCGCTCCATCTACACGGAGATCCGTGAGGGCCGCGGCTGCGGTCCCGAGGGCGACCACGTCTACCTCGACCTCACCCACCTGCCGCCGGAGCAGCTGGACGCCAAGCTCCCGGACATCACCGAGTTCGCGCGCACGTACCTCGGCATCGAGCCCTACACGGACCCGATCCCGATCCAGCCGACCGCGCACTACGCCATGGGCGGCATCCCGACCAACGTCGAGGGCGAGGTGCTGGCCGACAACACCACCGTCGTCCCGGGCCTGTACGCCGCCGGCGAGGTCGCCTGTGTCTCCGTGCACGGCGCCAACCGCCTGGGCACCAACTCGCTGCTCGACATCAACGTCTTCGGACGCCGCGCCGGCATCGGCGCCGCCGAGTACTCCGCGAAGAGCGACTTCGTCGAGCTTCCGGAGAACCCGGCGCAGATGGTCGAGGAGCAGATCGAGCGGCTGCGCAACTCGACGGGCACCGAGCGGGTCGCGACGATCCGCCAGGAGCTCCAGGAGTGCATGGACGCCAACGTGATGGTGTTCCGCACCGAGCAGACCATCAAGACGGCCGTCGACAAGATCGCCGAGCTGCGCAGGCGCTACCTCGACGTGTCGATCCAGGACAAGGGCAAGCGGTTCAACACCGACCTCCTGGAGGCCGTCGAGCTGGGCAACCTGCTCGACCTGGCCGAGGTGATGGCGACCTCCGCGCTGGCCCGCAAGGAGTCGCGCGGCGGTCACTACCGCGAGGACTACCCGAACCGCGACGACGTCAACTTCATGCGCCACACCATGGCGTACCGCGAGGTCGCCGACGACGGCACCGAGTCGATCCGGCTCGACTACAAGCCGGTCGTCCAGACCCGCTACCAGCCGATGGAGCGTAAGTACTGATGGCAACCCCGACTCTGGACAAGGTCGAGGCGCAGTCCGCCGCCTCGCCGTACATCACGGCGACCTTCCGGATCCGCCGCTTCAACCCCGAGGTCTCCGACGAGGTCCAGTGGCAGGACTTCCAGATCTCGATCGACCCGAAGGAGCGTGTGCTCGACGCGCTCCACAAGATCAAGTGGGACATCGACGGAACCCTGACGTTCCGCCGCTCCTGCGCGCACGGCATCTGCGGCTCCGACGCGATGCGGATCAACGGCAAGAACAGGCTCGCCTGCAAGACGCTGATCAAGGACATCAACCCGGAGAAGCCGATCACGATCGAGGCCATCAAGGGCCTCACGGTCCTCAAGGACCTCGTGGTCGACATGGAGCCGTTCTTCCAGGCGTACCGCGATGTCATGCCCTTCCTCATCACCAAGGGGAACGAGCCGACCCGCGAGCGCCTGCAGTCCGCCGAGGACCGCGAGCGCTTCGACGACACCACCAAGTGCATCCTGTGCGCCGCGTGCACGTCCTCGTGCCCGGTGTTCTGGAACGACGGCCAGTACTTCGGCCCGGCGGCGATCGTCAACGCGCACCGCTTCATCTTCGACTCGCGCGACGAGGGCGGCGAGCAGCGCCTGGAGATCCTCAACGACCGTGACGGCGTGTGGCGTTGCCGCACCACGTTCAACTGCACGGACGCCTGCCCGCGTGGCATCGAGGTCACCAAGGCGATCCAGGAGGTCAAGCGGGCGCTGATCACGCGCCGCTTCTGACCGCCGCCGAAGGCCCGGTGACATCCGACGGCCCCGTTCCCGCGCACACGCGCCGGGAACGGGGCCGTTCGCCGTTCCGGACCGCCCGTGAGATTCCGGCGCCGCTCCGGGATTCCCGGTCGCCGAGGTCGTCGAGCAGGCGGCGCTGCCACGAACGCGCCCTTTGGACGAGGCGGCGCGACCGCGGCCGGTCCGGGAGGCAACCGGGCAGCCAGGCGACCGGGCAACCGAGCCATCGAGCGACCGGGCAACCGGGCAACCGGGCAACCGGGCAACCGGGCAACCGGGCAACCGGGCAACCGGGCAACCGGGAGTGTCGTACCCGCCTGCCACCATGCGTCCGTGGACGACAACACTTTCTGGGCCCTGATCGAGGACTCCCGGCAGCAGAGCGGCAATCCCGACGAGCGTCTGGAGGCGCTGCGCGAGCAACTGGCCCGGCGGGCGCCGACGGAAATCGTCGCGTTCCAGGCGTGCCTGCACAGGGTGCGACAGCCGGTCGACACCTGGGACATGTGGTGCGCGGCCGAGCTGATCCTCGATGGGCGCTGCTCCGACGACGGCTTCTGGTACTTCCAGTTCTGGGTGATCGGCCTCGGCCGCGCGGCGTTCGACAGGGCCGCGGCGGAACCCGATTCCCTGGCGGACGTGCCGGAGATCCGCCGACTGGCCGGGCGGCGGATGGACGACTGGCGGGATGACGAATGGCCCGATGCGGAGTCCCTGGACTACGTCGCGGGCGAGGCCTTCGACCTGGCGACCGGGGAGGAGGACGGTTTCGAGGGCGCGTTGGAGGCCGCGGGTCTCGATCTGCCCTGCAGCCCCGAGCCGGACGACGCGGAGTGGGACGTGACGGACGCGGGTGAAGTGGCCCGTCGGCTCCCCCGTCTGAGCCGTATGTTTCCGCCCGCCCCTCGATCCGGCGGGGTGTCCGGACGCCCGTGACGGTACCGCTTGCTGCACGGGTCCGGTCCGGACGGTACGGTCGTGCGGGACTGACACCGGTTTGCCGCTTCCGGCGCGACAGGGCCCGGGGCACAGGCTTGATCGAGAGCGGGGAACGTTGAGCGATTCGCATCCGCACGGGGACGACGCGTACAAGTGGGGTCCTCCCCAGCAGCCCGGCGGGCCGACGGCCGGTCCTGGCACCCCGGGGCAGGGAGCGGCCGGTGCGGGCGCTCCCGGCTACGGCTACCCGCAGCCCGGCCCCGCCCACGACTACCCGCCGGGGGCCATGGCCCCGTCCTCCGCGCCGGGCCACGGCCACCCGCAGCAGCCGGGTATGCCGCCCATCGGTGCCCCGATGCTGACGCTCGGCGACATCACGGTCATGAACGACCAGATCGTGACGCCCGTCGGCCCGATGCCCCTCAAGGGCGCGGTGTGGACGGCGACGGACCTGTCGCACACCGAGGAGCGGATCCCGACGGTCGCCATCGTGCTGGCGATCGTCTTCGCGCTGCTCTGCCTGGTCGGTCTGCTCTTCCTCCTGATGAAGGAGAAGAGGACGACCGGCTTCATCCAGGTTTCGGTGACCAGCGGCGGCAGGCACCACTCGACGATGATCCCGGCGAACGGTCCGGAGACCTTCCCCTGGGTGATGGCCCAGCTCAACTCGGCGCGTGCGATGAGCGCCTGACGGCCCACCGGAGGACATTCCTGCCACACACCACGCCTCCGACTCCGGCTCCGGCTCCGGCCGAAGGACGCGGGGCCGGGCCGGTGGCACGTCGATGTCGAACTGTCGCTGCGCGGCCGTTGGCTGCTCAGGCCCGTCGCCGTGTTCGCGCTGCTGCTCGCGGCCGTACCGCTGCGGCACGGTTTCCCGACGTCGGTGGAGAAGGCGGCCCGGCAGTGGAACGACATCATTGGCAACCTTCCGGCCCTTGTTCCGGCCGCGTTCCGCGCGGAGTTGGCCGACCATGTCGCCGGGGGCCGCAGGGCCCGAATCCCGTTCCGTCGGCTGCGGCCGAGGAAGCGAAGGGGTGAGGGACACCCGGTCGTCGGCGGGGTCGGTGTCCTGAGCCGCGCTGCCCACCCATAGCGTGCCCCGCCCTCACGCGGGCGGCGGCAGCCGCCCCATACCGGCACACCCCTCACTTGAACATGTTCAAAAATGCCCCTACAGTCGCCACAACAGCTTTTGAACGCGTTCAAAGGAGGGTGGGGCATGGACCTCACTGTGGTCGCGTATGTCATCTATCTGCTGATCAGCGTGGCGCTCACCGTCTGGGTCGCACGCACGCTCAGCCGCAACGGCAGGGTGTTCCTCGCCGGTGTCCTGCACGGGAACGAGAAGCTCGCCGATGCCGTCAACCACCTGCTGGTGGTCGGTTTCTACCTGGTCAATCTGGGCTTCGTCACGCTCTACCTGAGGAACGGCGAGGCGGTGGGCGACACCCGCGGGCTCTTCGAGGCGCTGTCCGTGAAGCTCGGCGTGGTCCTGCTCGTCCTCGGCGTGCTGCACCTCGGAAACGTCTACGTGCTCAACAAGATCCGCCGTCGCGGCCTGATGGAGCGCGAGCAGACCCCGCCGGTGCCGCCGCAGGGCTGGACCGGTCCGGGCGGCGGCCCGTGGGCGGCCCCGGCCGCCCCCAAGGTCTGAGCCGGCGTGGCACCCGGACCGGGCGGGCCGCACCCGCCCGTGCGACACCTCACCGTGCTGTACGACGCGCGCTGCCCGCTCTGCCTCCACCTGCGCCGGTGGCTGGAGCGGCAGCGCCGGCTCGTCCCGCTCTCCTTCGTCCCGGCGGCCTCCGAGGAGGCGCGCAGCCGCTTCCCCGGACTCGACCACGCGGGAACGCTCGACGAGATCACGGTCGTCGGCGACCGGGGCCAGGTCTACCGGGGGACGTCGGCCTGGATCGTCTGCCTCTGGGCGCTGGCCGAGTACCGGCCCACGGCCCATCGGCTGAGCACTCCGGCGGGCCGCCCGCTCGCCCGCGCGACGGTGCTCGCCGCGGCGAAGTACCGCTCGCTGACCGCGAAACCGTGCGGTGCCGGGGACGGTGCCTGCGCGGTCCCCGGACCGGAGGGCTGACCGGGGCGGATACGCTCGGGGCTGTGGCGAAGGAAGCGAAGGACGTGAAGGAAACCAGGGCACCCGGGGACAGGGAGACCAAGGCCCCCAAGAGCGAACAGACCCGCACGCTCATCCTCGAAACCGCTCTCCGCCTCTTCCAGGAGCGCGGCTACGACAAGACGACGATGCGGGCCATCGCCCAGGAAGCCGGTGTCTCCGTCGGGAACGCCTACTACTACTTCACGAACAAGGAACACCTCGTCCAGGGCTTCTACGACCGGCTCGCCGCCGAACACGAAGCCGCGGTGCGGCCGGTCCTGGACGGCGACAAGGACCTCGCGGCACGCGTCCGCGGGGTCCTGCTCACCTGGCTGGACGTGGCGGAGCCGTACCACCGCTTCGCTTCCCAGTTCTTCAAGAACGCCGCCGACCCGGAGAGCCCGCTGAGTCCCTTCTCGGAGGATTCGGTCGCGGCCCGCGAGGCGGCGATCTCCATCCACCGGCGCTGCCTCGCCGGGTCCGACACCAAGTCCGACCCCGAACTCGCCGAGCTGCTCCCGCAGTTGATGTGGTTGATGCAGATGGGCCTGGTGCTGTACTGGGTGTACGACCGGACGGAGCACACCGAGCGGAGCCGCCGCCTCGTCGAGCGCGCGGCCCCGATCTGCGCCCGCGCGATCGCGCTCTCCCGGTTCCGGGCGCTGCGACCGCTGGTGCGGCAGATCCACGAGGTCCTTGTGGAGTTCCTGCCCGGCGCCGCGCGGCGCTCGGCCTGATCCGCCCCCGGCGTCCGGCGTCCGTACCGCCGGCACAGGTCACGGGGAGGCACACGTCGCGGGCCCCGGCCACACCGTCGCGGGCGCCGCGAACGGCACCCGCACGACGGGTCAGATCCGGCGCAGCTCCCACAGCCGCCAGAGGCCGGAACCGTCCGAGAGGTACTGCGAGCCGGAGACGTCCTCCCTGCTGAGGACGTAGTCCTTCTTCTGCCACAGCGGCACCAGCGGCACGTCCTCGCCGACCAGCGCCTGGAGTTCCTTGTAGTCCGCCGTGGTGCGACTGCGGTCGCTGTACCGCAGCGCGGCCGCGATCAGGGCGTCCATCTTCTTGCTGGAGTAGCCGTTGTGGAGGCTGTTGTCGCTGCCGACGAGCGGCTGGCTGAAGGTGTCGGGGTCCTGGTAGTCGGGGAGCCAGCTGAGGGTGTAGGCGTCGTACTCGCCGGCCGCGAACCCCTTCAGGAACGTCTGCCAGTCGACCTCCTTGGCAGTGACCTTGAACAGCCCGTCCGCCTCCAGCTGGCGCCGCAGCTCCTTGGTCTCCCGGTCGTAGACGTCGTCACCGTCGCCGTAGGCGAAGTTGATCGGCAGCGGGATCTCGACCCCCGCCTCTTCCATCAGCTTCTTGGCACGCTCCGGGTCGGGCGTGGGGTAGGCGTCGAAGAACGGCGTGCTGTGCCCGATGATCCCCTGCGGGATCAGCGAGTAGAGCGGCTCGACGGTGCCGCGGTAGATGCTGGTCGCCAGCGGCCCGCGGTCGATGAGCGACGCGATGGCCTGCCGGACCTTCTTGTTGGCGAGCGGTGCGCCCTGGCGGACGTTGAAGACGAGGCTGCGGATCTCGGCGGTGTCCACCGAGGAGACGTGCAGCTCGGGGTCGCCCGGGTTCAGAGAGGCCAGCGCGTCCGGCGGCAGCTGACGGTGCGACACCTCGATCTCGCCGGCCTTCCAGGCCGCCAGGAGGTCTTCCGACTCCTTGTAGTAGTGCACGGTGACCGGGACGCCGGTCTTCGTCAGCGCACCCTTGTAGTGGGGGTTCGGGACCAATTCGGCGATGCTCTTCGCCCGGTACGTCTTCAGGATGTACGGGCCCGAGCCGTCCACCGTGTTCCCGGTCCGGAGCTTGTTCGCCGGGTACTCCTCGGGGTCGACGATCGCCCCGGCGCCCGTGGCGAGCTTCTGCGGGAAGGTCGCGTCACGCGCGGAGAGGTTGAACGTGATGGTGCGGTCCTCGGTCACCACGTTCTTGAGGCTCGGGAAGAGCACCCACGGACCGACATCCGTCTTGATCCTGATCATGCGCTCGATGGAGTACTTGACATCCTCGGCGGTGATCTTACGGCCGTTGGAGAAGTGCAGGTCGTCCCGGAGCTTGCACTGATACGTCTGGAGCTTCTGGCCGATGAACTCGCAGCTCTCGGCGGCATCGGGGACGGGGACGGTCGCACCGGACTTGAAGGTCAGCAGGGACTGGTAGATGTTGCCGTACATCGCCCAGGAACCGGCGTCGTACGCACCCGCAGGATCGAGCGAGGTCACCTCGTCCGTGGTGCCGACCGTGATCGGGCCGCCCTCCGCCTCATCGGACGGGAGCAGCTGCCAGGCGCCGACTCCCGCGACGATCAGAACAGCAACAATCGCAAGAATCCGTACCCGGATCGACTGCATGGACGTGCTCTCCCTTACCAGCCCCACCTCGGTGCCGCGCTCAGTTCCGCACATCACCGCATGCTCGCGATCAGCCAATCACACGATTTTCACATCGGGAAGACCAAAACTGGGACTCATAGCCTTTTGTTCGGCACTTGAAACCTTGGGTGGTTCCGTAGGGTCTGTAACAGGACAACAACAGAGTGTCAGGCCTGCCGGGAGGCGAGTTCCACGACGGTGATGTCGGAGGGTGCGCCCACTCGTACCGGCGGTCCCCAGGCTCCGGCGCCGCGCGAGACGTACAGCTGGGTGTCGCCGTACCGGTCGAGCCCCGCGACCGTGGGATTGGCGAGTCCGGCGACGAGGCTGCCGGGCCACAGCTGACCGCCGTGGGTGTGGCCGGAGAGCTGGAGGTCCACGCCCCACGCGACGGCGTCGTCGATGACGACGGGCTGGTGGGCGAGGAGGACGGAGGCGCGCCCGGCGTCCCGGTCGCCGAGCGCGGCGGCGAAGTCGGGCCCCTGCCCCTCGGTCTCCCCCGCGATGTCGTTGACTCCGGCCAGGTCGAATCCGTCGATCTCGACCCGGGCGTTCTCCAGTGGGTGGAGCCCGAGTTCCCGCACGTGGTCGATCCAGGGGGCGGCGCCGGAGTAGTACTCGTGGTTTCCGGTGACGAAGAAGCTGCCCCGACGGGCGTCCAGTCGGGCGAGCGGCTCCGCGGCCGGGCCGAGGTCGTCGACGGTGCCGTCCACCAGGTCGCCCACGACGGCGACCAGGTCCGGCCGGGTCCGGTTGATCGTGTCGACGATCCGCTGGGTGTGGGCACGGCCGAGGATCGGCCCGAGGTGGATGTCGCTGACGACCGCGATGCGGAAGCCGTGGGCGGAGCGCGGCAGTTTGGCGAGCGGGACGGTGACGCGCTTGACCCGCGGTCCGCGCAGCACTCCGTACGTGCCGTACCCGACCGTGCCGAGCCCGGCGACGGCGGCGGCGCCCCCGACGGCCCGCGCGACGAACAGCCGCCGGCTGGGCCCGGGGGTGGCGGCCTCCCCGGCCGGGCGCGACGGCGCGGAAGGCTCCGCAGCCTGGGGCCGGACGGCTGAGGGCTCGACGGCCGGGGCGGCGGTGCCGGCCACGAGAGTGGCGGGGAGCCGTGCCTCACTGCCGGTGCCGGTGCCGGTGCCGGTGTTCGTGTTCGTGTTCGTGTTCGTGTTCGTGTTCGTGACACTGTCCGTGACGGTGCCGGTGTCCGTAACGCTGTCCGCCGCGCCGCCCGCCCGGCGCGCGAGCGCCCGCCGCAGCAGCGGCCGCACCAACTCCCCCACCAGCAGGGCGAGCGTCAGATACAGCACCGCGGCCAGCCACAGATAGCCCGGCCAGGCGAGTGCCTGCTGGAGCGGGAACGGCGCCCCGACGCGTCCGGAGACCAGGGCTCCGACGCTCAGCAGCGGCAGCAGGTACGCGGCCACCGTGCCGGCTCTCCGCAGCACACTGCCCTCGGCCGTGGTGTCGCCGACGAGTCGACACCAGAGATATCGGTGCACACCGACCAGCAGCGCCAGTACCAGGACCACCACCAGCACGAGACCGGCCACCGCCATCCGCTTCTCTCCCGCCGCTCGTCTTCTCGCCCGGTCCGCTACCCGCGCTCGCGGCGCAGGGCCCTGACTCCTCGGAACCCGATCACCCCTATGGCCGTCCCCAGGAGAAAGGACGTGATGGCGAGCAGCAGATGCACCCAGAAGTACGCAGTCGGGTCACCCGCGTCGTCGAAGGCGAGTCCGCTGCCGTCCTTCCACAAGTTCTTGACGAAGGTGATCCAGATGAACCAGCTCCACACCCCGAAAGCGAGCAGGAACCAGGAGACGGGACGGCTGAGCTTCATGGACCCAGTATCGTCACCGCGCTCCGGGCCGGTCGTCCGGGGTGGGGCGCCGCGCTCCGACGGAATCGCCCGGGGTGGGCCGTACCGGCGTCGCCGACGGCGGGTCAGGCCGACCACGCCCACTTTCATATCGTCACCCTGTACGTTTCCGCTCGTGCCTGCACTGAAAAAGATCGCGCTCACGATCACCTCAGCCGCTCTGCTGTCCTCCTTCGCTCTCACCCCGGCGATGGCAGCGGACGACAAGGACGGACCCGGCAAGCAGCCGAAGCCGCCCGCGGGCATGTCCCGGATCGGCGGCGAGCTGCTGGGCCGGGAGGGGACGCAGGTCAAGCTGGGGGCCGGTGCCCCGGTTCTGCCCAAGGACCTCACGGGCAGGTCGTGGATCGTCGCCGACGCGGAGAACGGCGAGGTGCTCGCCACGCACAACGCCCACTGGCGGCTGCCGCCCGCCTCCACCCTGAAGATGCTCTTCGCGGACACCGTGCTGCCCAAGCTCCAGCCGAAGACCCGGACGTACACGGTCCGGGAGGAGGACCTCGCCGAGATCGGCGAGGGCAGCAGCCTGGTCGGCGTCAAGGAGAAGCTCACCTACACGGTCCACGACCTGTGGCTCGGGGTGTTCCTGCGCTCGGGCAACGACGCGGTGCACGTGCTGTCCGCGATGTACGGCGGCGTGCCCAAGACGGTCGCCGACATGCAGGCGCACGCCGAGGAGTTGCAGGCGCTCGACACGAGGGTGGTGTCGCCCGACGGGTACGACGCCCCCGAGCAGGTCTCCAGCGCCTACGACCTGACGCTGTTCGCCCGCAGCGGTCTCCAGAAGGCGGACTTCCGGGAGTACTGCTCGACGGCCGAGGCGGATTTCCCCGGCGAGGTGAAGAAGAACGGGGAGCGCGAGAGCTTCGCCATCCAGAACACCAACCGGCTCCTCACGGGTGCGGACGGCGTCGCCCCGTACAAGGGCGTCGCGGGCGTCAAGAACGGCTACACCACCCACGCGGGCAACACCTTCACCGGGGTTGCCGAACGCGACGGCAAGGTGCTGCTCGTCACCGTGATGAACCCCTCGTCCGAGAAGCAGCACGCGGTCTACGACGAGGCCGCCAGGCTGCTCGACTGGGGATTCGCCGCGAGCGGCAAGGTGACCCCGGTCGGCGAGCTGGTGCCCCCGAGGTCCGCCGACACCGGTGCGGAGACCGACGCCGGCAGCGGGTCCGGGAAGGGCCCCGCGGCGAACGGGAAGGGCGCCTCCCATGCCGCCTCGGCCACCGCGTCCGGCGGCGGCAGCGGTGCCGGGGTGGCACTGGGAATCGCCGCGGGCGTCCTGGTGCTGGTGGGCGGCGGGGCGTTCCTGATCAACCGGCGCTGGCCGCTGCCGGACCTGGTGCGCCGTCGTTCCCGTCCCTGACGGCCGGGGCATCGTCGCGCCGGACATCCTTGTTGCTCGGCGTCGCCGTCCAGGCGGCGCAGAACAGCAGCAGCTTCGCCGTGAAGTTGAGCCAGAGCAGCAGGGCCACCGGCACCCCGAAGGCGCCGTACATGCTCTTCGAGGCGACTCCCCTCATGTAGCTGCCGAGCAGCAGCTTGAGCAGTTCGAAGCCGATCGCGCCGATCACGCCGGCGACCAGGAGCCTGCGGCGCGGCGGCTCGACGCCGGGCAGCAGTGTCAACAGGTAGAGCAGCAGCAGGAAGTCGGCGAGGGCCGCCACCATCAGGGCGGCCACCCGGAGCACCACACCGCCCGCGCCCCGGTCCGGGATGTCCAGCAGACCGGCGGTCCAGCCGACGGCGACGGAGCCGGCCGAGGAGACGGCGAGCGTCGCGAGGGCCGCCCCGCCCAGGCCCAGCAGCAGCCCCGCGTCCTTGAGCTTGCGGATGACGGGGTTGCCCGTGTCCACGTCGTCGATGCCCCAGACGGCGCGCAGGCAGCCCCGCAGCGAGCCGATCCAGCCGATGCCGGTGAACAGCAGCACCGCACCGGCGACCCCTCCGACCGTCCCGGCATGGTCCACCAGGTTCTCGATGCCGAGTTGGTCGGAGATGCCCGGCACCTGCTCGGCGAGCGTGGTCTCGATCCGGTGGAGCCGGCTCTCGGAGAGCAGTGAGGCGCCGATCGCCGCGCCGACCGCGATCAGCGGGAACAGCGCGAGGAAGCTGATGAACGTGATCGCGGCGGCGAGCCTGCTCCAGTGCACCCGCTCCAGGGTCTCGTAGGAGCGCCATGTGTGAGTCGTCATCAGCCGCGAGACGATCGGCCCGATGACGGGGAGGTTCTTGAGCCAGTCCATGTCGTACGACTACCCCTCCGGTGCCGGATAACCGGCGCCACACCATCCCCACACCTCCTGAAACATCACCAATCACCCATACTGGTGAGCACAGCAACAAATCCCCCAAATGGGTTTTCTCTGGCGATACGGTCACCAGCATGTCCGTCGACACGGTGTCCCTGACCGGCTGGGGCCGTACCGCCCCGACGACCGCCCTGCGTTTCCGCCCCCGCAGCTACGCGGAGGCGGTGGCGACGGTCCGTGGCTGCGGGCCGCGCGGCTCCATCGCCCGGGGGCTCGGCCGGGCCCCCGGCGACGCGGCGCAGAACGGGGGCGGCTCGGTCATCGACATGACCGCGCTGGACCGGATCCGCACCGTCGACGCCGAGGCCGGCGTGGTGGTCTGCGACGCGGGGGTGAGCCTGCACCGGCTGATGGAGGTCCTGCTGCCGCTCGGCTGGTTCGTCCCCGTCACACCGGCCACCCGCCGGATCACCGTGGGCGGTGCGATCGGCTCCGACGTGCACGGCCCGAACCATCACGTCGCCGGTGCCTTCTCCCGGCACGTGCGGGAGCTGGAACTGCTGACGGCCGACGGGGAGATCCGCGCGGTCCGGCCCGGCACCGATCTCTTCGACGCGACCGCGGGCGGCCTCGGCCTGACCGGGGTGATCCTCTCCGCCGCGCTCCGGCTGCACCCCGTCAGCAGTGCGTGGATGTCGATCGACACCGAACGGGCCGTCGACCTCGACGACCTGCTCGCCAGGCTCGCCTCCGGGGACCACCGCTACCACTACTCGACGGCCTGGATCGACCTGCTGGCCCGGGGCCGGTCGACGGGGCGTGCCGTACTCACCCGGGGGGAGCACGTACCCCGCTACGCGGTCCCGGCGCACGCCCGGTGCACACCGCTCGATTTCCGCCCGGTCCCGCGGTCCGCCGCTCCGGCCCTCGTGCCGTCGGGGCCGCTCGGCCGCGCCTCGGTGGCCCTCCTCAACGAGGTCCGGTACCGCAGGGCCCCCGACTACCGCGTCAACGAACTCCAGCGATTGTCCGCGTTCTTCCATCCCCTGGACGGGCTGCCGCACCGGAACCGGCTGCACGGCCGCGCCGGTTTCGTGCGCTATCAGTTCGTCGTCGGCCACGGCCAGGAGGAAGCACTGCGCCGGATCGTGCGACGGATCTCCCACCGGCGCTGTGCCTCGCCGCTCGCCGCACTGAAGCGGTTCGGGACCGGCGATCCGGGCTGGCTCTCGTTCCCGGTGCCGGGGTGGACGCTCGCCCTCGACCTGCCCGCCGCGCTGCCGGGCCTGGGCCGGTTCCTGGACTCGCTGGACGAGGAGGTGGCGGAGGCGGGCGGCCGGGTGTGCCTGGCGAAGGACTCCCGGCTGCGGCCGGAGATGCTCGCCCACATGTATCCGCGGCTCGACGCGTTCCGGGCGCTGCGCGCCGAGTTGGACCCGTCCGGGGCATTCCGCTCGGATCTGTCGCGCCGCCTGTCGCTCTGACCGCACCCCCGGCCACCACCCCCGCCACGCCTGTCGCCCCATGCCCCATGCCCCATGCCCCATGCCCCATGCCCCACAAGGAGTGTTCCCGTGAAGGACGCGTTCGGTGCCCCGCAGTCCCTGCTCGTGCTCGGCGGTACGTCGAGGATCGCGCTCGCCACCGCGCGTCGGCTGGTCGCCGGACGGACTCGCACGGTCCGGCTGGCCGGGCGCCCCTCGCCGGCCCTCGAATCGGCCGCCGCCGAACTGCGGGCGTGCGGCGCCGATGTCGACACCGTCGACTTCGACGCCCTCGATCCGGCGTCGCACGAGACGGCCCTCGGCAAGGTCTTCGCCGAGGGCGACATCGACGTGGTCCTCCTCGCCTTCGGTGTCACGGGCGACCAGGGGCGGGACGAGGAGGAACCGCTCCGCGCGGTCCGGGTCGCCCAGACCAACTACACGGGGGCCGTTTCCGCCGGTCTTGTGTGCGCCGGAGCACTCCAGGCGCAGGGGCACGGCTCGTTGGTGGTGCTGTCCTCGGTGGCCGGCGAACGCGCCCGCCGCGAGGACTTCATCTACGGGTCCAGCAAGGCGGGCCTGGACACGTTCGCCCAGGGCCTGGGCGAGGCGCTGCACGGCACCGGGGTCCACGTGATGGTCGTGCGGCCCGGCGTCGTACGGCCGGATGCCGTACGGTCCGGTGCCGCAGGGCCGGGAACGGCACCCGCTCCGGCGGCGGCCCTGCCCGTGCGCACCCCGGCCACGGTGTCACGGCTCACGACCGCGCGGCTCACCGCGTCACGGCTCGCCGCGGCACCGCTGGAGGCACCGGCTCTCGTGACGACACCGGACGAGGTGGCCGCGGCGATCGTGGCCGGGCTGCGGCGGCGTTCGGGGACGGTGTGGGTGCCCGGACCGCTCCGGGTGGTGATGTCGGCCCTGCGTCACGTCCCGCGCCCGCTGTTCCGGCGCCTGCCGGTCTGAATAGTCCGGACGGTCCGGACGGTCCGGACGGTCCGGACGGTCCGGACGGCGGCTGTCCGCCCCGCCCGGAGGGACACGACCGGTTTCCGGAGTGCCGGACTCAGGAGTACGGGATTCGGAGGCGCCGGATGCAGGGGTACCGGATTCAGAGGTACCGAATTCGGGAGTGCCGGGTTCAGGGGCGGAGAGAGGGCTCGTCCACGGCGGAACCGCCCTGCGCGGGCACGGCGGGCGCGCCGCCGCCCCCGCCGAACGGGAACTCGTTGATCTTGCGCCAGACACTGTCCGTGCCCTGCTCGTAGAGCGCGAAGGAACCGCAGGTCCAGGCGGCCTCGTAGTCGGCGAGCTCCTCGTACGCCCGGTCCATCGCCTGCTCGGCGATGTCGTGCGCCACGGTCACGTGCGGGTGGTACGGGAACTGGAGCTCGCGCACCAGCGGCCCGGAGGCATCCCTGACCCGCTTCTGGAGCCATGAGCAGGCCGCGGCGCCCTCGACCACCTGCACGAAGACGACCGGGGACAGCGGCCGGAAGGTGCCCGTGCCGGCCAGTCGCATCGGGAAGGGCCGACCGGCCGTCGCGATCCGGGCCAGATGGGCCTCGATCGCGGGCAGGTCGGCCGCCTCCGCCGCGGTCGGCGGGAGAAGGGTGACGTGGGTGGGAATGCCGTACGCGGCAGGATCCCCGAAGCTCGCGCGTCGCTCCTGGAGCAGACTGCCGTAGGGCTCCGGGACCGCGATCGAAACGCCGAGCGTTACGGTCCCCACGTCGTTCTCCTCATTACTCGAAAGTTGATGGTCCTCGATGATGGATGGTCCCTTTTCGGCCACCCACCCCATGGATGTCCCATCGCCAGTGTGACGCCTGGGACAGCCGGACCGCCAGGGTCCTTGGACTCAGTGCTTCGCGGGCAGAAAGCCCATCCGGTCGTATGTCCGAGCCAGCGTCTCGGCCGCGACGGCACGGGCCTTCTCGGCCCCCTTCGCCAGGATCGAGTCCAGTGTCTCCGGGTCGTCCAGGTATTCCTGGGTGCGGGTACGGAAGGGCGTGACGAAATCGACCATGACCTCGGCGAGATCGGTCTTGAGCGCACCGTAGCCCTTGCCGTCGTACTTCTGCTCCAGTTCCGCGATACCGGTGCCGGTCAGCGTGGAGTAGATGGTGAGGAGGTTGCTGACGCCGGGCTTCTCGGCCCGGTCGAAGCGGATGACGGTGTCGGTGTCGGTGACCGCGCTCTTCACCTTCTTGGCGGTGGCCTTCGGCTCGTCCAGGAGGTTGATCAGACCCTTCGGGGTGGCCGCCGACTTGCTCATCTTCGACGACGGGTCCTGGAGGTCGTAGATCTTCGCCGTCTCCTTGAGGATGTACGGGTCCGGCACGGTGAACGTGTGGCCGTAGGTGCCGTTGAACCGCTCGGCGAGGTCACGGGTCAGCTCCAGGTGCTGCCGCTGGTCCTCGCCCACCGGGACCTGGTCGGCCTGGTACAGCAGGATGTCGGCGACCATCAGCATCGGGTACGTGAAGAGGCCGACGGTGGTGCGGTCCGCGCCCTGCTTGGCGGACTTGTCCTTGAACTGCGTCATGCGGGACGCCTCGCCGAAGCCGGCCAGGCAGTTCATGACCCAGCCGAGCTGGGCGTGCTCGGGGACGTGGCTCTGGACGAACAGCGTGCAGCGCTCCGGGTCGAGACCGGCGGCGAGGAGCTGGGCGACGGCGAGCCGGGTGTTCGCGCGCAGCTCCGCGGGGTCCTGCGGGACGGTGATCGCGTGCAGGTCCACGACCATGTAGAAGGCGTCGTGTGATTCCTGCAGCGCCACCCACTGGCGGACCGCGCCGAGGTAGTTGCCGAGGTGGAACGAGCCTGCGGTGGGCTGGATTCCGGAGAGCACGCGGGGGCGTTCAGAGGCCATGGGGCCCATTGTCTCAGGTGCGGAACCGATCTCCGGCAGCCGGTGGCGATGCCATGACACCCCCGTACGCGAACCGTCACGAATGAGACGCGAAACATGACCGGGCCGGGGCCGGGACGGGGGTGGGGGCGGGGGTGGGCCGGGCCGCGGATGTGACGGGGGCGGGGCCGACCGGGGCCGGACCGGCGACGCCCCGAGCCGATCGGACGGCCCGCCGTGAGGACTCGCGCGGGCCGCCCCGCAAGGAATCCGTGCGGGCAACGCCGTGAGGGCCGTGCGGCCCGCCACCAGGGCCCCCGCGGGCACGCCGTGAATCACAGGTTTCCTCGCCGGGGTTGTGACCGACGATACAAAGTGGGCACTACCCTCCGCCCACGCCGCACGACGATCGGAGATCCCGTGTCGACCACGGAAAACGCCATCGCCTCCGCCGAGGCCCACAGCGCGCACAACTACCACCCGCTGCCCGTCGTCGTCGCCTCGGCGGACGGAGCCTGGATGACCGATGTCGAGGGCCGGCGTTACCTCGACATGCTCGCCGGGTACTCGGCACTCAATTTCGGTCACGGCAACCGGCGTCTGCTCGACGCGGCGAGGGCTCAGCTGGAGCGGGTGACCCTGACCTCGCGTGCCTTCTACCACGACCGCTTCGCCGACTTCTGTACGCAGCTCGCGGAGCTGTGCGGCATGGAGACGGTGCTGCCGATGAACACCGGGGCGGAGGCGGTGGAGACGGCGGTGAAGACGGCCCGCAAGTGGGGGTACCGGGTGAAGGGCGTCCCCGACGGCATGGCCAAGATCATCGTCGCCGCGAACAACTTCCATGGCCGGACGACGACGATCGTCAGCTTCTCCACGGACCCGGAGGCCCGGGAGGACTTCGGTCCGTACACCCCCGGCTTCGAGATCGTGCCGTACGGCGACCTCACCGCACTCGCGGAGGCGATGACCGAGAACACCGTGGCGGTGCTGCTGGAGCCGATCCAGGGCGAGGCCGGGGTGCTGGTGCCGCCACCGGGGTACCTGCCCGGGGTGCGCGAGCTGACCCGTGAGCGGAACGTGCTGTTCATCGCGGACGAGATCCAGTCGGGCCTGGGCCGGACCGGGAAGACCTTCGCCTGCGAGCACGAGGGGGTCGTACCGGACATGTACGTGCTCGGCAAAGCGCTGGGCGGGGGCGTGGTGCCGGTGTCGGCGGTGGTCTCCTCGCAGGCCGTGCTCGGTGTGTACCGGCCCGGCGAACACGGCTCGACGTTCGGCGGGAACCCGCTCGCCTGCGCGGTCGCGCTGGAAGTCATGGCGATGCTCCGCACCGGCGAGTTCCAGCAGCGGGCGGCCGAGCTGGGCGACCACCTCCACCAGGAGCTGAACCTGCTGGTGAGCACGGACGCGGTGGAGGAGGTCCGGGGACGCGGGCTGTGGGCGGGCGTCGACATCGCCCCGCGCCACGGCACCGGCCGGGAGATCTCCGAGAAGTTGATGGAACGCGGGGTGCTGGTCAAGGACACCCACGGCTCGACGATCCGGATCGCTCCCCCGCTGATCATCAGCAAGGAGGATCTCGACTGGGGGCTGGAGCAGATCCGCGACGTCCTGCGCGGCTGAGCCACGGCGCGGTCCGGGGGCCGGGGCCCGGGGCACCCCCGGACCCCGGCGCTCCTCGGCATCCCTCGGCACCGGCCCGTCTTATTGCACATATATTGCAACTGCCATCATGATGCAGAGGGGCGAGGAGCGGTGCCGTGAGCGGACCAGTGGTGCTGGGGATCGAGTCGTCGTGCGACGAGACCGGTGCGGGGATCGTGCAGGACGGAAAGCTCCTCGCGCACGTGGTGGCGTCGAGCATGGACGAACACGCACGGTTCGGTGGCGTGGTGCCCGAGATCGCCGCCCGCGCCCACCTGCATGCCTTCATTCCAGTCGTCCGCCAGGCCCTCGACCGGGCAGGACTCCGGGCGAGCCGGCTCGACGCGGTCTCCGTCACCACGGGGCCCGGCCTGTCGGGCGCGCTGCAGGTGGGCCTGGCCGGCGCGAAGAGCCTGGCGTACGCGGCGGGCGTGCCGCTGTACGGGGTGCATCACCTGGCCGGACATGTCGCCGCCGACACCCTGGAGCACGGTCCGCTGCCCGAGCCGTGCGTGGTGCTGATCGTCTCCGGCGGCCACACCTCACTGCTCCTCGTACGCGACCTGGCGCGCGAACCGATCCTGCACCTCGGTGACACCCTCGACGACGCGGCCGGCGAATGCTTCGACAAGGTGGCCCGGATCCTCGGCCTGCCGTACCCGGGCGGGCCCGCCATCGACCGGGCCGCACGCGAGGGGAACCCGCGTGCGGTGGACTTTCCCCGACCGCTGTCACGCCCCGGCGACGCCCCCTACGCCTTCTCCTTCTCCGGTCTCAAGACGGCTGCGGCCCGCTGGGTCGAGCAGCACCGCCTGCGCGGCGAGGAGCCGTCGGTGGCCGACGGGGCCGCGGCATTGCAGGAGGCCGTCGCGGACGTACTGACCCGCAAGGCGCTCGCGGCCTGCCGCGCCCACGAGGTGAGGACGCTGATCGTGGTCGGTGGCGTTGCCGCGAACTCGCGGGTCCGCGGCCTCGCGGAGCAGCGCTGTGCCGCCGCCGGGATCGAACTGCGCGTACCGCCGATGACCCTCTGCACCGACAACGGCGCCATGATCGCGGCCGTCGGCGAACTGCTCGTACGCTCCGGGGCCGAGCCCGCGCCGCTGAACGTGTCCATCGACCCGTCCGCCCCGCTCGAATACGCCTCCCTGACCCCGCTCCCCGCACGCCTGGCGGGAGTCGCCTGACGGCCCCGTCAGAGGGATCCTGACGTCCCCGTCAGAGGGATCCTGACGTCCCCGTCAGAGGATGACGTGGGGCAGGAAGCGGGCGTACTCGTCCGTCACCGGCCCCTCCGACTCGCGGATGCCGAGTCCGGCCGCCTCGTCCTCGACCACCCACGCCCCCAGCACCACCCGGTTGCCGTCGAAGTCCGGCAGCGGGGCAAGTTCCTGGTAGCAGCACGGCTCGTCCCGCAGCACCGCGGGACTCCCCGGTCCGTGGACAGAAACCCCGGCCCCTTCCCTGCCCAGCAGCGGCTTGGAGACGTATCCGGCCGCGGCACCCGCGCCCGTACCCGGCTCGCGCTCCGCGAGTTCGCGCGGACCGTCCAGGTAGGAGGCGAGCAGGTTCGGGTGGCCGGGGTACAGCTCCCAGAGGATCGCCAGCAGAGCCTTGTTGGAGAGCAGCATCTTCCAGGCGGGCTCGATCCAGCAGGTGGTGCCGCTGCCACCGCCGTTGTCGAGGGTGTCCAGCACGTGCGGCCCGAACCGGTCGGTGGCCAGCCATTCCCACGGATAGAGCTTGAAGCAGCTGCGGATGAAGCGGAGCCGGTCGTCCACGAACCGGCCGGTCAGCCGGTCCCAGCCGATCTGCTCGACGGACAGCGCCTCGGTGTCGAGGCCCGCCTGCTCGGCGGTCTCACGCAGGTAGGCGACCGTCATCAGGTCCTCACCGATCTCGTCGCCCTCGGAATGGGCGAAGTGCACCGGCCCGGCCGGCACCAGCGATCCCTGCCGTCGCCACGCCTCCACGAGCCGTTCGTGCAGCGAGTTCCACTGGTCGGCGTCCGGGAAGCAGTCCTCCATCCAGAACCACTGGGCGCTCGCGGCCTCCACCAGTGATGTGGGGGTGTCCGCGTTGTACTCCAGCAGCTTGGCCGGCCCGGTCCCGTCGTAACACAGGTCGAACCTGCCGTAGAGCGAGGGGAGTTCGTCACGACGATGCCAGGACTCGGTGATCAGTCCGGCCAGCCGCGCGTCGGTGACACCGAGTTCGACGAAACGTTCCCGCTCCACGATGTGCGCGGCGGCGGCAAGGCACATCGTGTGCAGTTCCTCCACGACCTCCTCCAGCGCCTCGACTTCGGGCAGCGAGAAGACGTAGTAGGCGCTCTCGTCCCAGTACGGCCGCAGCGACCCGTCGGGGTGGCGGGTCAGCGGGTAGACGACCCCCTGCCCCTCGACGGTCTGCTGCCAGCCGGGACGCGGCTGGATGGTGCGGCGCTCCACGACGGCTCAGCCGCCGCCGGTGCCCGAGCAGCCGAAGCCGCCGCGGTCGACGGCGGACTTGTTGAAGCTGCCGCCCTCCACCTTGCCGTTCTTGCTGCTGCCGCCGTAGTAGTACGAGCCGCTGCCGCCACTCTTCTTGCACTCGTAGCTGGGCAGCTTCTCCCGGGTGAGCGGGTCCACGCACCGCTTGTCCGGTTCCGAACCGCAGGAGGTGATCATCGCCGCGAGCACCCCCATGCCGCCGAGCACCACGGTGCTCGACCTCAACTTGCGTATGGCCATGTTTCCGTCTCCCCCGTCGCATGAATCAAGCCACTACGGCCGTGCGTTCAGGCTAGAACGCGACCGTCCGCGACGGGAAGCGGGGTGCGAGTCGCCCACAGCGAACCCGCGCTCCGGGCGTGCGCGGGAGCATGCGGGAAAGGTTTTCGAGACCGACGGAGCCCATCGGAGCTTTGGGTGCGGCCCGCAAGTCACACCGACCGGCGCGAGGCCACCTCACCCGAAACCAACAAAGACGGGAAGCCCGTTGACCGGCGCCTCTGGAGAGAGGGTGCTTCTCCGGAGGCTCCGACCAACGAGTCCGGGCGTTGAATCCGCCAGATGTACCGCCTCGGTGTCACTGTTCGGCAGTGAGGGCCCAGCGAACTGTCGAAGGGGCAGTTATCCGCACAGTGCCCTCGCTGCGCGCTCTCTTCAGATGGACTTCGTTGTAGGTGCTGCTGACTTCCTCATCGACGCACTCCAACGGAAACGAAAGCCCCACGGGGTCGACGGCAACGTTGAGCGTTCCCTTTCCTTGACAATTGACCTGGATGGCCAGCATTCCGGCACCGATTTTCTTGGTCAGAGGAAGTTCGGCATTTCCGTCCCTGGATGCGACGGACAACAGAACCTGCCCATCATTGACAGGCTCGGGTGCCCTGGAAACCGTCTCACCCTCGATGTGCTCGGCCCGGTCACCGGTCTGCGTGGGGCTGGACTGCGCGGACCGTGAGACGGGCGGCCCGGCCGGCGGGCGCTTCCCCTCTCCACTGCATCCGGTCAGCACCAGCGCAGCCACGACAGCCACGACGAAGCCGGAGGAAACACGGGCAGGAACCGGAACGATCAACTCTCCCACAGATACCAGCCCACCTTCATGGGCGTGTAGCTCGTAATGGTCTTCACCGCCGAGGTCTTGCAGTTGCTGTAGACCTTGTAGCTCGTGCCGGTGTTCTTCAGTCGGTATACGCCGTACTTGGCGTTCGTCGTCTTCTTCGGAGGCGTGTCCACCGAGATGGAGTTACCCATCTTCGCGGTCAACTTGGCACTCAGGTTGACCTCATACTTGGCCTCGATCTTCGCGATCATCGTGTCAATGCTGGTCGACAGACCGGCTGTGACACTGACTCCCACTTCACCAGTGACCTCGGAGGTGAATGTCGAACGCGCAGTACGCGATGTGCCGTTGTAGTTGGCATTGGCCGGTCCCACACCCTTGTGGTATTTGGCGCCTTTGGATTCGGGGGTGTAGATGGCCTGCGTCGGACCGCAGTACTCCCCGTTCGTCGTGTCCCCCGGTTTGGTCGACGGAACAGTCTCCTCCGGATCAGGTCCGGGATCCGCGGCGTCGACCAGGTCGCTCTCTTCCGGCTCTGCCGGTGGAGCCGTGTTCACCGACTCCGGGGCATCGGCCGAAACGCCCGATGTCGGCCGCGCATACGCGGGCGCCGTCGCAATCCCTGCAAGTACAGCGAGCGCAATGACAGAACCCGCTGTTCCCCGTTTGATGATGCCCACGAGGCACCTTCCCCCAGTCGTCCCTCATTGGAACGGTGCGACCTCAGTAAGTCATGCATTTGATCAAAAGCAAAGGGTCACCGGAAGGAACTGATCGCAACTTGAGATTGGAGGCTTTCGCTCCGCATCAAAGACCCGCTCAACTGGGTAAGTTGGTTCGTCGAACCATGTGGCCACCACTCGGTCGCGCTTGAGTCGATCGGCCCCGCGCTCGGCCGCATGGGACCATCCCCGCACGCGCGGGGAGCAGCTTCCGGACAACCTGGCGCATTCCCCAACGCGGGGACCATCCCCGCACGCGCGGGGAGCAGTCGCCGTGCGAAGGTCATCAAGTCCCTGCCGCGGGACCATCCCCGCACGCGCGGGGAGCAGCTTCCGGACAACCTGGCGCATTCCCCAACGCGGGGACCATCCCCGCACGCGCGGGGAGCAGCTCCTTCTCCATCGCGGTGAAGTACTCCTGCAGGGACCATCCCCGCACGCGCGGGGAGCAGACCGCGACCGCCGCTCACGCATCACCTGAAGCGGGACCATCCCCGCACGCGCGGGGAGCAGCGAGGCCCGCCGGCGGCTGGCCCGCTCGGTGTTGGACCATCCCCGCACGCGCGGGGAGCAGGCTACGTGACCTGCGGGTTCAGATGGAGGAGCGGGCGTTTTTACTTACTTCCTCGAACTGCGACATACGCGACACAACCATCCTCATGCGCCATAGCCCCCACCCAGCCCACGCCAGGACGACGAGTCACGCCGCCCCGAACTCTCCGGCCCTGACGCCGGACACGAAGGATGCGAACGCGGCGGCCGATGCGCACAGCACCGGTCCGTGCGGGTCCTTGGAGTCACGGACGGGGACCACGCCGCGCGAGGCGACGAGATTGACGGCGACCTCGACGCAGTCACCGCCGTTGGAGCTGTACGAGGACGTGAACCAGCGGGGGGATTCGGTCGTCACGGGGAGCCCTTTCGTAACTGGTTGATCAAGGCCACGGATTCCGCCTGGGACAGCGCCTCGGCCTGCAACTGATGGTAGGCCGTCAACAAGGGGACCACGGAGGCCATTTCCCGCTCCACATAGCCCTGCGCCTGTGACTCGGCGTACGCGACGACGGACCTGTCGGCGAGCGTGAGCAGGTTGACCGGGAGGTTGAAGGGACGACGTGCCCCTATCCCGAAGGGTGACACCTGAATCAGCCAGTTGGGGAGGGCCGCGACCTCGACCAGCCACTGGAGCTGGGCCGCCATGACCTCCGGGCCGCCGACGGCATGGTGGAGGCAACTCTCGTCCATCACCACCAGCACCATGGGGGGCCGAGAACGCGTCAGTGCCGCCTGCCGCCCGGCCAGGAACGCGACGCGCTCATCGGCCTGTTCGGGCGCGATGGAGCCGCGCCACACATCGCCGTCCGCCAACGCCCGTGCGTACTCGGGTGTCTGAAGCAGCCCTGGAATGATCCCGAGCTGGAACAAGCGGATCTCCACCGCCCGGCTCTCGTACCCGACGTACTCCGGGAAGCCCTCCAGCAGCACGCCGTGCCGCATCTCGCGCCACTCGCGCTCGAACGACTCGGCGGTCCCGGAAACGCCGAAGGCGATATCGATCTTGCGCGAGAAGGGAAGGGTCGGCGGTTTACGAGCAGTTTCCACTGCCGAAATATGCTGACTGGAGTACTCCACCTCCTCGGCCAATTCCTCCTGGCTCCAGCCGCGTTCCTCCCTCAGCCTGCGCACACGGGCCCCATAGGCCGCTTCCGGGCTCGACTCCGGGTTCAACTCCCTGCGGTTGACCATGCGGTGATCCTCCCCTTCCTTCTGTTCCGGCTAGTTGAAGGGAACCGGGCTCCGGGCCACGCTGGGCTGCCACTGGTAGTGAAGCCACTACGGAGAGGAGTGGCCCGTGCGTACGGAGAACGGCCCCCCGAACGGACAGGAACCCCCACACACCCCGGCCCCCGGCACGCTCATGGTGGACTTATCACAGGATCGGGTCGGTGAATTCCGCGGTGAATGGTGCGGCCAGTGGTCCCTGCGCCCGGTCGGCGGTGGCGTCGAATGGACGGTCCGCCCCGAGGACGTACGGGCGGCCGACCCGATACGGCGCCTGCGTGCAGAACTCGCCCGCGCCAACGCGCGCAGCCGGGGTGAGCTGCTGTGACGGGAGTTTCCCCGCCGATATTCACGCGGGCGACGGCCGAATGATCGCCCATGTCGGCCGAGTTCCCGAAGCAGTGCCCCGGCGCACGCCCGGGTGACTACGGGGCCGGGCCGAACGGCTCGGACACGGTCCGGTCCCGCGCGCCGGAGGCCCGTGAATTCCCCCGCACGTGTGACAGCCCAAGTCCCGCCCCGCGCCCGACGCACCCGCCGAGTCGTCCGTCAGAGGCGCCGAGTCGTCCGTCAGAGGCGCCGAGAACGAGCACCGAGAGCGAGCGCCGGGCACCGGGTGCCGACCCCTCGCACAGCACTCCACCGAACCCGCCCACTCATGAACGAGGAACTGCCCCATGCCACTGCTTGCCCCGTACGTCGCGTCGCGCACGCATGAACTCCCGGCACGCCTAGCAGAGTTGACGGTCGAATTCGCACCGGGCGGCCCCCGGCTCGCATACCGCCGACCGCGCCCGACGGACCGGGACCATCACGGAAACCTCTGGCTGCGCATGCACGAGTCCACGGGCGGCCGAATCCAGTACGACTGCATGCACAGCGACCGCCAACGCGCCTGCATGGAGCACATGCTGTGCCAGATCTGTGGCGGCCCAGCCGACCGGAACGCGGACGGCTGGTTGTTCATCGACTGGCGACGACCGGACTCGCCCCCGACCTGGCCCGAACGCTCCATCACCTCCATGCCGCCCCTGTGCGCCGAGCACGCACAGACGTCGGTCCGGCAGTGCCCCTTCCTGCGGCGGAACGAACACGTCGTGCTCCGCGTGCGAAAGCCCCGACTCCACGGGGTGTCGGGGACCCTCTACCAACTTGCCGGCGACGGCTGGCACACGTCCGACAACGACGTGCTCTCGGCCTATGCCAAGCCCCGCCTCCCCGGCATGCTCGCCTCCCGCCTCCACCGCGAGCTACGCGGCGTCACCGTCGTCGAGCTCCCTCAGCCGCCCCGCCCCGCCCTGCCCCATAGCCGCATCACATAGCCGCATCACGCGGTTCCTCAGCGGCCTGGACTGTGGCCGGGTGCCGCTCACGCCCGCTGCGGTCGGTCGATTGGTCCGGCGCGGCCTTACCGAGTTCAGCAGTGTGCTCGCCGGAAGAGCCAGGGCCACCCGGTCTCCGTTCCCGTGGAGACCTCCAACAGGAATTGGCGACATGTCCATCCCTGATGGCCAGATGGCCCGTCTCCACACCACGGGTGTGGCCCGCGAATTCGATATGTCGGGCAGCAGTTCCAACAAGCACTATGATCTGGGCGGCTCGGACTCGAACTACGACCCGTTGCCGGAGCCGAGCGGGCCCGGGCCTGCGGGAGGCCGCACAGACCCCGGCCGCGAGCAGCAGGAAGCGCGGTAGGAAGCCGACCAATGAACAATTCCGGCACCTTCTCCGCCGACGGGCGGCCCAAGCATCGTCGACGGCTGCTGGTCGTCATCACGCTGGCGTTCGTCACCTGCGCCACCGTTCTGGTCGGCACGTTCGCCTGGATCGTTGACGATGTGGATTCGGACCTGCTGGACCGGGAGATGACCTGCTGTTGGGAAGAGGGAGCAACCCCGGTCTGGATGAGTGGGCAGATGGGTGTCCGCATCCCGGAGGCGGCGTCGGATCGGCGTGCGGGCTACAAAGTGGGTGAGCGCCACGACACGGGACTGCTGTCCTTCGTCCTGCCCAGCGAGGAGGCGGAGGCGTACACGGGCCGACTTCTCCCGGAGGGCACCAGGATGATCGGGAACTTCCGTCCGAAGCAGAAGGACTACCGGCCCGCCGCGGCCTTCTCCCATCTCGGGCTGGCGGAACCCGAGACGCTCGTGCGGGGACTGCGGCAGGTCAGCTTGTACCCCGATGACCTCGACTCTCCCGAGGGCAAACACCTCCGGCGTTGCGTCGACCTGTTCGCGCACGAGTTCCGGCCCGGTACCACTCGGATCTACGTCCGGTCGACCATCGAGCCGGCCGTGACGCCACCTCCCGCGAGCCCCGGTCCGTAGAACGAGCCCCGGTCCGTAGGAGTACGGCATGCCCTCCGCCGCCTGCCACCGTTCCTGGAACGAGCTTGTTCGTCGCGCTCACGGCCCGGCCCGGCGGGCCCGACGTCCCCGCACAGGGTGCAGCCGTCCCTCACCGGCCCCGCGCACCCGGCCCGATGCAGCCGTCCCTCACCGGCCCCGGAGCACCCGGCCCCGGCCCCGGCCCCGAGGGCACCCGGCCCGGCCGCCTCACGCGAGAACGCGGACCAGCGCGTCCAGCGCGCCCGCCCAGGCGCTGTCCGTCGGTGTCCCGTAGCCGATGACCAGGGCGTCGCGCCCCGGTTCGGCGTCCGGGTGCCGGAAGCGGGACAGCCCCTCCACCGCGAGCCCCTGCCACGCCGCCGCGCGCAGCGCGGACGCCTCGCCGCCCTCCGGGAGTTCGAGCACGGCGTGCAGGCCGGCCGCGATGCCGCTGACCCGGATGGACGGCGCCCGCTGGGCCAGTACGGCGACGAGTTCGTCTCGGCGTCGGCGGTAGCGCAGCCGCATCGCGCGCACATGGCGGTCGTACGCGCCCGACTCGATGAATTCCGCGAGCGTCAACTGTTCCAGCGCGCTCGACGACCAGTCGCTGAATCCTTTCGCGTCGGTCATCTCCCTCATCAGGCTCTCCGGCAGCACCATCCACCCCAGCCGCAGCCCCGGTGCCAGGGACTTGCTCGTCGTCCCCAGGTGCACGACGCGTTCCGGGTCGAGGCCCTGAAGGGCTCCGACCGGCTGCCTGTCGTACCGGAACTCTCCGTCGTAGTCGTCCTCCAGGATCAGCCCGCCGGTGGCGCGCGCCCAGTCGACCACCGCGGCCCGGCGGTCGGGGTGCAGCGGCGTGCCCGTGGGGAACTGGTGCGCGGGCGTCAGCAGGACGGCTCCGGCGCCGCGCAGTGCGGCCAGTTCCCCGGTCCTGGCCCCGTCCCCGTCCACCGTCAGGCACGGCATGTGCAGCCCGGCGTCCGCGAGCAGCCGCCAGTGGACGTCCAGCCCGTACGACTCGACGGCGACCTCCCGTATTCGGCGCTTCCGCAGCACCGACCCCAACAGTTTCAGGGCCTGGACGAAGCCCGCGCAGACCACGATCCGTTCCGGGTCCGCGTACACGCCACGGGCGCGGGCCAGGTACCCGGCGAGCGCGGTGCGCAGTTCGACGCGTCCACGCGGGTCCCCGTAGCCGAAGGCGTCGTTGGGTGCGACGGTCAGGGCGCGCCGGGTCGCCTTGAGCCATTCGGCGCGTGGGAAGGAGGAGAGGTCTGGCGTTCCGGGCATCAGATTGTGGGCGGACCTGGCACGGACCGGCCGGACCGGGGGCACTCGGGGGGCCGGCCGACGTGGCTCGGCCCGTTGGGCCACTCGGGTACCCGATCCCTGCCGGGCGGTGAGCCAGCCCTCGGCGACCAGTTCCGCGTAGGCGTCGGCGACGGTGTTCCGGGCGATGCCGAGGTCGGCGGCCAGGTTGCGGGAGGACGGCAGCCTGGTGCCGGGGGCCAGCCTGCCCGTCCGCACTGCGTCGCGCAGGGCGTCCATGAGCCCGGCCCGCAGCCCCGCCGCGCCCGTCGTCTCCAGATGAAGGTCGGCCCCGAAAGTGGCCCAGGAATTCGTCATGAAAATGGACCATACCCTTGCGCCAACTTCCCGTAGCGTCGTTCCCATGACGACCAACGCACACAGCCACGCCACTTCCGAACTCAACCCCGAGCACACCCCGCGCATGCAGTGGGCCGAGCTCGCCCCGGACGTCTACAAGGCCATGGTCCGGCTGGACGCGGCCTCCCGCAGGGGGCTCGACCCGGTCATCGGTGAGCTGGTGAAGATCCGCGCCTCGCAGCTCAACCACTGTGCCTTCTGCCTGGACATGCACACCAAGGACGCGCTCGCGGCGGGCGAGTCCGTCCAGCGGATCATCCAGCTGGGCGCGTGGGAGGAGTCGCGGCACTTCTACACGCCGAAGGAGATCGCGGCCATCGAGCTGACCGAGGCGATCACGGTGCTGACCGACGGATTCGTGCCGGACGAGGTGTGGGAGAACGCCGCCAAGCACTTCGACGAGACCGAACTGGCCCACCTCGTCGCCGCGATCACGACGATCAACGCCTGGAACCGGTTCTCCGTGACCACCCGCATGGCCCCGGGGCACTACACGCCGGGCGACCTCAAGCACTGACCGGGCGCCGACGCCGCCCCGCCCGGCCCGCCGCCCCACTCGACCCGCGGCCCCGCTCCGCCCGCGCGCACTCCGCCGCCGCGCCTACTTATCCGCCCCGCCCCCGCGCGCCGACGCTCGCGGCGGATCACCCTGGGAGTTCCACGATGACCGCATCCGTCCTCCGGTCCCTGCACCTCGACCGCCCGCCCGGCGCACCGCTGGTTCTCCCGGGCCCGTGGGACGCGGCGAGTGCCCGCGTCTTCGTCGAGGCGGGCTTCCCGGCGCTCGCCACGCCGAGCGCCGGGATCGCGGCCTCGCTGGGCTATGAGGACGGGGCGACTCCCACGGGCGAGATGTTCGCGGCCGTGGCGAGGATCGTACGGGCCGTCCCGGCCGAGGTGCCCGTCTCGGCGGACGTCGAGGCCGGGTACGGCCTGGCGGCCGGGGAACTGGTGGAACGCCTCCTGGAGGCCGGTGCCGTCGGCTGCAACCTGGAGGACTCGGTCGACGGCGTCCTCGTCGCTGCCGAGCGTCAGGCGGACCGGCTGGCGGAGGTGCGGGCGGTCGCCGGGGACCGGCTCTTCGTCAACGCCCGCGTCGACACGTACGTCCACGGCACCCCCGGGCAGACGGAGGCGGACCGGGAGGCGGAGACGGTGCGCCGGGCCCTGCTGTACGTGGAGGCGGGGGCCGACTGCGTCTATCCGATCATGGCCCCTCCCGAGGCCCTGCCCCGGCTGGCCGCAGCCGTTCCCGGTCCGCTCAACGCCCTGGCCCGGCCCGACGGTCCGTCGCCGCACCGGCTCGGGGAGCTGGGCGCCACCCGGATCACGTTCGGCCCCGGGCTGCAACGCCGCGCCATGGCGGCCGTGCGCGGTTTCGCCGACGAACTCCGGAAGGGCTGACGGGTCCGTCCGGGCCGCGGGAACGGGGGACCTGCGGCCCGGACGGACCGACGCCATGCCCCACACGGACGACCGGAACGACGCGGGTGGGAACGTCACCGCCCCCGGCAGCGCGCACGCGTGCTGCCGGGGGCGGTGAGTGTCTTTCCGCGCACGAGGCCCGTGGTCCGTGGTCGTGGGCCGTGGGCCGTGACCTTGGTCCGTGGGCGGTGGACACGCGTGGACCGAACCGAACCGAACCGAACCGGGCCGCGCCGGGCCGCGCCGGGCCGTACGGAGGAAGGCGTACGGCCCGGGTACGGATTCGGCCGGGAACCGGTCGGAACCGGTCGGAACCTCAGATCAGACCGAGCTCACGAACCGCGTCGCGCTCCTCGGTGAGCTCCTTCACCGAGGCGTCGATGCGCTTGCGGGAGAACTCGTTGATGTCCAGGCCCTGGACGATCTCGTACGTACCGTTCTTCGTGGTGACCGGGAAGGACGAGATGATGCCCTCGGGCACACCGTAGGAGCCGTCCGACGGGATACCCATGGAGGTCCAGTCGCCCTCGGCGGTGCCGTTGACCCAGGTGTGGACGTGGTCGATGGCGGCGTTGGCGGCGGAGGCCGCGGAGGACGCGCCACGGGCCTCGATGATCGCGGCGCCGCGCTTGGCGACGGTCGGGATGAAGGTGTCGGCCAGCCACGCCTCGTCGTTGACGGCCTCGGCGGCGTTCTTGCCGGCGATCTCCGCGTGGAAGATGTCCGGGTACTGGGTCGCCGAGTGGTTGCCCCAGATCGTCAGCTTCTTGATGTCGGAGACCGCGGCACCGGTCTTGGCGGCCAGCTGCGAGATCGCGCGGTTGTGGTCGAGGCGGGTCATCGCGGTGAAGCGCTCGGCCGGTACATCCGGGGCGGCGGCCTGCGCGATGAGCGCGTTGGTGTTGGCCGGGTTGCCGACGACGAGGACCTTGATGTCGTCCGCGGCGTTGTCGTTGATGGCCTTGCCCTGCGGCTTGAAGATGCCGCCGTTGGCGGAGAGCAGGTCGCCGCGCTCCATGCCCTTCGTACGCGGGCGGGCGCCCACCAGCAGAGCGACGTTGGCGCCGTCGAACGCCTTGTTGGCGTCGTCGGTGATCTCGATGCCGCGCAGCAGCGGGAAGGCGCAGTCGTCGAGCTCCATCGCGGTGCCCTCGGCGGCCTTCAGGCCCTGCGGGATCTCCAGGAGACGCAGGTTGACCGGCACGTCCGGGCCGAGCAGGTGGCCGGAGGCGATGCGGAAGAGCAGAGCGTAGCCGATCTGGCCGGCTGCGCCGGTCACGGTGACATTCACGGGAGTGCGGGTCATGGCGATCTCCGTTAGACAGCTGGCGGTTGGGGGTTCCTGGCCCCTGGAGCTGGACATCCCTGAATCTTGATGTGAAGAGATATCCGGCGTTCAGGCTATCCGACCCGGAACGCCCTGGCGGCTCGGCCCCCTGTGGCACCGCGCACAAGGCGTCACACTCTGCTCACCCGGCCGTATCCGCTCACTCGGAGGAGGTACCCGGGCCCGGGGCTGTGGACACGGCGCGCGCACCCGTTCACTCCGCTGGGCACGGGCTCGTTCCACCGATGTTGCTCAGCCATCACACCGTGGCGGAATGGTCACTTCCGTGCCACAGGCGACAGGGCCCTCTTGAACGCGTCCCCACCGTCCGTGAGGCTGAGATCAGGACAGGGGCAAGGATGCTCAAGTCGCCACAATCCGGAACGGCAACATTCCGGTGGCCCCTTCCGTCCGCAGGTGTCCGTCCCGCTCGGGGGAGGGGACGGGCACCGTTGCCGGACGACGTCGTACGGGCGGGCGGGCGGGCGGCCTCAGCGGATCGTGAAGTGGACCGCGTCCTCCAGGAACGGGATGTCCAGCCACGGCTTGGGCTGCGCCACCAGCGCCAGCATCACGATGAGGAAGCCGAGCAGCCCGTACGTCACCAGGTCGGTGAAGCGGGACCGGACCGCGAGCATGCCGACCGACGGGACCACGAGCCGCAGCACCGCACCGCCGAGGAGCGCCGCACCGATCAGGATCGTGCCGACCCGGAACGCCTCGGCGAACGGGTCGGTGGCCACGATCAGCAGCCCGATCCCGGCCGTGCAGAGCACCGCGAGCAACGGCCACTGCCGGGCCGGGGCGGGCGCGTCTCCGGACGCCGCCCGGCCGCCGCCCTCGGGACGCGCGGTGTCCCGGGTGAACGACGGGAACCTCCGCGAGCGGCGTGCCGCGCCGCGCTCGCCGGCCCCCGCGACGTCCGCCGATGCCTCGTCCGCCGCGGCATCGCCCTCCCGGGCAGGGACCTTCGCATCGCCGCTCACGGAATCATCGGACGGGGAACCGCCGGACGTGGAACCGCTCGTTACGGAACCGCCGGACGGGGAAGCGCCGTTCTCCCGGCGCATGCTCGTTCCGTCGGCGGCACCGTCGTCGTTCCCGGCCCCGCTGACAGTCCCGTCGTTCCCGGCCCCGTCAACGGCCCCCCCGTCCGCGGACTCATCGACGGTTCCTTCGTTCGCGGTCCCGTCGTTCGCGGTCCCGTCGGTGGAGCCCGGGCCGGACGCGTCCGCGGTCTGCTTCGCGGTCGTGTCCGGCTGCTTCACGGCGGCGTCGGGCTGCCCGCCCTCCGCGGCGGACGGCGCCGGAGACGTCCGGTCCGCCTCGGTGGCCGGGTCGGCCGGGCTCGTACCAGCACCCATGGGGTTCCTTCCGGATCGGGTCGGCCGGCTCAGGCGGTGGCTGCGGCGCGCTCGGCCGCCTCGACCACGTTGACGAGCAGCTGGGCGCGGGTCATCGGACCGACACCGCCCGGGTTCGGGGAGACCCAGGCGGCGACCTCGGCCACGCCCGGGTGGACGTCCCCGACAATCTTGCCGTTCTCGTCCCGGCTGACGCCGACGTCGAGCACGGCCGCACCCGGCTTCACGTCCTCGGGCTTGACGATGTGCGGCACCCCGGCGGCGGCGACGATGATGTCGGCCTGCTTGAGGTGCGCGGAGAGGTCACGCGTGCCGGTGTGGCACTGGGTCACGGTGGCGTTCTCCGTCCTGCGGGTCAGCAGCAACGGCATCGGACGGCCGATGGTGACACCGCGGCCCACGACCACGACGTGCGCCCCGTTGATCTCCACACCGTGGTGGCGGAGCAGCTGGACGACGCCCTGCGGGGTGCACGGCAACGGACCGGTCTCGTTGAGCACGAGCCTGCCGAGGTTCGTCGGGTGGAGGCCGTCGGCGTCCTTGGCCGGGTCCATCAGTTCCAGCACGCGGTTGGTGTCGATCCCCTTGGGCAGGGGCAGCTGCACGATGTAACCCGTGCACTCGGGGTCGGCGTTGAGCTCCCGTACGACCTCCTCGATCTCCTCCTGGGTGGCGGTGTCGGGGAGTTCGCGCTGGATGGAGCCGATGCCGACCTGCGCGCAGTCACGGTGCTTGCCGTTCACGTACCAACGGCTGCCCGGGTCGTCCCCGACCAGCAGGGTTCCCAGGCCAGGGTTGATGCCCCGTTCCTTGAGGGCCGCCACGCGGACGGTGAGATCGGACTTGATCGCGGCTGCGGTGGCCTTGCCATCGAGAATCTGGGCAGTCATGTCCCCATACTCGCGGATGACCCCGCCCGCATACCAATTCCCGGTGACCGAGAGAGGGCGAGATGTCTCGCTTGGGCAACATCCACCCATCGTGACTGGACAAACTTACATTCTGCTTATAACGATTATGGCCGCAGTGCCGCAGTAGCACCGGGGGGCGGACCGCTGACCTTTCTCTTTCCTCCGTGCGGCCGCTTCGTCCCCAAATGCACGTTGGAGGAACAGCCCAGATGAGTTTCGGCGACCCGAACAACCCGTACGGCCAGCAGCCCGGCCAGCCGCCGCAGGGTGGCCAGCCGCCGCAGGGCGAGCCTGGTTACGGCTACCCGCAGCAGCCGCCGCAGGGGCAGCCCGGTTACGGCTACCCGCAGCAGCCGCCGCAGGGCCAGCCCGGCTACGGCTACCCGCAGCAGGCCCCCGGCACGCTCCAGGCGAACAACGGCTACATCAACGTCCCGGTGCTGGGCACGGTCCAGGTCGCCTCGATGGGCCGACGCCTCGGCGCCCGCTGCATCGACGGGGCAGCCATCTTCGTCGTCTACCTCATCTTCAGCGCGATAGGTGTGGCCGGCGCGATGGGCGTTGCCGACAGCGCCGATGACTGCGGCTCCTCCTTGGACCCGGGCTACCAGTCCTGCATGAACGACGTGGGCAGCGGCTTCTTCGTCACCATGCTCGGCATGATGGCCCTGCTCGGTCTGATCACCCTGCTCTACGAGTGGCTGATGATCTCGCTGGTCGGCGCGACGCTGGGCAAGATGGCGCTCGGCCTGAAGGTCGTCAAGGAGAACACCGGCATGAACCCGGGCCTCGGTGCCGGATTCATCCGCTGGATCATCCCGATCGTCGGCGCGTTCCTCTGCTACATCGGGGCCGTCCTCGTCTACCTGTCGCCGTTCTTCGACAACTCCGGCAAGCTGCAGGGCTGGCACGACCGTGCGGCCGGCACCCTGGTGATCAAGAAGTAGTGACGTGGGGGCGTGCTCGGCACGCCGCCCGCGCGCACCACGCGAAGGGCCGGAACTCAACACGTGAGTTCCGGCCCTTCGCGCTGCGGGGACCCGCCGGGATCAGCTGCGGGGGCGCGCCGGGATCAGTGGAAGAAGTGGCGCGTGCCGGTGAAGTACATCGTCACGCCCGCCTTCTGCGCGGCCTCGACGACCAGCTCGTCACGGACCGAACCGCCCGGCTGGGCCACGGCCCTGATACCGGCCGCGGTCAGGATCTCCAGCCCGTCCGGGAACGGGAAGAACGCGTCGGAGGCGGCGTAGGCGCCCCGCGCCCGCTCCTCGCCCGCCCGCTCGACGGCGAGCTTCGCGGAGTCGACGCGGTTGACCTGGCCCATGCCGACACCGACCGAGGCACCGTCCTTGGCAAGCAGGATCGCGTTGGACTTGACCGCGCGGCACGCCTTCCACGCGAAGGCGAGCTCCTTCAGCTCGTCGTCGGAGAGCGCCTCACCGGTGGCCAGGGTCCAGTTGGCCGGGTCGTCGCCCTCGGCCTGGAGGCGGTCGGTCACCTGGAGCAGCGCACCGCCGTCGATCGGCTTGACCTCGACCGGGGCGGTCGGGGCGTCGGGGCAGCGCAGCACGCGGATGTTCTTCTTGCGGGCCAGCACCTCGACCGCACCGTCCTCGTACGCCGGGGCGACGATGACCTCGGTGAAGATCTCCGCGACCTGCTCGGCCATGGCGACGGTCACCGGGCGGTTGACGGCGATGACTCCGCCGAAGGCCGACAGCGGGTCGCAGGCGTGCGCCTTGCGGTGCGCCTCGGCGACGTCGTCGGCGATCGCGATGCCGCAGGGGTTGGCGTGCTTGATGATCGCGACGCACGGCTCGGCGTGGTCGTACGCGGCCCGGCGCGCGGCGTCGGTGTCCGTGTAGTTGTTGTACGACATCTCCTTGCCGTGCAACTGCTCCGCCTCGGCCAGGCCACCCGTCCCGGAGGTGTACAGGGCGGCGGGCTGGTGCGGGTTCTCGCCGTACCGCAGGACGTTCTCGCGCTCGTACGTCGCACCGAAGAAGTCCGGGAAGCCGGAGTCGTCGGCGGCGGCGTAGTCCTCGGCGAACCAGGACGCCACGGCCACGTCGTAGGCGGCGGTGTGCTGGAACGCCTCGGCGGCGAGCCGCTTGCGGGCCGCCAGGTCGAAGCCGCCGGCCTGCACCGCGGCGAGAACGTCGACGTACCGTTCGGGGCTGGTGACGACGGCCACGGACGGGTGGTTCTTGGCGGCGGCACGGACCATGGACGGGCCACCGATGTCGATCTGCTCCACGCACTCGTCGGCGGACGCGCCGGAGGCGACGGTCTTCTTGAACGGGTAGAGGTTCACGACCACCAGGTCGAACGGCTCCACGCCCAGTTCGGCGAGCTGCTCGCGGTGGGCGTCCAGGCGCAGGTCGGCAAGGATGCCGGCGTGGACGCGCGGGTGCAGGGTCTTGACGCGGCCGTCGAGGCACTCGGGGAAGCCGGTGAGCTCCTCGACCTTGGTGACCGGCACCCCGGCGGCGGCGATCCTCCCGGCGGTGGAGCCGGTGGAGACGAGCTCGACACCCGCCTCGTGCAGACCGCGGGCGAGGTCTTCCAGCCCCGACTTGTCGTAGACACTGACCAGGGCGCGACGGATGGGCTTATTCACCGACATGACCGAGATGAACCTTTCGTCCCTCAATGCGATAGCCGCCGCGGGCGAGCCGCCGCACGGCCTCGACGAGCAGCTTGCGCTCGACTTCCTTGATGCGTTCATGGAGGGCGGCTTCGCCCTCCGGCGTGTCCGCCTCGGTCACCTCGACCACGCCCTGCGCGATGATCGGACCGGTGTCGACCCCATCGTCGACGAAGTGGACGGTGCACCCGGTGACCTTCACGCCGTACGCGAGCGCGTCACGCACCCCGTGAGCACCGGGAAAACTGGGGAGCAGGGCGGGGTGGGTGTTGATGAACCGGCCGCCGAAGCGGGCGAGGAACTCCTTGCCCACGATCTTCATGAAACCCGCCGACACGACGAGGTCCGGGCGGTGCTCGGCCGTCGCGGCGGCCAGCGCCGCGTCCCACTCCTCGCGCGTGGCATGGTCCTTGACCCGGCACACGAAGGTCGGAAGCCCGGCGCGTTCCGCCCGGTCCAGGCCGACGATGCCGTCGCGGTCGGCACCGACCGCGACAACCCGCGCACCGAAGCCCTCGGGATCCTCAGCGATGGCGTCGAGCAGGGCTTGGAGGTTCGTGCCTGAGCCGGAGACCAGCACGACCAGGCGGGCCGGGGCGGCGGAGGGGGGCGGGGAGGCCACGGTTGGGCCCTTTCTCGCGTGATGAAGCAAGCAACGCTGAATTTGTATGGTCGTACGAATGAAATGATTCCCCCGATACGGGGAACTCTACGAACGAGCCGACCGTCAGCAACGATACCGGCACCGTGGCACGCCCCCTCGGGACGGGGGGACGGGGGACGAGGACCGGGGCCGGGGCCGGGGAGCCGAGCCGGACACCGCGGGCCGGGACGCCCCGCTCGCGCCATGGCCCCGAACCCACCCGCCGGGCGCGGGGCCGGTACCGGACGCACGTCGTGCCCGCACCACACCGCGTACCCGCCGCACATCTGCCGCGTACCCGCCGCACATCCAGCGCGCATCACCCCATTCCGACCTGCCGGGTCCATGGCCCGGCAGGTCGGTTCCGGCGGCGGTCCGGTCGCGGTTCGGGGCGTTGTCCGGCTCACTGTCCGGCTCGCTGTCCGGCTCGCTGTCCGGTCGAGGGGAGCAGGGCGGAGCTCGGCAAAGAGGTCCGGCCGCCCGGTGCAGCCGCTCCCCGCTTTCGGCCCCTCCCGGCCGGGAGGTAGCGTCAGGGGACAGGGAACCGTCCGCAGGGCGGAAATGACGAGATGGGGAAGACGTTCACCACATGACGGACCGACGCCGCCGCACCGCCTTCCGCCACCCGCTGCCGCCGCTGCATCCGTTGCCCGAGCCGGCTTCGCCGTTGCTGCGGGAGCACCGGCCCTCGACGGGCTCCTCGCCCTCTTCTTCGTCTTCTTCGTCTCCTTCCCCCTCCTCGGACTCCACGGGATCGTCCACGTCCGGTGCATCGTCCACGTCCGGTGCGTCGGGGGCTTCCGGCCCCACGCAGGACAATCCGTTCGCCGCACCACCCGAGAACCGACCCGACCGGCCGTGGCAGCCCCGCCACCCCTCGAACACCGGCAACGACCGGGGGGACGGGGGCCGGGGCGACAACGACGGTTCCGCCGAGGGCGATTCCTCCGGCGACCGACCGGCCTGGGGCAGCCAGTGGAGCAACCGGCAGCCGGGCCGCCAGAGCGGCGGCTTCGGCGGTCGTCCCGGGAACCAGGGCGGGTCGAACGGCCAGGGCGGCCCCGAGGGGCGCCCCGGCGGGCTGCGCTGGGACCCGACCGACCCGGCCCAGCGCCGCGCGCGTTACGCGCTGCTCTGCGGCATGTGGGCGTTCTTCTTCGCGCTCTTCGACTTTCCGGAGATCGCTCTGCTGCTCGGCGCGCTCGCCGTGTACTGGTCGGTCAGCGCGCTCCGGGCGAAGCCGAAGGATGCGTCCGCGCCGGGTGGTTCCACCGCCGCGGCCGGGACGTCCGGCCCCACGGCTACGACCGGCACGCCGACCACCGGAACGCTTCAGGGCTCCGGTTCCGGTCATGTCCCGGCGCCCGGATCCGCCCCCGGCACCCCCGGCGCCCCCGCCCTGAGATACGGCAGGCAGCAGACCACCGCCGCGGTCAGCGGTCTGGTGACGGCGTTGCTCGCGCTCTCGATCGTCGCGACGACGTTCACGGTGCAACTGGTCTACCGCGACTACTACACCTGCGTGAACGACGCGCTGACCAAGTCCGGCCAACTGGCCTGCAACGATCTGCTGCCGAAGCCGCTGGAGCCCTTCTTCGGCGTCAAGGACTGAGCCGAGGTCCGGATCGAGTACTGAGCCGAGGCCCGGGGCGAGGACCGATCGGCCGGCCTGCACGGTCCGCTTCCTCAGGGCTTCTCCGACGGCCCGGTGTCCCACGTGCGCCGGGCCGTCCGTTCGTGCCAGGGGTCGGTCGGCAGGAAGTCGTACGGTTCGGAGCCGTCCTCCTCGTCCGCGTCCCGTCCGAGGACGAGTACGCGGCCCCGGGGCGCCGGCGGTCCCCCGGGCACCCGCGCGGCCCGCGCCTTCGAGGGTGCCGGGGCCGTCGACGGCACGGCGGCGTCCGGGGACGGCTGATCGGCCGTGGCCGCTGCCGCCGGGTCCGCGCCCTCGGCCTTCCGTGCCGAACCCCGCAGTCGCCAGAACCGCATCAGCAGCGCGCCGGGGACGCCGAGCACCAGCGTCCAGCCCATGGCCGCCGCCCCCGTCAGCCACCACACCGGGCCGAACTCCGCGAGCGCGCGGGTGCCGAGCGGCCCACCGGCGGCTGCGGCCAGTACCGCCGTGCCGAGCCCGCAGCCCAGGGCTCCGAGCCCGGCCGTCAGCGCGGTCGCCCCCGCGCCCCATGCCTGGTCCCGCCCGGCGCGGACGGGAGTCGCCCTCCGTGCCGTGAACCAGGCGATGGTCAGCCCGGCCGTCACCGGAACCGCCATGGACGCCCAGTTCGGCGCCGTGCCCGTACCGTGGTCGGGCACCGCGGCGAGCAGGGGGAAGACCGGCCGCGCCGGATGCCCCGTGAACGCGAGCGGGGTGACCGCGGACGCCGAGCCGAGCGCGAAACCCGGACCGAGTCCGTACGCGGCGCCCCACACCGCCGCGTTCGGCACCAGGATCAGCGCGAGCAGCAGCACCGGAACCCGGCCCGTCCAGTCGCCGGAGAGCTCCACGAACGACTGCTGGACGGACTGCGCATGCCACACCAGTGACACCGCGACCAGGAACGCGCCGCCGCCCAGCAGGGCCGCCACCCCGGCCGCGCCCGCCCCGCACACCGTCGCAGCGCGTTCCCGGAACCGGGAACGCGCCAACGCCTCGTGC
Source organism: Streptomyces sp. NPDC056061 (assembly GCF_042266885.1). NCBI lineage: Bacteria > Bacillati > Actinomycetota > Actinomycetes > Kitasatosporales > Streptomycetaceae > Streptomyces > Streptomyces sp. NPDC056061. Next base: position 44,703 of record NZ_JBHJWQ010000001.1, on the reverse strand, counting down.
ACCCGCACCGGCGCCCAGGACGGCGGCGGACCGATCGGGCGACCGCAGGCCGTCCACGTCCCGGCCGCCGCGGCACCCGCCACCAGCACGGCCGAGGGGTAGATCAACGTCAGCACCCGCACGGACGGCGAACCGCTCGACACATACAGCGCGACAACCGACCCGACCACCAGATAGCCGCCCGTGACCAGGGCGAACGCCGCCACCGCCGAAGGCCCCGCGCGTCCCTCGTCGGACTCCAGGGAGTCCCGGGCCGCCCGGTGCACCAGCCATACCGGCACCACGGCGAGCAGCAGCGGGACGAGGCCGACGGGGGCCGGGGCCCCGGAAAGCGTGTCGGTCCTGATCAGCTCGGCCCCATGGGCCAGCAGCCAGATTCCCGCCGCCGCACGGAGGGCTCCGGCGGGTCCGTCATCGGGTGTGGGGGAACTGATCCACACCACCACGACGACCATGGTGAGTGCGCCCAGTCCCAGACCGGCCGCAAGCACCCCACGCAGCAGGGCGAGGGCCAGGACGGCAGGACGTCCGTGCGTCGCGGAGCCGTCCGCCGCCCGCCCCTCACCTCGCCCGGCGGCCGGCTCCGCCACCTGTTCCGCCGACAACGATGGGCTGTCCCCGGTCGCTTGAGTCACGCCATCATGCTGCCAACGACACGCGCTTATTCCGTGTAACGGGCGAACGGCCGCTGTGTCGCTCAATATACGTTTATGTACTTTTTCGCTCGGCGCAGGTCCGCGGAGGCTCTGCCATGACGCAGAGGTCGACTGACCCGGCCGCCATCCCTCCGCTGTTCCGTCCGGCGTTCCTCGCGCCGGTCCCCGTCGAAGCCACCGGGAGCTCCGCCATGGCCCCCACCGACCCCGGTGCCACCCCCGTACCGCCCGGCGCATCCGCCACCCCTGCCGTCTCCCTCACTTCCCCCGCCTCGCCCACTCCCCCCGCCTCGCCCGCCCCATCCGCCTCATCTGCCTCTGCTGTCTCAGCCGACGCGCCCGTCCGCACGGGCCCCGGGACGGACCGGGCGGCAGTGGCGGCAGAGGAGACGGGGGCGGCGGAACGGGGGGCGGCAGCAGATGCCTTCGATGCCCTCTACGCACGCTGCGCACAGGCACTCTTCCGCCAGACTTTCCTGCTCACCGGGCGCCGGAGCCTCTCCCAGGAGGCCGTCGAGCGGGCCTTCGCACTGGCCTGGGAGCGCTGGCCCGAGGTGGCGGTGGACAGGGACCCGGTCGGCTGGGTGCGGGCGGCCGCGTACGAGTACGCGCTGTCGCCGTGGCACCGGCTGCGCCGCGCGCACCGCGGGTTCGACCCACCGCCCGCGGAGCCCGACGCACGGGCGCTGCTCGACGCGCTGCTCGCGCTGCCTCCGTCGTACCGTCGCACGCTGCTGCTCCACGACGGTGTCGGTCTGGATCTGCCGGAGACCGCGGCGGAGACGGAGGCCACCACCCCGGCGACGGCGAGCAGGCTGGCGAACGCACGGACGGCGGTCGCCGAGCGGCTGCCCGAACCGGCGGAACCGCAGTCCCCCGCCGAGCGGTCCGCCCTCCTGCGGCAGCGGATCGGTGCCCTCGTGCGGGAGCGGCCCGAGCCGGCGGACCCGCTACCGGCCCCGGAAGCGGTGCGCAGCGGCAGCGAACGCCGGGCCCGGCAGTGGACCAGGGCCGTCTTCTGTTTCCTGGCGCTGCTGATCGGTCTGACACTGCTCACGCTGGCGACGGCTCCGGTCCGGGACGCCCCCACGGGGTCGCCCGCCCACCCGGTCGAGGGGGTGCCGCCGCACAGCGGTCCGCAGAAGCTGACCCCGCAGGACCTGAGGCTGCAAAGGACACTGGGCGACGCACTCGTCCGAGGGCCGGCCCGGCTGGTTCCCCACGTCGGCTGATCCCGCCCCCGCCCCTCCGGCCGGGACGGCTCTCCCGGGCGGGCGGGCGGCGGGACGGGAAACGGCGCGGGCCCGTACCCCTGATCGGGTACGGGCCCGCGCCGTCTGTGCGGTGACGCGGCCTGCGGTACTGCCGCGCCGCGCCGGGGAGCGAAGATCAGGCGCTGAGGATCTCGCGCGCCAGCTTGGCGGTCTCGGTCGGCGTCTTGCCGACCTTGACGCCGGCGGCCTCAAGGGCCTCCTTCTTCGCCTGGGCGGTGCCGGAGGAGCCGGAGACGATGGCGCCGGCGTGGCCCATGGTCTTGCCCTCGGGGGCGGTGAAGCCCGCGACGTAGCCGACGACCGGCTTGGTGACGTTGGCCTTGATGAAGTCGGCCGCACGCTCCTCGGCGTCGCCGCCGATCTCGCCGATCATCACGATCAGGTCGGTCTCGGGGTCGGCCTCGAACGCCGCAAGGGCGTCGATGTGCGTCGTACCGATGACCGGGTCGCCACCGATGCCGACGGCGGAGGAGAAGCCGATGTCACGGAGCTCGTACATCATCTGGTAGGTCAGGGTGCCGGACTTGGACACCAGACCGATGCGGCCGGGCTTGGTGATGTCGCCCGGGATGATGCCGGCGTTGGACTGACCGGGGGTGATCAGACCGGGGCAGTTCGGGCCGATGATCCGGGTCTTGTTGCCCTTCGAGCTCGCGTACGCCCAGAAGGCGGCGGAGTCGTGGACGGCGATGCCCTCGGTGATCACGACGGCGAGGGGGATCTCGGCGTCGATCGCCTCGACGACGGCGGCCTTGGCGAAGGCCGGCGGCACGAAGAGGACGGATACGTTCGCGCCGGTCTTCTCCATCGCCTCGGCGACGGTCCCGAACACGGGCACCTCGGTGCCGTCGAAGTCGACGGACGTGCCGGCCTTGCGCGGGTTCACGCCACCGACGATGTTGGTGCCGTCACCGAGCATGAGCTTGGTGTGCTTCATGCCGGTGGCACCGGTCATCCCCTGGACGATGACCTTGCTGTCCTTGGTGAGGAAGATAGCCATGGTGTTGGAGTCCCTCGTCCCTTACTTCGCAGCCGCGGCGAGCTCGGCGGCCTTGTCGGCCGCGCCGTCCATGGTGTCCACGCGCTGAACGAGCGGGTGGTTGGCGTCGGAGAGGATCTTGCGACCCAGCTCCGCGTTGTTGCCGTCGAGGCGCACGACCAGCGGCTTGTTGACGTCCTCGCCCTTGGACTTGAGCAGCGCGAGCGCCTGGACGATGCCGTTGGCGACCTCGTCGCAGGCGGTGATGCCACCGAAGACGTTGACGAAGACGGACTTGACGTCCGGGTCGCCGAGGATGATCTCCAGGCCGTTCGCCATGACCTCGGCGGAGGCACCGCCACCGATGTCGAGGAAGTTGGCGGGCTTCACGTTGCCGTGGTTCTCACCGGCGTACGCGACGACGTCCAGGGTCGACATGACCAGACCGGCGCCGTTGCCGATGATGCCGACCTCGCCGTCGAGCTTGACGTAGTTGAGGTTCTTGGCCTTGGCGGCGGCCTCCAGCGGGTTGGCCGCGGCCTTGTCCTCCAGCGCCTCGTGCTCGGGCTGGCGGAAGTCGGCGTTCTCGTCGAGGGAGACCTTGCCGTCGAGCGCCAGGATGTCACCGGAGGCGACCTTGGCGAGCGGGTTGACCTCGACGAGGAGCGCGTCCTCGGCGACGAAGGTCTTCCACAGGGTCACCAGGACCTCGGCGACCTTCTCGGCGACCTCGGCCGGGAACTTCGCCTGGGCGACGATCTCGCGGGCCTTCTCGATGGTGACGCCGGTGTTGGAGTCGACCGGGACCTTCGCGAGGGCCTCGGGGGTCTTCTCCGCGACCTCCTCGATGTCCATGCCGCCCTGCACCGAGGCCATCGCCAGGAAGGTGCGGTTGGTGCGGTCGAGGAGGTACGAGACGTAGTACTCGTCGACGATCTCGGGTGCGGTCTCGGCGATCATCACCTTGTGGACCGTGTGGCCCTTGATGTCCATGCCGAGGATGTCGGTCGCGCGGGCGACCGCCTCGTCGGGGGTGGCAGCCAGCTTGACGCCACCGGCCTTGCCGCGGCCGCCGACCTTCACCTGCGCCTTGACGACCGACTTGCCGCCCAGCCTCTCGGTCGCCTCGCGGGCTGCCTCAGGCGTGTCGATGACTTCACCGGCCAGCACCGGTACACCGTGCTTGGCGAAGAGGTCCCTCGCCTGGTACTCGAACAGGTCCACGCGCGTCCGTCCCTAATCAAATGGTCTCGCGGTTCGATTTCTGCGTGGGCGTGCCGCGAGGGGCAATGGCGACTGCTCGGTCACGAGGGAGGCGCACAGGGTGACCCGATGTACGCGGCATGTCCATCTCGCAGGTTATCCCCGCGCCCGGCATGACCCTAAATCGCAGATCACACCTGAGCGGTGATTACGGTCACAGACCCTGCGGGTGGGCAGGGCCCGACGGACGCGGCGACCGGGCCCGGCGGACGGGCCCGCCGGGGTCGACCGCGACGGTCGCGGCCTCGTCCACGATGCCGTCACCGGGCCGTCTCCCTGTCGGGCACGGGGATCGGTCTCTTCTCGATCGCCGCCGCCATCACCTCCGGGAAGAGGTCCGGGGTGCAGGCGAATGCCGGTGCCCCCAGGGCTCCGAGGGCGGCCGCGTGATCGCGGTCGTAGGCGGGGGCGCCCTCGTCGGAGAGTGCGAGCAGCGCCACGAACTGCACGCCGGCGGCCTTCATGGCGGCGACCCGTTTCAGCATCTCGTCGCGTATCCCGCCCTCGTAGAGGTCGCTGATGAGCACGACGACGGTGTCGGCGGGCCGGGTGATCCTGGACTGGCAATGAGCCAGCGCGCGGTTGATGTCCGTACCGCCGCCGAGCCGGGTGCCGAACAGCACGTCGACCGGGTCGTCGATCTGGTCGGTGAGGTCGACGACGGCCGTGTCGAACACGACGAGCCTGGTCCGCAGGGTGCGCATGGAGGCGAGCACCGCGCCGAAGACGGAGGCGTGGACGACGGAGGCGGCCATCGACCCCGACTGGTCGATGCAGAGGATGACGTCCTTCTTCACGGACCGCGCCGCCCGCCCGTAGCCGATGAGCCGTTCGGGGACGACGGTGCCGTGCTCGGGGAGATAGTTCCCGAGGTTGGCCCGGATGGTGCGGTTCCAGTCGATGTCGTGATGGCGGGGACGCTCGGTCCGCGCCGAGCGGTCCAGTGCACCGGTGAGCGTCGTCCGGGTGCGGGCGGCCAGCCGCTTCTCCAGATCGTCGACGACCTTGCGCACGACGGCCCGGGCGGTCTCCTTCGTCGTCTCGGGCATGGCCTTGTTGAGCGAGAGGAGCGTTCCGACGAGGTGGACGTCCGCCTCGACGGCCTCCAGCATCTCCGGTTCGAGGAGCAAGGTGGACAGACCGAGCCGGTCGATGGCGTCACGCTGCATGACCTGGACGACGGTGCTGGGGAAGTACGTACGGATGTCGCCGAGCCAGCGGGCCACGGAGGGGGCGGAGGCACCGAGCCCTGCCGAGCGCCTGCTCCCGGCCCGGCCGCCCGGCCCGGCTCCGCCGCCGTACAGCGCGGTCAGTGCGGCGTCCATGGCTGCGTCGCGCCCGGCGAGGGTGCGGCCGGTGCCCTCCTCGCCGTCTCCGCCCAGGACCAGCCGCCACCGCCGCAGCCGCTCGTTGTCCAGCGCCCCGGCCGACGGTCCGGACCGCGCCGAGCCACCCGCCGGTGCACTCGTCGAGCCGATCGTCGGGGTGTTCGCCGTGTCGGCCTCTGTGACGTCCGCCGGGCCGATCGCCGGGCCGATCGTCCCGGCGTTCACCGTGTCGTCGGCCGCACTGGCGTACGGATCGTGGGCGGGGCGGGGTGCGGTGCCTGCCGTGTTCGTTGTCATGCCGTCGCCCTCCATGGTTCCTCCGTCGCCTCGACGGCTTCCTTCGCAGTGGCTTCCTTCCCGGCGGCTTCTGTGCTGTCGGCACTCTCGGCGCTCTCGGTGCCTGCGAGGGCCGGACCGAGCAGGAGACGCAGCACCGGCAGCACCGCGTCGGCCCGTGCCGCGTCGAGTCCGGGGCCGAATCCGCGGGCCGTCGCCCCGACGCCGGTGATGTCGGCCGTCGTGCCGCCCGCGGCCGGGCCCCGTCGTGCGAGTTCGCCGAGGGTGCGCCGGACGCCCGCGTCGTACGCCGAGAACGTACGACGCAGCAGGGGGAGTACGTCGGCGAAGGCATCGGCCGGAACGGCGGTGAGCCAGGCGTCGACCAGGCCCAGCAGCCGCTCGTCGTGGACGAGGAGCAGCCCGCCGCCCGCCCCGCCGACGAACCCCTCGATCCAGGCCGCGGCGTCCGCGGTGGGTGTGCCGGGCGAGAGGGCCAGGCCCATCAGGCGTGCCGCTCCGTCCTCCGCGATGCGTCCCTCGTCGAGCAGGAGCCGGGCCGCGCGGCCCCTGATGACGCCCGCGACGGTGTCCCGGGCGGCGAGCCTGTGCAGTACGGCGACCCAGCGCTCGCGCAGGCCGCCGCTCCCGCCGGCGGGTGTGGCGGCGGCCCCGCGGAGCAGCGCGAGCGCGGCATGGACCCCGTCCACCCTTCGGCGCATCTCGGCGGCGCCGTCGGCGTCGAGTCCGGTGCATGCGGGCGGCAGGCCGACGCATACCCGCTCCACGAGCCCGGCGGCCACCTCGCCGAGCGCCGCGGTGTCCGTGGACCGCACGTCGCCGTAGCGCAGGGCGCGGGCCAGCGCGGGCAGGGCATCGGCGAGGCGGCCGACATCGGCGTCGAGCGCGGCGCGGTCGGCGAGGGTCCGCATCACCACGGGCAGCGCGTCGGTGAGTTCCGCGAGCAGGCAGTGCTCGGCGAGGGCCGTGATCTCGGCGAGGGAGTCCGCCGAGGCCGCCTGCGCCTCGGCCTTGGCGCTCGCCGCGGAGAGCACGGTGGTGCCCCAGGTCCCGGCCTCGGCGACGCGCACGTACAGCTCGGGTTCCCAGCACAGCCGCCAGCTCTCGCGGAAGGTGCCGGTGCTCGACCTGCCGGTGGCGGGTTCGCCCCAGCCGACGGCAAGGACCCGCAGCCGGTGGAGCAGGCGGCTGCGCGCGGCGTCGATGTCCTTGCGCAGGTCGAGATCCAGCTCCCGCTCCGCTTCCTCGGGTTTGAGCCGGAGGGTGCGCTGCTGCCGGGCGAGGTCGCGTTGCAGCGGTACGGCGGGGGCGGTGTCGGGTACGTCGCCGAGTGTCTCGCCGATGATCAGCCGGTCCCGTACGAGGGCGAGCGGGACGTCGGAGCCCTCGCACATCACGGCCCGGATCGCGTCCGTCGTCTCGCTCAGCCCGGGGAGCGGGCGGCCGCGCATCGCCGCGAGCGCCCCGGCGAGCCGGACGGCCTCGATGACGTGGGCGGACGACACGAACCGGTCCTCGTCACGAAGGAGTCCGGCGACCGTGGTCATCCACCGCTCGATCGGACGGTCCACGGCATCGAAGAGGTGCCCGTACCAGCCGGGCGAGTCGATGCCCGCCCCGTACCCGCTGCGCCGGGCGAGCCGACGGTACGACCAGGGCACCCAGGTCAGCTCGGTCCGGACCCTGGGCAGCCCCTTGAGCAACGCCCGGTCCGCGGCGAGCGTGGTCCTCGTGGCGAGCGCGGGGACGTGCCAGGCGCCGCAGACGACCGCGACGCCGTCGCCGAACTCCTTGCCCGCCTTGCGCAGTTGCAGGCGCATGTACGCCTCGCGGATGGTGTCACGGGGGTGTTCGCCGTCCCCGTACACCTCGCGCAGGGCCGTCATCGCCTCGGCGAGCGCGGCGAAGGGCGCGCCCGGGTCGACGCCGTCGCCGCCGCGGGCGCGGTGTTCGACGACGTCCTCCCACCAACGTTCGGGGTCGTCGTAGCCCGCCGTCTCGGCGAGGACCGCCACCGGGTCGACCGGGGTGCGCGCGGCTCCGCCGTCCGCGCCCGGCTCGTCCGCCGCCCGGTCCGGCCGTGTGTTCCCGTCGGTGTCCGGTGCGGTGTCCCTTTCCTCCGCGCGTGCCATGGCCAGGGAGTTCGCCGCGGGCAGGTCGATGAAGCGGACCGGTACGCCGTGCGCCAGCGCCCAGCGGATCGCCACCCATTCGGGGGAGAACGCGGCCATGGGCCAGAACGCCGCCCGGCCCGGTTCGTCCACGGCATGGGCGAGCAGCGCGACCGGCGGTCGCATCCGTTCGTCGGCGGCCAGCGGAAGCAGCGCGTCCCCCTCCGGCGGCCCCTCGACGAGCACGGCCGGCGGGCGGGCGGCGTCCAGGGCGGCGCGGACGGCGCGGGCAGAACCCGGGCCGTGGTGGCGCACCCCCAGCAGGAGCGGCCCGCCGGAGCCGACGGTCCCGGCAGTGCCGGTGGCTGCGGTGATACCGGTGGCCCGGGTCATGCGGACACCTCGCGGCAGGCGCGGTAGAAGTCCTTCCACCCGTCCCGCTCCCGCACCACGGTCTCCAGGTACTCCTGCCACGCCACCCGGTCGGCCGCCGGGTCGCGGACGACCGCGCCGAGGATGCCCGCCGCGACGTCGTCGGGGCGCAGCACCCCGTCGCCGAAGTGTGCTGCCAGGGCCAGACCGTTGGTGACGACGGAGATCGCCTCGGCCGTGGACAGCGTCCCGGAGGGGGACTTGAGCTTGGTGCGGCCGTCGGCGGTGGCCCCGTCGCGCAGTTCGCGGAAGACGGTGACGACGCGCCGGATCTCGGCGAGTGCGTCGGGCTCGACCGGCAGGTCGAGGGAGCGCCCGATCTGATCGACTCGGCGGGACACGATGTCGACCTCCGCCTCGGGTGTGGCCGGCAGCGGCAGCACCACCGTGTTGAACCGGCGGCGCAGGGCGCTGGACAGCTCGTTGACGCCGCGGTCGCGGTCGTTGGCCGTGGCGATGACGTTGAAACCGCGGACCGCCTGGACCTCCTGGCCCAGTTCGGGAACGGGAAGAGTCTTCTCCGACAGGATCGTGATGAGCGAGTCCTGCACGTCGGCGGGGATGCGGGTGAGCTCCTCGATGCGCGCGGTCATGCCCTCGGACATGGCGCGCATCAGCGGGCTCGGCACCAGCGCTTCCCTGCTCGGGCCGTGCGCGAGGAGCTGGGCGTAGTTCCATCCGTAGCGGACGGCCTCCTCCGGGGTGCCCGCCGTGCCTTGGACGAGCAGCGTCGAATCACCGCTGACGGCGGCCGCGAGGTGCTCGGACACCCAGGTCTTGGCCGTGCCGGGAACGCCGAGGAGCAGCAGGGCCCGGTCGGTGGCGAGGGTGGTCACGGCGACCTCGACGAGACGACGCGGCCCGACGTACTTGGGCGTGATCACCGTGCCGTCCGGCAGGGTGCCGCCGAGCAGATAGGTGGCGACGGCCCACGGGGACAGCCGCCAACGCGCGGGCCGCGGACGGTCGTCGGCCGCCGCGAGGGCCTTCAGCTCGTGTGCGAAGGCGTCCTCGGCGTGCGGCCGCAGGGCCTGCGTTCCGACGGTGGCGGTGGTTTCGGGCACGGACATGGATCCCCCTCCAGATCGAACGACCTGATGTGGTTTCCACCGTGCACCACGCCACTGACAATCGGTCCCGGGCACGGGCCGCAACCGTTCGGCACGGGGCGCGGGGCGGCCGGCCATCGGGCGGGGACGACGACGCGGGCGCCCTTCGCGGGCCGCCCCTCCCCCTCGGTCGCCCTGCTCACCTCACGCACGGCGCATCGCAGGGGGCAGGCCCGGCTTGTGTCCGTGAGGACGGAACAGCAGGTCGGACGCATTGTCAGTGGGCCGCTCTACCGTCGTTCCCATGCTGCTATCTCACGGGGGAGAGTCCTCGTCCACGGCCGCCGCGGTGGTGCGCTGGACGAGGGATCAGGTGCTTGCGCTGGCTCCTGACGAGGCATCGCGCAGGGCCGGGAGCACGCTCGGTGCGTCCGGTTCGTGGTCGGGTGGCGGGTGTGACGGTTCGGGCGCGGTGTGGGGGCTGTGCGGGGGCGGCGGGAGCACGCCGTACCGGACGGTGGTCGACACCACCGGCCCCGCGTACACGTGCAGTTGTCCCAGTCGGAAGTCTCCGTGCAAGCACGCACTGGGCCTGCTGCTGGTCCGGGCGTCGGACGAGTCCGCCCTGCCTGCGGGCGAGGTCCCGGACTGGGCCGACGAGTGGCTGACGAGCCGTCGCGGCGGGGCGGAGGAAAGGAAGAGGGAGGGCGAGACGAAGGGCGGGAGCGAGAACGAGGGGGGCGCGGCGGGTGGCGTCCCGGCCTCGGGTCCGGCCGATCCGGAGGCTGCTCGTCGGCGGGCCGAACGGCGGGCGGAACGGATCACCGGGGGTGCGCTGGAGCTGGAGCAGCGGCTGGCGGACCTGCTGCGCGGCGGCCTGGCGACGGCCGATCAGCCGGGGTACGGGATGTGGGAGGAGACGGCTGCGCGCATGGTCGATGCCCAGGCTCCCGGGCTGGCGGGCCGGGTGAGGGAGTTGGGTGCCGTACCGGCGTCCGGTCCGGGCTGGCCGGTGCGGCTGCTGGAGGAGTGCGCGCTGCTGCACCTGCTGGACAGCGCGTGGCTGGGGATCGGCCGCCTTCCGGAGCCGCTGGCGGCGACGGTCCGGACCCGGGTGGGGCTGACCACCCCGGCCGAGGGCCCACCGGTCCGCGACCACTGGCTGGTCCTCGCCCAGTACGACACCCCGGACGGCAGGATCGTCACGCGCCGCATCTGGTTGCACGGCAGGAGGTCGGGTCGCACCGCGCTGTTGCTCTCCTTCGGGGCGGCCGGCCGGGCGCCGGGGCAGGCGCTGCCGGTGGGCGCCACGATCGACGCGGAGATCACCCCGTATCCCGGCGCCGGTCGGTTGCGGGCCGAGCTGGGGCAGCGGTTCGGCTCTCCGTCCCCGGCCGGAACGCCGCCTCCGGGCGGCACGACGACGGACGCGGTCAACGCCTACGGCGCCGCCCTGCGGCGCGATCCATGGCTGGACGCCTGGCCGGTGACCCTGTGCGACGTCATACCGGTGCCGTCCGGGGACGGCTGGCAACTTGTCGACGCGGCAGGCGATACCGCCCTGCCGCTGGCCCCGGCGGCGACGGCCCGGCCCGGACTGTGGAGGCTCCTCGCACTCTCCGGCGGCTCCCCGGTGACCGTCTTCGGCGAATGCGGACACCGCGGCTTCGATCCGCTGGCCGCCTGGGCCGCGGACGCGGACACGGTGCCCGAGACCGTGCCACTGATCTGACGCCCGGCTGATCCGACTCCCCGCTGATCCGACTCCCCGCTGATCCGACACCCCACCGAATCCGACGCCCTGCTGATCCGACGCCCTACGCGAAGTCTCGGAGGGACCTCATGCCTCGCAGCACCACGCCGCCGTCCTGGGAGGAGCTCGTCACGACCGCGCTTCTCGGTACCGACCGTCGCCCGCCGGAACAGGGCGGCGGACCGGCCGAGCTGCTCGACGCCGCGGCGCTGCACACCGTGCGGCGGAGAGCGGGGCTGCTGCCCGCGCCCGCCGCAGCCCGCCCCGCGCCCGCGCCGGTCGACCCCCGGCCACCGCTGCCCCCGGCCGCGCGGCGCAGGCTGGCCCAGCTGCTCGCGGACCGGTCGGCACCGGGTGGCTCGGGCGGCCGACGCGGGGCGGCCCCCGATCTCACGGAGCTGATCCCGCAGTGGCTGGCCATCGCCAACCGGTGCGGCTTCCGCGCGCCCGCCACTCTGCTCCCGCAACTGCTGGACGCGGCCAGGTCCCGTACCGATCTGCGCCCGCAGACGCTCGCCTTCGCCGGGCCGCGCGGCTTGTGGCTGGCCGGTCTCAACCCCGAGTGGACGTTCGCGCTGCGCGCTTCGTCCGGTGGCTCGCCGCTGCCCGACGTCACGGACCGGGACGCGGTCGCCCGGCTGTGGGAGGAGGGGCTGTTCGCCGAACGCGTCGCCCTGCTCGCGGGGGTACGGGCGCACGACCCGGCCGGGGCGCTCGCACTGCTGGCCACCACCTGGGCCACCGAGCGGGCCGAGGACCGGCTGATGTTCCTCGACTCCCTGCGCACCGGGCTGTCCGCGGTGGACGAGCCGTTCCTGGAACGGTCGTTGGCCGACCGCAGCCGCAATGTCCGTTCCACTGCCGCCGAGTTGCTGTCCGCCCTGCCCCGGTCGGCGTTCGCCGGGCGGATGGCCGCCCGCGCGATGTCCTGCGTGAGCCCGGACATCACGGGCGACGAGGCCATCATCGCCGTGGAGGCCCCGCACGAGTGCGACGCCGCGATGGAGCGCGACGGCGTCGTGGCGGCAGCACCGCCCGGGCGGGGCGAACGATCCTGGTGGTTGGGGCAGTTGGTGGAGGCCGCCCCGCTGCCCACCTGGCCTGCCCGGTTCGGCGGGCGCTCCGCGCGGGAGATCGTCGACCTGCCGGTGGCCGACGGCTGGGCCGACGAACTGCACACGGCGTGGTGCAGGGCCGCGGTGCGGCAACGGGACCCGGAGTGGGCCCGCGCGTTGCTCGGCGCCCCGTCCGTCCCTCCGTCGAACGGCCCCGGTACGGCGTCGCTCGCCGAGAGATCGAAACTCCTCGCCGTGCTCCCGGCGGCCGAACGAGGCGACTGGGTGGCCGACTTCATCGCCGCACACGGTCTGTCCGAGGCATTCCAGTTGCTCGGTGTCTGCCCGACGCCCTGGGCGGAGCCGCTCGGCCGGTCGGTCGTCGACGCCCTGGACATCGCCCGGGACGCCGGCAGCTATCCCTGGAGTTTCAGCGGTGTGATGGGTCTCGCCGAACGCTGCCTGAACCCGGCCGAGGCGGATCGCCTCGACGTGCTCACCACTCCCCAGGACGAACCGGAGGATGCTTCACCGGGCGCGAACGGATACTGGTCGGAGGCGTTCCAACGGCTGGTCTCCACGCTTCGGCTGCGCGCGGCGATGGAGTCGGAGCTGATGCCGGGGCGGGCCCCCGCACCGCTCCCGACCGACGGGAACGGTGAAACCGGCCGCTGAAGTCGCAGGGCCCGATGCCGACCGGCGGGCACGGTACCGGCCGGCGGGCACGGTACCGGCCGGCGGGCACGGTACCGGCCGGCGGGCACGGTACCGGCCGGCGGGCACGGTACCGGCCGGCGGGCACGACGGTCGCCCGATCCCCCACCGCCCCGTCGAAAGGCGCGGCGGGCCACCGGGAACGTGCGGCCGACCGGTCCGACCGGGGACCGGTCCCACCGGGCCGGCCCGGTGCTTCGCGTCGGCGGTCAGGCTTCCGCAGGGTGTCGGACGTTGGCGTTGACCCAGTCGACGATGGAGGCCGTCGTCGCCCCCGGGGTGAAAATCTCCGCGACGCCCCGGTCCTTCAACGGTGCGATGTCCGCCTCCGGGATGATGCCGCCACCGAAGACCTTGATGTCCTCCGCCTCCCGTTCCTTCAGCAGTTCGATCACCTTGGCGAAGAGCGTGTTGTGCGCACCGGAGAGGATCGAGAGGCCGATCGCGTCGGCGTCCTCCTGGATCGCGGTGTCCACGATCTGTTCGGGCGTCTGATGGAGTCCCGTGTAGATGACCTCCATACCGGCATCCCGCAGCGCCCTCGCGATCACCTTGGCCCCGCGGTCATGGCCGTCCAGGCCCGGCTTGGCCACCACCACACGGATCGGACCGGTCACACCCATCTCTGCCTCCACATGCGTCTCCCGTGCCTGAAGGGCCGGGGATGTGAACGAACGTTATCTACAGCATCCCGCAACCCGTCGTTTCGCGGTGTGCGGGGAGGGGGAAATCACACGTGGGACATGTTCACCGGCTGCCGTTCCCGCACGGCACGGCGCGCGTGCCGTGCGAATCCGGTCGCCGGGAGAGCCACTGCGAGGTCGCCGTACCACCGCGCCGCCAGCCGCGCGGCACGGTGGTACGGCCCACCGGCCACGAAACCCGGGCGCGTTCCGAGCCGCGTTCCCGAGGCTTCCCGGGCCGCCGGTCCGGCCGTCGAATCCGAACCGGCCGCCGGGCCCGGGCCGCCGAACCAGGAGGTCGGCCATGAAACCGTTGCCGTTCCTTCCCCCGCTGCCGCCATGGCCGCACCCGAGCCTCACCCCGCCGTCGTCCGCGCTGCTCAAGGCCACCGCCCTCGAACTCGCGATCCTCGCCGGGCACGTTCTGCTGTACCCCACCGGCATCGCCGGGGAACGACGGCCCGCGCCGAGGCCGGCCGATCCGGCCTGCACCGCCGCGACCTGCGAGCCCCGGCCCTCCGGACCGCACCCGCACCCGCCCCCCGCCGAAACAACCACCGCCGCCCTGCCCGCCGCCTCCTCCGATGCCGCCGCCCCGTCCGGCACCGTCGCATCCGCGACCCGTTCCTCGCCCGCCGGGGCGCCCTCCCCCGCCGTCACGGGTGGGGGCGGGGATGGCGGGGATGGCGAGCGGCTGCCCGTCGTCCTCCTGCACGGCTTCATCGACAACCGCTCGGTCTTCGTGCTGCTGCGCCGCTCCCTGGCCCGGCACGGCTGGCGCCACCTTGAGTCCCTGAACTACTCGCCGCTCACCTGCGACGTCCGTACGGCGGCCGAACTGCTCGGACGCCACATCGAGGAGATCTGCGCCCGTACCGGACACCGGGAGGTCGACATCGTCGGTCACAGCCTCGGTGGCCTGATCGCCCGCTACTACGTGCAGCGACTGGGCGGTGACCAGCGGGTGCGCACGCTGGTCACCCTCGGCACGCCGCACGGCGGCACCGCCGTCGCCCCGCCCGCGAGCGCTCACCCGATCGTGCGCCAGATGCGTACGGACTCCGCACCGATCGAGGAGCTGCGCCGTGCGGCACCGGGCTGCCGCACCCGCTTCGTGAGCTTCTGGAGCGAACTCGACCGGGTGATCGTCCCGGCGGAGGCGGCCTGCGTCGACCATCCGGACCTCGACGCGCTGAACATCCGCGTCACCGGCATCGGCCACCTCGCGCTCCCCGTGCATCCCACCGTCACCGCTGCCGTCCGCCAGGTGCTGGAATCCCGCGGCTCGGCGGTCGAGGCCCCCGACCCGGCAACGGGCGACGACGCCGCAGGAGCGGCACCGGCGGCCCGATCCCCCAGGCCACGCCCCTCGGCCCCGGCCTGATCGTCCCGGCCCGCAGCACCGCCCCGGCCCGCCGCATCGCGTCCCCGCGCCGCCACAACCGCGTCCGCCCCGGCGCGGCCGTCCGTGCCCCCACCCCCTTCGCGATGCCGCGCGGCGGCACTCGCCGCCACATGCACCGCCCGCCCCCACACACACGCCAGCCTCGGGGCACCACGACTCGGGGCACCACAAATAGAACGCGTTTCGAACATAAGGCCAAGGCTGTGTGTGCAGCCCGTCGAAAGACGGCCGATTGCCCGTTTCCTGAGCCGTCCACGCCCGCCGAAGATTGTCCGCGCCGCATACCGCCGGGTACAGTCGCGGCCACTGCTCCCCCTCTGGGAACCGTGCACCGGCCCCCAGATCACAGGTCCTGCTGCCGAGGCGAGAGAGAAGTTGGTGAACGACCAGCACCCCCACGCCGGGTATGCCGGGTACGGTAGTCAGGCCACCGGCAGCTTCACCACCGATCCGCTCTTCGGTTCCCTCCCCGGCCACCACGGCGACGGGCACGACCACGGCCACGGCGCCGAGTACGACAGCGGCCACGGCAACGGGTACGACGCGGGCCATGTCGCCGGTCCGTCCGGTCCGACGGGATCGGGATACGACGGCCACTACGACTCCACCCAGTGGGACACGGGTGCGCACCCGACCGCTTCGTACGACTCCTACGCCCCGTACGACGCGGCACAGCCGCTGTACGCCGCGGGTCCGACGTACGACACGACGGCCACATGGACGCCCGTCTCCGGGTACGACACCACCGAGACCGCGGTCCATGGCTTCGCCGACCTCTCGTCGCAGTCCGGCGCGCCGGACGCCACGGGGCAGTGGGACACGTCGGGCCAGTGGGACACCAGTGGCTGGTACGAGACCGGCCAGTGGGCGACGACCCGGACGGCCGCGTACAGCGCCGGCGCCTACGACACCGGCGCGTACGACGCCACCGCCTGGAACACCGGCGCCGCACCCGAGCCGGAGCACGAGCAGCCCGCCGCGCACAGCACACAGGTGCTGCCCCAGGTACCGACGGCCGCGGAGCACCCGGCCGCGGACGACTCCGGGGCGGCCCACGGGGTTCCGGACCATGACTCCGCCTACGCGGCTCCCGGTACGAGCGCCGGTGCCGCCACCGGCACGGACGACAGCGACGACGACGCCGTGGATCCGACCGCCGAGACGATCGGCATGGTGGTCGGCCCCCGCCGTTCGCCCGACCGCCCGGCCACTCGTGGCGGCGGCACCGGCGGCCGGAGCCGGAGGCGCTCCCCCGCGAAGCGTTCCGCGCTGCTCACTGTCGCCGTTCCCTCCGCCTGCGTGATGAGCGTGGCCGGTATCGCCGCGGCCTCCGTCAGCGGCCTGGGCGGCGAGGACAAGAAGGACGACAACACCACCACGATGGCGGCCGCCGACCCCGGCTCCGTCAAGCCGGTCGCCGCCAACAACAAGCTGGACACCCAGCTCGCCAACCTCAGCGCCGACGCGGAGAACTTCCTCGACCGCGCCAGCCGCACCCAGGAACGCATCGACCTGAGGGAGCGGCAGGCCGCCGAGAAGAAGAAGCGCATGGAGGAGGCCGCCCGCAAGGAGGCGCTGCGCCCCAAGTTCGTCATGCCTGTCGCGCAGCACGGTCTCAGCGCATACTTCGGCCAGGCGGGCGTCAACTGGATGTCCGTGCACACGGGCATCGACTTCCCCGTCTCGTACGGCACCCCCGTGATGGCGGCGACCGACGGCACGGTGCGCACCCAGTGGAACAGCGCCTACGGGAACATGGCCATCGTCACCATGGCCGACGGGACCGAGACCTGGTACTGCCACCTCAGCACCACCAAGATCCGCTCGGGCCCGGTCAAGGCCGGCGACGTCATCGCGTACTCCGGGAACTCCGGGAACTCGACCGGCCCGCACCTGCACTTCGAGGTGCGGCCCGGCGGCGGCTCGGCCATCAACCCGCTGCCCTGGCTCCGCGGCCACGACGTCAACCCGACCTGATCCGGAAGGGTCCCGCCGGCTCACGGAGCCCGGCAGGCCCTTCCGGTCGCGCCGTCAGAGCTTTTCGACGGGGGCGTACCGCAGCAGCAGCTTCTTCGGGCGCTCGTCCCCGAAATCGACCGTCGCCTTCGCCTGGTCGCCGACGCCCTCGACCGCCGTCACCGTGCCGAGGCCGAACTGGTCGTGCGTGACCCGATCCCCGACGGCCAGCGTGATCGTCGGCTTGTCCGAGGTCCGCCGGGTCGCGAAGCCCGAGGGGCCGGAGCGCGCACGCGACGCGGACAGCGACGAGGTGATCCCCGACGTCGGTCCGGCCGGGGCTGCCATCGGCCCCTTCCGCTTCCACTCCAGGTGCTGGTCCGGGATCTCCTCCAGGAACCGCGACGGCGGGTTGTACGAGGGCTGGCCCCACGCGCTGCGCATCGCCGCCCGGGTCAGGTAGAGCCGCTCGCGGGCCCGGGTGATGCCGACGTAGGCGAGACGCCGCTCCTCCTCCAACTCCTTGGTCTGGCCCAGCGCCCGCATGTGCGGGAAGACGCCGTCCTCCATGCCGGTGAGGAAGACCACCGGGAATTCGAGGCCCTTCGCGGTGTGCAGGGTCATCAGCGTGATGACGCCGGAGCCGTCCTCGTCCTCGTCGGGGATCTGGTCGGAGTCGGCGACGAGCGCGACCCGCTCCAGGAACTCGGCGAGCGTGCCCGCGCCCTCCTCGCCCGCCTCGCCCCGCTCCTGCTCGAATTCGAGGGCGACGGCGGCGAGTTCCTGGAGGTTCTCGATGCGCGTCTCGTCCTGCGGGTCGGTGGACGCCTGGAGTTCGGCGAGGTAGCCCGTACGCTCCAGGACCGCTTCCAGGACCACCGCCGGGCCCGCGCCGGACTCGACGATCGTGCGCAGCTCCTCCATCAGCGTGTTGAACCGTTTGACGGCGTTGGCCGACCTGGCCGCCATGCCGTACGCCTCGTCGACCCGGCGCAGGGCCTGCGGGAAGGTGATCTTCTCGCGCAGGGACAGGGCGTCGATCATCGCCTCGGCACGCTCGCCGATGCCGCGCTTGGGCACGTTGAGGATGCGGCGCAGCGGGACGGTGTCCTCGGGGTTGGCGAGGACCCGGAGGTAGGCAAGGACGTCCCGGACCTCCTTGCGCTCGTAGAAGCGCACGCCGCCGACGACCTTGTAGGGCAGGCCGACGCGGATGAAGATCTCCTCGAAGACACGGGACTGGGCGTTGGTGCGGTAGAAGATCGCGACGTCGCCGGCCCTGGCGTCGCCCGCGTCGGTGAGACGGTCGATCTCGTCGGCGACGAACTGCGCCTCGTCGTGCTCGGTGTCGGCGACGTAGCCGGTGATCCTGGCTCCCGTACCGGCATTCGTCCAGAGGTTCTTGGGGCGGCGGCTCTCATTGCGCTC
Organism: Streptomyces sp. NPDC056061; assembly: GCF_042266885.1. Taxonomy (NCBI): domain Bacteria; kingdom Bacillati; phylum Actinomycetota; class Actinomycetes; order Kitasatosporales; family Streptomycetaceae; genus Streptomyces; species Streptomyces sp. NPDC056061. The sequence continues at coordinate 26,320 of NZ_JBHJWQ010000001.1, read as the reverse complement.
GATGACCGCGTTGGCGGCGGACAGGATGGTCTGCGTGGAGCGGTAGTTCTGCTCCAGCAGGATCGTCGTCGCGTCCGGGTAGTCCTCCTCGAACTGGAGGATGTTGCGGATCGTGGCGCCGCGGAAGGCATAGATCGACTGGTCCGCGTCACCGACGACGCACAGCTCGGCGGGGGCGTCGCCCTCCCCGCCGACCGGGCCGACCAGTTCGCGCACGAGGGTGTACTGGGCGTGGTTGGTGTCCTGGTACTCGTCGACCAGGACGTGCCGGAAGCGGCGGCGGTAGTGCTCGGCGACGTCCGGGAACGCCTGGAGCAGGTGGACCGTCGTCATGATGATGTCGTCGAAGTCCAGCGCGTTGGCCTCGCGCAGCCGTGCCTGGTACATCGCGTACGCCTGGGCCAGGGTCTTCTCGAAGCCGTCCGCTGCCTGTCCGGCGAAGGTCTCCTCGTCGATCAGCTCGTTCTTCAGGCTGGAGACCTTGGCGGTGAAGGACTTCGGCGGGAAGCGCTTCGGGTCGAGGTCGAGATCGCGGCAGACCAGGGCCATCAGCCGCTTGGAATCGGCGGCGTCGTAGATCGAGAACGACGAGGTGAAGCCGAGCTTCTTCGACTCGCGGCGCAGGATGCGCACACAGGCGCTGTGGAACGTCATGACCCACATCGCGTTGGCGCGGGGGCCGACGAGCTGCTCGACGCGCTCCTTCATCTCGCCCGCTGCCTTGTTGGTGAAGGTGATCGCCAGGATCTGACCGGGGTGCACCCCGCGCGTGGCCAGGAGGTGGGCGATGCGGTGGGTCAGCACCCGGGTCTTGCCGGAGCCCGCCCCGGCGACGATGAGCAGTGGCGAGCCCGCGTGGACCACGGCGGCACGCTGCTCGGTGTTCAGCCCGTCGAGGAGCGCCGCGGGGTCGACGACGGGGCGGTCCGCGCCATCGCGGTAGTACGCGTCCCTGGGCGGCGGCCCGTCGAACACGCCCGCGAAGAGGTCCTCCGGCACCACCTCGGGTGCGGGGTCCTCGGGGGGCGGCGGGGGCTCCTCCTCCGAGTTCTGGAGGCCGGCCAGGAAGCTGTCGTCAAAGAGGCTGCTCATCGCTTGCCGAGTCTAAGCGCTGTCCCGTGATCCCTGGCGGGCGTGCGACAACAACTACGGCTCCTCGCGGCGTTGTCGGAACCTCCGCATACATCCAGTATGCGGAGGTTCCTCCGCCTTGCGATGCACCGTATCCGACGCCGCGCGCCGATCCACCACGGATTACGGGACAACTCTTGGGCTGCCGCGCCGACACGCGACGGCCGCATGACGAACCGCGCACCGGTCCTGCGCGCGGCCACGACCGGGCCGCCCGTTCCGGCCCCGTCGCCCGGCTCCCCGCGGCGCCTCCGCCCCCCGTCCCTCGGCTCCCTGCTCCCGGCTCCCGGTGCCGCCGTCACCACCCCGCCGCCGTCACCGTCCTGCCGTCGACCTGCTGTCATGCCGCCACCGCCCCGCCGCCGGGCGTCCGCCACCGCCCCGCCCGCCGGGCGTCCGCCACCGCACCCCCCTCCGCAGGACCTCCGCCGTCGCCCCTCCGTCGCCCGGTCACGAAGACGTATCGGTCATATCGAACATCAACCTTCACAGCAGCACCTCGCGTTGGCTAGCGTGCTCGACCGGGCGGCCCGTCCCCCCTTGAGGCGAACCACGCCGAGCGGGTGCCCGCGCCGAATCCGGCCCCGTTCCACGGGCCGGAGCCGGGACCCACAGCAACACCGGGGTCAACCGGTCCCCTCCCCCACAGGGACCGCAGGACGGCCGAGTGCCGTGAACGGCACTTGCGCTCCGTCCGCCCCTCCCGGTCACCGAAGACCGGCGACGACCGACCCGGCAGGCGGTCCACGGAAGGAGATGCCGATCTTGGCATCACACCGCAAACCGCGTCCCCGGACGCGTACCACCGCACCGGCCGTGGGGCTCACGACGGCGGCACTGGCGTCGGTGACCCTGCTCTCCACGCAGAACGCCGCAGCGGCCCCGGGCCCGAAGCCCGGCATCGAGGAGGTCCGCAAGAAGGTCGACGACCTCTACCGGCAGGCGGGCACGGCCACCCAGAAGTACAACCGGGCGAAGGAGGCATCGGACGCCCAGCGCGCGAAGGTCGACGCCCTGCTGAAGGACGCGGCGAAGCGCGCCGACCGGCTCAACGAGGCCCGCACGACCCTCGGCGCCTACGCCGCCGCGCAGTACCGCACCGGGACCGTCGCGCCCAACGCCACCTTCTTCCTCGCCGACGACCCGCAGGCGTACTTCGACCAGCGTCATCTGATGGAACGGCTGACCAGCCGGCAGGAGCAGGCGATATCGGAGTTCCGCACGCAGCAGGCCAGTGCGTCGAAGAAGCGCGCGGAGGCGGTGCGGGGCCTGGAGACGCTGACCGAGTCGCAGAACACGCTGCGCGCGAGCAAGGACGACGTCCGCAAGAAGCTGGGCGAGGCGCGCACGCTGCTGTCGCAGCTGACCGCCGAGGAGAAGGCGCGGCTCGACGCGCTGGAGCGGAAGAAGGAGCAGGAGGCCGAGCGCCGGGCGAAGGAGCTGGCGCAACGGCAGGCCGCGGCGGAGGCGGAGGCCCGGCACGCGGAGCAGAATTCCGGCAGCGGGACGGATACCGGCACTGGCACCGGGACCGGCTCGGGTACGGGAACCGACACCGGGACCGGCTCGGGCAGCAGCACCACCGCCGAGGCGGAGAAGGCTCTCGCCTTCGCGAGGGCCCAGATCGGCAAGCCGTACGTCTGGGGCGCGACCGGCCCGTCCTCCTACGACTGCTCCGGGCTCACCCAGGCCGCGTGGAGGGCGGCGGGGGTCGACCTGCCTCGCACCACCTGGGACCAGGTGAAGACGGGCACCCGGGTCGCCACGGAGAACCTGCGCCCAGGTGACCTGGTGTTCTTCTACGACGACATCAGCCACGTCGGCATCTACAAGGGCGACGGGATGATGATCCACGCCCCCAAGCCGGGGGCGAACGTCCGCGAGGAGTCGATCTACTACATGCCGATCTACGGCAGCGTCCGCCCGGCGTGATCCGCCCCGGTCCGGGTCCGGGGCTTCCCGGACCCAGACCGGTTCCTCACGTCCTCACGCCCCCGGGCGGCCGGACCCGGTTCGGCCCCGGAGCGTGGCGATGAAACGCCTCGGCCCCGGAGCGTGGCGATGGAGCTGCCTCAGACCCAGAGCGTGGCGATGAAGATGTTGGCGAGGGTCAGCCCGCCCACCGCCGCGAAGGCCCCCTTGTCGACCTTCTCCTCGTCACGCTTGATGTAGACGAGCGCCAGGACGACGACCAGGACCAGCAGCTTGACCCCGATCTTGATGTTGTTCACCTGGCCGCCGTCGGCCTCCCTCAGACCGACCAGCGCGACGCCGGTGACCAGCATCGTCAGGGCACCGTGCAGCATCGCCGGGACGAACCTGGCCGTGCCCGCGCCCATCGCCTTCATCTGGGTCAGGAAACCGCCCAGCAGCGAGGCGATACCGATGATGTGCAGGGCGACGAAGACATGAATGAGTACGTCCATGGGGCGCAGCCTAGCTCCGCCCATATCACCCCCCGACAGCCAGGTGCGCCTTACGACCTGGGGGCAGGAGGGAGCGGTCTCCCCAGGTCGTTGGTCAACGTGACCCGGCCCTGAAGCTTCACTCATGTATGCACCAATTGCCTGACTCTGGTGCAATTTTCCGATCGATTGACGGCAGCGGCACGTCAAATTCGGGCAATGAGCGTCATTACGACTCTTTCCCGTGCCCTGGGATTAGCGTCCCTGACCAGGTGGCCGGACGCACCGCCGCTCCGCTTCCGGACGGCACCGGCCAGCCCCGCCGAGAACTCCGGCGGCGGACCGCTCCCCCGTTGGCGGTCCGCCGCCGGGCCTCGGGCGGGCCCGTCGGTAGTCCCCGACGGGCAGTCGCCAGGAAGGACCCACGCCCCCGTGGCAGCGCATCGGAAACCCAGGCAGCGCCCGTACACCGGCACTGCCGCCCGCACCGCGGCCGCCCTCGCCATCACCGGGGCCGCCACCGCTGCCGCCCTCCCGGGCTCCGCGCACGCCGACCCCCGGCGCACCCCGGCCCAGGTCGAGGCCGAGGTCGACCGGCTCTACCACGATGCCGAGGTCGCCACCGAGCGGTACAACGGCGCGAAGGAGCGGGCGGCGGCCGCCGCCGAAGCCGTCGACAACCTGCGCGACGAGGCCGCCCGCCGGACCGAACGCCTCAACGCCGCACGTGACTCCCTGGGCACCTTCGCCGCCGCGCAGTACCGCAGCGGCGGGCTGAGCCCGACCGTGCAGCTCGCGTTCTCCTCCGACCCCGACCAGTACCTGGAGCGCGCGTCGTTCGTGGACCGGATCGGCGACCGTCGGGCCGTCGAGGTCGACGCGGTCGAACGGCAGGTCGCCCGAATCGCCCAACTGCGGGCGGAGTCCGGGAAGAAGCTGGCGGCCCTGGCGGCACGCCAGGCCGAGCTGAAGAAGCACAAGGCGTCGATCACCGCCAAGCTGGCCGAGGCACGGCGCCTCCTCGCCACCCTGACCCCGGCCGAGCGCACCGCCTACGCGGACGCGGACGCGGGGCCCGCCGGGTCCCGTGCCGACCGCGACATGCCCCGCGGGTCCGTGCAGGCACCGAGCGCCCGCGCCGCCGCGGCCGTCGCCTTCGCGTACGGGGCGCTCGGCAAGCCGTACGTCTGGGGCGCGACCGGTCCGTCCTCCTACGACTGCTCCGGGCTCACCCAGGCCGCGTGGCGCTCCGCCGGTGTCTCGCTGCCCCGCACCACGTACACCCAGATCAACGCGGGCCACCGCGTCCCGCGCTCCGAACTGGCCCCGGGCGACCTGGTGTTCTTCTTCTCCGGCATCAGCCATGTCGGGCTGTACATCGGGAACGGCCAGATGATCCACGCCCCGCGTCCGGGTGCGCCGGTCAGGATCGCGCCGATCGACCAGATGCCCTTCGCCGGGGCGACCCGGGTGGCATAGGCTCCGACCCGATCACGCTCCGGACCGGCCCCGGGTCGGTCCGGGTATCGGACGCGACCGGCGCCGGATCCGCCCGCCGCCGGACCAATCGGCCTGAGGAAACCCGTACATGACCATGGACCTCGAAGTCCAGACCCATGCCCGTACGCTCGCGCTGCGCTCGCCCGACCACCTCCGGATCGGGCCCTTCACCGTGCGGTACAACCCGAACTGGTCGATCAAGTACGCCAATTACGCGATACCCGACCGGGACGCCGAACCGACGGCGGCGGATCTCGACGCCCTGGTCGAGGCGTTCCGCGCGCACGAGCGGCTGCCCCGGCTGGAGTTCCTGCCCGGCTGGGCGCCCGCGGTCGAACCGGCCCTGCTCGCCGCCGGTTTCACGGTGGAGAGCCGCACCCCGATCATGGCCTGCGCCCCCGGTGGCCTGCTGCCGCCGAAGCCGGTGGACGGCCTGGCGGTCGCCGAACCGGCGACCGACGCGGAGTTCGACGCCGCCGCGCTGGTCCAGCACCACGGGTACGGCGGGACCGGGGAGCCCGAGGGCGGCGAGGCCGCCTGGCTGCGCGAGGCGGCCTCGGGCGGCGGTGTCGCCGCCCTCGCGGCGCTCGACGGCACACCGGCGGGCGCGGGCGGCTGCTCGCTCCCGGTCGACGGCATCAGCGAACTGGCCGGACTCGCCGTCGCCGCTGCCTTCCGCCGCCGCGGCATCGGCGCCGCGCTCTCCGCCCACCTGACCGCGACCGCCTTCGCACGCGGCTGCCGGGTGGTGTGGCTGGAGCCCGGCGACGCGGACGTGGAGCGGATCTACGCGGGCATCGGCTATCGCCGGGTCGGCGAGAAGGTGAACATCTCGCTCGCCGACGGCGAGGCGGACTGACGGGCTCGCGCGGACGGACGGACCACCGACGGACAGCCCCGCACGGACAGGGGTGCGGGACGGGCCGACGGCGCAGCGCGGGCGGGTTCAGACCAGCCGTCGGGCCGTCGCCCAGCGGGTCAGCTCGTGCCGGTTCGACAGCTGGAGCTTGCGGAGCACCGCCGAGACGTGCGACTCGACGGTCTTCACCGAGATGAACAGCTGCTTGGCGATCTCCTTGTACGCATAGCCGCGGGCGATCAGCCGCAACACCTCGCGCTCACGCTGGGTCAGCCGGTCCAGGTCCTCGTCGACCGGGGGCGCGTCCGTGGAGGCGAACGCGTCGAGAACGAAGCCGGCCAGCCGGGGCGAGAACACCGCGTCGCCGTCCTGGACCCGGAAGACCGAGTCGACGAGGTCGGTACCGGTGATGGTCTTGGTGACGTAGCCGCGGGCGCCGCCGCGGATGACCCCGATGACGTCCTCGGCGGCGTCCGAGACGGACAGCGCCAGGAACCGCACCGGATTGTCGACTGCGCCCATCAGCGGGGCGCAGCGGCGCAGCACCTCGACACCACCGCCGCCCGGGAGGTGGACGTCGAGGAGGACGACCTCGGGGCGGGTCGCCGTGATGACGGTGACCGCCTGGTCGACGTCGGCGGCCTCGCCGACCACCTCGACGCCCGTCTCCTCGGTGCGGCCGATCTCGGCCTGGACACCGGTGCGGAACATCCGGTGGTCGTCGACGAGCACGACCCGTACCCGGCGCTCCGGGCCCCCGGCCGCCTCAGTGGTCTCCGTCATCGCTCGCCCTCTCCATCTCCAGCTCGACTTCCGTGCCCCCGCCGGGCACCGAACGCAGCCGCGCCGTACCGCCGTTGCGCTGCATCCGGCCGATGATTGATTCTCGTACGCCCATTCTGTCCCCTGGTACGGAGTCCAGATCGAACCCCGGCCCCCGGTCGCGGACCGAGACGAAGACCGTCCGGCCCTCGACCTCGGCGTACACCTGAACGGCGCCGCCCTCGCCACCGTACTTGGCGGCGTTGACCATCGCCTCGCGCGCTGCCTGCATCTGTGCGGCCAGCTTCTCGTCCAGCGGGCAGTCGCCGACGACGACGACCTCCAGCGGGACACCGTGCTTGTCCTCGACCTCGGCGGCGGCGCGCTTGACCGCCTCGGCGAGGGTCTCGGGCTCGTCGTCCACGTCCTTGCCGGTGCCCTCGGGGTTGTAGAGCCAGTTGCGCAGTTCGCGTTCCTGGGCGCGGGCCAGGCGGCGGACCTCCCCCGCGTCCTCCGCGTTGCGCTGGATCAGGGTGAGGGTGTGCAGCACCGAGTCGTGGACGTGGGCGGCTACCTCGGCACGCTCCTGGGCCCGGATGCGCATGGTGCGTTCCTCGGAGAGGTCCTGGGTCATGCGCACGAGGTACGGGCCGGCGAGCAGCGCGATGCCGGTGAGGACCGCGATCGCGGCGGTGAGGACGTTGCCGAGCTGGGCGGCGGAACCGCGCACCACCATGAAGACGGCGAGTCCCAGGCCGACCAGGGCGACCCCGGCCAGGGCCCGGGCCAGGTGCAGGACCCGGCGGCGGTTTCCGACCTCCATCCAGCGGGCGCGCCGGGCGTTGTCGGCCTGCCGCCACACCAGGACGGAACCGGCGCCGATCAGCAGCACGGGCCAGATGTAGCGATCGGCCTCGCTGCCCATGTCGACGTTGCCGACGAAGATCATCGCGCCGATGAACAGCGCGATGAGGGCGAAGACCTGGCCCTTGTCGGGTTTGCGGAGCCGCCGACTGCCGTCCGGGGCGGTCTCGAACAGGGAGCGCGGCGCCTCCACGCCGCCGACGCCGAGGGGGACGACGATCCAGAACACGGCGTAGAGCAGCGCGCCGAGGCCGTCGGCGAAGAACAGGCCGACGAAGACGAACCGCACCCAGACGACGGGCAGGCCGAGGTGGCCGGCGAGACCGCGTGCGACGCCGCCCAGCAGCCGTCCGTCGGCGCTGCGGTACAGCTTGCGCGACGGCGGCTCCTCCGGCTCGGTTCGGGGGGAGCTCGGGGCCCGGGGGGTGGCGGCTTGCATGCCCCGATGGTCACATGCCCGGACCGGCGGCGGCATCAGGGTCCTCCCCGGACTCCACCCTGAGAGACAGGCGGGAGCCCTCCCGGCGGACTCCGGGAGCGGACGGGCGGGGCGGCCCCCAGGGGACCGTCGGGGCAATATCAGGGAACGGCCAGGGTAGGCGCCTGTCCCGGACGGGAGTCCGGCCCGTCACCATGGACCCATGACCGTTCCCCAGGACGCCTCCCCCGGTGTCGCGCCACCCCCCGAACCGAGGCCGCAGCTGCGGCGCACCCCGCGCCAGAAGGTCGTGGCCGGGGTGTGCGGCGGGCTCGGCCGGTACTGCGACGTCGATCCGGTGATCTTCCGGATCGTGCTCGGTGTGCTGTCCGTCACCGGTGGCGTCGGGCTGATCTTCTACGGCTTCGCCTGGCTGCTGGTCCCGCTGGACGGGGAGGAGGAGAACGAGGCGCGCAGGCTGCTGTCCGGTCGTGTCGAGGGGGCATCCCTGATCGCCGTGCTGCTCGCGCTGATCGGCTGCGGGCTGTTCCTCTCGATGCTGAACAACGGCGGCACGCTGGCGTTCTCCGCGATGCTGTCGCTCGCGGTGGTCGGCTTCGCCGTCTGGACGCAGAACCGCAGGGCCGCACCGCAGGATCCGCTGCACCCGGCGACCGCGCAGGCGGTGGCGGACGCCCCGCCCGAGGTGAAGGCTCCGCCGTCGCCGGGCAGTCCCTCGTGGTGGCGGGGCCCGATCGTCAAGGACGGCACGACGGGGCCGGTGGCGCACGGGTATCTGTGGGGTCCGGCCGACGCGCCGCACGGCGTACGGTCGCCGCGCCCCCTCGGGGCGACCGCGCAGGCACCGTTCCGCACGCCCGGACAGGAACCCGGCACCCGCGGACCGGCCTCCATCGGGGGTCTGGTGTTCCTGCTGGCGCTGATCGCGGGCGGTCTGGGCACGGGCCTGACCTGGGAATCCCAGCCGCTCGGCACGAGCCTGCAGTTCGGCCTTGCCGGTGCGCTCGCGGTGTTCGGGCTGGGGATGCTGGTCAGTTCGTTCCTCGGCCGGACCGGGTTCGGCACGGTGATGCTGGCGATGATCACGGCGGTGCTGCTGGCGGGCTCGTCCGCGCTGCCGAAGGACATCACCACGCAGTGGGTGCGCGAGAGCTGGCGGCCCGCCTCGGCGGCGGCGGTCCGGCCGTACTACGGGCTGAGCTCCGGGGACGCGCGGCTGGACCTCACCGAGGTCACCGTCCCGGCGGGCGACACCGTCGCGACACGGGTGAAGGTGTCGGCGGGCCGGGTGACCGTCGTGGTGCCGAAGTCGGTGACCGTGAAGGTCGACGCGCGGGCGGGGCTCGGCGACATCTCGCTGCCGGTGAGCCGGCCCGGGGGCGAATCCTCCCGGCAGCCGCCGACCGATGTGGACATCGCCCCGGCGCAGAACGAACATCGCACCTTGCCTCCGGCCCCGGGCAGCAAGCCCGCCGGCACGGTGGAACTCACTCTCGAAGTCGGTCTCGGACAGGTGGAGGTCACCCGTGCTGCGTCATGAGATCCGTCCGGGCCGCGCGGTGGCGGGCGTGGTCATGCTCGCCCTGGCAGGGGGATACGCGGCGGACGCGGCGGGGGTCTGGGACGCCCCCTGGATCTTCTTCTTCCCGCTGTTCCTCGGTGGCCTCTGGCTCGCCGTCACCGTGACCTGGGTGAGCTACATGATCCGTCGCCGCCGCGACGCGCGGAGGGCGTCCGCGGAGAAGGACGCGGCCCCGCCGAGCAGCAGCGGCAGCCAGGCCATGAGATAGACGAGGTCGTTGCCCAGGTAGTAGGGCGTGGTCTGCCAGCTCATGGTCAGCCACAGGCTCAACGAGATCAGCGCCCCGCCGAGCGCGGCGAGCCGCCCCCACAGCCCGATGAGGGTGCCGACGCCGACGAGCAGTTCGCCCACGGCGATGGCGTACCCGAAGCCGACGGGGGCCTTCAGCGCGAGGTCGACGAGCGCGGGGATCGCGGACGAGTCGCGGATCGCGTGCATCGTCGCGCCGATGGAGCCGTCGCCGCTCGCACGGAGGAAGGAGCTGTCCGTCAGCTTGTCGAGCCCGGCGTAGAGGAAGGTGGCGCCGAGGAAGATCCGCAGGGGCAGCAGGGCGTGCCGCCGCGCCAGTTCCCGGATCCCCAGCGGCTCGCCGAGACCCCGCCCGCCCATGCCGACGCGTACGTTCATACCGTTCCCCACACCCGTGACGCCGCGCACGTTCGTGCCGTAACCCCGCATGGTGACTGCCCCGCCTTCCGTAGACCCGTCACCAGACGATACGTAGCCGGGCGGCGCGCCGCTCACCCGGTGGGCCGTCCGGCCGGGGGCCGTCCGCGGATCGCGGGCCGGAGGGTCAGTCCGTGACCTCGATCTCCACCCGGTTCGTCTCCACCCCGGCGGCGGTCACGACCTGGACTTCCACCCGGCCCGGTTCCACGTCCACCGGTACCGGCACGGTGAGCACACCGTCCGTCGGGTTGGCGAAGCCGCCGCTGACCGGGACGAGCGGCACATGCACATGGACCCGGCCGATCCGGACGACCAGGCCGGCCAGCCGGTCGGGGGCCCCGGCACCGGGCGGCACGAATCCGGCGCCGCGGATCTCGATGTCGTCACCGGTACGGATCGGCGCGTCCAGGTCCCCGGCCTCCCGGGCCCGGACCACGGACAGCACCACCGGACGCCCGCCCTCCGCGTACTTCCCGGCGAAGTACGCGGCCGCCGAGACGGTGACCAGCAACGCCAGCCCCCACGGCAGGTCGGGCAGCTGCTCGGGCCTGCGGGCCAGCCGGACCGCGGCGAACAGCGCGGCGACGGTGCTCACCAGCACGTACTGCACGTCCGTGAAGCTGCCCCGCCCGGAGTCGTCGGTGAGCAGGTCGGCGGCGCGCGGCCGGTCGGCGCGCAGCTTCTGGATCCGCCCGGCCAGGGTCCGTACGGTCACCACCCGGCGCACGACCACGGCGACGGCGCACACCAGCGCCAGTACCGTCACCACCCCGGCGCCCCGGGCCAGATCCAGCCCCTCGATCAGCGCGTCGCGCTCGGCGTGGTCGGAGGCCCCGGCCAGTTGGAGCGCCAGCACGAGCACGGAGAACACGGCGAGCAGCACCCAGGAGGCGGCGACCGCCCGGGAGGTGGAGAGCCGGTTGTCCTCCCCAATCACCGGGGCGAACAGTCCGCCGCGGGCGCGGTGGACGTGGGCGGCGCCGGTCAGCAGGGCCGCGGTGACGAGTCCGGCGACGAGACCGGCCGTACGGGCGTTGGTCCAGCCCGCGCCGATGGCGGTGGCGGCCTCGGCGACGACCAGCACGGCCACGCCCGCCCACACCGTGATCAGGGTCCGCCGCCACACCCGGTACAGCCAGGCGTCACCGGCCTCCCGGCCCCGCTCGGCGACGTCCCGGGCCGACTGGGTCAGCTCGTCGGACACCCATTGGCGGGTCGCGGAGACGGACCGCGCGACGCCGGGCGGCAGGCCCTGCCCCGCAGCGAATTCGTCCCGTTTGGTCAGAAAGGCGGCCACCGCACGCCGATGGCCTTCGCGCGCCCCGTGCGGGCAACCGCCGCACGTGCAGCCGCCGCTGTGCGTGCCGCTCGCCCTCGCCTCGTCCAACGCCACGGAGAACGCCGCCCTTTCCTGCCCCGGTTCTGCCAACTCAGCTGTGATTGCAGCGAATTGTGCCGCACGTCGGGGCTCCGGGCCGCATCGGCCCGATCCGATGCCGCGCATCGGCTGAATGCACGAGCGATCCGGCCACCGAAATGGTCAGCGGAGGACGGTATGGGCACTATGTATGGCAGGTGTGTTCGACACTTGGGACGTCCGCGGCCGACGTGGCCGCTGCCGCCGCCCTCGGGCGGCCCGGACGGTCACGGCGTACGGCTGATCCGGCGCCACAGCGGCTGATAGCTGATCCACGCGACCAGGTCGCTGCCGAGCCGCTCACGGGTGGCGACGGCGTCCCGGTGCTCGATCGGCACCGGTTTCCCGGCGGCCCGGGCCACCAGTTGGACCTGGCAGGAACGCTCCAGCGAGATGAACCACCAGGCCGCCGCGTCCACCGAGTCGCCCACGGTCAGCAGCCCGTGGTTGCGCAGCACGATCGCCTTGCGACCGCCGAGCGCGGTCGCGATCCGACGCCCTTCCTCCTCGTCGACCACGACCCCGGTGTACGCGTCGTACAGCGCGTGGTCCTCGTAGAAGGCGCAGGATTCCTGGGTGATCGGTGCGACGAGTTCGCCGAGCGCGGCCAGTGCCCTGCCGTGCACCGAGTGGGTGTGCGCGACGGCGACGACGTCCGGTCGGGCCCGGTGCACCTGTGCGTGGACGGCGAAGGCCGCCTGGTTGACGTGCTGCCGACCCTCGACGACCTGTCCGTTCCCGTTGACCAGAATCAGCTCGTCCGCCGTGATTCCCTCGAAGGGGGCGCCGAAGGGGTTGACCCAGAAGCAGTCGGCGAACTCCGGGTCGCGTGCGGTGAGATGACCGGAGACGCCGTCCTCGTAGCCGAACTCCCCGAAGAGTCTGAGCGCCCCGGCCAGCCGCTCCTTGAGGTACGCGCGTTCCTCCCCCACCGATGCGTGCACGGGTGGCATGGCGAAGTGGAGCTGGTCCGCGGGTACGGGCGTGGGCTCGGGCATGACGGCTCCTCCGGCTCCCGGGACATAGGGGGGAGGAAGCTACCGCCGGTCGCCGCAAGTGGCCAGAGGCGGAAAGGGGTCGGTCCGGTGAAGGACCGACCCCGGACGGCCGCTACCGACCGCGGCTGTAGATTCCGGTGAGGTCCGCCTCGATCAGGAACGGAACGTCCAGCTTCAGCTCGTTGTGGTAGATGCCCGTCGGGGTGTACGCCTGTCGAGCGGGATCGAGCTCATACACGTACACGATCGGCATGCCGTCGGCATCCGATTCCACCCGCCAGAAGTGGACCACACCGGCTGCGGCATACTTGCGCGGTTTGACGTCACGGTCCCGGTCCTGGGAGTCGGGTGACACCGCCTCGACCACCAGGACGACGTCCTCGGGCGCGTACCAGGTCTGGTCGGCACCGGTGTCCGCCTCTGCCCGGTACACCAGCATGTCGGGCTCGGGTCGGTTCCTCCTGTCGATCCTGATGCTCATTTCCCGGTCGACGTCCAGATCGTCCGGGAGATGTGCGAGCAGGGCCTGCTCCAGCAACCACATCGTGCGGGTGTGGAACTTCCGCTGCGGACTCGTGAAGACGAGACTCCCGTCGATCAGCTCGGTGTGGGGCGGGAGGCCCGGAATCCGGTCGAGGTCGTCCGCTGTCCACCCGCCCTCGGGCGGGACGGGCCACCGGTACCGCTGCTGCTCAAGCTTGGGCTCGGCTGCGGCGCTCATGATTGCTCCCATGGGGCAGAGTCTCGTCTCCTCAGCCAGCGTACCCAGCGCGAACGCCGATGCCGCCACCCAAACGAATGAGCGACGGCATCGGCATTGCCCCTGCTGGGAGGGTCACTCCCACTCGATGGTCCCCGGCGGCTTGCTCGTCACGTCGAGCACGACGCGGTTGACGTCGGCCACCTCGTTGGTGATGCGGGTCGAGATCCTGGCGAGGGTCTCGTACGGCAGGCGCGACCAGTCGGCGGTCATGGCGTCCTCGGAGGAGACCGGGCGCAGCACGATCGGGTGGCCGTAGGTGCGGCCGTCGCCCTGGACGCCGACCGAGCGGACGTCGGCGAGCAGGACCACCGGGCACTGCCAGATGTCGCGGTCCAGGCCGGCCGCGGTCAGCTCCTCGCGGGCGATGGCGTCGGCCTCGCGGAGCAGGTCGAGCCGCTCCTTGGTGACCTCGCCGACGATCCGGATGCCGAGGCCGGGGCCGGGGAAGGGCTGGCGCTGGACGATCTCGTCGGGCAGGCCGAGCTCCTGGCCGACCATCCGGACCTCGTCCTTGAACAGCTTGCGCAGCGGCTCGACGAGCTGGAACTCGATGTCGTCGGGGAGACCGCCGACGTTGTGGTGGGACTTGATGTTGGCGGTGCCGGTACCGCCGCCGGACTCGACGACGTCCGGGTAGAGGGTCCCCTGGACGAGGAACGCGACGTCCTCGCCGTCGGCGGCGCCCTCGGCGACGATCTCGGCCTGGGCCTGCTCGAAGACCCGGATGAACTCGCGGCCGATGATCTTCCGCTTCTGCTCGGGGTCGGAGACCCCGGCCAGCGCGTTCAGGAAGCGCTCGGAGGCGTCGACGACCTTCAGCTGCACGCCGGTGGCGGCCACGAAGTCCTTCTCGACCTGCTCGGTCTCGCCCTTGCGCATCAGGCCGTGGTCGACGTACACGCAGGTCAGCTGCGATCCGATGGCCTTCTGGACCAGGGCGGCGGCCACCGCCGAGTCCACTCCGCCGGACAGGCCGCAGATGGCGCGCTTGGCGCCGACCTGCTCGCGGACCAGGGCGACCTGCTCCTCGACCACGTTGCTCGTGGTCCAGTTCGGCTCGATGCCGGCGCCGCGGTAGAGGAAGTGCTCCAGGACCTGCTGGCCGTGCGTGGAGTGCATGACCTCGGGGTGGTACTGGACGCCGTAGAGCTTCTTCTCGTCGTTCTCGAAGGCGGCGACCGGGACGACGTCCGTGGACGCGGTGACGGTGAAGCCCTCGGGAGCGGCGGAGCAGGCGTCGCCGTGCGACATCCAGACCGACTGCTCGGCGGGGGTGCCCTCGAAGAGCGTGGAACCGCTCTTGGAGACGGTGAGCGGGGTGCGGCCGTACTCGCGGGCACCGTTGTCGTCGACGGTGCCGCCGAGCGCCGTCGCCATCAGCTGGAAGCCGTAACACATACCGAAGACCGGGACCCCGGCCTCGAAGATCGCACGGTCGAGGGAGGGCGCGCCCTCCGCGTACACCGACGAGGGGCCGCCGGAGAGGATGATCGCCCGCGGGTTCTTGGCCAGCATCTCGGCCACCGGCATGGTGGACGGGACGATCTCGCTGTAGACCCGGGCCTCACGGACGCGTCGGGCGATGAGCTGGGCGTACTGCGCGCCGAAGTCGACAACGAGGACCACGTCGGTGGTGCTGTCGGGGGCGGCGGGGGGTGCTGCTGGCACGGGGCGGCCTTCCGGCGATGAAAAGGGGGTCGGTTTTGTCGATTCTACCGGGGTCGCGGAGTCGGCGGTCGTGCCGTCCGTACGGGCGGGACCGTACGGACGGCACGCACCGGGGGCGGGCGGCGGCGGGCGGTGATACCGGTGTCTCAGCATCCGGGCGCCGGGTGGGGCCGTTCCGGGCTTCCGGGCATACTGGACTCATGCGTCAGCACACGACCTTCGTCTTTACCTATGGCATCCGGCCCGCCGGCTGCCATGGTCGTGCTGCTTGATCGACTGACAAGCAACGTTCCAGGCGCCCCGGGCCGAAAGGCCCGGGGCGTTTCGGCGTTCCGGGACCGATCGCCTCCCGGGGCCCTCACCCACGAGGAGTCCGCACGATGACCAGCACCGCACCCACAGCCGTGACCGACGCGACCGCCCCCGCCGAAGCCTCCGCGGCCGGGGAGACCGGCGCCCGTACCGAGAAGGCAGCCGCGCTGATCACCGACGCGCGGTCCCGCATCGACGCGCTCGACGACCGGATCATCGGGCTCGTGCAGGAACGGATGGCCGTCTCGGCGGTCATCCAGGAGGCCCGGATCACGTCCGGCGGCCGCCGGATCAACCTCTCCCGCGAGATGGAGATCCTCGGCCAGTACCGGGACGCGCTCGGCAAGCCCGGCACGGCCCTCGCCATGACGCTGCTGGAGCTGTGCCGCGGACGGGCCTGACGTCCCCGGCGGCCGGGGGGCGCGGGCGTATCCCAGTTCGGGCCCGCTCTCACCCGTACGGCGCGTGACCGGGTCCGCGACGGCTTCGTTGGTCCCGGTGTCCGTGCCAGCCAGGGGCGGCTTTGGAAGGAAACCACGCGTGGCTCCGCCGGAGCGTGAGGCGTACGCAGGTACGCCGTGGGACCACGCCCCGGCGTGCGTGACCGGACGGCAGGGGACAGCAGTCCGGTCACCCCATACGGCCGGCTTCGGGGACGCCCGGAGCCGGCCGTGTCCGGTTCGGCGGGACGAGCGCGCGGCGCGGCCCGTACGCCACCGGCCCGGGAACGCCGCGCGCCACGTCACCGCCCCGACTCCGGGGCGCGGCCGGCCTCCCCCGTCGTGGGAGGAGCCGAAGGACCTCCGCCACCGGGCACCGGGCCCGCGCCCGCACCGCTTCCGTGACGCCTGTCGCCACCGCGCCACCGCGCCACCGTCGTGTCCGGCGGCGGAGTGAGTGGCGTCACACAAGGGTTTTGTGATGCGTCGGACAACCATTGCGGCGCATCGGAGGTCAACCATGCGGATCGGCCGGATCACGCCCGGTGAGGGCGTGCCGTCCGTGTGCACCGCTGCCGGACGGTCGGCGCGGGAACACCGGACGCCCCGGCGGCCGCGGACGCGGAGGGGCTGCGCTCGGAGGGGGGTGCAGCCCCTTCTGCCGTCACGGCGACCGGGTCCCGGACGGCGCCCGGGACACACTTCGCAACGGCGTCGCCGCAGGCCGGCGGTCACGTCCGGCACGGCGGGAACCGCCGTCACGGCGACCGCCCCCGGTCGCTGCCGTCACGACGACGCGTCCGTCGTCGCGGTCACGGTGTCCTCTTCGGCGGGACCGCCGGTATGCCGAGGAACGGCAGCTTCAGCGCGCCGAAGGCGTCCTCGGGCACCGCGGGGGACCGTGGCGCGACGGCAGCCGGCCGCCGGTACGGCTCGCCCTGCGCCGGTCGCCGGTCCTCCTCGCCCTTGTTGGGCCAGAAGGACATCGCGCGTTCCGCCTGTGCGGTGATGGTGAGCGAGGGATTGACGCCGAGGTTCGCGGAGACCGCGGAGCCGTCGACCACCGAGATGCCGGGGTGCCCGTAGAGGCGGTGGTACGGGTCGATGACCCCGTCCTCGGCGCTCGCCCCGATCGGGCAGCCGCCGAGGAAGTGCGCGGTGAGCGGGGTGCCCATCAGCTCGCCGACGTTCGAGCCGGCGAAGCCGTTGATCTCCTCGGCCAGCAGCGTGGCGCTGCGCGTCGCCTCCTCGATCTGCGTCGGGTTCGGCGCCCCGTGGCCCTGCCGGGCGGTGAGCAGGCCCTTGCCGATGCCGCCCGGCTTGCGGTACGTGGTCAGGGAGTTGTCCAGCGACTGCATGACGAGCCCGATGATGGTCCGCTCCGACCAGCGCCGGTTGGAGAGCGAACGCAGCGCGAGGGTGGGGTGTCTGGCCACGTTGCCGAGCCAGCCCAGCACCCGGCGGCCGCCGTAGGGCACCTGGAGTATGGAGAGCGCGCCCATCGCGTTGGAGCCCTTGCCGTAGCGGACCGGTTCGATGTGGGTGTTCTCGTCGGGGTGGACCGAGGAGGTGATCGCGACGCCCCGGGTGAAGTCGGCCCGTGCGGTGCCGTGTTTCTCGCGGTAGCGCCGGTCGGTGGTCTGCGAGCCCACCAGCGCCTCGGAGTTGGTGCGGGTCAGCGCGCCGAGCCGGTCCGAGAGGCGGGGCAGCAGCCCGCGGTCCCTCATGGTGTGCAGCAGGCTCTGGGTCCCGTACGTGCCCGCCGCGACGACCACCTCGCGGGCGCGCAGCCGGGTGGGCCTCGCCTTTCTGCGGCGGTCGGTGGGGACGGTGACGACGCGGTAGCCGCCCTCCGGATGGTCCGTGATCGCGACGACCGAGGTCATCGGGTGGATGACGGCCCCGGCCCGCTCGGCGAGGTGGAGGTAGTTCTCGTTGAGGGTGTTCTTCGCCCCGTGGCGGCAGCCGGTCATGCATTCGCCGCACTCGGTGCAGGCCCGGCGGGCGGGGCCGGCGCCGCCGAAGTACGGGTCGGCGACCGTGCCGCCCGGCTCGGCGCGCGCCGAGCCGTCGGCGTCCTCGCCGTCGCCGAAGAAGACACCGACCGGGGCGAGGTGGAAGGTGTCGCCGACGCCCATGGCCTGCGCGGCAGCCTTGAGGTGGACGTCGGAGGGGGTCGTCGTCGGGTTGAGCCGGACCCCGAGCATCCGCTTGGCCTGGTCGTAGTACGGCTTCAGCTCGTCCTGCCAGTCGGTGATGGACGCCCACTGCCGGTCCTCGAAGAACTGCGCCGGGGGCACGTACAGGGTGTTGGCGTAGTTCAGCGAGCCGCCGCCGACGCCCGCGCCGGCCAGCACCATCACGTTGCCGAGCAGGTGCACGCGCTGGATGCCGTACAGCCCGAGGGCGGGGGCCCACAGGTAGTTCCGCAGGTCCCAGGAGTTCTTGGGGAGGGTGCCTGCGGTGAAGCGCCGGCCGGCCTCCAGGACGCCGACGCGGTATCCCTTCTCGGTCAGCCGGAGCGCCGACACCGCGCCACCGAAGCCCGAGCCCACGACCAGGACGTCGTAGTCGTACGCGGCGTCGTCGGCGGCGGTCTCCGGGGCGGCGGACCGCTTCCGGTCAGGACTGTCCTGGGGCATGGCTCTCCTCGGTGCGGTACCAGAAAGCTGGTGGGTGCGTTCCGTCAGCGCAGACGGAACGCCTTCATCGCCTTCAGGCTGCGGGTCATGAACGCGGCGTACTTCGCGTCGTCCATGCCGAAGGACGGGGCGAGCGGGATCAGCCGCTGCTGGGCGACGGTCTGCGCCTCGGTGTACTTGAGGATGCCCTCGGAGCCGTGCCGTCGGCCGAGGCCGGAGTCCTTCATGCCGCCCATCGGGGACTGCACGCTGCCGTACGCGGGCGCGTAGCCCTCGTTGATGTTGACCGTGCCGGTCCGCAGCCGGGCGGCGACCCGGTGGCCCCGACCGGAGTCCTTGGTCCAGACGCTCGAATTCAGGCCGTACGGGGTCGCGTTGGCCAGTGCGACGACCTCGTCCTCGTCACGGAAGCGGTAGACGGAGACGACCGGGCCGAAGGTCTCCTCGGTGCAGACGGCCATCGGCGCCTCGACGCCGTCGAGGATGGTCGGCTCGTAGAACAGCGGGCCGATGTCGGGCCGGGCGACACCGCCCGCGACGACCTCGGCGCCCTTCTCGACGGCCTCCGCGACGTGCCGGGTGACGGTCTCCAGCTGGCGTTCGCCGACCAGGGAGCCCATGTCGGCTCCGTAGGCCAGGGAGCTGCCGAGCCGCATGGCCCTGGTGCGGGCGGCGAAGCGGGCGACGAAGTCGTCGGCGACCGACTCGTGCACGTACAGCCGCTCGATGGAGATGCAGAGCTGCCCGGCCGAGGAGAAGCAGGCGCGGACGGCGCCCGCGGCGGCCTTCTCCACGTCGGCGTCCTCCAGCACCAGCATGGCGTTCTTCCCGCCGAGTTCCAGCGAGACCCCGACCAGCCGGGCCGCCGCGCCCTGCGCGACCTCGCGGCCGGTGCGGGTGGAGCCGGTGAACGAGACGTAGTCGGCGTGCTTGACGACCTCGGGGCCGACGACCGGCCCGTCGCCGAGCACCACCTGGAAGACCTCGGCGGGCAGTCCGGCCTCGATCAGCAGGTCCCGGGCCCACAGCGCGGTCAGCGCGGTCTCCGTGTCGGGCTTCATCACGACGGCGTTGCCGGAGACGAAGGCGGGCAGCGCGTCGCCGACGGACAGCTCGAACGGGTAGTTCCACGGGGCGATCTGGCCGATGACGCCCCGCGGCTGGCGCAGTTCGGTGACCTTGGTGAGGGTCGGCACCACCCCGGTGTGCCGCTTCGGCCGCAGATACGCGCCGGCCCGGCGCCCGTAGTGGCGGGCGGCGACGGCGACGGCCTGCACCTCCTCGTGGGCGTGCAGCCGGGCCTTGCCGGTCTCCAGCTGGATGAGGTCGAGGACCTCTGCCTGACGGCTGAGCACCAGGTCGTGGAAGCGGAGCAGAACGGCCGCCCTGGCGCGGACGGGGGTCGCGGCCCAGGCGGGCTGGGCGGCTCGGGCACGTTCGAAGGCGGTCGCCACGTCCTCGGGCGTGGACTCGGGCAGATCGGCCAGCTTCTCCCCGGTGAAGGGGGTGTGGTTGGCGGTGCGGCCGGAGCCGATCACGCCCCGTGTCAGCTGGGCGACCACTTCGGGAGTCACCACGTCGGCGGCGGTGCGCACGCCCGCCGGGGCGGTGGCCACGGGGTTGGTGCCGACCGGGGCTGCGGAGGTGGGCGCGGGGGCCTGCGAGTCCGTCATGAGGGCGAGAGTACGTCCAGCCGCCCACTTTGGGTACCCGCGGGTAACAGGTTTTCACACCACCCACGAACTAGCCAGTGATCACTGGCAACAAAGCCCCTGATCAGGGCCCCTGCGGTCACCGGACCGAAGCGGAACCGCCCGGTCGGAAGCATCCGTCCCCGACCGGGCAGGGGCCGGACGCCTTCGTTCCGGGTACTTGCCCGGTTCCGCTCAGTCGGAGTCCCCGGGGGCCCGCCAGCCGCGCAGGATCGTGTCGAACTGCGTCCGGGTGGTCTCCCAGTCCTCCGCCGGCCCGCTCATGTACAACGCGTACTCGGGGCCGCCGGTCTCCCCGAAGTACATCTGGTCGATCGCGCGGCGCGGGCCCGGGTGGTCCTTGGTCTCGGTCCAGGTGAACTCCCAGAGCGAACCCGGCCGGTCCCGGTAGGTGTTGGAGTGCAGGGTGTTGCGCGCGTACTCGGGAAGCCGCCCGGCGAGCTGCTGCTCCAGGTTGAGCATGTGCATGTACGAGTTCTCGAAGTCGGGCGTCGGATCGATGCCGATCCGGATGTAGTGCACGCCGTTGTCCGGGGTGTAGTCGACCTGGTTTCCGTCCGCCCGGCGCTCCCAGCCGTCCGGCACGGTCAGGCTGAAGCCCTCGGGGTCGTCCACCCGGTGCCAGCCGTCGGGGATCTCCTTCGCCCCCTTCGTCTCCTGCGACGACGGCGTATCGGGCTTCACCGGACGCGCGGCCGGCGTCTCGACGGGCGTCTCGGACACATGGGTTCCGGTACCGCCCCGGCCGGCGGTGTCATCGCCACGCTCCCGGTACAGCATCGCCGCGGCCACGACGCCCCCTCCGATCACCGCCGCGGCGACGACGACCAGCACCGCCGTGCGCCAGCGGCCCCGGCGGCGCCGGGTGACCTGGGGCGGCACCGGTCCGGCGGCCGCACCGGCCGCGTTCCCCGCTGCGGCCGCGACCGCGACTTCGGTGGGGTCTTCGGGCGGCGGGGAGGCGACGGCGCCGGGGGCGTCGTCCGGGCCGAGAGTGCGCAGCATCTCGTCGGAGACGCGCTGCGTCGGCACGAACGCCTGGGCCGCCTGGGGCGCACGGCCCTCCATGGCGTCCAGCAGCATCCGTTCCGCCTCGGCGGCCGTGGGCCGGTCCTCGGGCTCCTTGCGGAGCAGCGCGGTGATCACGGGGGCGAGCGGGCCCGCGCGCTCGGGCGGCGGCGGCTCCTCGGTGACGACGGCCTGCATGGTGGAGATCGGGGATGTGCGGCGGAATGGCGAACGGCCCTCGACGGCGGTGTAGAGCGTGGCGCCGAGGGACCACAGGTCGGAAGCCGGCCCGGGGTCGCCGCCGCGTACCCGCTCGGGTGCCAAGTAGTCGATGGAGCCGACGAGTTCACCGGTCCTGGTGATGGTCGAATCGCCCTCGATCGCCGCGATCCCGAAATCGGTGAGCAGCACCTGGCCGTCGGCGGCGAGCAGGACGTTGCCGGGCTTCACGTCCCGGTGCAGGACCCCCGCGCCGTGCGCCGCGCGCAGCGCGCTCAGCACGTGGAGGCCGATCCTGGCCGCCTCGCGCGGCGCGATCTCGCCGACCTCCTTGGCCGCGTCGGCGAGCGAGGGCCCGTCGACGTACTGCATGACGATCCAGGGCCGGTTGTCGTACTCGATCACGTCGTGGACGGTGACCACGCCCGGGTGGGTGATCCGGGCTGCCGCGCGGGCCTCCTTCTGCGTGCGGGCGTGCAGCACGACCCGGTCGGCCTCGGCGACGTACTGTCCGGCCGTCAACTCCTTGACCGCGACGGTGCGATGCAGCACCTCGTCGTGTGCGCGCCAGACCTTGCCCATGCCGCCGCGCCCGAGAACCTCACCGAGCCGGTACCTTCCGGCCAGCACAAGTCCCGTGTCCGTGCCCTGTGATCGATCCACGTATCCCCGCCCCGTTCCCTCGAAGGAAAGATTACGGAGGGGCGCTCGGCCGCGGAACCTCGCATCCCCGTGGATACCGCACTGTGATGCTTGTCGCTCCGCCACCGGAACGCCGAGCAGAGAAACGGTTCAGCGCGTCATGCGGTAGGAAGCGACGGCTTGTTGGTAGATGTCCGAAACCTCATCGCGCCGGGACTCGGGGCCGATGACCTGGATGACGTGGTAGCGGCCGTCGATGATCAGGGCGAGATTCCGGGCGTACACCTCACGACCGGCGTCGTCCTGCCAGGTGAACTGGCCCTCGGCCATGGCCTGTCGGCCGACGTCGATCCGCCGCAGACCGCTCGAACCCGACCAGCTGGAGTCGCGGAACTGCTGCAACTCCCGTTCCTTGTCGGCCTGGTACGCGAGCGGGTCGGCACCGGCGGTCTTGACGGTGTCGCGTCCGGGCACGATCAGCAGGCTGAAGCCGTCGGCGCCGTAACGGATCTGGCGGTCCGCGTTGGCGGGGGTGCGCTGCCAGTCCTTGAGCACGGCGACCTCGAAGCCCTCCGGGTCCTTGCGCAGGGTGTATCCGGCGGCGACGGCCACGGCGGAGCGGGTGGTCTGCGGCTGCTGGGCCCCGGACGGCGGTACGGACGGCTGCTCGCCGGAGGTGTCGCCGGTGCCGGACCGGGGCTCGCCGGAGGCCGGTGCCCCGCGGCCCGAGGTGTCGGGGTCGCCGCCCTCCCGGGGCATGAACAGCACGGCGTATCCGATGGCGGCGGCCAGGGCCAGCAGGATCAGCACCAGGAGCAGCCGGCCGAGCCGTCCGGGCGAACGGCCCTCGTGCTGCGGGGAGCCGGGCGGCGGGGTGCGCAGCGCCTTGGGGACCTTGGGCTCGCGCGGCGCCCTGGACGGCTTCGGCGGCCGGGGGGCCTTCTCCGGCCGGGGGGCTCGCTCCTGAACGGGACGGTCGCGCCGGTCCGGCTGCTCGCCCGTGCTCCGGTGACGGCCGTGGACCGCACCCCGGCCGAAGAGACCGCGGCGCCTGCGGACCAGTTCGCCCCGGCGCCGCACGATGGGGAGCCGGGCGGCGTCGTCGGCCGGCAGCGGCACGACGTCCAGCCCGGCCTCGGGTTCGGGTGCCGACCGCACGAGGGAACGCAGCCAGCCGCTCAGCTCCTCGACGTCCGGCCGGTCGGTGGGGTCCTGGCGCAGCAGCGATTCGACGACGGGGCGCAGCGGCCCGCATTCCTCGGCGAAGGCGGGCGGCTCACCGCACACCATCTGGACCAGTTCGGCGGCGTTCTCCTCGGGGTAGGGGGCGTGGCCCTGGACGGCGCGGTAGAGCAGCGCGCCGAGCGCCCAGAGGTCGGTGGCGGGGCCGATCGGCGGGGCCAGCCGCCAGTTCTCGTGTACGGGCCCGCCCTGTTCGGGCGCCCAGCGCTCGGTGACCGCACCGACGAGGGCGATCCGGGCCTGCCGGGCGCGCTCGGCGGCGAGCGGGGTGGCGGGGCCGCGGTACGGAGCGTCCGGGAGGCCGCTCGCGACGAGTTCGCCCCAGCCGCCCGCCCCGCCGCCCCGCTCCGGCCGGTGGGCCCCGAGAGCCGGAAGGGCGTCGTGGAACGGGGTGTCCCCGCCGAAGCCGTCGGAGCCACCGGCGGGGACGGGGCGCCCGGTTTCCGGGCCGTCGTCCCAGGTCCCGGTGAGGTACACCCGCCGACCGGGGGTTGACGGGCCGGGGGGCGTCCGGCCGTCCCCGTCCCCGTCGCGCTCGTGGGCGTCGTCGTGGGCACGGTCATCGCGCTCGTCGGCGCGGTTGTCGGCGTCGTCGTGCGGGACGGCGGCGGACGCGGCCCTCGGGTACGGGGCGGCGGCGGACGGGCCCCCGGTGTACAGGTCCTCGTCCGACACGTCCTCGTCGTCGCCGTCCCACGGGTCGGCCGACTGCGGACGAACGCCGCCGAGCGCGAGCGGTCCACCGTTCTCCGGACCCGCGGAACGCTGAACGGGCAACGGGGCGGTGTCGTCCGCGCCGGGGCCGGGCGCCGGGCGGACGTGGCTCATCGGCGACGGGACCGCCTCCAGTTCGCTCGCCGCGCCGGTCCGGGCGCCGCCGTGCGCGGCCTCCTCGCGGATCCCCTCCTCGCGGGTCCCGTTCTCCTGTGCGCCGTCCTCGTGGGCGCCGTATCCGTCGTCGTACAGATCGGCGTCGTCGTACCCGCCGTCGTGCACACCGGTGCCGTACGCACCGGTCCCGTCGTACACATCGGCATCGTCGTATCCGTCGTCGAGCACATCGGCGTCGTACGCGCCGGTCCCGTCGTGGGCGTCGCCGTCGTATCTGCCGTCGGCAGACACGTCGTGGGCTTCACCCCGTGTCGCCCCCTTGTCGACGGCCGCCTTCTCGACGGCCGCCTTCTCGATGGCCACCTTCCCGTCGGCCGCCGGGCCGCGCACGGCCGGCACCTCCGGCGGGAGGAGCGGCGGGGGCGGTGCGTACGGCCCCATCACGTCCGGTCCGCCCGTCGGGCCGACGGCCCCGTACTCGTACTCGCCCTCGGCCTCACCGCTTCCCGGCGGGCCGCCGTATCCGAGCTCGTCCTCGTCGTCGGGCCGGGGCGTGGGCACGTAGCCGCAGAGCGCCTCCTCGGCCGCCCCGGCCGCCAGGCCGGTCAGCACCACACGCCCGTCGTCGCAGACCAGCACCGTGCGGGCGGTGATGTTCCGGTGGGTCCAGCCGTGGGCGTGCAGCACCCGCAGCGCGGCCAGCACGTCGGAACCGATCTCGGCGGCCCGGAAGGGGTTGAGCGGGCCCTCCGCGAGCAGGTCCGCGAGCGGCCGGGCGGCGATGAACTCGCTGACGATCCAGAGCGATCCGGCCTCGGCGAACACGTCGAAGACCTGGTCGAGCCGGGGGTGGTCGGGCACCTGGGCCGCCGCCTGCGCCGCCTCGACGGCACGTCGCACCGCCGGGTCCGCGGGGCGGCGGACCGCTCGCCCCGTGACCTGCCGGACCGAGGGCACCGGGCCGTCGGCGTCGAGCACCTCGGCGTCCACCACCTCGGGCAGCGGAACCTGACGGACCAGTACCTCCTGGCCGCTGTAGGTGTCGAACGCCCGGCTCTCGACGAGTTCGTACGCGTCGGACGGAGGCAACGGCAGGCGGTAGCGGTCGGCGAGCACCCGACCCGCGTAGTCGTCCACGACGCCTCCCCAGAGCGCGCTGTCCCCCCGGTCACGAGGACCGCTCGCATACATCAATCGCGGTCGCTCGCCGTACAATTGACCGACCGTTCCGGTCCCGTGCGGTCTTCAGGCTCTCACGATACGTGGCAAGTGGCAGCGGTGTGCGGGGGTCTGCCCATCCCGCGCTCCTGCGCCCCTCGCGTCAGTCGGTGGGGGCGAAGGTGTCGAACGCGGTCTTGCGCAGGGTCCGGCACTCCTCGCCGTCCCAGTCCTTCGCCGGGCAGCTGATCATGATCGCGTAGCCGTGCTTGGCGTCGACCTTGAAGCCCCGGTTCAGGACGCGGACCCGCTGTCCCTGCTGGGTGCGCTCGAACTGCCAGTCGGCGACCGTCGGGTAGCCGTTGTACTGGACGTTCTTCACGCCCAGGTGGTGGTAGCCGTTGCTGGTGGCCGCGACGCCGGCCTTCGCGGCGTTCCACGCGGCGGCGGCGTCGCCGCCGGGCGAATCGGTGTAGTCGACCTGGACGCGCGGGAAGCCGCCGTCGGCGTTGTAGATGGCGCCGGACTTCTTTCCGGCCTCGCGGTCGAACGTGAAGGCCCCGGGCATCGCCATCGTGAAGTGGTACTGCTTGTTCGCGACGGACGTGTAGCCGTCGGGCAGCGCCTCACCCGACTTGTCGCCCTTCGGGGCGTCGTCCTTTCCCTGCTCCGTGTCCTGGCCCTTTTCCTGGCCGCCGGCCCCGTCCTCGGCCCTGCCCCCGGTGCCGCTGTCGGGCTCCGGGGAGCTCCCGGTCGTCGAGGCCCCGGCCGAGGCGGACGTATCGCCCTTCCCGCTGCCCTTCGCACCCTTGTCGTCGTCCCCGCCGAGGGTGAGGGCGAGGACCGTGGCGACGACGGCGAGGACGACCACGGCCGCGATGATCGCCAGGGTCCGGCGCGGCACCACGTCCGTGAGGGACGCACGCGGCGGAGCGGGGACGGCCGACGACGGGGCGGGGCGCGCGGGCGGGGCGGCGGCAGTGGTGGCCGCGCCCCGGGCCGCCGTCGCCGGGGGCCGGACCGGCTTCGGGGCGGCCGCGGGACGGCCGGCCGGGGC